>NZ_CAXSLF010000003.1:0-246112 GCF_964238205.1 Streptococcus oralis
CGTCAACGAGCTTGTCGCCTGTGATATCGAATTTCTCTTCAGAAACAACGTATTTCTCTGGTTGGAACTTAGGTTCTGTTGGAGGAGTTACTGTATTGTTGAACTCTTTATCTGCAATATCTCCAAGATTTGCCACAAGAGCTTTAGCTGTACCATCGTGTGAAACTGTGATGGTTACATTTGCTTGCATAGTATCGTAGGTAACGGTTGCGTCTGTTCCAGCTACCTCTTCAACAGTATAGTTGTGAATACCTTCTTCACCCTTCTTGAATTTAAGAGCTTTGAACTTAACGTTTCCAGATGCATCGTTCGTTACAGTTTCAACAACTTTACCTGTTGAATCTTTAAGAACGAAGCTGAATTCGTTCGCTTTCAATTCACGACCTTCAAGTTTCTTAGTGAAGTTGAAGGATACTTCAATCGGTACGCTGTTTACACGTTTTTGAGTTGGTTTTTCTGGTTTTTCAACAGATTTATTTACTGGATTATAAACATGAACAATCTGGTTGGCTTTATTTTCGATGTCCACTCCACCTGCAACGTCAGCTTTAACTGTCGCTGGAATATCGAATTTATAGTAGCGACCAAATGCAAATTTAGTTGTATCGATAACTTGTGTATTATCCGCATCACCCAATGATTTGTTTACAGAAGTCTTAGATGTTGCTGTAATGACACCATTTTCAACCTTGATGTCAAACTTATCAGTTACGTCATCTCCACTTTCACTGTCATAAGCTTTAATATCAGCAGCATTAACAGTTAATTTTTCTGCATCATAGGTATCAGAGATTCCAACAGATTGGATGTTATTTTTATCAGTGAAGTTTTTCGTATCCAACCATACTTGGTAAACTAGTTTATCACCACGTTCAACAGTCTTAGTATTGATGTTTTCTGCTTCGTTGTTTGAAGTTCCATCTGCGTATGGGTTAGCATTTGTAGCAGTGTACTCATCAGTCAATTCATCATCATCGTCTACAAGTTTTGTTCCTGTAATGTCAAATTTCTCTTTATTAAGAACAAATTTTTCAGGTTGGAATTCAGGTGTTTCAGGAGGAGTGATCTTGTTGTTGAATTCTTTATCATCAGTTCCTTCTGTTGATGTTCCATCAGCATTGACACCGCCAGTTGATGTTACGTTTGTTACAGTAGTCAAGGTGTGACCATTCTTAGCAACTTCAACTGTGACTGTTGCTTTCATAGTATCATAAGCCATACCAAGCTCTTTAGTAGATGGGATAACTTCTTCTACTGTATAAGTATGAGTTCCAACTTTAGTATTATCAAATGATAATTCAGAGAATGTTACAGTTCCGTCAGCTTTATTTGTTACTGTTTCAAGAGTTTGACCAGTTGAATCTTTAAGAACAAAGCTAAATTCGCCCTCTTTAAGTTCACGACCTGCTAATTTCTTAGTAAAGTCAAATCTTGCAACGACTGGAGCTACATGGTAGTTATTGAACTCAGTATCATCCGGCATTGTAACTGCTGCATTCAGGAGGCCAGATGCAGCGTCTTTCGTTACATTAACTGTTACGACTGCATTCATTGAATCGTAGTCGATATTTGTATCTGTTCCAGCTACTTCACGTACAGTGTATGTATGAGATCCTTCGTTATCGTAAGAAATCGCGTCAAACTGGATAGTTCCATCAGCCGCATTTTTCTTAGTTTGGATGACTTTGCCATTTTCAACTAATTCAAATGTGAAGGCATCCTTCGTAAGCTCTTTACCTTCAAGTGTCTTAGTGAACTTGAATTGAGCATTGGTTGCAGCAGGTGTGAAGGTATTGTTGAATTCTGTATCTGCAGGAAGTGTGTTTGTTGCTTTAAGAACATGACCTTCTTTAGTAACAGTGATTGTTACTTCAGCTTTCATTGGGTCATAAGTCATTCCTGCTTCTTTGTTTTCTGGAATAACCTCTTCTACAGTGTACTTGTGAGTACCAACTTGTGTATTGTCAAAGGTCAAGTCATCAAAGGCTACAACACCTGCTTTAGTATTGGTCTTGGTTTGAAGAGTCTTACCATCTGCATCTTTCAATACAAATGTAAATTCACCTTCTTTTAACTCACGACCTGCAAGAGCCTTACTGAAGTCAAACTTAGTCTTAACTGGAGCTACTGCAAAGTTGTTGAATTCTGTATCTGCAGGCATTGTAACATTAGCAGTCAAGATACCAGATGCAGCGTCTTTCGTTACATTAACTGTTACGACTGCATTCATTGAATCGTAGTCGATATTTGTATCTGTTCCAGCTACTTCACGTACAGTATAGGTATGAGTACCTTCTGCATCGTATGAAATTGCATCAAATTGGATAGTCCCGTCAGCCGCATTCTTCTTTGTTTGGATGACTTTGCCATTTTCAACTAATTCAAATGTGAAGGCATCCTTCGTAAGCTCTTTACCTTCAAGTTTCTTAGTGAACTTGAATTGAGCTTGTGTTGCAGTTGGGGTAAAGGTATTGTTAAATTCTTTATCTGCTGGAAGTGTTGCTACAGCTGTAAGTGCATGACCTGATTTGGTAACAGTAACTGTCACGTTAGCCTTCATGGTGTCATAAGTCATACCAGCTTCTTTTGTTTCTGGGATAACTTCTTCTACAGTGTACTTGTGATCACCAACTTGAGCATTTGTAAATGTCAAGGCATCAAATTTAACCTTACCAGCGGCATCATTTTGTTTTGTTTGGATAACAGTGCCATCTTTGTCTTTCAATACAAAGCTAAATTCACCAGCCTTAAGTGTACGACCTGCAAGAGCTTTGCTGAAGTCAAATTGAGCTGTTACTGGTGCCACTACATGGTTGTTAAAGACTTTATCATCTTCACCAGTTGCTTCACCACCAGTAGAGGTCATTGCAGTTTTAGCTGACAAAAGACCAGTACTTGCATCTTTGGTTACAGTTACTTTAACTGCGATAGTCATTGCATCGTAGTCTACATCAGCTTTATCGCCTTTAACTTCTTTAACAGTATAGTTGTAGACACCCACTTGATCAAATGACAATTCGCTGAAGTTAATCTTACCATTAGCTTTATTTGTTACAGTTTCATTAACATTGTTATCACCAGTCAAAGTGAAGCTAAAGTCACCTGCATTCAAGTTACCATTTGAGAGTGATTTATCAAACTCAAGGTTTACTTTAACAGGAGATGGTGTGAAGGTATTGTTGAATTCTGTATCTGCAGGAAGTGTGTTTGTTGCTTTAAGAACGTGACCTTCTTTAGTAACAGTGATCGTTACTTCAGCTTTCATTGGGTCATAAGTCATTCCTGCTTCAGAACCTTGAACTTCTTCTACAGTGTACTTATGAGTACCAACTTGTGTATTGTCAAAGGTCAAATCATCAAAGGCTACTACACCTTCTTTAGTATTTGTCTTGGTTTGAAGAGTCTTACCAGTTGAATCTTTCAATACGAAGCTGAATTCACCAGCTTTCAACTCACGACCTGCCAGAGCCTTACTGAAGTCAAACTTAGTCTTAACTGGAGCTACAACATAGTTGTTGAAGACCTTGTCATTCTCACTCTCAGCATGACCACCTGTTGATGTATAGATTGCTTCAACTTCTAGTTTATCCTGAGCATTGTGTGTAACGGTAACTGTAAGAGTAACCTCCATACCATCATAGTCAACATTCGTATCCGAACCAGCAACTTCTGTAATCTTATAAGTGTAAGTACCTGGTTTTTCGAATGTTAGTTGGCTAAAGGTTGCCTTACCATTTTTGTTGGTAACAGTTTCTTGGTGTGTACCACCTTCTTGTTTAAGAGTAAAGCTAAAGTCACCGTCGTTCAAGGTACGACCATCAAGAACTTTGCTTACTTCAGGTGTATAAGTTACTGGATCCACTTTAACATAGTAGTAGATAGGTTGTTTATACGGTACTAATGTATTGAGCAAGTCTACGTTTACACCGATCCCCCCTACTCCACGTTCCAATTGAGAGTTTGCAGAAGAGTGACCGATACCATCCCCCAAGAATGGTACAAATACTGTTTTCTTCGGTGTGTAACCTGCAGCTGTTTGGAAGCCAAACTCAACTTCTTTACCATTTGGATAGTTTACACCATTAGTATCCGTAAAAGCAATTGTATGAAGTGGTGTTTTCGTAACGACTAAGTCTTGTGTATTATAATTACCTGGTTTTATAGGTTTAGTCTCTGCTAGCAACATATAGCCATCAGTACTTAATGAACCATCCGAACGTTTGCTTTGTTGTTTTGGATCAAGAAGATAAACACGGACAACAACTGTTCCATCTTCACCGACAATTTCTTTAATCCGTTTAATACCATAACGGTCTGCATCCATAAATTTCGTCCCAACAGTATAAGGACGACTGACATAACCAGATTTATCGTTTGCATCAGCTGTTTGATACAATTTATAGCCTTCAAACTTACGCTCGCCAGATGCTGTAAACTTCTGACCTTCCATAGCTTTAAGAGTGTATTTAGCTAAGTCAACTTCATTTCCATTTGCAACGTAATCTTGAACATTTTTATCAGTCTTATTAGCATTAAATGTTGGATTGTTTTTATCAACTACTCGATAATAAGTTGTTTTTTCAACTACTAATGGAATCTTTGCATTCGTTTCTGTAATGGAACGTCCGTTATACGCTGGTTCAACAGCATTAATAACGTCGTTTGATCTACGAGCAGCATAAACCTCATCAAATAAAACTTTTTCTGTAGGAGTAAGATTGTGTCCAGCTGCCACTAAATCAGTTATACTCTTCCCAACTTCATAACTCAATTGAATAAATGGCTGATCCGTTTTACCAGGTCCACTACCGGCTCCTCTGTCGTAACCGACTTGCCAAGTTAATTCTCCTCTAGAAGCTGTTGTAGTAGTCGCGAATTTTTGAGTTCCACTTGTAGCTGTAACTATTTTAGTTTCCACTATACTGCCAGTAATTTTATCAATCAATTCAACTGTTGTATCTGTAGAAGAATCAAAGTTCTTATAAGCACGAGTATAGTATTTTGTTCCATAACGTTCATTAAACTTAGTAAGATCTACGATACTATATGTATAAACATCTCCTTCTTTTCTTTCATATCCAACAGGTACATCCTGTGATTTAACAGTTGCACCAACAGGATCTGTCATATCTGGATCTGCTGTTTCACCATCTTTAAGTGTAGTTGTAGTTGCTATTGCTTCTGTGTTATGGTCAGTTGCAGCACGACGATTACGGCGACGACCACCATTTGTAGCTAATGCACCTGCATTTACAGTATTTTCAGCTGCCAAAGCTAGTGTTTCTGTATCTACTAGTGGTTTTGCTTCAACATTAGTTGCACTAGCATTTGTATCAAGGCTAGTTGCCTCAGCTACAGCTGAAAGTTCTGCTTTAGGATCTGATTTTTCCTCTGATTTAGATTCAGTCTTTTCTTCTGCCTTAGGTTTAGCTACTACAACTTCTTCTGCTTTTGAAACAGTTGTTGCTACTGGTTTAGAAGACTCTGGTTTTGCCTCAGGACTAACAGATGTTTTTTTCTCAGTTTTTTCAGCTTTTGCTTCTTCTGATTTTACTTCTTCAGACTTAACTTCAGGTGTTGATGTTTCTGACTTAACTTCTGAAGTTTCAGAATTAGCTGAAGTTGTCACATCCGTTGATGGCTCTTTCAACTTTTCCTTGTCGTTATTGTCGACTCGTTCAGTATTCTCAGCAGTTTGCTTTGCTACAATCTCAGCAGCATTTACAGCACCACCATTAGCCATCATGAAGCTAAGGGTCGTTCCTAAGAAAACTGATGCGACACCAACTTTGTATTTTCTTAAAGAAAATCGTTGTTGCTCTCTTCTTATCATGTGATAAGTTCTCCTTTTTTAACATTTTAACTAATAATATGTAGGTTTATTGACTTTTTTAAAAAAAGAAAATGGTCTTCCCACATTACCAGTAACGCTAAAAGTATACCATACTACAGGACTTATAGCAAGAATAACGATACTCCAAAACTATATTCGTAAAGTGTATAATATGCATTTATACAGAATATTTAATAGCTATAAATGTTAAATTCACATATCTAAATCTCTATTCTTATTCCTTCTTTTTACTTTATATAGCAAAGAGACTCTAGTATTCAAGGTAATTTATAATAAAAACAAAAAATTCAACTTATAGACTACAGTGAATGTTTATCACTTTTTTATGACTACAAGAAAAATTTTTTTATTATTTATGATTCTTAAACTTATCTTACGTTAGCGAATCAATCTAGAAAATATATTTTTTTAGAGTATTTGATAAAGCCTGGTAACCAGAGACGCTGAGGTGAAGGCCATCTGTTGTGAAGTCTGACTTGAGTTGACTTTTCTGATCTAGTAAGTTCTCAAAAACAGGCACAAATTCAACCTGCATATAGGCAGAGGCAAGGTCTTGATAGGCTTGGTTCCACGCCTTGATTTTCTCGTTGGTACGAATATAAACTGTCTGTTTAAAGTCGTCACCTTCATTGACAGGCAAGATGGAAACTAGCTTTATCTGTGACAGTGGGTAGTCGCGAGAAATGGTTTGAATCACACTCTCGAGATTATTCAGTGCTTCATTCATTGGAATATCTTTTCCAATGTCATTTGTCCCAATCAAAATCACAATTTGATCCACTGCATCACCATAGAGGTGGGCATCAAGGTTATCTAGTAAAAGTCCGGTCTGGTAGCCTCTAATGCCTCGATTCACAATTGCCTTTGATGTACCAAGTAGTTCTTGTAAGGGATAATACTCAATAATAGAATCCCCGATAAAAATGATATCTGGCTCAATTACCGAGATTTGATTAAGTTCACGATACTTGGTTTGAATTTTCTCCTGCTCTTTCAAGAGCCAGTTCTCTAATAGTTGTACTGCCAAGTTATTCTCCTTCTTCTAGCCAGTTTTCTAAAACTTGGTAAACACCTGCCTGACTGTTAGCTGGCGCTACTTCTGTCGCAATTTCCTTGACTCTATCCTCTGCATTTTCCATTGCGTAAGAAATACCTGCCAACTCTAACATTTCAATGTCATTTTCACTGTCTCCAAAAGCCATGATTTGTTCGGGTTTTAAGTTCCAACGTTTGAGCAATTCTTCTAAGCCCCAAGCCTTATGAATCCCATCTTGTAAGATATCAATACAACCATATCCACTAGAGACAGCTCGCACATGCCCATCAAATAAGTCATTGATTTCCTGTAAAACCGAATCGGATCGTTCTTCACCAATAACCATACTCATCTTGAGAACACCACCGAAGAGTTTAGAGTCAAATTCATCGACGAAGTGCATCCGTTGATAGAATTTCTCAATCATCTCCGGAGTCATGAATTTATCAAGTTCTGTAAAGACAGTGCCTTCCTTGACAAAACCGCCATTCATAGCAGTTACGACAAACTGATCCTGACACTCTCTGCCTTTAAAATGAGCTAAAGCTCTATCAACCATAGCATCGTCCCAAGTCTGAGCTTGAATCAATTTATCATTTTCGAATATACGAGCACCATTAGCAACTACCAGAACGACTCTTTCTGCTAAATGTCCCAGTAATTGTCTCATACGATGAACTTCATTTCCAGTCGCAATGACAAACCGAACGCCACGGTGGTCCAGCTTATCCAAAATTTTCTCTAAGCGAGGAAGGTCTAATTGACCTCTTGGATCTAACAAAGTACCATCCATATCCGTTGCTACTATCTTAATTTCCATTTTGTCTCCTTGAGATTCGAATCACTACCACTTCAAACCTACATGCTCGTTCATTTCTTTATAGGCTGTATCAATCCGTTGCTTGGTGGCCTCGTCTAACTGACTACGGTATTTCCCACCCTCAATAAAGTCTTCCAGGATATAAGTTTGGTAAAGATAGAGTGGGTAGCCTTCTGGAGAATAACCTCCCTTTGGAGTACGACTCACCCAGCTTGGATGGGCTTGGGCAGTTTCAATAGTCGTTTTACCAGATTTCTTCTTAATGGTCACATCCATGAGAACTCCACGCTCCGTCCACTTAGCATTTTCCACATCCTGCATGGTTTCAATCCGTTGATTTGAGATGAAATTCCCCATAGAGTAAATGATAAGCTTTTTATCACCGTCTTTTTCAACCGTTTCAGCTGGTTCAACAACGTGAGGATGACCACCAAAGATAATATCTGCTCCCCAATCAATCATTTTATGGTAAAGTTTCTTTTGCTCCTCAGTCGGCTCAATTTGATACTCAACTCCCATCTGAGGCATGATAATTGTAATATCCGCCTCCTTCTCTGCTCGTTCAATTTCAGCCTTCATTTTATCTTCGTCTAAGTCTGAAAGATAACGATTATAATCCTCTTGTGAAATGCTTTGTTCAATGCCGTTAAAACCATAGGAATAAGCTAAAATAGCAACTTTAATACCATTAACTTCCTTGATAACTAAAGGAGCCTTATCTCGTGATTCATGGGTATAGACCCCGACCGGTGTCATTCCTGCCTTTTCAATAGCATCCGCAGTTGATACCACTCCCTCAATCTGAGAATCCAAGATATGATTGTGAGCCAAGTCTAGCACTTGATAGCCTGCATCTTTTATAGCATCCATAACTTCACCAGGTGCATTGAACAAGGGGTATCCTGCAAGATAGTGGTCTTTATTTACAGTTCCTTCAAAATCACCAATGACTAAGTCAGCTTGCTTCAGCCAGGGTTTTACATACTCAAAATTTTCATGGAAATCATAGGTGCCGTCTGATTTTTTGGCTGAAATGTAGATAATGTCATGATAGAGCAAATCACCGTTTGCCATGATACGCGCACTCGTTTCTTGTTCCGTCTCTGCATTCTTTGCCTGAGAACTTGACTCTTGGTGTGCGGAACTTGGATCACTACTGCTTAAAGAAATCCCTCGAGCTCCTTCCACTAATAAAGTAAGCATCATCGAGACAGCTACCGAAGCTAACAAGACCACAATAAAAGTGCGATTATTCCACTGCTTATAGTTCCTGAAAAACCGAACGGAATGTCTAATAGCTTGTAAAACGGGACCATTTTTTCTTTTTCTACTACGTTGTTCCATCATTTTTCTCCCATGATTTTAAAGTCTATTTTCTTACTCTATTATACCACAGACAAATAGGTATTTCCTTTTATTATATTATTTTTTAGCAACTTCTGTGACTTTCTTTCTCATCTGTTTTGTGTTATCATGTAATTGTAATAGAAGGAAAGGAAAGAATATGTCTGCTATAGAACGAATTACCAAAGCTGCTCATTTAATCGATATGAAAGATATTATCCGCGAAGGGAACCCTACTCTTCGTGCCGTTGCCGAGGAGGTCAGTTTCCCTTTGAGTGATCAAGATATCATTCTTGGAGAAAAAATGATGCAATTTTTGAAACACTCGCAAGATCCTGTTATGGCTGAAAAATTAGGTCTACGTGGAGGAGTTGGGCTTGCTGCACCGCAGCTCGATATCTCAAAACGCATCATCGCCGTACTGGTACCGAATATCACGGAGGAAGGGGAAACTCCTCAAGAAGCCTATGATTTACAGGCTGTCATGTACAATCCGAAAATTGTATCCCACTCAGTCCAAGACGCTGCTCTAGGCGAGGGAGAAGGTTGCTTGTCTG
Organism: Streptococcus oralis; assembly: GCF_964238205.1. GTDB lineage: Bacteria > Bacillota > Bacilli > Lactobacillales > Streptococcaceae > Streptococcus > Streptococcus oralis_CZ. Next base: position 9,612 of record NZ_CAXSLF010000003.1, read on the forward strand.
TTGACCGTGCCGTTCCAGGCTATGTTATCCGCCACGCTCGAGTAACCGTTGACTATTTTGATAAGGATGGAGAAAAGCACCGCATCAAACTTAAGGGCTATAACTCTATTGTAGTTCAACATGAAATTGACCACTTAAATGGCATTATGTTCTATGATCGTATCAATGAAAAAGACCCATTTGAAGTTAAAGATGGCCTGCTCATTCTTGAATAAAGAAAATCCCGTTGCAAGACGGGATTTTGTGTTATAATGAAGATATGAAAACAAACGATATTGTCTATGGCGTTCATGCCGTCACAGAAGCTCTTTTAGCAAATACTGGAAACAAACTCTACCTTCAGGAAGATTTACGAGGAAAGAATGTGGAAAAAGTTAAGGAATTGGCTACTGAAAAGAAAGTATCCATTTCTTGGACTTCCAAAAAATCACTTTCTGAGATGACAGAAGGAGCTGTTCACCAAGGTTTTGTCTTGCGCGTTTCTGAATTTGCCTACACTGAACTTGAGCAGATTCTTGCTAAGACACGCCAGGAAGAAAACCCACTACTACTAATCCTTGATGGTTTAACGGACCCACATAATCTTGGTTCTATCTTGAGAACAGCGGATGCAACTAATGTTTCCGGTGTCATCATTCCCAAACATCGAGCTGTCGGTGTTACTCCTGTCGTAGCAAAAACAGCAACAGGTGCGATTGAACACGTTCCTATTGCTCGAGTCACTAATCTTAGCCAAACCTTGGACAAACTTAAGGATGAAGGTTTCTGGACATTTGGAACTGATATGAACGGAACTCCTTGCCACAAATGGAATACCAAAGGAAAGATTGCTCTCATCATCGGAAATGAAGGCAAAGGTATCTCTAGCAACATCAAAAAACAAGTGGACGAAATGATCACTATTCCAATGAATGGGAACGTACAGAGCCTCAATGCCGGCGTCGCTGCAGCCATTCTCATGTACGAAGTTTTTCGAAATCGACTCTAATAAAAAGTGAGGTTAGGACAAAAGATCCTGACCTCACTTTTTATTAGCAATCAAACTTTGACGCGGTAACTGATTGAACTTTTTGTTCGTCTTTTAGACTCCAAAAAACTCCTAATCATCCTCGCGGGGCTGGGACAGAAATCTAGACTTTGTCAATCGATTTCTGTCCCACCGCCTTTTTAATAATGTTCGGTAATATATTTGTAGGCCTCTTGACCTGCAATAGCGCCATCTCCAACAGCTGTTGTAACTTGGCGAAGGTCTTTTTGACGAACATCCCCAACCGCAAAGACACCTGTAACATTTGTCTTCATGTGATCATCTGTCACAATCCAACCTGCCTGGTCGCGAATCTGCAACTCTTGGACAAAGTCACTAACAGGGTCTAAACCAACATAGATGAAGACACCACCAAAGGCTTGTTCTGTCACCTGACCTGTTTTAACATTTTCAATCACAACCGATTCCACACGGTTTTCACCCTTGATTTCTTTAACGACAGAATCCCAAATGAAGTTGATTTTTTCATTGGCAAAAGCACGATCTTGTAAGACCTTTTGGGCACGTAGTTCATCCCGACGGTGAACAATGGTAACAGATTTTGCAAACCGTGTTAAGAAGATAGCCTCTTCAACCGCGGAGTCACCTCCACCTACGACCAACAAATCCTGGTCGCGGAAAAAGGCTCCATCACAAACTGCACAGTAAGAAACTCCACGACTATTGAGTTCTTCTTCTCCTGGAACCCCCAAGAGACGGTGCTTAGAACCAGTCGCCACGATAACTGTACGCGCTTCATAAACCTGGTTGTCTGTTACGACTTTTTTAAACTCACCATGATCCTCAACATTTTCAACGAAGCCATAGAGATGCTCAACACCTAGATTTTCAAGAGGTTCAAACATCTTTTCAGCTAATTCAGGACCACTGATATTAGCATAACCTGGATAGTTTTCAATGTCAGAGGTATTATTCATCTGACCACCAGGAAGTCCACCTTCAATCAAAGCAACTTTCAAATTGCTACGTGCTGCGTACAAGGCTGCAGTCATCCCAGCAGGCCCTGCACCGATAATAATCGTATCGTACATTCACTTTCCTTCTTTCTTGTTGTAACTATTTTTATTCTAACGAATTAAAACCCATTTTACAACTATTAAGCCTTGAGAACCAACAAAATGCTCATGGTTGCAAATGACAATACTGGAATTGTTAAAACTCCAATCATAATCATATCGTAGAGATGGGCTTGACGTGCTTTAGCAGTTTTGTCAACCCCAGACAGAGCTCTAAGTCCAATCCAGAGTCCCAAAATAATCAAGACTAGTAGAATTGTCAACACTAAACTCTCTAAATACAAAGCAAATAGCTGAACTAGCATGCTCTCTCTCATTTCTATTAATTTTAAAGAGCAAACCCAGTTAGCCTAGCCAACTGAGTCTTTCTTATCTTCTATTATATCAAATATAGGTTCGTTTGTAACTAGCAAAGAATTCTTTTGTTCGTTCTTCTTTAGGATGATTGATAATCTCATCTGGTGTTCCAGACTCAATAATCTTTCCTTTATCCAAGAACAAAACCTTATCAGCTACTTGAGAAACAAAGGACATATCGTGACTGACTAAAATCATGGTTTGACCTGATTTAGCTGCATTAGCGATAGATCTTTCTACCTCACCAACCAATTCTGGGTCAAGGGCTGAAGTAGGTTCATCCAAGAGCAAGATTGCTGGCTTCATGGCTAAAGCACGCGCCAAAGCTACCCGTTGTTTTTGTCCACCTGATAAGTGGCGAGGATAGTGCTGTTGACGATCTGAAAGACCAACCTTAGCCAACTCTTCTTTGGCAATCTTAGTTGCTTCTTCGTCGGAAAGTTTTTTAACAACTACCAAACCTTCCTTGACATTGTCTAAGGCCGTTCTACGCTCAAACAAATTGAACTGTTGGAACACCATGGACAACTTGCGACGAAGAGTCAAGATTTCATCTTGAGTAATTTGAGAAAAGTCAACTTTGAAATCATCAATCTGAATACTTCCACTATCAGGTGTTTCCAGATAATTTAGGCTACGAAGAAAGGTTGACTTCCCCGCTCCTGAGGAACCAATCAAAGCTACTACTTCCCCTTTTTGAATATCTAAATTCAGATGATCCAAGACGGTTTGACCAGAAAAGGATTTGCTTAAATTTGAAATCTTAATCATTAGCGAAGGTCTCCTTTCACATCTGTTTTCGCATTATCTGGTGCTTCGATTGCCATTTTTTTCTCAATAAAGCGGCCAAGATTTTCAATAGCGATATTTACCACCCAGTATACAAGGGCAACTGAGATGAAACGTTCGAAGTAACGATAGTCGGCACCACCCAAAATCTGAGCTTGGGCAAAGACTTCTACAACACCCGCACTAAAGGCTAGGGAAGTCCCCTTAGTCAAACCGATTAGGGAGTTAATCAAGGTTGGAGTCGCCACTACCGCTGCATTTGGAATAATCACACGACGGTAAACTTGTGCACGTGTCATTCCAAGACTACGAGCGGCTTCAATCTCTCCAGGATTGACAGAAAGAATAGCGGCACGGATAGTTTCACTAGCGTAAGCTGCTTCGTTAAAAGCAAAAGCTACAATGGCAAAAGCTGCGGCTGGAATCGCATTGATATTAAAAGCAGTTCCCCATTGTTGATTCAACGCTTTTAATGCTAGAGGAATTCCATAGTAAGTCAACATCAACTGCACTAGGATTGGTGTCCCTTTTAAGAAACTAACAAAGAATGCTTGTAATGGATAAAGAATTCTAACGCGATTAATTTTTACAATAGCAAAAACCAAGGCCAAGATTATACCAAAAAAAGCACCAAATACTGTCAACATCAATGTTGTTGGCAATTGTTGTACAATTCTTGGAATCCCATCAAAGACAGAACGAAAACTAAACAGTTTGCCGTCTGGAATATACTGCATCAAGTTTTGATACCAATCTGATGCTAAAATTGTTGTAACATTCATAGAAACATCCTCTCCTGATAATGAATCATTCTATCATACTTCTGCCTAGATTTAAAATATTTGCTACGAGCAGAAGAGACTTTGTTTACCTACTAGTTTATCATACTTTAAAAGCGTGAGGTTATATATTTTACCTATCAAGGAGATAGAAAAAAACTATTTCAAATCCAAGTTGTCGTAGGTTTTACGATAACCAATCTGCTTCACAGCACCATTCTCCACTAATATAGGACGTTTTAATAACATACCATCACTGGCCAAGAGTTTGGCCGCTTCTTTTTTGGATAAAGTTCCAACCTTGTCTTTTAAACCCAGTTCACGGTATTTAATACCACTAGTATTGAAAAATTGCTTCAACTCAAATTTTGAAGTTTCAAGCCAATTTAAAATGACTTCTTCACTCGGAGTTTCTTCTACAATATGAACATCTTTATACTCTAATCCGAGTTGATCTAACTCTTTTTTGGCTTTTTTACAAGTTGTACATTTTGGATATTCGATAAATTCTAACATTTTTTCTCTTTCTATTTTTTATTTTCTTGATAACTTGCACCTTCATGATTCAAGAGCCAAGCCTTCTTATCAAGTCCCCAAGCATAGCCTGTCAGACGTCCTCCAGCACCTAGCACACGGTGACAGGGGACAAGAATAGACCAGGGATTGCGCCCTACTGCTCCTCCGATTGCCTGAGCCGAAGCTATCTGCAAGTCCTTAGCTATTTGTCCATAAGTAACTGTCTGACCAAAAGGAATTCCTCGCAAGTAGTTCCAGACTCTTTTTTCGAAATCACTACCGACAGGAGCTAAAGGTAACTGAGACAAATCTTGATTTTGTCCTTTAAAATAAGCATCTAAATAGCTAGCAATCTGATTTAAAATGGGATGACTTTCCACCTCAACTAGATTACCTAGCGACAAGCCTCTCTCAAAATGTTTCTGACCTTGAAACCAAATGCCTAGCAAGTAGTGGTCATCAGCAACAAGCGAGAGCTCTCCTATGGGAGAGACATAGAGCATTTTTGCATACTTAGTTTGCATTTGATTTTAATTTTTGATAGGCCAAACGTTCCCCATCTACTGGAACTTTACCAACTTGTTTAAAACCTAGCTTCTCAAAAATATGTTGCATGGCTTTGTTTTTAGCGTGCGTATCTGAACGAAAATCCAGGTAATCAAAGCCTTCAATCAAGCCTTCCAAGAAGGTCTGGGCAACACCTTGTCCTTGCACATCACTAGCGACAGCAATACGGTGAAAAACTAGATACTCTGACTCTCTTCCTTCCCAGCTTCCATCATAAATGGCTTCATAGGCTTTTTCTGGACTCTTGGTTACTGCTGCATAAGCTAAGAGCTCTCCTTCTTCCAGGGCTACATAAGCCTGACCTGAGATAATATCTTCGATAATCGTATCAGTATTTGGATAACCATTTTGCCACTGAGTGCTACCAGCTTCCGCCAAGCATTTTTTAGCTTCCTCAATCACTTGCATAATTGCATCTACTTCGTTTGGAAAGGCTAAACGAATTTCCATCTTATCTCCTCTTTTCTGACTAGTTTCTCTCATCATAGCATAATTTAAGGCTTTCTACAAGCAGTTAAAACTTGACTTTTGATTTCTATTATTTTATAATCTAGTTATTAAAACTAGATAAACAGGAGTTGGAAATGAAATCTACTTTTTCCTACCCAGAATGGGACAAAATTCCAAACATTGATCTCTATTTGGACCAGGTCCTACTTTATGTGAATAAAGTTTGTTCCCCTATTTCTCTTGCTAAAGAGAAAGGTTTAACTGCATCAATGGTGAACAACTATGTCAAACACGGCTATATCAGCAAACCTGAAAAGAAAAAATACCAACGCAAACAAATCGCCCGATTGATTGCTATCACAACGCTCAAGTCTGTTTTTTCAATCCAGGAAATTGCTCAAACCCTGAATACCCTACACACAGAGACTAACTCACAAGAACTTTACAATGCTTTTGTGGACTATATGAATAAAGATATTGATCCAGCTAATCCAATCATTCAAGCAAGCTGTCAAACGGTCAAACTTTATCATCAAACACTTGCACTAGTCTATACAGAAACCCAAGAGGAGGAAACAAATGAATACTAGTTTTAAACTGAGCAAGCGCCTTAGTTTTGGAGAAGAAATAGCAAACAGTGTCACCCATGCTGTAGGAGCACTTATCATGCTGATTTTGCTCCCTATCTCATCGACTTATAGTTATGAAGCTCATGGATTTTTATCGTCTGTCGGTGTGTCCATCTTCGTCATCAGCCTCTTTCTTATGTTTCTTTCATCGACTATTTATCATTCTATGGCTTATGGTTCCACTCATAAGTATGTCTTGCGCATTATCGACCATTCCATGATTTATGTTGCGATTGCAGGTTCTTATACTCCTGTCGTTTTGACCTTGATGAATAACTGGTTTGGTTATCTGATTATCGCCATTCAGTGGGGAACAACTATTTTTGGTATTCTTTATAAAATTTTTGCCAAAAAAGTCAATGAAAAATTTAGTCTAATTCTCTACTTAATCATGGGTTGGCTAGTTGTGGCTATCCTACCAGCAATCATCAGTCAAACAAATCCAATCTTTTGGACTCTTATGGTATCAGGTGGGCTTTGCTATACAGTTGGTGCTGGTTTTTATGCTAAGAAGAAACCTTACTTCCACATGATCTGGCATCTCTTCATTCTGGCAGCTTCAGCTCTCCAATACATCGCCATTGTTTATTACATGTAAAAATAGGCCGGGAAAATCCCGACCTATTTTTATTTGCACATATTGATAAAATATTGATGCAAGCGAAGATCATTTGTCAATTCCGGATGAAAGGAGGTCACTAGCATATTCTTTTCTTGAGCAGCAACGATTTGATTGTTCACAATCGCTAGAACATCAACACTGTCACCAACACTACTGATAATAGGGCCACGGATAAAGGTCATTGGAATTTTACCAACGCCCTTGCAGTCTGCTTCTGTATAAAAGCTTCCTAGCTGACGTCCATAGGCATTGCGCTCTACTACTATGTCCATAGTCGCTAGATGGCTTTCCTCTTGAGAAGTGATTTGTTTTGCTAGCAAAATTAAACCCGCACAAGTTCCAAAGACTGGTAAACCATTGAGAATAGCCTCTCTTATAGGAATTAGCATCTGCTGATCTCGCAACAGTTTCCCCATAGTTGTAGACTCTCCCCCTGGCAAGATTAACCCCGAAAGGTCACTCTGGTGTTGCTGAAAGTCTTCTAGATTTCGCAGTTCAATACTTTCAACTCCTAGTTTGGCAAGGACTTTCTCATGCTCTACAAAGGCGCCTTGCAAGGCCAATATTCCAATTTTCATCTATTTTCCTCGCTCAGCCATGAGAATTTGGATTTCATTCTCATTGATACCAACCATGGCTTCTCCCAAATCTTCTGAGATTTGAGCTAAAATTTGAGGATTCTGATAATTGGTAACTGCCTTGACAATTGCTGCCGCACGTTTAACAGGATCACCTGATTTGAAAATCCCTGAGCCAACAAACACACCTTCTGCACCTAGCTGCATCATAAGAGCAGCATCTGCAGGTGTTGCTACACCGCCTGCTGCGAAGTTCACGACTGGTAGTTTTCCATGTTCGTGAACGTATTGAACTAATTCTACAGGTACTTGGAGTTCTTTTGCTGCGACATATAACTCGTCCTCACGGAGGTTTTGAATGCGACGAATTTCTTGATTCATCATACGCATATGACGAACCGCCTGAACAATGTCTCCTGTTCCTGGTTCCCCTTTTGTACGGATCATCGATGCTCCTTCAGCGATACGACGCAAGGCTTCTCCTAGATCTTTAGCACCGCAAACAAAAGGAACTTGGAATTCTTTCTTATCCACATGGAAACGATCGTCAGCTGGAGATAGCACCTCACTCTCATCGATATAGTCAATCTCGATGGCTTCTAAAATCTGTGCTTCAACAAAATGCCCAATTCGAACCTTGGCCATAACTGGAATGCTGACTGCGTCTTGGATTTCCTTGATCATCTTTGGATCGCTCATACGAGAGACACCACCAGCTGCACGAATATCAGCTGGGATTCGCTCCAAGGCCATAACAGCTGCCGCACCTGCAGCCTCTGCAATTCTTGCCTGTTCAGGATTTTGAACATCCATGATGACGCCACCCTTAAGCATCTGTGCCAAATTTTTATTTAATTCATAACGATTTTCAGTCATTTTCTCATCCTCAATAGTTGTATTGGTAGCTACAATTTTATTTTAAGGTAGAAATGACTCAAGTACAAGATAAAAAAAATTGATTTGTCCGGGTACAATTATATCAATCATCAAAAAAGTACCCATATAAGGTACTCTTATTTCTTAGATTTTTTAATGTTTTTAACAAGATAAAACAGATATCCTGAAACCATATAGGCAACAAAGATAGTAGCTGCCCATCTAAAGACAAAGCCCCAACCATGTTTGGTAGCATTCAAAAAGAAATAAGGGAAGGGACTATCCTTAGCGTTAGGGACATCCATCTTTAGAACAAAACCGTTTAAGATGGCAAAAATCATATAAAACAAAGGAAGGCTGGTCCAAAGCATGGGATCAAACCACTTATATTGACGACTCTTATCAAAAATAATTGTATCTGCTAAAAACCAGAGAGGTACGATATAATGACAAAGGAAATTTTCCAAACGGTAAAAATCTGTCGTCAAGGGAGCTAGCATGAAATGATAGATGACGCAGGTGATCATGATACTCATGGTAACGCCACCTTTGAGACGTAGAATACCAGGACTCTGCCAACTATCACCGCCACTACGCATCTTTAACAAAAGATAACCTGTAAAGATGACAACCAAAAGGTTGGAAAGGACTGTATAGTAAAGCAACATCCCTAAACCACCACGTTTGGTAATTTCCAGATATACCCCTGTAAATGCTGCGAAAAACAAGAGAGTCCGACTGAAAAAAATAAGTTTATTCCAAGCAGTCATGATTAAATCTTTTTAACAAATTCTGATTTCAATTTCATAGCACCAAAACCATCAATCTTACAATCGATGTTGTGGTCCCCCTCAACAATACGGATGTTTTTAACACGAGTTCCTTGCTTAAGGTCTTTTGGTGCGCCTTTTACTTTGAGGTCTTTGATTAGGGTTACTGTGTCTCCATCAGCCAATTTATTTCCATTAGCATCGATAGCAACAAGGCCTTCTTCAACCTCAGCTTGCTCAGCAGGATTCCATTCATAAGCACACTCTGGGCAGACTAGCAAGGCTCCGTCTTCATAGACATATTCTGAATTACATTTTGGGCAATTTGGTAGATTGTTCATTTTATCTCCTTCTATTTTCATGATGGTTTGATTGTCAAATTTTCGTTAACAAAGACTATTATACCTTAAAATTAAAAATTTGACAAATTGCTAAAAAACCGACTCACCACTATCGTGGTCAATCGGTTAAAATTTCAAATTAAAAATGTTTGACTGCTTCTGATTTAATTTTTTCGACAACTTCTAAAATACTTAGTCCTGTCGTGTCCAGATAGATTGCATCATCTGCCTGCTTAAGAGGCGAAGTTTCACGATGACTATCTTTATAATCACGCGCAGCAATCTCTTCTTTCAAAGTTTCCAAATCTGTTTCGATCCCCTTTGAAAGATTTTCCTTATAACGTCGTTCTGCACGTTCATCTACTGAAGCAACAAGAAAAATCTTCAATTCAGCCTTAGGCAAGACCACTGTACCAATATCTCGACCATCCATGACGATTCCGCCTTGTTGGGCAATTTCTTGCTGGAGGGCTACCAATTTTTCACGAATAGCTGGAATGGCTGCAAAAGCAGATACAGCATTAGTTACTTCATTTTCTCGTATTGGATTGGTAACATCAACGTCTCCAACAAAAACAAGCTGTTCTCCTGTTTCGGCACGACCAAAACTAATCGGATATTGTTCCAATAATTCAAGAAGTCGAGATGACTCTTCTGGGCTTACTTGGTTGTTTAAAGCAATGTAAGTCGCAGCACGATACATGGCACCTGTATCCAGATAAGTATAGCCAAAGTCCTTAGCGATAATCTTTGCTACTGTACTCTTACCACTTGAAGCTGGACCATCAATAGCGATCTGAATTGTTTTCATTCTAACTCCTATCTTGTCTTAAGGACATCACCAGGATTTGCAAACCAAGTTCCTGAAGACATATGACCAGGGTTCAAGGCTTCAAGCTGGGCAATAGAAATGCCTGCTCTAGCTGCAATAGCTGCCTCACCTTCACCTGCAAGGACAGTAATGGTTCCCTCAGCATTTGTGTGTTCCTCTGAACTACTTGAAGAAGTTGATTCTGCTTCAGAACTTGATGCTTCAACTGAACTACTTGATGATGTTGAAGAAACTTCCTCTACCTTAGGCGCAGAAGAATCATGAAAATCTTTCAAGGCTGCCGTACGATCACTTCCACCGGATGACAGGTAGATTAGAATAGCAATCATACCGACAACGATAACAAAGAAAATACAAGCCAAAATCGTTAAAATACGATTAGCTCCTACTCCTGATTCCTTATTTCCTCTGCTTCTGCGTTCCGAACGACTTTCCTCGATATCGTAAATATCTTCTTGCCACGGTTCCTTTTCCATACCTTACTCCTTGTTTTTTTTCTAATTTCTTATTACAATATAAATATGAAAATCACACTTATACCTGAACGATGCATTGCCTGCGGGCTATGCCAAACCTATTCTGATTTATTTGATTACCATGATAATGGTATAGTGCGTTTCTATGATGATCCTAATCAACTAGAGAGACGTCCCAGCTAGTGAAGAGCTACTGGAAGCTGTAAAACAGTGTCCTACTCGCGCGCTCATCAAAGATTAATTTGTCATCAGTGGTGATTCGATTTCCAAATACCACTTCCTCTAGTTTAGCATATTTTTCCAGAAAATTATAGTCTTTTGAAGGACTTATTTTTAGCAAATCTTATCTTGACTCACTCTGTTCTTTTATCAGATAGAGGGGTCTTTTTTTCGTTTCCAGATAAATTTTACTGATATATTTTCCGAGAATCCCAATCGTCAATAATTGGACACCACCAAGAAATAGAATGACAGCCATCAGAGAGGTCCAACCAGAAGTTGGATTGCCAAGTAAGAGAGTACGGACAACTACAAACAGTGTCATCACCAAAGCCAGAAAACATGATGAAAGACCAGCAACAAAAGCTAATATCAAAGGAAAATCTGAAAAATTCACAATCCCTTCAATAGAGTAGAAAAAGAGTTGTCTAAAGCTCCAACTAGTCTTACCTGCCCGCCTTTCAACATTAGGGTATTCTAGATAGTGAGTGCGAAAACCAACCCAAGCAAAGAGCCCTTTGGAAAAGCGATTGTATTCTGTCAATTCCAACACTGCATCCACAACTGTTCTTCTCATCATTCGAAAATCACGGACACCCGATGGAAGAGCTACTGGGCTAATTTTTTGCATAAAACGATAAAAAAGATTGGCGCAGAAACTACGTAAAAAGGGTTCACCCTCTCGACTAGTTCTCCGAGTTCCAACACAATCCAAGTCTGGATTCTGATCTAGTAGTTCTTTCATCTCAAGCAAGAGGCTTGGTGGATCCTGAAGGTCTGCATCCATAACCACCACCAAGTCTCCACTTGCTTGTTGTAAACCTGCATATATGGCCGCTTCCTTCCCAAAATTTCGCGAGAAAGAGATATAATGTACTGCAGGATTTTTCTCTCGATAAACCTTTAGAACGTCCAAAGTCTTATCAATCGAACCATCATCTACAAAAATGTATTCGATTTCTGTTTCCAAATCTGGGATCAGTGCTTCAAGAGTTTGATAAAAAAGAGGAAGTACTTCCTCTTCGTTTAAACATGGGACTATGATTGAAATCATCATCTTAGTCTTCAAATCCGTTTGGATGCTTACTTTGCCAACGCCATGCGTCTTCACACATTTGAGTAATACCAAGTTCTGCTTCCCATCCTAGCTCTTCCTTAGCTTTTGCTGGATCTGAGTAGCAAGCTGCAATATCACCTGGGCGACGTTCAACAATACGATATGGAATAGGACGTCCGACTGCTTTTTCCATATTTTGGATAATTTCAAGAACTGAGTAGCCTTTTCCTGTACCAAGGTTGTAAATGTTTAGTCCTGAACCTTTTTGAAGCTTCTTAAGGGCGGCAACGTGTCCTTTTGCTAGGTCAACGACGTGGATATAGTCACGAACACCTGTTCCATCTTCAGTATCGTAGTCGTCTCCAAAGACCTGAACTTGTTCCAACTTACCAACTGCAACTTGTGTAACATATGGAAGGAGGTTATTTGGAATACCGTTTGGATTTTCACCCAAATCACCGCTCTTATGCGCACCGATTGGGTTGAAGTAACGAAGTAACACAACGTTCCATTCTGAATCTGCTTTATAGATATCTGTCAAGATTTCTTCCAGCATTAGCTTGGTACGACCATATGGGTTGGTAGCTGAAAGTGGGAAATCTTCTAGGATTGGGACTGTATGAGGATCTCCATAAACAGTTGCCGATGAACTGAAGATGATATTCTTACAGTTTGTCTCTTCCATAACTTTCAAAAGACTGACAGTTCCAGCGATATTGTTATCATAGTAGGCAAGTGGGATACGAGTTGACTCACCTACAGCTTTCAAACCAGCAAAATGAATCACACCTGTTGGTTCTTCATGTTTGAAAATATCACGAAGTGTATCTGTGTCACGAATATCTGCTTCGTAGAAAGGAATTTCTACCCCAGTGATTCTTTCGACTACTTCAAGACTTTTACGACTACTGTTGACCAAGTTATCCACCACAACAACCTGATGTCCAGCTTGGACCAATTCAATGACAGTGTGAGTTCCGATAAAACCTGCTCCACCTGTTACCAGAATTTTTTCTTGCATTTTATTTCCTCAATTCTTGGATTATTTTTTTCATTTTACCATTTTTGATAGGGAAAGTCATTTGCTATCCTAATCCTATCGTAAAAACTAGGTAAAAGGTTTACTATTGTTTCTTTTTAATGTATCTTTCAGTCGGATAATCTGCTGGATCCAATACTCCTTTTCTCCCTTGAAGCATTTGAGCTAGATGATAACCGATAATAGGACCAGTCGTTAAGCCTGAAGATCCTAGACCACTTGCTGTATAGACTCCTGATAAGTTTGGAACCTGTCCGAAAAATGGAGAAAAGTCACTCGTATAAGCCCGAATTCCTACACGTTCACCAGATGAAATTTCCTCAGCCAGGGCTGGATAAAATAGACTCGCCGCCACAACCATTTGATCGAGCAAGGTTTCATCCACTGTCAAGTCAAAGCCCATATCATTTTCATGAGTAGCCCCTAGAGACAACTTCCCACCCGGAAATGGAATCAAATCCCACTCACCTTCCGGCATGACAACAGGATAGCTTGCCATGTCTAAATCAACCTGATAATCTCTAAGTTGACCTTTTTGAGGACGAACATCAACTTCATAGCCTAAAGGTTCCAAAATGTGTCCAAGCCAAGCTCCTGTGGACAAGATAACTTGGTCAAACATTTGATTGTCTATTTGATAACCCGAAGCTAAGGGTTTTAGACTGACCTCTTGCTTTACGACCTTCACTTGACTGGCTTCCAGTAATCGATTCACTAGGAGTTGCCCATCTACTCGAGCTCCACCAGAAGCATAGAGCAATCTCTCAAATCCCTTTAGACCAGGGAATAGGCTGCTTGCAGCAGCTTGGTCCAAAATGGCTAATTCGCCAATTAAGGGAGATTCATCTCTACGTTGCAAGGCTAAGTCATAGAGTTCCTCGAGCTTGGAATCATCTTTTTTGAGAAGGAAGACTCCTGAGCGCTGGTAGAAATCAACCTTTTGACCAGTTTTTTCTAAATCAGCTAATAAATCTACATAAAAGTCTGCTCCTAGGCGAGCCATCTTGTACCAAGCTTTATTACGTCGTTTAGAGAACCAAGGACTGATGATTCCTGCCGCTGCCTTGGTAGCTTGTCCGTATCCATGATCAAAGACAGTTACTTCGACATCTGTTTCTTTAGAGAGATAGTAGGCAGCTGTTGCCCCTACAATTCCTGCTCCTACAATGGCAACTTTTTTCATTGTCTTTACCTTCTAACTAGATATGATGGAATGGATTGGTAGAAGCCTGACTTGCGACTACTTCTAGCGACCAAGCATTCTCTTCCTTCCATTCGTTCAAGAGCGCTGCAATTCTTTCCACAAAAAGCACTTCGATATAGTGGCCTGAATCTAATGCCAGCAAACCGTCAGATAACATATCCTGGGCAGTATGATAATAAATATCACCAGTGATATAAAGATCTGCTCCTTTTGCTAAAGCATCAGAGTAGAAAGATTGCCCACTGCCACCACAGATAGCAACTCTTGAGATTGTTTTTTGCAAATCACTCTCATGATAATACACCATACGAAGGCTATCTAGATCAAAGACTTCCTTAACATGATCTGCAAATTCCTTAAATGTTTGAGGTCTAATCGTTCCAATACGGCCAATCCCACGTTCAGAACCTGTTTCTTGCAGATAAGTTGTATCCTCAATACCCAATAGTTGGCAGAACCAATCATTGAGACCATTTTCAACAATATCAATATTAGTATGACTGACATAGACTGCGATATCATGCTTGATGAGATTGATATAAATCTGATTTTGAGGACGACTAGCTACCAAGTCCTTAATCGGACGAAAGATAGGTGCGTGCTTAACGATAATCAGATCAACACCCTTGTCAATAGCTTCAGCGACTGTCTCTTCACGGATATCAAGAGCAACCATAACCTTTTGAATTTCCTTGTCTAGGGTGCCAATTTGTAGACCACGACTATCACCTTCCATAGAAAATTCTTGTGGGCAATAGGCTTCATAACGCTTTATCACTTCACTTGCTTTCATGGAGCACCTCCTTAATGGCTTGAATTTTATCTGCCAGAACCTGACGTTCTTCTTGATTTTTTTCTGGAATTTGACTAAGGGCAAACTCAAGCTTAGCAGCTTCTTTTTGCCATTTTTGGATGAAGACTGGACTGACTTCTTTGGACAAGAAGGGGCCAAAGCGGACATCAGTTGCTGATAGATTCATTTTACCAGCTTCTGCAACTATAATCTCGTAAAATTTCCCAGCTTCTTTTAGAATACTTTCTGCTATGATTTGAAAACCATGCTCTTGTAACCAAGAACGCAACTCATCTTCTCGATTATTGGGTTGAAGAATCAAACGCTCAACATTGGCAAGTTTGTCTAATCCTTCTTCTAATATTGTAGCAATCAAATGACCACCCATTCCAGCAATAGTGATAACAGAGACCTGGTCAGCCTCTTCAAAAGCATCCAAACCATTTGCTAGGCGAACCTGAATTTTCTCAGTTAAACCATGACTTTTAACATTTGTAACTGCAGATTGATAGGGACCTTCTACAACCTCTCCTGCAATGGCACAATCGATGTGACCTTTTTCAACTAGTTCAATCGGTAAATAAGCATGATCGCTCCCGACGTCCAGTAAAACGGCTCCTTGGGGAACAAAAGAAGCCACCGTTTCTAATCTCTTTGAAATCATCTTCTCTCACTTTCAAAAACTCTATTTCCCTTTATTATACCATATTTTGTCTAGCAATCCTGTACCTAAAAAAGACCGCAATCAATGATTGCAGCCTTTCTTTATTTTTTAGCTTGATAACGACTTGTCAAGATAAAAATCACAGTAAAGATTAACATCAAGATGCCATAGACAGGTAATGTTTGACCTGTAAGAGTTGAAATTTCAAGTAATTTTTGGATTCTTGGAAATAGAGCAGTTCCAAGGAAGCCACCAACTGACCAAATAATCAAGAGAACACGCCATAGACTAAATGGCAAGCAAGCTCTAACTACTGATAAGAAGCCAATTGAGGCTAGTAGATAATACAGAAGTGTCGAAATTTCAATCGCTGACCAACCTTGACTTGTTCCAAGAATTTTAACAAAGAGAACACTAAAGACTACCATCAAGGCACTTGGTAGTGCACGGAGCATGGATTTTCTGAGGAAGTTTTGTTCTACTGGTTTAATATTTCGCTCAAAGGTCAATACGAACGGTGGGAAGCCTTCCACGAACTGGTCAATCATGGTAATCTGAATCGGAATGAATGGGAAAATTAAAATCCATTCAGTACGTCCCAACAAAGCACTCGCAATACAGATGACTGCCAATAAGAATGAATAGATGGTCTTGATCAAGAAAATTGGAGCAATGTGGGCAATGTTATTGACCACACGACGACCTTCAAAGAGAATCTCAGGGACATCATTAAAGTCTGAGTTCAAGAGGACCAGATTTGCAATCTGACGAGTCGCTGGATCTCCTTCAGCCATAACGATGGAACAGTCTGCCTCACGAAGAGCTAGAATATCATTGACACCGTCTCCTGTCATTGCAGTCGTATGACCTACTTTTTTCAACGTTTGGATGATCAGTTTCTTTTGATGAGGAGAGACACGTCCGAAAATCGCTGTCTCCTCAGCCATGGCAACCAACTCTTCATCAGTAATTTTCGAGCAATCTACGTAGCTGTGGTAGTCTGCAAAACCAGCTTTTTGAGCAATACTTGAAACAGTAACTGGATTATCACCAGAAATAATTTTCAAGCCCACTTCCTGAGAACGAAGATAGTCTAGAGTTTCAGCTGCCCCTTCTCGGATTGGGTCTAGAATCTCAAGCAAAGCCAAGGCTTGCATATCCGATGGTTTCTGTGGCTTGTGGTGATCAAGTTTTTCTTGACTGAGGGCCAGAACTAAGACACGAGATCCTCGTTCAAGAGCTTCTCTAGCCTCAGGAACTTCAGCATCCAACAACATCTCTGGTGCCCCTAGAAAAACAGTTCCAAGACCTTCCAACTCCATTGCTCCCCATTTACGATCGCTTGAAAATGGAAGACTAGAAATCATCGGATAAGCTACTTGACCTTGAAAACGTTGACGGATAGCTTGAGCTGTAGGATTTTTATCCTCGCTGTTTGCCATATAGCTGGTTAGTATGTCGGCAATAGCATCCTTGTCATAAGCCTGGGTCAGAGGAAGAACAGTCTCAACCTGCATCTTCCCTTGGGTGATGGTACCTGTCTTATCCAAGCAGAGCATATCCACGCGCGCTAGGGTTTCAACAGAGTACATCTCCTGCACCAAGACCTTTTTCAAACCAAGCTTGATAACAGCGGTTAAAAGAGAGGTAATGGTCAAGAGGGCAATCCCCTTAGGCAACATTCCCAAAAGAGCTGTAGAGGAATTCACTACAGAAGACTTGAGTGGCAGACCTTTTAAGACCAAAGCTTCAAGCAAGAGGGCAATTCCAAATGGAATGATGATTTTTCCAGTAAAGCCTGCTAGCTGGTCTAGCGATTTCATGATACGAGAATTGATTGGTTTAACTGTCTTAGCTTCAAGCATGAGTTTAGCTGCATAGTTATCTGCTCCTACATGATGAACCTGAGCGAGGACAGAACCACTGGCAAGAAAACTACCGGACAGCATTAAGTCTTCTACTTCTTTTTGCACCAAGTCGCTCTCGCCCGTTAACATGGCTTCATTGACTTCTGCAAAACCTTCTAATACAATCGCATCACTTGGAATTTGATCCCCTGCAGACAAGCGAATCACATCATCCAAAACAAGCTCTTCTGGATTCAAAGCAATCTCTTGTCCATCACGGATAGTCGTAATCTTTTCTTTATTCAAGAGATTGAGCTTATCAACCATATGTTTGGCACGTAGCTCGGTTACAATCCCAGAAAATGCATTAAAGCAGATAACCGCAAAGAAAACCAGGTTGCTCCAGGCTTGAACAAAAGCGAGCGCTAATGCAATAGCAAAGTTTAAAGCATTAAAGAGAGTAAAGACATTTCGTTTTACAATCTGCCAAGTACTGGTACTAGCTGATGCTTTGAAATCATTGACCTGTCCCTGTTTCTGACGTTCATTAACTTCTGATTGGCTTAAGCCTATAATTTTATTTTTATCCATAAATTCTATCATATCATTTTTTTAAAAATAATTCTAATTTCATATGAAGAGCAATTCAGCCTAAACAAAAAAACATTTGCTTGTCCTAGTATGATAAGGTATAATAAAAGAAAGAAAATTGAAGGAGACACCATGTTTTATACTTATCTTCGTGGGCTGGTTATGTTGATTCTTTGGTCTATCAACGGTAATGCTCACTATCATAATACTGATAAAATTCCGAGTCAAGATGAAAACTATATCCTAGTTGCTCCCCATCGTACTTGGTGGGATCCTGTCTACATGGCATTTGCGACCAAACCAAAGCAATTTGTCTTTATGGCTAAAAAGGAACTTTTCTCTAATCGAATCTTTGGTTGGTGGATTCGAATGTGTGGTGCCTTTCCCATTGACCGGGAAAATCCTAGCGCTTCGGCTATCAAATATCCTATCAATGTCCTTAAAAAGAGCGACCGATCTCTCATCATGTTTCCAAGCGGTAGTCGTCATTCTAACGATGTCAAAGGTGGCGTAGCTCTGATTGCTAAAATGGCCAAGGTTCGCATCATGCCAGTTACTTATACTGGTCCAATGACCTTAAAAGGACTCATCAGTCGTGAACGTGTCGATATGAACTTCGGAAATCCTATCGATATCTCGGACATTAAGAAAATGAATGATGAAGGAATTGAGATGGTTGCTGAACGTATCCAATCAGAATTCCAACGTCTGGATGAGGAAACAAAACAATGGCACGATAACAAAAAAACAAATCCTTTGTGGTGGTTTATTCGCATACCAGCACTGATTCTTGCTGTCTTAGTTGCGATTATTACCATCATCTTTAGCTTTATCGCAAGTTTTATCTGGAATCCAGAAAAAAACAAAATCAATTAGGTTAGAATAAAATGGCTGAGGGATATTCTCTTAAGCCATTTTAGTTTGACTGACATCTGATTACTTTTAAATAAAACATTTTATTGACAAAGATTTGATTCTATAGTATACTTTTTAAGTAAGCTGATTTAGCTCAGTAGGCAGAGCGCATCCATGGTAAGGATGAGGTCGCCGGTTCGATCCCGGCAATTAGCATTGTTCATCAGTTCCTTGGTATAGGAACTTTTTTTATTGACATTTTTTCGACTTTATAGTAAAATAGAATTTGCGATGAGTCGATATGTAGCGAGAGCTACTATTGAGCAAAGGAGGTCATAACGCAGGAGCGGACCTTGAGAAATTGTGTGAACCAATTTCTCACATGGAGATGCCTCTCAGGCTTTCTGGTTTTTCCAGAGAGCTTTTTTTATTTTCCTAAACACTATTAAATACTATCTTTTAGCAATCCTTTCTGCACAAACAGTAATAAGCTCAAGCCTCAATCATACACTTATAGACTTATTATCCAAAAAATCCTAGCTAGGTTTAGTCATAAAGATAGAAAGATGACCATTGCAATCTATAATTACAGCAAAAGTTACAGGGCAAACTGTATTATATACCTTAGAATTGAAAGGAAAATGATATTTTTGCCCCTCGTCACAAAAAAAGACCTATCACACAAGCTAGAAAGCTTGATATGATAGGCTTTTTAATATTAGATTAACGTACAGTGCGGATACGCATTGTGTTAGTACGAACTGCTTCACCAAGTGGCACACCTGCAACGATAACGATATCGTCACCAGATTGTACAAGACCTGCTTCAACTGCTTTACGTTCAGCAATTTCGAACATGTCATCAGTTGATGATGGAGCTTCTGTCAACATTGGGATAACACCCCAGTTCAACATCAATCCACGTTCTGTCAATTCGTCAAATGTCAATGCCAAGATATCAGCATTTGGACGATATTTAGAGATCAAACGTGCTGTGTGACCAGTCTTAGTAAGAGTTACAACCAATTTGATGTCCATTGAGTTTGTAGCGTCTTTAACTGCTGAAGCCATAACTTCTGTCTTAGAGTTACGTTCAAATGAATCTGAATTCAAACGTCCGTATTCGTTAAGAAGAGTTTGAGCATTCTTATCGATAGTTGCCATTGTACGAACAGACTCAAGTGGGTATTTACCATTTGCTGACTCACCTGAAAGCATTGTTGCGTCAGTTCCGTCGATAACAGCGTTAAATACGTCTGATACTTCTGAACGAGTTGCACGTGGTTTTTCAGTCATTGTTTCAAGCATGTTTGTTGCAGTGATAACAACTTTACCAGCAGCGTTCACTTTAGTGATGATCATTTTTTGGTAAACTGGAACCATTTCGAATGGTACTTCGATACCCATGTCACCACGAGCGATCATGATACCGTCAGCAGCTTCAATGATTTCATCCAAGTTATCGATACCTTGTTGGTTTTCGATTTTAGCGAACAATTGAACGTGACCGTTACCAGTTTCTTCACAGATTGCACGAACTTCATTCACGTCTTTTGCAGTACGTACGAATGAGATCGCGATGAAGTTGATACCTTGTTCAAGACCGAAGCGGATATCAGCGTTATCACGTTCAGCAAGAGCTGGGAAAGGAATTTTAGTGTTAGGGATGTTCACACCTTTTTGTTTAGCGATCACACCGTCATTTTCAACTTCAACAACAAATTCACGAGTTGCATCGTCTTTTTCTACAACACGAAGACCAAGTTTACCATCGTCAACCAATACTTGACGACCAACTTCAACATCATCATAGATGTCAAGAGCTCCAGCAACGTTCAAAGCAATCACTTCACGAGTTGATTTGATTCCTTGTTTAGTTGCAACACGGATTTTTTCACCAGTTTTGTATGAATACTCTTTAGCTTCACCTTCGAACAATTCAGTACGGATTTCTGGTCCTTTTGTATCAAGAAGGAAACCAACTTTTTTACCTGCAAGTTTTTCTGCAAGTTTAACAGTTGCCATACGGTCACCTTGTTCTTGGTGGTCACCGTGTGAGAAGTTGAAACGGAAAGTGTTAGCTCCTGCTTCAATCAATTGAGCAATGTTTTTAGCTGAAGCTTCAACGTCAAGTTTTTCACCCCAGTATCCGTCATCACCAAATTTTTTACCACCGCGGATTTCTACCGCAGGACCCAAAGTTGCAACGATTTTTACACGTTTGTTCATGATTTTGTGACTCCTTTATATAATTCGACCTTTTATGGTCATTTTACCAGATTAGTTAAAGTTGATTATGACAAGCTCTTGTTCAAGTCAGAAAGTTCAATATCAGCTTTGTGAGGGTTGTTAACAACGATCTTACCATCAACTGTTAGGCTAAACAAAGCTCCTTCTTCTGCAGTTCCAAGAATTGGATTTTCAACCATTTTCTCGTTACGGATACCAACAGCGACACCACCGATTCCTTGTTTAAGAAGTTTAACAGCGTGTGCTCCCATACGTGACGCCAATACACGGTCACGAGCAGTTGGAGATCCACCACGTTGGATATGACCAAGTTCAGTTACACGAAGGTCGCTTGTATCTCCAGCTTCTTTTAGTTTTTGACCAAATTCAGCCGCTGACATAACACCTTCTGCCAAAACGATAATGTTGTGTTTCTTACCGTGTTCATATCCAGCCTTGATACTTGCTACGATGTCTTCCATCTTGAAGCCTTCTTCAGGGATGATAATTTCATCAGCACCTGTTGCAATACCAGCCCAAAGAGCGATATCACCAGCGTTACGTCCCATTACTTCAACTACGAAAGTACGACGGTGACTTGATGATGTATCACGAATCTTATCAATGGCATCCATTGCAGTCGTAACTGCAGTATCAAATCCGATTGTGAAATCAGTACCTACGATATCGTTATCGATTGTTCCAGGAAGTCCAATAGCAGGGAATCCATGCTCAGTCAGGCGCATAGCTCCATGATAAGAACCGTCACCACCGATAACCACAACACCTTCGATACCGTGTTTTTTCAACTGCTCAATCCCTTTAAGTTGACCTTCGAGTTTTGCAAACTCAGGGTAACGAGCAGAGTGAAGGAAAGTACCACCACGTGAAATGATGTCTCCTACTGAAGCAGCATCAAGTGGATAAATTTCGCCGGCAACCATACCTGCGTATCCATCATAGATACCAAAAACTTCCATTCCTTCTGAAATTGCTTGACGAACTACTGCACGGATAGCAGCATTCATACCAGGGGCGTCTCCACCACTAGTCAAAACAGCAATACGTTTCATTTGGTTTTGCTCCTTTTTCTTTAACATTCTAACTGATTATACCATAATTAAAGTTAAAATTCTTTTATTTTCATTGATTTTTAACGATAAATCGTTTTCATAACTATCTGACTTAAAGATTCCTGTAAACTAACATCTTTTGCAACAAAATAACTCGGTAAAAGGACATTTTTTTGTTCATTTTCGTAGCGAATGATGACTGGAATTTCTCCCTTATATTGCTCTAAAATATGATAAATTTCAGTATCATGTTCATGATCAGCAGCCTGTATCCAAAATCGTTCACTCACTGCTTCTTTTAGATTATTTAACACTAATTGAAGTCGACCATCTCTTGCCTGTACTTTTCCATTAAGGTAGTAGAATCTTCCTTCATGTAAGTGATTTTTAAATTGGCGATACTGGTCAGAAAAAACTGTGACTTCAAGCTTAGTTTTACTATCACTAACTTTCAGAAAAGCCATGTTTTCACCTTTTTTAGTTCTGATTACTCGGATAGACTGAATCTCAACGAGTACTGTAGCTGTCTGTCCTTCAAATAGTTCAGACAAACTCACAATTGGGTACAAAGGATTCTTTGATAAGATCAATAAAGGATGCGGACTGATACCTACTCCAAGCCACTCCTGTTCCTTACGAAACTTCTCGACTTGCGTAAAATCCTCACTCTCAAGCCAATTGTAGCTATTATCTGCAAACAAACTACCCAATTCTTCCACAAAAATAAATAAAGTAGGTAAGTTGGATAAGATTTTTTGGCGATTTTTTTCAAAACTATCGAATAAACCAATCTCGACTAGGGGAGTCAAGAGACTCAACTTCTGATAATTTTTAGGCAAGTGAGTGACAAAATCTTCAACACTTATAAAAGGACGATTCTCTAAAATCCAATAGGCAAAATCTCGAGGCATCCCCTTGATGCTCTTAAGTCCCAAGTAAATAGTCTTGTCTGTCAATTTATCCTGATATGGGATTGTATTGATAGAGAGTGGTGTTAGTTCAAAACCCATTTCAAGGGCATCGAGAATATAATCTCCACTAGCATAATTCAGCATGACTTGATAAAAGATTTCTGGGTAATGTGTCTTAAAGTAGGCAAGCTGAAAGGCTAAAGCTGCATAAGCATAGGCATGGGAACGGTTAAAACCATAACCAGCAAATTTTTCCATGACAGCAAATACCTGCTGAGCCTGCTCTGCTCCGTGGCCTTTTTCAAGGGCACCTTGAATGAAGCTCTCTTGCATTTGATGCATTTCCGCAGCATTCTTTTTCCCCATAGCCCGACGTAAAATATCGGCTTTTCCAAGGCTAAAACCAGCATAACGCTGTGCTACTTGCATTACCTGTTCTTGGTAAAGCATAATGCCATAAGTTGGAGCCAGAATATCTTCCAAAACTGGGTCCAGAACTGTTACCTTTTCTTTACCATGTTTTCGAGCTACAAAGTTGTCGATATAGTCACTCGCCCCCGGTCTGTTGAGGGAAGTCGTTGCCACTACTTCTTCAAAGCTTTCAGGCTTCACGCGCTTTAATAAGCGAATAGCACCAGGTTGTTCAAACTGAAAGATTCCCTTGGTCTTCCCAGCTGCAAAGAGGGCTAAAGTTTCCCTATCCTCAAGGTCAATTTCCTCAATCCTTAACTGAATTCCTTGAGTTTCAAATAAGAGCTCCTGCATTTTTTGAGCGAAAGTTAGGTTTCTTAAGCCCAAGAAATCCATCTTGAGCAAACCATTTCCTTCAACTCCATGAGCATCATACTGGGTAATGAGCATATCCTCACCATACTTAAGAGGGATATAATCCGTTAGATTTTTATCACTAATCACGACACCAGCAGCGTGGATAGAGGTCTGTCGAGGATAGCCTTCTATCTTTTTGGCAATTTCAAAAGCCTTTTGGTACTCAATCTTACTTTGAATCAGTTGTCTAAATCCTAGATTGCCTTCATAGGCGCTTGTCAAGGTATCTTTGAAACCAATTTTCTTGGTTATGGATGTCAACTCGTACTCGGGAACACCATACCGTTTAAAAACATCTCGGATAGCCTGTTTGGCACCAAAAGTCGAGTAGGTGACTATCTGAGCAGCGTGAATACTACCATAACGGTCACGAACATAGCGGATAAATTCAGGACGATAGATATCAGGAATATCAATATCGATATCAGGCATGGTATAGCGTTCACGATTTAAAAAGCGCTCAAAGATAAGATTCTTAGCTACAGGATCAATACCAGTAATATTTAAGGCATAGGCCACTAGACTTCCAACTGCAGACCCGCGTCCCATCCCCATGTAATAACCTTGAGACCGACCGAAACGTAAGAGATCCCAGACAACCAAGAAATAGTCATCGAAGCCCATGTCATGAATCACAGATAGTTCTTCTTCCAAACGTTCCTGATAAACCGAATCGAGTAAGCCTTTCTGTTCCAAGCCCTTAATAGCTCTTTCGCGCAACTCTTCAACAGCAGGACGCTCTGGATTGAAACGTGGAAGCTTGAGACTACTATCAATCTCATAAGTAGTTGCTCCAATCAGTTCAGAAAGATTTTCTAAGACTTGCGGAAACTTTTCTTGAAATACTTGCTCTAAGCGATCAGTAGGTAAAAACATGCCCTGTTGCGATTGAACATCCACCTCTCGCAAGGTCACATTTTCCTTAATCGCCTTGAGCATTTGAAGCGTTTCTAAATCCTCAGATTCGAAGGAATTAACACGATAAAGTGGGAGGATGGGTTGAGAAAAATTCGACTGAGGTGTATCTGGATATACTCCGATATAATAGTCATGCCCTAAGTCCAAGGAATCAATTGCAGAATAATAGGGAACAATAACACAAACATCCTCTAGATAAGGAGAAAAATCAGTCCATTCCTTTTTACCTGTCATTTTTAGAGTCGAAATCTTCATGAGATTTCGATAGCCATGATTTGACAAGGCTAAAAATCGAAGGTTGACGAGTTCCTCCTTATGATGAACAGTCACCTCAAGACCTAATAAAGGCTGAATCCCTTGCTTTTGGCACTCTTTGATAAAATAATAGGCTCCATAGAGATTGTCAACATCCATGATTCCAAGTGCTGAGTAGCCGTATGCTTTTCCTTGGTCAACATACTTCTGAATAGAAATCATACTCTCCATGAAACTATAAACCGTTTTAGTATCAAGTTGTGCAATCACTCGCTATCACCTCCCTTTTTCTCTTTATATTATACCATTTTAGAAAATAGAAAAACAATTTCTTTCTTCCCTTGTAGAAAAAAGAACCACAGTTGAATTAACCGTGATTCCCATTCATTATTCTACCTCTAGGATAGGATTTGTAGCTGTCAAGTGACTGATCTTGCCACTAACACCAAAATATTTACCAATTTTAGTATGTAATTCTAGCATTTCTTCCCGATCTCGTGATGTCTGTTCTTCATTGATAGTTAAAACAGCATCTTTGGTTTCTTCCGTTAACATGGTTCTTTGGGCTTCACGCCAGTTTAAACAGCGACAAACCGTATCTTATTCTTCAAAATAAATCATTTCATCAGCTAATGCAGGAGCATCACTTTCAGCCCCTAGTGGAAGAAGGATTCATTACTTCGTGCTCTTCCAAGAAGTCACCAACAATCTTAGCTAAATCCTCTTCCCCACAAGGTACTGCGTAAGAAAGTGAAACGCTATTATAGATATCTACCAAAAGATTTATTGGATTACATTCTCTTTCTTGACTCACACGCTTTAATAAAGCTTCAATAGAAGAACGAGCACATTTTTTTGTTTTGAGTTAAGTGAATGCCTGACGCCATTCTTTTTCTTTCATTCTACTACAAATTCAAAAAACGAGTAGCCTACAAGCTACTCGATAGGAACTATAATGAATTTTCACGAATCACTTCTACCTTGTATCCATCTGGATCTTTGATAAAGTAATAGTTTGGTTGAGTCCCTGGAAGTCCATTAGGTGCTGTTACTTCATAGCCTTTGTCGCTATGTTCTTTATGAAGAGCCTCAAGGTCAGGTGTACTTAGGGCGATGTGAGCAAAACCGTCACCGACAACATAAGGTCCGTGATCATAGTTGTAGGTCAACTCCAACTCATAATCATCACCTTCAAGTCCAAGATAAACAATAGTGAAAGCATAGTCTGGAAAGTCTCTACGACGTAATTCCTTAAAACCAAAGGCATCCTGATAAAAAGCGATTGATTTTTCAAGATTTTCAACTCGCAAGCAAGTGTGTAGCATTTTAGAAGCCATTTTTTTCTCCTTTGTTAAAAAAGACTGGGACAAACTTGTACCAGTCTTATGAATAATTATTTACCAAGTTTTGCTTTAGCTGCATCTGCAAGAGCTGTGAAAGCTGCTGCATCGTTAACAGCCAAGTCAGCAAGCATTTTACGGTTAACTTCGATCTCAGCCAATTTCAAACCATGCATCAATTGTGAGTATGAAAGTCCGTTCAAACGAGCTGCCGCATTGATACGTGTGATCCACAATTTACGGAAGTCACGTTTCTTTTGACGACGGTCACGGTATGCATAGTAGTAAGAGTTCATTACTTGTTCTTTTGCAGTACGGAACAAGATGTGTTTAGCTCCATAGTAACCTTTTGCTAATTTAAGAATACGTTTACGACGTTTGCGTGATACAACGCCACCTTTAACACGTGCCATGTTTTATTTCCTCCAAATATTTCCTAGAATTGTTTACTTACAAATACGCGATTATTTCAAGCGAGTAAGCATTGCTTTGATACGTTTGAAATCTCCTGAATGCACCATAGATGCTTTACGAAGATGACGACGTTGTTTTTTAGTTTTTCCGTGGAAACGGTGAGATGTGTAAGCACGGAAACGTTTAAGTCCACCAGAACCTGTACGTTTGAAACGTTTAGCTGATGCGCGGTGTGTTTTTTGTTTTGGCATGATTTTTTCTCCTTTATTTAACTTTCTGACAATTATTTTTTGTCAGTTGCTGGCGCCAATTGCATGAACATTTGGCGTCCATCCATTTTAGCACGTTGTTCAATGATTGCAATATCTTGAGTTGCTTCAGCGAACTCGGCTAAAACTTTTGCACCAATCTCTTTATGGGTGATCATACGCCCCTTAAAGCGAATGGATACCTTCACTTTGTTTCCTTTTTCAAGGAACTTGCGAGCATTGCGAAGTTTAGTTTCGAAATCACCCTTGTCGATAACTGGGCTCAAACGAACTTCTTTCACGGTCACAACGCTTTGTTTTTTGCGTTGCTCTTTTTGTTTCTTCTGGTACTCAAATTTGAACTTACCGTAGTCCATAATTTTCGCAACAGGAGGTTTAGCTTGAGGTTGAATGAGAACCAAGTCCACATTAGCTTCGTCCGCAAGTGCTTGCGCTTCGCTTAGTGGTTTGATACCCAATTGCTCACCTTCAAGACCGATTAAGCGAACTTCGCGTACACGAATTTCATCATTGATGAATAAGTCTTGCTTTGCTATGGTTTTCACCTCTTTTTTTAATTTAGAGAAAAACAAGAGCGGACTTGCTAACGCAAACCCGCACTACATGATTGTATTTCATTTCTGAAATTTGATCCGTAGGGGCCAGACAACGTTAGTCGCAAGGCGAGAAGTTCTCACTTCTGCTTTTCTCAACTTTTATATGATATCAAGTTTTCCCCTACTTGTCAAGATTAAAACTATCTTTTTTTAATTTTTTTAAATATTTGCCTACTGTGAACTTACTGGTTACGAGAATAGTAAATCTCATGTGGCTTCAAACGAGTGTTGAGTAGATCTGATACAGTCACAAAACTATATCCTTGTTCCTGTAGATACTCAATTACTTTTGGTAGTGAATTAACAGATGTTTGATGGATATCATGCATTAAAATGATAGATCCATTGCTTACCTGACGCTGAATTTCTGTCAAAATCGCTGCTTCATTTTTACTCTTCCAATCCAAACTATCCACATCCCACATGATAAAGCTTAAATCAAGGCTATTGCGAATATCATCTGAGATTGCTCCGTATGGTGGACGCATCAATTTAGAGCTTTTCCCAAGAACTTTTGTAATAGCATCTTCGGTATCTGTAAGCTGTTTCTTAGCGTCTTCCAATGACAGTTTTGTTAAAACCGGGTGATTCCAACTATGGTTTCCAACTTCATGACCTTCAGACTGCATACGTTTAAGAATCGACTCATTACCTGCAATATTCTTTCCTTGTACAAAGAAGGTTGCTTTGATCTTATACTTGGCTAGATTATCTAAAGCTTGTGGTGTTGTATTTCCATCTGGTCCATCATCAAAGGTAAGAGCTACTACTTTTTTATTTTTCTCAGCCTGAGCCTTCTTATAAAGTTCTGCATCCTTTTCAGTTAGATAGGACGATTGGATAACATCAAAGAAGTCTGAAATAGGCAAAGCTATTTCTTCTACATTATTGGTTGCTTTGATTGGATAAAGAACCAATTGACTATCTTTGTATGCAAACTTCCAAGATGATAAATCGCTAGCTGTAAAATCGGCTATTACTTGATCAACAAGAGTTTGTTCAATCTTTTTATCTTGGAGCGTTGACTTGATATCCTCAAGAAACTTCTCTTTAGCTTTGCTAGCATCTGTAAAGAGCTGATCTAATGTAAACAGGGTCCCATCTTCCTTAAGATAAAGCTGATCTAATGAGGTATTTTCTAATTCCACAACAGTAGAATCACTCAGGTCATAGGCCTGTTTTTTTACAAGATGGCTCTCCACACCTTTGATGGAAGAAGAATCTTTTTCAGAGTAGTAAAAAATCAAATGTTCTTTATCTTCTACCTTATCCGTAATATCTTTTACAATGATATCCTGAACAGAGGTAATCACCTTGTCCCCCGTCATAGGATAGTAGGTGATGATTTCTGCCTGCCCCTTACGAAAATGATCTTTCTGACTTCCTTGTGAATAGGAATCATCTTTTTCTTTTTTCAGTGCTTCAATTTTTTGCTCAAAAGCTTGCTTGGTCAAGACTTTATAAGCAATACCAGCACCTAATGTTAAGATTGTGAAGAATAGAAGCCCCACAATAATCCACAAATTTCTTCTCTTCTTGTCGTTTGCTTTACGGTTTGTTCTTTTTTTTGTCATAGTTTTATCATATCAAATCAGGCCTATAATTTCAATGATAAATAGGAAAATGTCCATTTTTTCAAAAAAGATAGGTAAAAGAAAGAGGTTGGGAAAAAAGATCCCTACCTCACTTTTTATTTACAATCAAACTTTGATGCGGTAGCTGATTGGACTTTTTGTTCGTCTTTTAGGCTCCAAAAACTCCTAATCATCTTCGCGGGTCTGGGACTACGAAATCGAGACTTTGTCTACCGATTTCTGTCCCACCGCCTTTTCTTAATTAAAATCGAATGATTTCTCTTGTTTTTTCATATGAGGAAACAAAGCGATTTGTTACCCCTGGTTCAGCAACTTCCAAAGCTTGGGAAATCTTTTCGAAAGATGCTTGATAATCAAAGGCATTTTCAAAGATTTCTAAAGATTCATGGAAGGCTTGTTGAATCCCTTCATCAAATGATCTGTAGCGATTAGAATATTGAAGCAATTGCTCTGTCAAGGTTGCATATTGCACAATACTGTAAGTTTCTGTTTCCAAAACTTCCATATCATGTGATGCGATTTCTAGGATACGATTAACAGACTCAATGTTGACTTGTGACTGTTCTAACTCTGCCATCAAATCCTCAGTACTATGGCTAGCAGCAAAGAACAATTTCAAGAAGTTCTGTGGAATTCCTGGAAGATTTCTCTTTTCCATGTAGCGCTTAATCGTGTGGAGGCGATTGACGTAAACATTTGCCTTTTGACGAGCATTAACATCATCTTTTTCAATCTGTACTAAACGTTCGCTCACTGAAACTTGATCATCTTCAATTTCCTTTAATGTAGCTTGAACATTTTCTAAACGTTCTTCCAAGACAGAGTAAGCTTCTGAATATTCCTCTTGTTCTGAAGTCAAATCGCTAACTGTAAGTTCTAGGGAATCCAAATCCACTTGAAGACGACGAACATGATTTACATCACTCTCAGCCATCAAGTAGGTCTTGCTCAAACGCTCGATATCTTTCACCAAGACTTGATTATTGTCTTTTAAGTGGTCAAGGTAGGTTGGAAGTGTTGACAACAAGTTTTCAACAACTTTTTGAGAAGCAATCTCTCGTGTGAAAATATTATAGAGAGCATTGATTTCTTCTTGAATCTGAGTATTTTCATATTCAGCATTGTCCAATTCCAATTTTTTAATATTTTCTTGGTTATTTTTCAAAGCTTCATACAACAACTGTAAACGTGATTCTATGTCAGTTTCTACAAAGTGATAGTTGGCATCAAGCAACTTACGATAGCCAGCCTCTAGATCTTCAAGTTGATCAGGGAGTTCAGTCGTTAGTTTAGTAACAATTGCTGGAATTCTCTCTACGATATGTGTCAAAGCGAGAATATGATTTTCAGCATTATCCAAAATCCCTGCTGCTTCAACTGGATCTCCTGAAGAGTTTAGCGTCACAAATTGAGAAAATTCAGATTGGATGTTCTCCAATTGTTTTTCAATTTCAGGAAGCGCTTGACCATATTTCTCAGAATCTTCTGCGACTGTTTTCTGCAGGCTTTCAAATAAATCTAAAGCATGCAAGACACGACCACTATTTTTGGATTCTTGTTTTTCTAGATCTGCCAAAGCATTTCGAATGGAAGCAATATCTTCTTCGATAAGGGTAATCTGGCTTTCAATTTGATCAATTTTGTGTTGAGCCTTCAAGAAACGAAATGAATTATTGTACCCTTCTGCTTCAAACAGATTATTCTCAATATCCGCAAATGAGTTGAGTGATAGGTCTACCCATTTTTGGTTCCACTCTCTAAATGCAATCTGACTTTGACCAATCAGATGCATATTCTTAACAGCTTCTACTTCATCGTTAACTGGAAGGTTATACAACTCTTCCTTTCTTTCTTCTAATACTGCCAGCCTCTTTTCATTGCGTTTGCGTAACAAAACTGCCACAACATATGCAATAATCAGAAGAGCCGCGATTGCAATCATAGTAATAATCAACAGATTATCAGACATATCAAACTCCTTTTTATACATGAAACAATTGTAATGATTATATCATATTTTTCAAACCATGGGAACTATTTCCCAATTTTTTTAAACGTCAAGCGTACTGTAGACAGCATTTTCTTCGATAAATTCTCGACGTGGTTCTACACGGTCACCCATGAGCATATCAAAGATTTTATCTGCTTCTGCAGCATCATCAACTGATACACGAGCCATGAGACGATGTTCTGGGTTCATGGTTGTTTCCCAAAGTTGATGATCATCCATTTCTCCAAGACCTTTATAACGCTGAATAGTTGGTTTTGAACGTCCTTCACTATAGCGAGCCAAGGCTTCCTGTAGACGGGTTTCTTGATCTGCTCCAGGTTGGATGTATTCTTTAATTTCACTGCCGACCTTAACACCGTAAATTGGTGGTTGAGCGATATAAACATAACCTGCTTCTAAAACGGGTTTCATATAACGATAAATCAACGTTAACAAGAGGGTACGGATGTGGGCTCCATCAACATCGGCATCCGTCATGATAACGAGTTTTTGGTAACGGGCCTTGCTGACATCAAATTCAGCACCAAAGCCTGTTCCCATAGCTGTGAAAAGGCTACGGATTTCTTCATTGGCAAGGATTTTATCCATGCTGGCCTTTTCAACGTTGAGGATTTTACCGCGAATTGGTAAAATCGCTTGGAATTCACGGTCACGACCAGACTTTGCAGAACCTCCTGCTGAATCTCCTTCGACGATGAAAAGTTCAGTTTCAGCTGGATTATTTGAAGAACAGTCTGCTAATTTCCCTGGAAGGTTTGAAATCTCAAGACCAGATTTCTTACGAGTAACCTCACGCGCACGCTTGGCTGCGACACGGGCTTTCGCAGCCAGAATCCCTTTTTCAACGATACGCTTAGCAATCTGAGGATTTTCCATCAGGAAGTCTGAAAATGCTTCACTAAAGAGTCGGTTGGTAATCTTGACAACTTCACTATTTCCAAGTTTAGTTTTCGTTTGTCCTTCAAACTGAGGATTTGGATGCTTCACAGAGATAACAGCAGTCAATCCTTCACGGACATCCTCACCTGTTAGATTATCTTCATTGTCTTTGAGGAGTTTGTTTTTACGAGCGTAGTCGTTAATGACACGGGTTAAGGCTGTACGGAACCCTTGCTCATGGGTTCCACCTTCATGAGTATGAATGTTATTGGCGAAACTCATGACATTTTCATGGTAACCAGTTGTGTACTGCATGGCTACTTCGACTGTGATATCATCCATTTCTCCATCAGTGTAGATTGGTTTTTCAAAAATGACATCCTTGTTTTCATTGATATATTCTACATAGCTCGCAATCCCACCTTCGTAGTGATAATGCTTGGTTTGTTCAAGTCCTTCACGTTTGTCAGTGATGGAGATTTGAAGGCCACGATTCAGAAAGGCGAGTTCTTGGATACGTTTGTTTAATTTATCGAAATCAAAGGTTGTTGTTTCTGTAAAAATCTCTGGGTCTGGAGTAAAGTGTACGGTTGTACCTGTTTTATCAGTATCTCCAATCACCTCAAGGTCAGCAACAACATGTCCACGACGGTATTCTTGGTAATGGATTTTTCCATTTTTGTGAACACGAACATCCAACTGAGTAGAAAGAGCATTTACAACGGATGAACCTACACCGTGGAGTCCACCTGAAACCTTGTATCCGCCACCGCCAAATTTACCTCCAGCGTGAAGAACGGTAAAGACAGTTTCAACGGCAGGACGGCCTGTCTTTTCTTGAATATCAACAGGGATACCACGTCCATCATCAACAACCGTGATAGAGTCATCTGGCTCAATAAAGACCTGAATATGACTAGCAAATCCCGCCAAGGCCTCATCGATAGAGTTATCAACGATTTCCCAGACTAGGTGGTGAAGACCTTCTTTTGAAGTCGACCCGATATACATTCCAGGACGCATACGAACGGCTTCCAGACCTTCCAAAACTTGAATCTGACTGGCATCATAATCCTGTGCCTGTTGGTTTTTGATTTCTTCTGTCATTTTTTCCCTTTTTCTTAAATTTCTAATACTTGTCTCAATGTCACGATATTTTTAAAGAGATGCGTCGCTAAGCCTGCTGCTTGTCCAGCTTCAATATCGATAGAACGGTCACCAATAACGATACCAGAACTAATCTTATACTTATCTCGCAAATAGATCATAGACTCTGGATTTGGTTTTCTCTTAAAACCAGAGCTAGCTGTTACTACTTCTGTAAAATAGCCAGCAATACCTGTCTTTTCAAGAATATCCAAAACTTGGTCATTGCGATGCGAAACTAAAAAGTTCCGTCCTCCCTGGTCTGAGATTTCCTCCAATAAAGCAGGTACTCCCTCAAACAAGGCAGGATGCTCAAGCTCTCGCGCCTCATTTTCCTTGTATTTTTCTAAAAAATGCTCTATTGTTGGGGCAAATTGGTCAATCGCAAAAGCAGTTGACACTTTCAAGGCATTGTAAACTTTATCATGTTCTTCTTCGATTCCAAATTGAGCTAATGTTTCCACAAAAGCCGCGGTCGAAGTCTCATAATTATCAAGTAAAGTTCCACCTAAATCCCATATGTAATCGTGATATTTCATACCCTTCATTATAGCATTTTTTTATCAAAAAAGCGACGATTTCCTTCTATTTTAACAGTAAAAAACGAGAAGAATCCCCTAATTGATAGATTCCTCTCGTTTTAGTTAATCTAATCCAAACACATCACGATAGAGCATGGCTTCTCTCAAAGCAGTTGCATATCCACCAAGTTGTTCTACTAGGTTATAAGCAAAGGCTAGGGCAGTTGCTGGACCGCGACTGGTGGTCAAGTGACCATCGACAACTACTGTTTCCTTTCGATAATGGCCATCAGCAATTTGCTCTTGGATACCATCATAGCAGGTGAACTCTTTATCCTTGAGAAGACCGGCTCGATTCAGTACAATTGGTGCTGCACAAATGGCTGCTACTTTTTTACCAACTTGGTCAAATTTTTGAAGTTCAGCAATCAATTGCTCATTATCACGCAAGTGAGCTGAACCGGGCATACCTCCTGGTAAGACAATCATGTCGTACTCAGATAAATCACCATCAAACACACGATCTGCTTGGACTTGGATGGCATGTGATCCCGTCACTCGGGCTTCAAAACCAATCATATGACAAACAATATTGGCACGACGTAATACGTCCACAACTGTTAGGGCTTCGATTTCTTCAAAGCCATCTGCTAAGATAACTGCTACTTTAGCCATGATTTACTCCTTATTTAACTTTTTTCAAAACAACTTTCTTCCGTTTAAATCTTGTCTTACCGCTCTTTTCTTCGGCTAGATGCGTTTGATAACTCATCGATAGAAGCAATCCAACACCAATCAGATTACTGATAATGGCTGATCCCCCTTGGGAAATGAATGGCAGAGGAATCCCTGTCAAAGGAAGGAGGCCTGTCACTGCACCAATATTTTCAAAGATATGGAACAAGAGCATCATAATAAATCCAGTTGAAATGTAGGTATAAAATTGATTATTAGACTTCAGAGTGATTTTTAACATTCGATAGATAAGTAGGAGATAAAGTGTAATTACAAGGACAGAGCCGATAAAACCAAAATCTTCTGCAATGACGGTAAAAATCATATCACTCTCACGAACGGGAATAAGGAGATTAGATACATTAAATCCTTGACCAAATAAGCCTCCACTTCCGATGGCGATTTGCCCTTGGGCCTGTTGATAGGTGGTCGTTTGAGCATAATCAAAGGGATTGAGCCAAGCAAGGATACGGTTGATCTGATAGGTTGGCATCCCGATCTGATGCATAAAAGCACGCCCATCTTTTGTGATGAAAACTGCCAAAAATCCTGCAATTCCTGATACAACTGTCGCAAAAATTGGAATGATAATTTTCCATGATACCCCAGAAAGCAAGACGAGTCCAGCAAAGATTGCGACAAAAACCAAGGCCGTTCCTAAGTCACTCTGCAAGGCCAGTAAAACTAAGACTGGCAGTGTGAAGACAATCAACCACAATATCAAGTGAAAGTCTAATGCAATCGTTCGTTCTTTTTCCTTATGTTTTTGTGTGAATTGGACAATGACCCGAGCCAAGATCAAAATATAGGAAATTTTCATGAATTCGGAAGGTTGGAAAAGTGTCACTCCTCCAATTGACACCCAGTTTTTAGCCCCTGTTGCCGCCACCAAATTGGGATTGTAAAAAATCAAGGGTAAAACCATGAGGACTAGACCTAGGGCGTAGAGATAGGGAGTCGATTGCCATAAAAATTTTGTATTAAAAAACATGACTACAAAGCTGATGACAATTCCCAAGACGATCCATGCTAGTTGCTGACCAAGAATAGGCCAAATATTTTGAGGATAGTCATGGCTGACAGCAATGTAAATAGCTACCACTCCAATCACCAGCAAACAGAATACTGGTAAAATCAAACTATAATCGACCCGAGAGTCGAGAGAACGTTTCATAAAGGTCTCCTTCATTCTTTCAGATGTTTATTTTATTTTTTGTGTAAAAATTCTTGAACTTTTGAGAATACTTGCTCTTTGCCAACTTCTCTCACTCGACTAGTCTGTGACAAAGCCTTGCTAATCTGCTTTCCATATCGTTTGCTTGTCATTCGGCTATCCAAGATAAGGACAGATGAGCGCTGTCCAAGACGACGCATAGTTCTACCAATCGCTTGTTTAAGGCGAATAATAGCCATAGGAAGTTGATAGTCATAGAAAGGATTTTTCCCTTCAAGGCGGAGTTCCTGATTCATTTTTTTCGTAAAGGGATCTTCTGGATTTTGGAAAGGCAAGCGTGTCACCACTTCAATTACTCGAGGGTGAGTTGCAAAATCAACTCCCTCCCAAAAACTTCCTGTCCCTAGTAAGAGTTGAGAGTCTCCTCTTTCAAATCGTTTCTTAAGTTGAGCAGGATCTCCGTTCTTATACTGGGCTAGATGAGAAAGAGATAGAGTATCTGATACCTGCAACAAAAGGTCTTTTGAAGTGAATAAAACGAGCATGGGTTCTTCAATATAGAACAAATCTTCCAGTACTTCTACGAGAGCCTGAGCATAGTCTTCTTGAGAGGTTTCTGTCACCAATGGAAAATCCTTAACAACCAAGATTTCTTGATTTTCTTGAAAATTCTCATCCAATTTGTCAAAAGCTGCATGTGGGAATCCCATTAGTTCTGGTAAAGATACTCTGCTACTAATTTCCAAGGTTGCAGAGACAGCTAAGAGCTGACAGCTTTCTGGAAAGATCTCCGAAAAGAGCAGACGTTGATTGCGACTGGAAGAAATGACAACCTTCTTGCTAGACAAGTCTGAGGCTGATAGCCAAAATTCTCCATCAGTGCAGAAAAATCGCTGATAGTCCTGAAAACCTTGAACTTCTAACTCAGAAAAATCCTGTTGGAGTTGTGCCATTGTAGTCGTCGGGCACATTCTTCGTTTGCCAGATAGGAACTGATCCATCAAGTGACAAAGCTCAAAGCGAATACTCTCCATCAAGCGTCTTTGAAGCGTCCCTTTTTCGCGAACTAAGGCTTGATCTAGCTGGTCTACTATGTCGTTTAAAACGAAACTCTTCTGCGAAAGATTTTCCAAAGTTAATAAAATCTTCTGGGCCTCATCCAAGATCAAGAGACGGCCCTCTAGTAGACTGGGATCGTCCTCAAGTCGGGTAACGAGATAGGCATGATTGGTCACAAGTAGCTGGCAAGAGCGAGCTTTTTTCTGCCCCCGTCTCCAAAAATCCTCTAGCCAAAAGAGAGAGGCTTTGGGAAGGTTCCCATCATGTACCAAGTTTGGTAAAAACTGCTGGTAGCGATAAAGCTGACCAATCTCATCTAAATCTCCAGTTTCTGTTTCGGTCAACCAAACTAGCAGTTGCATCTTGAAACGTGTGTACAAGCGATTGGACTCTTCTTCCTCTAGAGCTGCGTGAAAGGCATCTAGTTTTAAGTAATTTTGTGGTCCTTTCAGACTATGAATCGAAAGGTGAGAGACCTCTTCCAATCTACAAGCCTCTTCTTGCATCACTTGATTTTGTAGAACTTTAGTAGGAACACTGAGGAGGATTCCTTTTTCGTTTTCTAGTGATAAGGCTGGCAGGAGATAGCCGTAGGTTTTTCCAATTCCAGTCTGAGCTTGCACAAAGGCAATTTTCTCATTCTGTAGAAAATCTTGAACCTTTTGAGCAAAGCTAGCTTGCGGGGCTCTATCTTCCAAATCCAACAAGTCAATATTGGTTTGGAAATCTTTTGAGAGTTTGCGTGGAGAAAGGGCTGGCTTTTCTTTTCTTAAAAATAAACCTTGCACCTCTACCAAGTCATGTTCAACTAGGATCGACTGCTTCTGATAAACTTCCTCAATGACCAGATAAGACTCATATAATAAACCATCTGACAAACTTAACAAGCGTTCCAACAAGCCTTTTGGCAATTGAAACATTTTTTGCCGCATACAGAGAAAGAGTTCTGCTGTTGCTTGAGCATCTGATAGGGCAGTATGGGCTTTTTCTAGTGAAATACCCAACTCTTGACAGAGAATCCCCAGGTTGTATTTTTCAAGCTGAGGATAAAAAACCTGAGCCAACTCGACTGTATCGATACGGGGAGTGCGCAATTCATAGCCCTCAAAAAAGAGAAATTCTGCCAACAAATTGGCATCGAACTGGACATTGTGCGCAACAAAAACACCGTCCTTGACCAAGTCAAAAATTTTTCCAGCCACCTGAGAAAACTCTGGTGCCTCTGCTAGTCGCTGGTCGGTCAAGCCCGTTAATTCTTTGATATGAGAATCCAAAGGTTCGTGGGGATTGACATCCGTGGCATATTGGTCAACAATCTCGCCATTTTCAATGACCACGATTCCTACTTGGATAATTTTTGCCTTGCTTCCGGTACTGGTCGCTTCTAAATCCACGACAACGTACCGATCATTTCTAAAATTCATCATTAAAAATTATATCAAAATTTACAGCATTTGACATCCATGAACTTTATTGGAAGGGTCAAGTTTCTTGCAAGTTTTTTCAAAAAATGATTGAATAGAAGTGTAGAAAAGGAGGGACATCATGAACCCATTAGATTTGTTTAATCAAGTAAAAGAGCTAATCGAGAAAAAAGATTTGGCTGCAGCAAAAACCTTTATCGAAGAAAATAAGGACCAACTCGGTGAATATCTTAACCAAGCACAAGCTTTGGTTTCAGGATCAGAAGGACTTGACGGTCTTGTTGATAAGGTCAAAGGCCTCTTCTAATCCTTAAAAGGCACCTGAAAAATTCAGGTGCCTTTTTGTATTTTCTTCATGAAGGCTGGGATATATTGACTGATCGTGGTTGGCAGAACTACAAAATTGTCCTCAGCCAGTTCTTGGGCAATTGCTGAATGTAAATAGGTCGCTACTGTCACTCTTTCATAGAGACTTGCTTGGGGAAATTGACCTGCAAAACCGGCAATCATCCCAGCTAAGGTATCTCCCATTCCCCCAGTCGCTTGATAGGGACCTCCAACTTCCAGCTGATAAAAATCAGTTTGATCAGCTTGCCAGATTCGAGTAGCTGGACCTTTTTGAACCAAAATCGTTCCTGAAGGAAATCTCATCAAAGCCTCTCCTGTTTCCTCAGCTCCTTGAGAAGTCAATTCTAATCCTGACAAGACTTGCCATTCCCTTTGGTGAGGCGTTAAAACAAGCTGAGCCTTAGGAAATTTCATTCCCGTCTTAGCAAAAATGGATAGGGCACCACCATCCAGTATGAGAGTCTGGTCTTGATTTGAATGATGAAAGACTGTTTGGAGAAGCTGTTTTCCACGCTCATCATCCACTAGTCCAGGTCCAAGCAAGACAACACTTGCTTTCTGTAACTGTTGCTCAAGCAATTGCTTATCGTCAAGAGCAAAAGCCATAGCCTCCGGAAGATGGCTATGCAGAGCTGGAATATTCTCCTGGTCCGTTGCTACTGTCACCAAGCCTGCACCGCTTCTAACCGCCCCTAAAGCAGCCATAATAATCGCTCCCCCAAAGGGATAAGTCCCTCCAATCAAGAGAAGACGACCGTAGTCTCCCTTATGACTAGAACGAGGACGCTCGATGATTACTTTTTTCAGTAGAGCCTGATCAATCTCTTTCATACACTACTCCTTCGTGCTTGTTCTTACTTTCATTATACACCTCACTACCTAATTAATAAAGGAGAAGACTATGCTATCTTCTCCTTCTTTTATAATGATTTGCTTTTTCAGAGCTATGAGTTATCAACCTTATTTTTCTTTACATTTAACTGTTAGTAGAGCTACTGATAAAACAAGACTGAGACTTGCTAGGAAGGCAGCTGTATCAGATCGACTTTCACCTGTTTCTGGAAGTCTTGCTGAATTTGCTTTTCCTGGATTATTTCCAGAAACCTCTCCCTGAGCTGCTAGCCCATGAGCTTGGTCTACTGATTCTACTGGTTCTTGGTTTTGTTCTTTATAGACAATCGCATAAAGTCCTAGATCTTTGGTTGTAAATTCAATCATATCACCTACAAGCGTCACCTTTTGAACCTGCAAGCCTTGATCTAAGCTCATGTGATAAACCTCTTGAACCTGACCCTTGACTGGCAATCTCACTAGGACAGCACCTTCAAGTTCAACTTCTTGGTTGTCCTTATCTAGTAATTTCACTTGATAAGCATCATAGTGTTTACCAGCTAATTCTTGTCGTAGAACCTTCTGCACTTGAAGCTTGAGGTCTTTAGATAACTCTGTAGTTAGCCCTGCTACCAGAACTCCAGTTTCCTTATCAGTCAAAATTCGAACCTCTTCGGCTGGTTTAACAAGACTTGGTGAAGCCTCATTTCCTGTTGTAGCTACTGTTCCTGTGTATTCTGGTAACTCGTTTTTAGCGGCTTCTACTTCATTGACACCACCCTTGAATTCTGGGATTTCTACTACTGGAGCTGGCTCATCGCCTACTGTGCCGATTGCCTCTGTGTACTCTGGCAATTCATGTTTAGCGACTTCTACTGCATTGACTCCGCCCTCAAATTCTGGAACTTCTACTACCGGAGCTGGATCATCGCCTACTGTGCCGATTGCATCTGTGTATTCTGGCAACTCATGCTTAACAGCTTCCACAGCATTGACACCACCCTTGAATTCTGGGATTTCTACTACTGGAGCTGGATCCTCACCTGCTGTGCCGATTTCATCTGTGTATTCTGGCAACTCATGCTTAGCTGCTTCTACTGCATTGACACCACCTTCAAATTCTGGAACTTCTACCACTGGAGCTGGATCGTCGCCTTTACTTATTGTCGGTGCTGGATCGTCTACCACTTCTTGATAGAAAGTAGTCATTTCGTAGAACTCTGGTTCTCCACCTTCCCAAGAAACTTTTACATCAAGAATCCGTGGATTTTTTCCTGTAAGAGCAAAGGTTTGGAAACTTGATCTGACTTCACCCAAGTTTTTCCATACTGATTCACCAGCATCATTCAAGGTACGAACTTGGATATTTACTTTTGCACCTTCAGGCAAGTCAGCAATCAAGCGAACATGATTGACCTTGGTTTCTTCAGATAAATGATAAACAAGCTCTCCTTTATCTTCAGTAGCTGCATAGCTTGTCAAAACATTGCCGTCAGTCATATTTTTCTTCAGGTTATCCGCTTCTTCGCTACCATTTCCTATCACTGTAGGATTATTTTCAGGATTGATAAATTCACCATCATTAATCACGATTTCGCTAAATCCTACAAAACGAGCATTATAGTCCGCTGTAAAGAGAACACGCATAAACTTAACAGTTACAGGTTGATCCAGAATACCTTCAATATAACGATTTCCTGGGTGGGCAGAATCATGTGTCCAGCCGTCGGTCAATGAATTATCTCGAATTTCATTTTCAACACCATCTCCGACTGTCACAACATCCGTCCAGTTCTTACCGTCTTCACTAACTTGAATCTTCCCATCACGCAAATAATTACGCTGAGCATCCTGAATATAGGCACGAATCTTCTTGACTTGACGAGTGGTGCCAAGTTTCATGACAATTTCTCCGTTTTTACGTTGATAATCAGAAAATTCTACAAAATTATTAAAGTCCCCATCAAACAGTTGACCTAAATTGTGAATGCGACGAACATCATTAGCACCATAATATTGGTGAATACCCATAGTGGTTGATAAGAGTTCAGTTGGATCCACTTCTTTTGTCTTAACGACTAATTTTCCAGTAGGAAGCGCTTGGTCCTTATCTGTCTTGTTCATGATGCGAACATAGCGCACCAAGGCGTGTTCTGGAAGTTGGTCAGCGGTCATCCATTCCACTTCATTTGCCGAATATTCCAGTGTCAAACCTGTTTCACCAGCATCCTCAAGTGCAATTGAACTAGCTTCATGGAGGCGGTCCAATTTCAAACCAAGATAGCCATTTGCTGGAAGATTATTCCCTTGAGGTAAGGTCATTTCATAACGACCACGGCTGTCCACTACTGGCGTTTCCTTCAAGCTGTCGACATTGGTGACGGTTAAATCAGTATTTGGTGTATCGACGTCAACTCTAAAGTCCGCAATTCTCCACCATTTGCTGAGAAGTTGTGTATTACGGACACGAACGTATTGGGCTGTGAAGTTCTGGCTAATATCTGAAATCCGATCCCCAGTTAAGGTCTGAAGGTTCTTCCAGTTTGTACCGTCTGTAGAATATTCGATGACACCAGCCGCTAGTTTGTCACCTTCACCTTGAACAAGATGAACATGTTTCACTTTCTTAGCTCCACCCAAGTCCATCTGTACCCAAGCATTTTCTGGAGTCACATTCGTTTGATTGGCATGAGCCATCATGGATTCGGTGTTAGCTTTGCCATCTTGCATTTGAAGCACACTAGTTCCATATTTGTAAACTAGGTTTGGACTTAGGGTAATGCTCCCTTTTACCTTCTTGCTTCCAAGTTCGAGCGGTCTATTAACAGCAATTTCACGCATGGCAAGCCAAGCATTATCCTTCTTAGCTGTCGCACGCATACGAACTGCTTGAGCCGTAATATCGAGGTCTTTAAATTCAAGTGTCCGTTCGCGACCTGTATAGGCAGGACTTGTAAGAGCTACCCATTCCCCTTGCTCATTTTGATACTCGACAAGGGCATTTCCAAAGGTATAATTATCAGCGGTCTTTGTCCCTGTTGCAAAACCAAGAGTATGAACCTTAATGGCTTTATTAAAACGAAGTCCTACATAATCATCTCGTTCAATAACGGTTGTCGTCTTGACAATCGCATGAGTATCCAAGTCGCCATCTGTTACTTCTGCAAGACCTCCTTCAATCCCCGCACGGTTGGTAATAAAGGTGGTCACAAGTTTATCTGGATGAAGCATGGTTTGGATATGCGTTGCCAAGTATTCCTTTAAGTTATTGATAAATGGACGAATATGTTGCACTCCAAACTCTGCCCGTTCATAATGGTCTACATAGAAGAAGGAATAACTAATGGACTGATCGTAATACTTAACCCCAGCATAGTAATGTTCCCATACTTTAGCATCATTCTTTTCAGCCAGACCTTCTGTCGCTGTCAGCAAGGCTTCTAAAGCATCCATCTGGTCCACTGTATTATCTAACCAGTAGTGGATTTGGTCAATAAGCTTCCTGTCCCCTTTTTCTTTCAGAAGGAGGGCGTCAGCCTTCAAGTTTGCAAAGATACCCTTTAATTCTTTTCTCTCTGCGTCTACGTTTTGACCAGCCTTCAATTTGTTATAAAAGTCTGTCAATTTAGGTGCAAGCTCAACAGATTCTTCCAATTTTGTGACATGGGGAGGACGGTTTTGGTTGCGCATATGCTTACCAAGTTCACGAAAGGCTTTTGATACTTCGCTTTCTTCAAAGCTTCCATTGACCACATAGTTAAAGGCCGTATCATTGATTTTTTCAGCTTCTTCCGCACTTCTCCATTGCTTCCAACCATACTGAGCCACATCAAAGAGGGCTACCTTTGAAGCTTCCGATTGTTGCATCGGATTTAGCATGATGCCCTGCGCCAATGACAAATCAACATTGGGATGTAAGAATTTTTCACCACCACCCAGAATCAAGTGTTGCTTAGTATTATCGTTACAAGGCCAGTTAATCCAGAAATGAATCGGACGATACTTCTTGCCACCTTCTGTCAAATTCTTCTTCAAATTTGTTAGGAAGGTTTGGTCAACTGCCCCCCATACCTTGCCCCCTGTTAGGGTTAAATGGACAGTTTCTGGAAGGCGTTCGTTGAGCGTGCGAAGTTCATCTTCTGTCCCTTGTCCCATATACCAGGCTGGCACGAAAATCATATCTTTACGAAGTCCGCTGTATTTTGTTTCTTGTTCAGTTAGCCAATTTGTCAGGTCGGTCATTAACCGAACATAACTATTGTAGCCACCAACAGGCCAGGCTGCATCATCAGCTAGAACACCAAATTCACGCACACCTGCATCTAACAATTGAGTGAATTTCGCTTTAATGACATCTAAATCCTGTTTATATAATTCATCCGTGTCAAAACGCATTTTGTTATGCATAAATGGATGGATGGTCCATACATAACGAGTCTTTGTTTCATTTCCCACACGAGCTAGATCACGAATCTCTGACATTTTTTCTTCTGGATAGAGTTCACGCCATTTAGCATTGTGATAGGGATCGTCTTTAGGCGCAAAGAAGTACTGAGTTAGCTTTAAGTCGCCACCATAGCGCATTAACTCCTCACGGTTTTCCTTGGTCCAAGGATTTCCGTAATAGCCTTCGATAAAGCCACGGTTCTTCACTTCTGCATAGTCTTCTACTGTCACATCTCGAAGAACTGGTACAGGACTCTCCTTCAGCATTTGTTTCAAAGTTGTTAGTCCAAAGAAGACAGCATCCGTATCCTTTCCTACAATCGAAATCTTATTATCCTTCACGCGCAAGACATAGGCATCAATTTTATCGTA
The DNA here is from genome assembly GCF_964238205.1 of Streptococcus oralis. Classification (GTDB taxonomy): domain Bacteria; phylum Bacillota; class Bacilli; order Lactobacillales; family Streptococcaceae; genus Streptococcus; species Streptococcus oralis_CZ. Next base: position 53,901 of record NZ_CAXSLF010000003.1, read on the forward strand.
TAATTCAAACGAAATATCTTGGACTTCTTTTTCTGCCAGAGGAGCTTTCCCACGCACTCCAAGGAAAATGTTGGTCGCCCCTTCTGTAGCTTTTGTACTGGTAGTATAGGATACATTACTTGCTTGGAGAACTTCCTTGGCGCGGTTTCGAGTATAGATATCCAAACCATCACTAAAGACAAGGTTTACCTTTCCTTCTAGAGCAGTGACGCCATCGCCATAAGTAACCTTTTGAGGTCTTGGGAATACCGTATATTCTTTTTTAGCTACTTGAGATTTTGCTGCATCAATTTCTGCTTTACTTGTAGGTTTATCTGCTGTAAATGAATCAGCTTTCTCCATCGTTCCATTTACTTCACCTGGTTTCGTGGGCTCTGTTACTGCATTGGTCTCAGTAGGAGCTACTTCTGTAGAAGCATTTTCTACGGTTGTACTTGTCTCCTCAACTGTATAATCTCTAATTTTTTCTGGTTTTGAAGAAGTTTCTTCGGGAGCTTGGTTCTTAGTAGCTACCTCTTCCACTTTAGTCTCTGAAACAAAGGCTGCCTCTGCACTTTTAATAGCGCCTGCCAAATCTGGTGATAACTTATCCTCTGGTGGAAGCTGTGTAAGACTTGTTTCTGATTCTAGTGCAAGCTCTGTCTCTGCAGCTTGTACCATACTGGCTCCAAAGATACTCGCGCCAACCATAACTGAAGCTGCTCCTATTGCAAATTTTCGAATACTATAATGACAACGTTTCTCAAAAAATTGATGATCCATCTTTCTTTTATTCCTTTCCTCCAACCACTCATCTAAGCGATTTCATCCCCATTTTAAAAAAATAGAGAGAACCAAAAGGTCCTCTCCATATGGTTGTAGCATTTTTCAATCCTATCCTCTGGGATAGTCCAAGTATTTCTACAATCAATCAGCAATGTAGAGTTCCAAACTCTATTTTTCTTTACGTTTAACTGTTAGTAAAGCCACTGATAAAACAAGACTGAGACTTGCTAGGAAGGCAGCTGTATCAGATCGACTTTCACCTGTTTCTGGAAGTCTTGCTGAATCTACTTTCTCTGAAGCATTTTCAAGAACTTCTACATTAACTGCTGGCCCATGAGCTTGTTCTACTGGTTCTTGGTTTTGTTCTTTATAGACAATCGCATAAAGTCCTAGATCTTTGGTCGTAAATTCAACCATATCACCTACTAGCGTCACCTTTTGAACCTGCAAGCCTTGATCTAAACTCATGTGATAAACTCCTTGAACCTGACCCTTAACTGGTAATCTCACTAGGACAGCACCTTTGAGTTCAACTTCTTGGTTGTCCTTATCTAGTAATTTCACTTGATACGCATCATAGTGTTTACCAGCTAATTCTTGGTGTAGAACCTTCTGCACTTGAAGCTTGAGGTCTTTAGATAACTCTTTAGTTAGCCCTGCTACCAGAACTCCAGTTTCCTTATCAGTTAAGATTTGAACCTCTTCGGCTGGTTTAACAAGACTTGGTGCTGGCTTGTTCCCCACTGTAGCTACTGCTCCTGTATATTCTGGTAATTCATTCTTAGCGGCTTCTACAGCATTGACGCCACCTGTGTATTCTGGGACTTCGTTCTTAACTGCCTCTACTGCATTAACACCACCCTCAAATTCTGGGATTTCTACGACTGGCGCTGGCTCATCGCCTACTGTACCGATTACATCTGTGTATTCTGGCAACTCATGCTTAGCAGCCTCTACTGCATTAACACCGCCCTCAAATTCTGGGACTTCTACTACTGGAGCTGGCTCGTCACCTACTGTGCCGATTGATTCTGTGTATTCTGGCAACTCATGCTTAGCGGCTTCTACTGCATTGACGCCACCCTCAAATTCTGAAATTTCTACCACTGGAGCTGGTTCGTCACCAGCTGTCCCGATTGCTTCTGTGTATTCTAGCAACTCATGCTTGGCAGCTTCTACTGCATTGACACCGCCCTCAAATTCGGGGACTTCTGCTACTGGAGCTGACTCGTCACCTACTGTGCCAATCGGATCTGTGTATTCTGGCAACTCATGCTCGGCAGCTTCAGCAGCATTGACGCCACCCTCAAATTCTGGAACTTCTACGACTGGAGCTGGCTCGTCACCTTTGCTAGTAGTAATGACAGGTTTGACCTTAACTTCAACAATTCGATCTTGCGCCTCAGTCGTATCTGTATGAACAGTTGTACGGTTAAATCCTAAGACCTCAACATAATCAACTCTTTCACCCTTCTTACCTTCTGAGATTACACGACGTTCATCTTGAGCTAAGTCATTGTTTTCACGAATAATTTCCTTAAATGGAATTTCGGTCTTGACAACTTCTAGACTTGGTCGTTCGAGAACAGGACTTTGGTCACCTTCTTCAGGAACTATACGGTGACTAGGTTTGAAATGAATACGATATTCCTTGACAAGACTACCATCCTTAGCAAGAAGACGAACAAGGCTAGGAAGGTTATCCTGAATAGACTCAACAACCGTTATCACACCGTTACCACTTGCTTGAGCAGTCACCTGTGGTTTAGTGCCATTTAAGCTCACTGTATAATCTGAAACCGCTGGATCAAAGTTTTCCAATGCTTTTCCATCAACTGAAATGGTCACTGAAGGAGTTTCCACATCTTTTGCTTTAGCAGGAGAGTAGGCACTAAACTCGACCATTGCTAGACCATTAGTTGTAGATTTACGAGTCATGCGTGCTCGAATGGCTGTTGTCTGAATCGGATCAAAGGTAAATTCAATCGGCTTACCAGCCACGATTTCTCCAGATGCCTTATAAGGAATTTCTTGCCAGTTTTCTGCCTTGTTAAATGGATGATCTGCATTCTCTTCATAACGAGAAATAGTACTTGGTTCTGTATAGGCAGGCCCAACATATCTTTCTAGTACCATTGTCGCTGGTGCATCTGTTCCACTGTCTTTAAAGAATTGGATGGCTACTTTTCCAACAGATTGAGGTGTAATCTGACCATTCTTCTTAAAGAGAATTCCCACAGATGTTTCTTGGTCCTTCGGAGTACGAGACCAGTTAGTCCAACGTCCATCCTCGTTAAAGTGCCCATCGTTGATATAGAAAATCTTATCCCGAGAAGCTGCTTGTGTGTCATTTGTAGTAGACGCAAAGGCTTTAGCATCAGTCTCATTATTACTTGCGTTTTCTGAAATGACTTGATTACCTTTTGTAACAACTGTTACTTGCATCTTGGTTGTTAAGTCTGTTCCTAGAACATGACCAAGCACTTCAAAGTTACCTTCTTGGGCAGTCGCATGTTCTGGGACTGCATCCCATTGGACAGCAAGATTAGCTTTAACCCAGCCAGCTTGTGATGGATAGTAGACTGTTACTTCGGCAGGCAATTGAAGTTGATCGCCAACATTCAAGGTCTGGGCACTATTTTCCGCAGCTACTGGTTGTGTTGACTCTTTTTCGTCATCACGGAAGATACGATATTCTTTCAGAACAGTTCCATCCTCAGCTTTCAAGATAAGACGTGTCGCACCTTTTTCACTTGTTGCAGGAACAACCGTTACCAAACCGTTGTTGCTAGCTGTGGCAGTGATTTCCTTGCTTGCTTGAGGAATATAATATTCTGTCTTAGATGGATTGAAATGCTCGAGTTTCTTGCCATCTACTTGGATAGAAATTTCTGAGCTGGTAGCACTCGGAACCTTACTTCCTAAGATAGTAATTTCTGTTAAACCAACACCAGCCTTTCCATCTGCCTTCTTCATACGCATACGAACAGCATAAGTTTCAACCTTATCAAATGTAAAGTGGTTAGTTTGGCTTGCGGATAATTGTCCTGGAGCTTTGAGATGTTCAACTTCCTTCCAGTTGGCAGCATTGTTGAATGGATGCTTGGTATCTCCTTGAGCATGATTGACATCGTTTGGAAGATCTGGAACTTCTTGACCAACATAATATTCAATGACATATTCTTTTGGAAGTCCGATTGCACCATCTGTATAGAAATCAACGGAAAGATTATCGACAAATCGTTTGGTCAAATCACCTGAATTACCAAACAAGATAGACGCCCAATCATTATCTGTACCTGTTTGCCATGTAGTCCATCGATTCTTAACATCTGTATTGGCTCTTGAAACTGTCAAGTCGTTCAAAGTATTAGCCGAATCATCACCACCCGTATTGGATACAATAGCAGCTGGCAATTGAGAACCAGTCCACTGTTTAGAGATATTATTTCCAGCAACAACTTGACTAGAAATACGGACATGGGCCTTAGTAGTCAGATGGCTACCCACTAATTGACCCTTGATTTCATAGATGCCTTCAGTCTGACTAAAGTTCTCAGGAACCTTGTCCCAAAGGACATCTTTATAGACAGTTGTTCCATTAGAATGGTAGGCACGTACGTTAGCTGGCAATTGAACAGTTTCACCCTTAGGTAGTGTTAAACTGATTTCTTCTGCAACCTGCAAACCTTCAACAGTTACATTTGCTAAAGCTTCAATATCTGTACCTTCGACATGACCTTTAAGGGTAAAGCTATGATAGTAACCAAGTTCTTTGGCATCTACCTTGTCCCAAGTTACAGCTACCTTACGAGGCAAGCCCTTATCAAAATCTGCTCCAACTTGACTAGGCAAATTCGGTTGCTGATTGATATCTGTAGAGATAGAAACAGGATGAAGTTTGACAATTTTCTTGTCTACTGTATTTTCTTTGATGACCAGTTCAGTTGCTACAGACTGAGTCTTATCAGTTTGATTGTCAATACGAGGAGTGAGGGTTACACTACCTTTCTTGTAAAGAAGCAAGTTCTGACCATTCACCTCCAGATGAGCACCATCAGCTGACTTAGCTTCCAAATGGATATCTGACGCTGAAAATTCAGTCTGTGAACCATCTTCGTAATGTCCAATGACATGATAAGGGAGGACTTGATCTTCTGTTGCATTTTCTTTACCTTCTACACTTACTTCCAAGCGTGTCAAGGCAGGAGCTTCTTTCACAAATTGAATCAAGTAAGTTTTAACCAAGTCACCCTTCTGATCACTCAAGAATACAGAAGCCTGATAATCATTTGCTGCTGAAGCTTGTTGAACTGTTACCTGATAGCCAGTAGTTTGTGCACCAACACTTGGAATCTCAGCACTGTAAGGGATGGTTACTCGGTAATAGGTCTTTCCAGGCTCAAAGTTTTCAAGAGACTTAGCTCCAACCGTGAGTCCTGTAACAGTACTTTCGGTTTCCTGATTACTTGCAATAAAGGTTGCTGTCACCTCATAGTCATTTCCAACTAATTTACCAGTTGCTTCAGTACGTCCACCTTCTTTTGTCAAGGCAGAAGGATCTTTCAAGGTCCAAGAAACGACATCCGCATCAACCAAATTACCATCTGATAAAACTGCCGTTACCGTTTTATCCAAATCTTCTGCTGCTGTACCAACTGGAACAGTTGCAATTTTAGGTAACCACTTATCAAGTGCAATGACCTTAACAAGGGCTTCAGACTTAGCTTCGAGACCTTCCACACTACCAAGAACTTTTTTCTCACCAGCACTTGTAAGGAGATCATCCGGGATTGCCCAAACCACAGCTTTTTCTTCGACACTACCATCGCTATAAATAGCTGTCACAGTTTCCGGCAATTTAGGATTTTCGCTGACATCAGTAGTCGCCTTAACAGGGGCAAAAGCGACAAAGTGACGATTTTCTTTTTTGCCTGAAACGGTTGTAACCGTCGCCTGATCAGAAGCTAAACCTGCAGAATCCGCATATAGAGTAAATTTCCCTTCTTTTTCAGTGGATTTAACAATAACAACACCTTTACCATTGAAGGCTTTTCTTTGCCATGTGCCATCTTTCTGAGCTTTATAGCGTTCACGGCTAGCTTGTTCTCCATTGTCCACACCGACAATTTGTCCTTGTCCATGAAGATTGAAATGAACAAGATTGTTAGCTGTTGGAACAACATTGCCATCTTCATCAACGATTTCATAATGGATATAAGACAAATCTTTTCCGTCTGCAGTGATGACATGTTCTTCCTTGGTGAGTCGAACTCTAGCTGGCTCCCCTGCTGTTGTCACACTATCACGCGCAATCTCTTTGCCATTTTCATCGCGAGCAATAGCTGTTAAGGTACCTGGTTTATAGTCCACCAACCACTCAAGATACAATTCACTTGGTTTAGCTCCCTCGTGATAAGGGCGACCATCTTCAGTTGTTTTCTTAACAAATTCTTTCTTACCGAGGGACTCATTGTTCAAGAACAATTCTACACTAGCGGCATTTGAGAAGGTCCGAACTGGAACCTTACCATTGACCAGCATATTACGTTCCTTGAGCGTTTCTTCAGTCCAATTCCAGTGAGGCATGATACGAACAGTTGGTTTTTCTTCGGCACTATACCATTCACTACGATAGAGATAGAAATCATTCTTAGGTAAGCCTGCCGTATCAATGATACCAAAATAAGAGCTTTTTACTGGTGTATTATCTTGGTTATGCCATGGTGTAGGTTCACCGATATAGTCAAAACCAGTCCAGATGAACTGACCTGCATAGCCAGCACGATCACGGTCAAAAGTCCAAGATTCAGTAGCTGTTCTACCCCAGGCTACACGGTCATTACCATAGTCTGATTGTTCATAGTGACGATTTGGGCGATTGTCGTGCCAAAGTAAATGAGCAGGATCAAAATAAGAATCTCGAGTTCGAGTCGCTGAAGAGGTTTCAGAACCATAAATCAACCAATCTGGATGTTCCTTACGAACCGCATCATAATTCCGTTCCCCATAGTTCATACCAACAGCATCCATGATTGCTGCTAATTCTAAGAACAAGCCTGTAGATCTACTACTGAATTTGTTTTCACCCATGGTCACATAGCGTTCTGTATCGATAGCTTTGATGACAGCTTTCAAACGCTTGGCTATTTCTAGTGAACGAGCACCACCATCAGCCTCATCTACCTCATTACCGAGTGACCACATGATGATTGAAGGATTATTTTTATCACGTTCGACCATGGTTCTAAGATCAAAATCAGACCACTTTTCACCCTTTTTAGCTTCTGGGTGAGTTGCATCTTGGTCAAAGAAACGTCCATAGTCATACGTTTTCTTGCCACGATACCAAGTATCAAAGGCTTCTTCTTGCACCAAAAGTCCTAGATTTGCTGCAGCGTCGAGCAACTGTGGACTTGCTGGATTGTGGGTTGTACGGATAGAGTTAACTCCCATATCTTTCAGGAGTTTTAATTTACGATAGGTTGCCTTATAGTTTTCTTCTGCCCCCAAGGCACCGTTGTCATGGTGGATACTAACTCCATGGAATTTCATTCTCTCACCGTTCAAAGAGAATCCTTCTTTGGCTGTCCAGTTGAAATAACGATAACCAAAAGTATCTTCTGTCACATCAACTAGCTGACCATCTTTATAAACCTTGGTTTTCAGAACATAGAGCTGAGGATGGTAGCTTTTGGTTGTCCAGAGGGTTGGCTTATTAACCAAAATTGTTTGCTTAAAGTCAGCTGTCTCATTTCCTGCTAGACTCTTAGTTACAGAACGAACCAAATCTGAAACAGCCTTACCTTCCTTAGTAAAAATCTGTTGCTCCACAAATACCTTGGCTAAAGTTTTGGCAGTATTTTTGATCTTGCTTTGGATTTGTGTTTCAACGTTGCCATCTTTTTGTTCAGCTAGTTTTGGAGTTGTGATATGATTTCCATTTTCAGCTACCTGCACCTTGTCGCGGTAGCTCAGAGTTACATCGCGATAGATACCACTTCCTGAGTACCAACGACTACTTGGTTGCTTATTGGTAACTTGGACAGCAATGGTATTTTCACTACCATCTTTATTTAAAAATTCAGTAATATCGTATGAAAAATGATTGTAACCACTTGGATAATGACCTACAAATTTACCATTTACATAGACTTTGGAGTCCATGTAGACACCATCAAAGTTGATCCGAACATCCTTATCCTTAGCAGCTTCGTCAACCGTGAAGGTCTTGCGATACCAGGCAGTACCCCCGTTTAATTGACCACCTTCATTTCGGGCAGGAGACTTGTGGTCAAAATCAAAATAGATACTCCAGTCATGAGGAAGGTTCAACTTAGACCAGTCATGAACATCCACATCTTTCTTAGAAAAGTCACCTTGAGCGTTTAGTTTAAAATACCAGTCTTTGTTGAAATTTTGTTTTCTTTCTTCAAGGAGCTGATTTTCTTTTTCCTTCTCTTTTGTAGCTTGAGGTGATTCACTTGCAGAAGCTTTTTCTTCCTTGCTTTTATCGTCCGTTACAGGTTTATTCTGGTTAGTTGTATCTGTATGTTCTTCTCGAACTACTGGCTTTTCAGCACTTGCTTCTGAAACTGTAGACTCTTTCCCATTCGCTTCAGCAGCAGGTTTTTCAGTTTTTTCAACTTTGTCTTCTTTAGGGCTGACTACTTCTGCTTCCTTTTCTACCTTAGGACTTGTTGCCTCAGTCACCTTTTCTTCAGTTGCTGGTTTTGCGGATTCAACCGCATCATTTTCTTCTCCAGTAGCTGAATCTTGTGGGCCATTTTGCTCAGCTTTTGCAATAGCTGCAGCAACCTCATCTGGAAGCTTATCTAAAGGTTGAACTTGATGAATTGTTTCCTCACTGGGACTTGCTGTTTCGGTTTCAGCTGCTTGAGCCACCTGAAGACCAAATATACTAGCTCCAATCATAACTGAAGCCGCACCAATGGCAAATTTACGAATACTATAATGACACCGTCTTTCAAAAAATCTCTTATCCATTATTGTTCCTTTCCAATGTTCTAGTAAGCGATTACATTTTACTCCAAAAAATAAACCTCCCTCTAGACGCTTACTTATTTTATCCATATAAATATTGATGCTTTTAATATATCAAAATAGTAGAGTTTTTTCAATAATTTGTAGAAGTTTTACTGTAATTTTATTAAAAGAAGTGCAAGAAAAAAACAAGTTCATTTTTTAGAACTTGTTTCTTCACTATATAAAATCAATGCTTGTATTATCTAACCAAACTACGCAATGCAGCCTGATAAGTCTGCTCCATCAACATAGTAATGGTCATAGGTCCAACTCCACCAGGTACAGGTGTGATATGGCTAGCGATTGGCGCAACAGCATCATAGTCAACATCGCCACAGAGCTTGCCATTTTCATCTCGGTTCATCCCCACATCAATGACAACAGCCCCAGGTTTGACAAAATCAGCAGTCACAAACTTAGCACGACCGATTGCTACGACAAGAATATCCGCCTTAGAAGCTACCTTGGCAAGATTGTGTGTTCGTGAGTGGGTTAAGGTTACAGTTGCATTCTTAGCTAATAACAACTGGGCCATTGGTTTACCGACAATATTAGAACGACCAATAACAACTGCATTCTTACCTTCTAGTTCAATCCCATACTCATGAAACATTTCCATAATACCAGCTGGAGTTGAAGGGATCATAACTGGATGACCAGACCAAAGACGCCCCATGTTGAGCGGATGAAAACCATCCACGTCCTTTTCTGGATCAATGGCTAGTAGAACAGCCTCTTCATCGATGTGTTTTGGTAAAGGCAATTGAACCAAAATCCCATGCCAAGCTGGATCTTGATTGTATTTGGCAATCAAATCCAATAATTCCTCTTGGGTAATTGTTTCAGGAACTCGCACAACTTCACTCTGGAATCCTGATGCAATAGCTGAACGTTCCTTGTTACGAACGTAAACTTGGCTGGCTGGATTTTCTCCGACTAAAATAACGACCAAACCAGGCACCAATCCCGTCTCTTCTTTTAGTTTAGACGTCTTTTCAGCCAATTGTCCCTGTAACTTGGCCGCCAAGGCCTTCCCATCAATAATCTGTGTCATGTGTTTTCTCTTTTCTAACAAATATCTTCTATTATATCAAAAATATACTTGTCCCTCTAACACTTCTTACCTAAGACACCTTATAGTTTGAAACTATAAGAAAGAAGCTGGGACAAAAGTCCTAGCCTCTCAATTGTCTTTGGATTGTCGAGCAAGACGCAGTGGTTGAGTGGGCTCTACCACGCTGATTTCATCAGCTTTTACAGCCCTACTCAACTGTGCGGAGGTGGGACGACGAAATCGAATTCTAACGAATTACCGATTTCTGTCCCACTCTCTCTAAATTACGATATTCTTACAAAACCTTACTCAAGAACTCCTTGGTTCTTTGTTCTTGGGTTTGTTCAAAGACTTGCTCTGGAGTACCGTCTTCGACAATAACACCGTCAGCCATAAAGATGACACGATCTGCCACCTCACGAGCAAAGCCCATCTCGTGCGTCACGATGACCATGGTCATTCCTGACTTAGCAAGTTCTTGCATAACTGCTAGTACTTCCCCTACCATTTCTGGGTCTAAGGCGGAAGTCGGTTCATCAAAGAGTAGGACATCTGGTTCCATGGCAAGACCACGAGCGATAGCGATACGTTGTTGCTGTCCACCAGACAAACTTTGTGGATAAGCATCTGCCTTATCTGGTAAACCAACCTTTTCCAAGAGATCATGCGCTCTCTTCTCAGCAACTTCCTTACTTTCCCCTTTGGTCTTGATAGGAGAAAGCGTGATGTTTTCCTTCACTGTCATATTGGGGAAGAGATTGAACTGTTGGAATACCATTCCCATCTTTTCACGCATGGCAAAGAGGTCATTTTTCTTATCCGTAATATCCACTCCTTCAAAGATGACCTTGCCTTTTGTCGCTTCTTCGAGGAGATTCATGGAGCGAAGGAGGGTTGACTTCCCGCTACCTGACGGTCCGATAATCACCACAACTTCTCCCTTTTTAATCTCCAGATCAATTCCTTTTAAAACTTCATTTTTCCCAAAGTTTTTATGAAGGTTTTCAATTTTTATAAGCGTTTCAGTCATTATTTTTTCTCTCCTTGTCCCATACGATTTTCAAAAGCTTTCAAGGCTAGTGTCAAGATAGAGGTCATAATCAAATAGTAAAAGGCTGCAAATAAGAGTGGAGTTAACGGTAAGTAAGTGGTTGTTGATACCGTAGTAGCTCCATTCCACAACTCCATAACACCGATTGCTGACAAGAGCGAGCTATCTTTGATAATGGTAATAAACTCGTTCCCCAAGGCTGGCAAGATATTCTTGATAGCCTGTGGCAAGATGACATAGCGCATAGCATTTTGAGGACGAATCCCTAGAGAGTAAGCCGCCTCTAATTGCCCTTTAGGTACCGCATTGATACCAGCACGAACTGTTTCTGATACATAGGCACCACTATTCATAGAGATGATGATAATCCCTGGAATCAAACGTGAAAAATCAACTCCCAAAACTCCAATCTGAATTGTCGGAGCATTGATATGCATAAGAGCAAAAGCAATCATGATCTGTACCATCATCGGTGTTCCACGGAAAATCCAAACATAAACATTGGCAAGCCAAACTATGGGCTTCATTTTCGAACGTTGAGCAAAAGCCAAAACCACCCCTAAAATTGTCCCTAAAAAGACAACCAAAACAGAGATCAAGACTGTTACGAGAGCACCATAGTTAAAATATGGCAGATATTTAGGTAAAAAAGAAAAATTCATAAATCCACTACTTTCTAATTTCTAACTTAAAACTTGTATGAGTATAACATATTTTGAATAAAAATTCAATAATTCTTCCTGATATTTTCAATAAAATTTGGAAGAAAAGAGAAATAGCGAGAAATCTTAGTTTTTTCTAGTCAATTGGATACTCTTTATGGTAAAATAGTAACGATAAGAAATGGAGGAGAATCAAAATGGAATCACATTTGGTTAGAATCATCAACCGCCTGGAAGCAATGACAAAAGATGGTGGTAACTTAAAACGTAACTTTGAGCGCGAGGGAGTTGTTGTAGCTGAAGTTGCTTTTAACCATGATGAAGAAAATGGCCCAATCTTTACACTTCGTGATGTTGAAGCTCGTGAAACATATACTTTTGACAGCATCGACTTGATTGCGATGGAAATTTACGAACTTCTATACTAATAATAGATATACAGAGGTTGGGACAAAAGATTCCGACCTCACTTTTTATTAGCAATCAAACTTCGACGCGGTAGCTGATTGGACTTTTCGTTCGTCTTTTAGACTCCCAAAACTCCTAATCATCTTCGCGGGGCTGGGACTACGAAATCGAGACTTTGTCTATCGATTTCTGTCCCACCGCCTTTCACCAACGAGAATCCTTTTTGTATGACAAATAGGATTTTTTTCTTACTATCAAGATTTTCTCATGATTAGCGCTCTACTATTTATAGTGCTAGTATCCAATCTTTTTACTTGAATTGCCCAATAATCATGATATAATTAAATTATATACTTGTTTGACTATTTTTGACCTTTTGGATTTAGTCAAGACTAAGAAAGAAATGAGGTGGCGGTATGCTCTGTCAAAACTGTAAAATCAATGACTCAACAATTCATCTTTATACCAATCTCAATGGACAACAAAAGCAAATCGATCTTTGCCAAAATTGCTACAAAATTATCAAAACAGATCCTAACAATAGCTTATTCAAGGGCATTACAGATTTAAACAACCGTGATTTTGATCCCTTTGGAGACTTCTTTAACGATCTCAACAACTTTAGACCTTCTTCTAATAACAACAATATCCCCCCAACCCAGTCAGGGGGTGGATACGGTGGAAATGGTGGCTATGGTTCCCAAAATCGTGGTCCTGCCCAAACCCCACCACCAATCCAGGAAAAAGGACTCTTGGATGAATATGGTATCAATGTCACTGAGATTGCCCGTCGTGGAAATATTGACCCTGTAATTGGCCGTGATGAAGAGATTATCCGTGTCATTGAAATCCTCAACCGCAGAACCAAAAACAACCCTGTCCTCATCGGTGAACCCGGTGTTGGTAAGACAGCAGTTGTCGAAGGTTTAGCTCAGAAAATTGTTGACGGTGATGTTCCCCACAAACTTCAAGGGAAAGAAGTCATCCGCTTAGACGTCGTGAGTCTTGTTCAAGGAACAGGTATCCGAGGTCAATTTGAAGAGCGCATGCAAAAACTCATGGAAGAAATTCGTGATCGCGAGGATGTTATCCTCTTTATCGACGAAATTCATGAGATTGTCGGTGCTGGTTCAGCAGGAGAAGGGAATATGGATGCAGGAAATATCCTAAAACCAGCTCTTGCTCGTGGCGAACTCCAGTTAGTAGGTGCTACTACCCTCAATGAATACCGCATCATCGAAAAAGACGCCGCCCTTGAGCGCCGTATGCAACCTGTTAAAGTTGATGAACCAACTGTGGAAGAGACTATTATTATCCTCAAAGGTATCCAAAAGAAATACGAAGATTACCACCACGTTCATTATACAGATGGGGCTATCGAAGCTGCTGCTACTCTTTCTAACCGCTACATCCAAGATCGTTTCTTGCCAGATAAGGCTATTGACCTCCTAGATGAGGCTGGTTCTAAAATGAACTTAACTTTGAATTTTGTAGATCCTAAGGTCATCGACCAACGCTTAATCGAAGCAGAAAATCTCAAGGCCCAAGCAACCCGCGATGAAGATTTTGAAAAAGCAGCCTACTTCCGTGACCAGATTGCCAAATATAAGGAAATGCAAAAGACCAAGGTAACGGATCAGGATACCCCAATCATCAGCGAAAAGACAATCGAACACATCATCGAGCAAAAGACTAATATTCCAGTTGGTGATTTGAAAGAAAAAGAACAGTCTCAACTGATCAATCTAGCAGATGACCTCAAGGCTCATGTTATTGGACAAGACGATGCTGTAGATAAGATTGCTAAGGCTATCCGTCGTAACCGTGTTGGTTTAGGTACTCCAAACCGTCCAATTGGTAGCTTCCTCTTTGTTGGTCCTACCGGTGTCGGTAAGACAGAACTTTCTAAACAACTGGCCATCGAACTCTTTGGTTCTGCTGATAGCATGATTCGCTTTGATATGAGCGAATACATGGAAAAACACAGCGTTGCTAAACTCGTTGGTGCCCCTCCGGGATACGTAGGCTATGATGAAGCTGGACAATTGACTGAAAAAGTTCGTCGTAACCCCTACTCACTGATCCTCCTAGACGAGGTTGAAAAAGCCCATCCAGATGTTATGCATATGTTCCTCCAAGTCTTGGATGATGGTCGTTTAACGGATGGTCAAGGACGTACAGTTAGCTTCAAGGACGCCATCATTATCATGACCTCAAATGCAGGTACAGGTAAGGCAGAAGCTAGTGTTGGATTTGGTGCTGCTAGAGAAGGCCGTACTAACTCTGTCCTTGGGGAATTAGGCAACTTCTTTAGTCCAGAATTCATGAACCGTTTTGATGGCATTATCGAATTCAAGGCTCTCAGCAAGGAAAATCTCCTTCAAATCGTTGACCTCATGTTAGATGATGTCAATAAACGACTCTCAAGTAATAACATCCATTTAGATGTGACAGATAAGGTTAAGGAGAAACTTGTAGACCTTGGTTATGATCCAAAAATGGGAGCTCGCCCACTCCGTCGTACAATTCAAGACTATATCGAAGATGCGATTACAGACTACTACCTTGAAAATCCAAGCGAGAAAAACCTCAAAGCCGTCATGACTAGCAATGGTAAAATCATGATTAAATCAAAAAATAAATTGGAAACAGTTGACTCAAATGACTAATTCCACATACTAAAAGAATGTTCTTACTTGACAGTAAGAGCATTCTTTACTATTATAGTAAGAAAGCGCACACATAAAGGAGAAATTTATGACAAATCCAACCTTTGGAGAAAAAAAAGAGGGTGTAACCTACAAAACCAGATATGGTGTTTATGCAGTCATTCCTGACTCAGCACATGAAAAGATTATCCTCGTTCAAGCTCCAAATGGTGCATGGTTCTTGCCTGGTGGCGAGATTGAAGCAGGTGAAGATCATTTTGAAGCTTTAAAACGAGAACTGATTGAAGAATTAGGTTTTACAGCTGAGATTGGTACTTATTATGGACAAGCAGATGAGTATTTCTATTCCAGCCATCGCGATACCTACTACTACAATCCAGCCTATCTCTATGAAGCTACTTCTTATCAAGAAATCCAAAAACCTTTAGAGGACTTCAATCACCTAGCTTGGTTCCCAATTGATGAAGCTATTACAAATTTAAAACGTGGCAGTCATAAATGGGCAATTGAAGCTTGGAAAAAACAGCATCAAGTTTAAATTAACTTTTCCAATTTTTCCAAAAAGTGCTATAATAGACATAGAAACACAGGAGGAAAGCCTATGAAGCTCATCAACACTACTAATTCTCACTCAAACCTTGTTAAAAGCCAACTGGAGAGTACCGACGCTACACTCGTAGAAGTCTACTCTGCAGGCAACACTGATGTTATCTTTACTCAGGCACCGCTTCATTATGAAATCCTCATTTCCAATAAACATCGTGCTATCCGCGAACAAGAAATGGAGAAAATCCAAGAATTTTTCTTGAATCGCAAGATTGACAAGCAAAATATCGATGAAGCTAATATCAAGACCCTCTACTCTGAAAAATTGATTGAAATCTCAATCCCTACAAAATAAAACTTAACAATATTTGAGCTACACTCTAAAAATTCTAACTTTTTAGAGTGTTCTTTGTCTGTTTAATCCGATATTCTAGAATCAGATTCAGTGTTACAGAAAGAGTTTTCTAACAATCCTTCAACTTACTAAATTGGGTACTATTTTTGTAATAACTCGGTACTTTAATCAAAAAAATAGCAAATTCTACTATCATTGTTTTGTAACATTAAAAAAGGAGTTCATAAATGGAAAAATTAATATACAGAAAAGCAAGGATAGACGAATACCAAAAAATTGGAAAAGTTGTAGCCGACAGCTTCTTTGACTATCCATTTTTAACTCTAATCATAGATGATCTCAAGAAACCTGAAAACTATCCTGCTTTTTTAGAACTATTGGAAAGTCTCCTGACTCGCCTCTATATCAAAGAAGAGACCTGCTTAGTAGCTGAACAAGACGGAGAAATCCTAGCTGTCGCCTTATTACAACAAAATGATTTTTCTATCCTATCTTACTTGCTAAATGGTGTCATAAAACTGTTTCGCTACATTAGCCCTCGAAATTTTTTGAAGTATCTTGATTTAGTAGACCGTTCCGAAGAACATTTGAAAAAATCAAATAGCTTTGACTGGTATTTGATGCTCCTTGCGGTCAATCCATCCGTTAAAGGGCAAGGAGTGGGCAGTGCTTTTCTTAGAGATGCAGTCGAGCCTTATGTCAAATCCAAGGGTTGCAAGCGCTTAGGGCTCATTACCAGTACAGAAAAAAATGTTCCATTCTATAAAAAGAATGATTATGTATTGCTAGATTTTATGGAGTTAGAGTACGGGACTAAGTCCATTGGGAACTGGGCTTTTTTAAAGACTATCAATAAATAACTAAAAAAGGAGTTGAAATCAACTCCTTTTTACTTTATTTAACTGCTTCTTTCAAGGCATCAACCTTATCCAAGCGTTCCCATGGAAGATCGATATCTGTACGTCCCATGTGTCCATAAGCCGCTGTTTGACGGTAGATTGGACGTTTGAGATCAAGCATTTGGATGATTCCTGCTGGACGAAGGTCAAAGATTTGACGTGCTGCTTTTTCAAGCTTGCTTTCCGCTACTGTACCAGTACCGAAGGTATCAATACGAACAGATACAGGTTGAGCTACACCGATTGCATAAGCCAATTGAACTTCTGCTTTCTTAGCAAGTCCTGCTGCAACGATGTTTTTTGCAATGTAGCGAGCTGCATAAGAAGCTGAACGGTCAACCTTAGTCGCATCTTTACCAGAGAAGGCACCACCACCATGACGTGAGTATCCACCATAAGTATCCACGATGATCTTACGACCAGTCAAACCTGAGTCTCCTTGAGGTCCTCCGATAACGAAACGACCAGTTGGATTGATGAAGAATTTAGTCTCATCATCAAGATAAGAAGCTGGAATGACTTCTTTGATAACCTTGTTAATCACATCTTCATGAATTTGTTCATTGCTAACTTCTGGATCGTGTTGAGTTGAAATAACGACTGTATCCACGCGCACTGGCTGGTCATTTTCATCATATTCAACAGTAACTTGAGATTTAGCATCTGGACGAAGATAGCTAATTTCACCAGACTTACGAAGCTCTGCTAAACGACGAACCAACTTGTGACTGAGTGAGATTGGAAGCGGCATAAGTTCTTCAGTTTCATTAACCGCAAAACCAAACATGAGACCTTGGTCTCCAGCTCCAATCAAATCAAGTGGATCTTGATCAGCATTTCCACGAACTTCCAAGGCTTCATTAACACCTTGGGCGATATCAGGAGATTGTTCTACCAATGATGGGTGAACTCCTACTGTTTCAGCTGAGAATCCATACTCAGTATTGGTATAACCGATCTCTGCAATCGTATCACGTACCACACGGTTAATATCTACATAGGCATTGGTCGAAATTTCACCAAAAACATGAACTGAACCAGTATAAACAGCTGTTTCAGCAGCAACGTGGGCTTCTGGATCCTGCTCTAAAATAGCATCCAAGATAGCATCTGAAATTTGGTCTGCAATCTTATCTGGATGCCCCTCAGATACAGATTCAGACGTGAATAATTTACGTTCTGACATAAAAATGTCCCCCCTTAAAAAATATTCGTTATAGAGTTACAAAGTACTGGTAGAGAATCGATAAACGACCTTCACTACCACCTTATCGGGACCATATAACCTAACTATTATAACACGAATCTTTGAAAAATACTCGTATGATTACTATTTTTCTCAGAAGGAAAACATTTTCTAATCCAAACCAAATAAAAAAAACTCTTAAAGTAGATCTGATTTTACTCCAAGAGTATTGTTAAAACTAATTATTTTCTAGATAAAACTCAAAACGTTCTCCGACGTATTGGCTCTTTACATACTCGAAAGCTGTACCATCATCAAAGTAAGAAACTTGAGTAAGCCCTAAAATTGCATGCCCCTTTTCCACTTCCAGATAATGAGCAATTTTTTCCTTGGCTAAGCGAGCATATATAGTCTGGTGAGATTTACCAATCCGATAACCATGTTTCTGCAAGGTTTGAAAGAAGTGCTTGGTTACTTCTTCTTTCTTGAAATTCTTGATAAATTTCTCAGGTATAGAAGCTACCTCGTAGACTACAGGAACTTGATCTGCATAACGAACACGTTCCATCCGGATAATATTTTCAGTAGCCTTAATCCCTAATTTTTCAACTTCTTGCTCATTAGGGATCGTTCGACGATAGGAAATCAGATGACTCGATGGTGTTTTACCCTGAGCTTTTACAATCTCCGTAAAACTAGTTGTTCCACGCATTTTTTCCTGAACACGAGTACTAGAAACAAAGGTCCCACTGCCCACACGACGCTCCAAAACTCCCTCCTCGACCAAAAGAGAGATGGCTTGACGCAGGGTCATACGACTAACTTCAAATTCCTCAGCTAAATCTCGCTCACTTGGAAGTCTTTCCCCAATTTTCCAACTTCCCTCATCAATGTCTTTCTTGATTTGGTCGTGGATTTTCATATAAGCTGGTAACATGCTTGCTCACTTCTTTTCTTTATTTTTTCCATTGTACCCTATCTCATAGGGAAAAGTCAAACTGCACTTGTTTGGTTGGTAATTCTAACCCTTTTATGATAGAATATTCAAGAAGATATTTCTTTTAAGAAAGGGAAAAGATGAGCAACATTTCAACTGATTTGCAAGATGTCGAAAAGATCATCGTACTGGACTATGGTAGCCAATACAACCAACTCATCTCACGTCGTATCCGTGAGATTGGTGTCTTTTCAGAACTAAAAAGTCACAAGATTTCGGCTGACGAAGTCCGTGCTATCAATCCTATCGGGATTGTACTTTCAGGTGGTCCAAACTCTGTTTACGAAGAAGGATCGTTTGATATTGATCCAGAGATTTTTGAACTTGGAATTCCGATTTTGGGAATCTGCTATGGTATGCAGCTATTGACTCACAAGCTTGGTGGTAAGGTTGTTCCTGCAGGCGATGCTGGTAACCGTGAATACGGTCAATCAACATTGACTCACACAGAATCAGCTCTTTTTGCGGGTACTCCAGATGAGCAACTTGTCTTGATGAGCCATGGGGATGCTGTTACAGAAATTCCTGCTGATTTTGTCCGTACTGGAACTTCTGCTGACTGTCCTTACGCATCTATTGAAAATTCAGACAAGAAAATCTATGGTATCCAATTCCACCCTGAAGTTCGCCACTCAGTACACGGTTATGATATCCTCCGTAACTTTGCCTTGAACATCTGTGGTGCCAAAGGCGACTGGACTATGGATAACTTCATCGAGATGCAAATCAAACAAATCCGTGAGAAAGTTGGAGACAAACGTGTTCTCCTCGGACTTTCTGGTGGTGTTGACTCTTCTGTTGTTGGGGTTCTTCTCCAAAAAGCCATCGGGGATCAATTGATCTGTATCTTTGTAGACCACGGTCTTCTCCGTAAAGGTGAAGCTGACCAAGTTATGGATATGCTTGGTGGTAAGTTTGGTTTGAACATTGTCAAAGCAGATGCTGCTAAACGTTTCCTTGATAAATTGGCTGGTGTATCTGATCCTGAACAAAAACGGAAGATTATCGGTAACGAGTTTGTTTATGTCTTTGATGACGAAGCAAGCAAACTAACAGATGTGAAATTCCTTGCTCAAGGAACTCTTTATACTGACGTGATTGAGTCTGGTACGGATACTGCTCAAACTATCAAGTCTCATCACAACGTGGGTGGACTTCCTGAAGATATGCAGTTTGAACTGATCGAGCCACTCAATACTCTTTACAAGGATGAAGTTCGTGCCCTTGGTACTGAACTTGGCATGCCAGACCACATCGTATGGCGCCAACCATTCCCAGGTCCAGGACTTGCTATCCGTGTTATGGGGGAAATCACTGAAGAGAAACTTGAAACAGTTCGCGAATCAGACGCTATCCTTCGTGAAGAAATTGCCAAAGCAGGTCTTGACCGCGATATCTGGCAATATTTCACTGTTAACACTGGCGTTCGTTCAGTAGGTGTTATGGGGGACGGTCGTACTTATGACTATACAATTGCTATCCGTGCCATCACTTCTATCGATGGAATGACAGCTGACTTCGCTAAGATCCCTTGGGAAGTCCTCCAAAAAATCTCTGTGCGCATCGTGAACGAAGTTGACCACGTTAACCGTATCGTCTACGATATCACAAGTAAACCACCTGCAACCGTTGAGTGGGAGTAAAGTTTCCTATAAAATAATAAATAATACTGCTGGAGCATGGACTACAGTGGTATTATTTTTTATAATTTCAATAATAGGAAAATTTCTCGACTCTCAACTCCTCTTTTTAAATCCTTGAAACCATGCTATAATATAGTAAGTATAGCTCCAATAACCTAATGATAAAGATTTCTTACATCATCCGTAAGTGTTATTCTACTCTGATTCATATTATAATGAAAGTAACAAAAGATGGAGGTGTTTCACATGGAAACAATTTTACGAGTAGAATCATTAAAAAAGCATTATGGAAAAGAGCCGAATATCACCAAAGCCTTGAACGGTATATCTTTTCAAGTTGTCAAAGGTGAGTTCTTAGGGATTATGGGGAGCAGTGGTTCTGGGAAAACAACCCTTCTTAACTGTCTCGCTACTATCATCAAACCAACTGATGGCTCCATTCAAATGCAAGAAAAAGATTTAGGTCAGTTAAAAGGTAGTCAGTTAGCTGATTATCGTGGCAAGGAAATTGGTTACCTCTTTCAAAATTTTGAGCTTTTGGACAATTTGACAGCCAAAGAAAATATTTTACTCCCCTTGTCTTTGCACAAGGTCGATGCCAACGAAAGCAAGGTTCGGTTAAAATTGCTTTCCCAATATCTAGATATTTCTGAACTTCTGGATAAGTTCCCATCTCAATTATCAGGTGGTCAACGACAAAGGGTAGCTGCTGCTCGTGCCTTGATTTTAGACCCTAAGATTGTATTTGCAGATGAGCCCACTGGGGCTTTGGACTCTAAAAATGCGACCATTTTGATGCAAAAATTATCCGAAATGAATCAAGTGGAAGAAACCACCATTCTCATGGTTACCCACGACTCGGTAGCTGCCAGCTTTTGCAACCGCATCTTGTTTATCCAAGACGGAAAACTATTCCATGAAATCCGTCGCGACTATCCAAGAGAAAGTCAAGAAGACTTCTACCACAGAATACTAAAGGTCATGGCAGCTCTGGCTGGAGGTGATGGCAATGTTTTCTAAATTAGTCTCAAGAAATAGCAAGAGAGATCGAAAGAATAATGGCTTGTATTTTAGTTCTATGGTTCTTTCTATTATCTCCTTTTACATCATCCTTTCTTTGTCCCATCAAGATGTGATGATCTTTCTCAAACAAATAGAGAGTGACGCTGTAAATAAACTCTTTAGCATGATTCCCATTCTTTATGTAGCAACCCTCATTATTCTCTTTTTTCTAGTCTACTTCGCAAGCAGTATGCAGATGGAAAGGAGAAAACATGAATTTGGTGTCTATCTAACGCTAGGGATGCGAAGAAGCAAACTGTTCTTGTTGCTCCTACTCGAGGATTTTAGAAACAGTATCCTTGCTCTTGGAATAGGTCTTCCAATTTCAATCTTGATTTCAGAACTGATTAGCCTAATAACCGCTAAAATTGTTGGGCTAGGGATTATTGAACATCAATTTTCTCTATCTACTACCGCTCTATTCTATACAATCATCGGTTTCCTAGCCGTAAAATTAACTGTCTTTATTCTTTTAAGTGCAAAAACAGCCAATAAGGAAATCGGAGATCTGCTATCCTATTCTCCTTCTGGCATGAAGAAACTACTCCCCAAGGGTGTGTACCTTCTTGCTTCTGTCCTCGGAATTTTGCTTCTAGGAACAGCCTATTACTTGGGGATGAGTGGACGAGCTTGGGAAAATGTCATAACAATGGGCATCACTGTTCTCTTGGGGACTCTAGGAACTATACTACTCTTCTTTGGTATGCGTTTGTTTATAGACTTTTTGGTCAAGCTTGGAAGCAATCGAAAACTCCACACCTATAATTTTAGACAGATTCAGGAATTAGTTATCCAGCGCTCAACTATACTGGCTATCTGCTCCCTCTTAATCTTCTCTGCCTTGTGCCTCTTTGGAGCAGGTGTGGCCATTGCAAGCGGCAATTCAGGCAATCAAACCCACGTATTGGATTATACATTTAGAGATAGCAAGCAGGAAACAGATGAAAATCTTGATGTAAATACAGTTAAAAAAGAGCTTGAAGCTGCTGGACTGGCATCACAGTTTTCAAAGATTCTACAAATCAAAGTGGGCAAACCGAAAGAACTCGAGTCCGTGTCCTTTGAACAGTTCATCAAGGTATTGAAAGAGCAAAAAGAAAGTAAAAACAAGGAAGTCTTAGTCCATAATTTCCAGAAGTATATAAGTTGCCACCTTTTGCCACTCTCTGAATACAATGAGCTTAGAAAGGCTGCCAGCCTCCCTCCTCTAGAATTAACAAACAAGGAAGCCTACTTGTATATGGGAAAAGATTTTCTCCCGGATGAGAATCTAGTTAACTCCGTTCTGAAAACAAATCCTCAAATCAAAGTCATGGGAAATGATGTAAAATTGATTGGAGAGGTTCAGTCTTTACCGATTGTAACGGATCGTGAAATAACCATTTCTGTAGCCCTCATAGTCCCAGATGAGACCTTTATGAGCTATACAGATGGTCGGTATTCAAATTATGTTAGTGGTATCTTGGCTCCTGAGCTGGTCAAGAAAAAAGGCCTGATGAAAGCTATCTCAGATACCAATAAAAAGCTGAATCAAAGCCCTCTTGGCTATGAAAGTTATATACAAAATATGGGAAGACAATTATTTTACATTATCTCTGCCAGCTATATCACCATCTATCTGGCTATCATCTTCCTTGTTGTCGCAAATACAATTATCGGCGTTCAGTTTTTGATGGGACAAAGACAATCCTACAGACGATACCAGACCTTAATCCATCTTGGAGCAAACTACGAAACTCTTTGTAAATCTTCAGAAAAGCAAATCAATTGGTATTTTGGTCTGCCAATAGCTCTTGCACTTATCAGTAGTAGCTTCGGAGTGAGCTCCCTCCTCACAGGAATAGTACCAGCCAGTGCAAGAATGGCCATGGGGCAGAAATTTATCACAGCCATGCTGATAATACTACTGTTAGCTGGATTTGAAGTCATCTATATAAGAATTGTAAAGAAAAATAGCAACAAGTACTTGTTGTCATTAATGGAACCCAAAAGAGATGAATAAGGTAGAATAAAATAGGAAAAGGAGGAGCCGATATGAAGCATATTCTGGTAATTGAAGATGAAGCCTTGATTCGAGATGAAATTGTCATTTTGTTAGAGAAGGCGGGTTATCAAGTTGATAAGTTGACGGACTTCAAAGATACAAGCCAGCAAGTATTGCAATACGATACGGATTTAATCATACTGGATTTGAATTTACCAGGAGAAACAGGTTTTCAAATTTGTAAAAATCTCAAGTCCAAACGCTCTGTGCCCATATTGGTTCTCACCTCCCGTGAACAACTAAAAGATGAGATTTACGCCCTAAAATTAGGGGCTGACGAGTACTTAACAAAACCTTTCAAGAAAGAAAGATTCTTGGCTCGTATAGAAAACATCTTGAAACGCTATGAAGGTAGACAAAATTTGCTTGAAAAAGATAATTTCCTGCTGGATAGAAATACCTATACTCTTTATATCAACGGACATTCGATTTTACTCCCTCAAAATCAAGGGAAATTGTTAGAAACCTTATTAGTGGCAACTGATTCTGTCGTCACAAAAGAAGAACTAAGCATGAAACTGTGGAGTACAACTGAGTTCATCGATGAAAATGCCCTACAAGTAAACATTGCAAGGCTGAAAAAGGTGATGAAACAGGCTGGCATTGCCCTTAAAGTCAGGTCCGTCAGAGGTATTGGTTACAAGCTAGAAGAGGTAAGTCCAGATGAAACATAATCTAAAATATCTAGCTAGTTATCTGCCTTGGTTACTTGTTCTCTTAGCATTTGATCTATTTACAGCTGTCCTGCTTTGGCTTTCAGATGTGAGAATGTTTCAAGCTCTCATCCTTCTCTATATTTTAGCCACCGTCCTGCTTTTTTTCATCCTATCATTCTTACTTATAAGAACAGAAAGAAAAAAAGCCGCTGCCTATAAATCCTTCATAGCCAATCCTAAGATCGATACTGAGCTTGAATTATTGAATTTATCAAGTGCCTCAGAGAAAGAAGGCATTGAAAAAATAGCAGATACACTTTATCAAAAGCAGGCTCAAATAGGAAAACTCAACTCATTACTAGCCGAGTACGAGGACTATGTTGAAAAATGGGCGCATGAGATTAAACTTCCTTTATCGCTTCTTTCCCTCCTTTTAGACAATCAAAGTGACCAACTACCTGAGGATACTGCTTTTAAATTGGACTATGTGAAAAATCAAATCCAAGGAAATGTATCACAGATCCTATTCTACTACAGGGTGAAAAGTGAGAAAAATGATTTTCTATTTGAAGACCTTGACCTAGAAGAGTGTATCCAAGATCTTTTAGAGAACTTTGATCCCTTGCTCAAAGAAAAGAATTTTACGATTAAGTTAGAGAACATACAAGGAATCTGCTACACCGATCAACGAAGTTTTGTATTTATCCTGTCTCAAATACTAGCCAACGCCCTTAAATATAGCTCTGACAAACCAGAACTCAAGATTTCTATGTCAAGTGACAAGGGGCGCAAAACCCTGATTATTAGGGATAATGGGTGTGGAGTTAAAGCTTGCGACCTCCCTCATATCTTTGAAAAAGGATTTACAGGTGATTCAGGAGAGACAAGGAAAAAATCAACAGGCATGGGTCTCTATCTTGTCAAACAATTAGCAGATGCTTTAAAAATCGACATCGTAGTAAAATCCGAATGGATGCATGGATTTGAAATCTCTCTTTCTATTTCGTAATTTTTCGATTAAGAAAATTGCCTAGTCATAGAAAGCATATATTTTATACCAAAAAGGAAAGCTGTACTGACCCCCAAAAGTTGGACAAATAATTATTGAAAGGATTTAGTTCTGTATTGCCACAGGGCTAAGTCCTTTTAGTTTGACTTTAATTCGTTTGTTGTTTTAGTTCTGGAGAATAATAACGATTCATCCCTTTCTTTACGATATCTATGCCATAACGGTCAATTAATTTCATCATGTACTTTAGACCAGAAACATCCACACTAAATCTTTTCGAAAGCTGTTTGAAACTTTGTCCTTGCTTTCTTAGTTCATAAATCTGAACTTTATCTTCATAATTCAATTTCATAATAAAACACCCCAAAAGTTAGATTTTTTCTGTCTAACTTTTGGGGTGCAGTTCAAATTTCTGATGGGATTTTAATAATTCATGATAATTCTTACCAGAAAAACTTTCGATAAATTCTAGCAATCGTTAAAAAGATAGCATAAAGTATGCCTAAGATAGTTAAAACTATTTTTCCAGTAGTCACTTCTGAACCAATAATCAATATATGAAAGAGAGGAGCGAGACCAGTACACACATATATCAAATAAACAATAACATTTATTTCACCAATCCCAGCAATAAAATCTTTAAAATCTTTCATTTAACTTCTCCTACAATCTACTTTTAATTTAAGTATATGATAAACTTCAGAAAATTAAAAGAATGGTCAGATTAAATGTTAATTTTCCCAATATCATCTACTTATGAATTCTGTCAATCCCAGTGTAGAACTATAAAAATACAGTAAAACCGACTTGGTTCTACTGTTTCATTTTTAAAATGTCTGGCGTTTGGCTTTTCGCTCTGCTCGTCCGCGAGCACGACCTTCTGCTCGCTTGGTTTTACGGCGTTTTTCATCGACGGCCCACTGGATTTTTTTCTTGTAGCCTGGTTTGACTTTTTTCTTTTTCTTTTTAACCAGACCAATCATTTCGATATCCAGTTTTTCTTGTTTCTTCTCACGATTGGCACGACGATCACGGTCATAAGTGTCCTGGAATTCTCCGTCTTTAACCACCTTAGGTACAAACTTGATTCCTAATTTCTCCAACTCACGAATATCAGAGTCATCACTTGGCTGGTAAAGGGTAATGGCTGTACCTGGTAGACCATTACGTCCAGTTCGTCCAACACGATGGACAAAGAAGGACAAGTCTTGAGGAATGGCATCATTAATGACATGGCTGACACCTTCAATATCAATCCCACGCGCAGCTAAATCTGTTGCTACGATATACTCAAAATCAAGATTCTTGACTTGATTCATGATGCGTTTGCGTTCACGAGGAGCAATATCCCCATGAATCTTAGCCACCTTTAATCCTTGAGCTGTTAGGTAGGTATGCAATTCATCTGCCCGCGTCTTAGTATTGACAAAAATCATGGCTAAGTATGGCTGCATAACTTGAGTTAACTCATAAATCTGGGCGTTCTTATCTCGACCCTTAGTCGAAATCAACCAGTTATCAATAGTGTCAGAGATAACTGTTTTGGTCTTGATTTTCTCCATGACAGGATTTGACAAGTATTTTTTCAAGAATGGTTGCAGTTTTTGAGGAATGGTTGCTGAAAAGACCATAAACTGTAAGTCTTTCGGAAGACTGCCTGCAATCTTATCAACTGTTTCCAAGAATCCCATATCCAAGGTCATGTCGGCTTCATCAACTACAAAGGTCTTAGCCTTATGAATAGCCAAATCACCTGATTTTACCAAGTCATAGATACGACCTGGCGTTCCGATAACAATATGGGGCTGATTGCTTGCCAATTTTTCAATCTGACGGGCCTTGTCCGTACCACCCACATAGTTAACGACACGAATCTCTACTTCTGAGTGTCCTGCAATCTGGCGGGCTGCTTGGTAAATCTGAGTTGCCAACTCACGACTCGGAGCTGTGATAACTGCCTGCACACTGTCGCCCTCTTCATCCAATTGTTGGAAAATCGGTAACAAGAAGGTATGAGTCTTCCCTGAACCTGTTTTGGATTCACCGACCAAGTCACGACCTGCTAGGACAATAGGAATTAACTTTTCCTGAACCTCGGTAGGAGTCGTAAACTTCAACTCCTCCAAAGCTTCATCTATATATTTTTTAAACTTAAATTTCGTAAATGACATAATATCCTCGATTCTATCTATCTACTCATTATACCACATTTTGATGCATTACAGTTAAACTTTCGATTTAGACAAACCCACGGAAATTTCAAAATATACACGAATAAAGACAAGAAAAATACTCTCTGTCCATCATAAACAAAGAGTATTAGATTTTTACTTAAGATTCCACTCTTCTCTCAGCCAATCACAAAAATGATGATAGCGTTGCTCAAGAGCTTCATGATGCCCATAAGCATCAAAAGTAGAATAAGTTGAGGGAACTGCTTCTGAAATCAGATCATGAATGTTTCTAGCAAAAATAGGAGCCTTAGACAAACGGTTGGAATGATTAGCACCTTCTGTCTGACCATTTTGTAGATAAATAAGGCTTTGGCTCTGTATCAAGTCATGTTCCCTACAAAAATCTATAAAGTCTGGATACCAGAAGGAACCACAGATAGAGAAAATACAGCTCAAAGGAAGATAGCTACTATAGAGACTATAAACAGCAGCAAGACCGCCAAGTGAATAGCCACCATAGGCAATTCGACTTTCATCAATCAAGTAGTCCTTTTGCAGAGTTGTTAGAATCCCTTGAAAGAGCTTTTGATGGTATCGGTCTAGTCTTCCACCAAAGTCTGAGCCCCCTTCTTTCAAAGCACTAGCTTGCCAAGGTGTAAAGTCATCCAGACGATTTTCTGGAATCAAGCCCACCAAAATCACAGATTGGGATAGGTCTGATAAATAATCCAGTTCCCCATCGTTTAAGAGCACAACTGGGTAGGCTTGTTTAGAGTCATAGGTTGAAGGAAGGCTGACCCTAACCTGAATCCCTTCCCAGTTAAACTCCTTATTTCTTGATAAAGTCATTGATTTTTTCAAGGGAATCAATCACTGCAGGACCGTAATCCATCAACTCATCGTAAGAGATAGTCATGATTTTTTGGTTCTTGATTGCTGGGACATTTTCCAAAACAGCATTTGCCTTCATCAAATCCACTGCTTTTTCATCCAACTTTTGATTGCGGTCGCTGGTTACATAGATAATCAACTCTGGTTCCATTGATACTAAGTTTTCCAAGGTCAAACCAGATGTTCCTGTTGCGACATTTGTGTAACCAAGTTGGTTGAGCAAACTTTCTTGAAGGGCTGACTTGTAGGCACCAAAGGTTTCGTCATTGTAGGCCACCATAATCAAAGCCTTTTTCTTTTCACCTTGTGTTTCTGGGTTAGCTTTTTTAACCGCATCGATTTTAGCTTGCAATTGCTCTGCGTATTGATTAGCCTTGTCTTGGACATTGAAAATGGTACCAAGATTCTTCACATCTTCTACGATATTTCCTAAATCCTGTTGGATATTTGAAAGTGAAGCTTTTTGCGTATAAACAGGGATTTTGTTTTCATTCCAAGCACTAATGGTTCCCATTGACTTTTCAGAAAACATCATGTTGCGGCCCATCAAGGCATCTGGTTCATAAGAAAGAACAGTTTCTTGTGAGACTGATTTTTTATCACCAATATGAGGGATGGCTTCAATCGCTTCCTTGTATTTACCAGTTACGGCATTATCAGGATTGAGCATGCCAGCAATTTTATCCTTCAAACCGAGTTCAAGTAGGATTTCAGTTGTTGAAAGATTGTTGGTAATGACCTTTTCAGGTGCCTTTTCAAATACTTGTTCGACTTCATTTCCTTTAGCGTCATAAGTTTTGATGGTTACAGGATAGCTGGTTTCTGTACTAGCCTTTTGACTTGTCTCTGTGCTTGATTGTGTGGTAGCTTTTTCTGTTGCACTATTTCCACAAGCTGCTAAAGTTAAGGTAGCTACTGTTAGGAGCAATATACTAAGTGATTTTTTCATGTTTTGTTTTCCTTTTCATTTTTTATAAATAGTGAATCATAGCTTGCTGATCTTCTGTCCAAGTTACCTTACTTTGGACGTCATAGATAGCCTGCAATGACTCGGGTGTGATGGTCTCTTTTGGAGTTCCTTGGTAAACAATCTCCCCTTCTTTCATTAGGTAGAGATAGTCTGAATAGCGACAAGCTAGCTGAATATCATGCAAGACAGCTAGCACATTGATATTGAGATGTTTGACAATGGTTAACAAGTCTAGCTGGTACTTGATATCTAAATGATTGGTTGGTTCGTCTAAGAGCAGGAGAGTCGGTTCTTGTGCCAAGGCACGTGCCAACAAAACTCGCTGCTTCTCTCCTCCTGACAAAGAAGAGTAAAGTCGATTTCTCTTTTCGAGCATATCTACCTTGACCAGAGCATCCTCAACCAGAGCAAAATCACTGTCTTTTTCCTTTTGTAAGAAAGAGAGATGGGGTGTTCTGCCCAGCATGACAATTTCCTCAACCGTACAATCAAATTGTAACTGATTAAACTGTGTGACGACTGCCATCTGCTTTGCCGTTTCCTTGACGCTCAATTGTTCCAGTGGCTTTCCATCTAGAGAAATCAAGCCCTGATCAGGCTTTTCCTGTCGATAGAGGAGTTTCAGCAAGCTAGTCTTCCCACTGCCATTTGGTCCTAAAATGGTATGAAATTGGTTGCCCTCAAGTTTAAGTGAGACTCCTTTGAGAATTTTTTTCTCTCCGATTCCAAAGTGAATATCCTGACACATTAAGTCCATATCAGACCCTCACCTCCCTTCGTCTACTTCCAACCATGTAGATAAAGAAAGGTGCACCTACTAAGGCTGTGAAGATACCAATCGGAAGTTCAGCATTCTGAATCAAGACACGAGCAAGAACATCTGCCCAAACAACAAAGAGGGCACCTAGTAAAGTAGCTATCGGAAATAGCCTTCTGTAATTTGTCCCAACCAAACTTCGGGCTAGATGAGGTGTGATAAGGCCAACAAAACCAATAATCCCACAGGTCGATACCAAGATTGCTGTCATTATAGCCACAATCGTCACATAGAGATACCAGTAAAAACGCAAGGGAATTCCCAAGGTCAAAGCCGCTTCATCTCCCATCATCATGGCATTAAAAACACGATATTGGGTAGAGAAAAATAAGAAAGCTATTCCCACTACTACTGTTGGCAAAGTTAAGTGAGCCCAGGAGGTCCCCGCTAAGGAACCCATGGTCCAAAACTTGATAGTCATAACGCTATCAGCATTGGCACCAATAGAGATAATAA
The DNA here is from genome assembly GCF_964238205.1 of Streptococcus oralis. Classification (GTDB taxonomy): domain Bacteria; phylum Bacillota; class Bacilli; order Lactobacillales; family Streptococcaceae; genus Streptococcus; species Streptococcus oralis_CZ. Next base: position 84,261 of record NZ_CAXSLF010000003.1, read on the forward strand.
AGTTTGAAAAAGCCAAAAATAGTGCATTCACGACCGTTCCTGATAAAATCAGGCTGGAAGTTGTCATCCTGCCTTGAATGGAAGCAATCAGAAGGACTGCAACTGTTGCTAAAATCGCTCCTAGGAAAGAACCTAGACCAATCAAAACTTTAAATCCAAGAATAATACTCAAAGTTGCTCCAAAGGTTGCCCCAGCTGAAATTCCTAACACATAGGGCTCTGCGATTGGATTATTGACTGTGGACTGCATGACACTGCCACACATGGAAAGACCAGCACCAACTATCAAACCAAGAAAAACCCGTGGCAATCTCATATTCCAAACAATAGCAAGTGTAGACTTCGAAAGGTCTCCTATATCCAGAGGGGCCCTCATCTTACTCAAAATAATCCGATAAGTATCACTCAAGCTAATTTGAACTGAACCCATAGAAACAGCCAAAAATAGAGAAACTCCCAAAGCTCCCAGCAACAGAGATAGGAGAAAAACATACCGCAGGTTTTGATGGCTTCCAGAAGATTTGGAAATCATAAAACTCTCCCTTAATAAAATTAAAAATTTAGACAATTTTCATAAATAGTATACCACATTTCCAAGGCGGGAACAAGGCTAGAAAAATGCACAAAAAAAGCCCTCTGAAGTCAGAGAGCTGATTTGAGCTCAGGCTAAAATCCTAGTGAACAAAAAAATCTCCCCGAAGAGAGACCTTTCTGGTTTATTTTACCTTACAGTACTAGGAACCGTAACCGAAGATCATACTTGAGTATATCGAGGTAAGTGACAAAAATAAAAAAGCCCTCTAAAGTCAGAGAGCTGATTTGAGCTCGGGCTAAAATCCTAGTGAAAAAGATGAAACTCCTTGTGTTCATCGAACACGGTGTCGTTTCCCTATTTTCATACGGATTTCTTACGCCCTTAGCATCATGATTCTTGCTGGATAAAACGTTTATAGACTAGACGGCAAGCCGAAGATTGTACAAAAATGTTAGTGAAACAAAAAATCTCCCCGAAGGGAGATCATTCTGGTTTATTTTACCTTACAGTGCTAGGAACCGTAACCGAAGATTATACTTGAGTATATCGAGGTAAGGTGACAACACAATGTAAGTGGAAAATAAAGCAGATTAGCGACGAAGTCCAAGAGAGTTAATCAACTCACGGTAACGGTTAACGTCGTTTTTACGCAAGTATGCAAGCAAGTTACGACGGCGACCGATTTTCTTCATCAATCCACGGTAAGTAGCGTGGTCTTTTTTGTGTTGTTTGATGTGTTCGTTAAGGTGGTTGATTTCCCAAGTAAGGACAGCAACTTGAACCTCTACTGAACCTGTATCACCTTCGTGACGTGCATATTGTGCAATGATTTCATTTTTTTTCTCTTTTGAGATTGCCATGATGTTTCTCCTTTTTATTTGGCTTCATCCGAGTGACAGGTTGGCATGCCTGTAACCAAGAAGAAGTTATTTGTCTTTACGACAATTTCTATTCTACCAATAACTAAGTTCTTTGTCAACTGATTTACTATCCATGCCACAAATATGCTATAATAGTTATAGGAAGGATATCTAAGTAGACAGCTTGGAAAGTGAGGTGATTACCATGCGTAAATTTCTCAAATATCTCCCCTACTATCTGGTCGTATTTTTCTTTTATTGGCCACTTTATGGATTATTTATACTACTATTACAGAATCCAAAACTAACGGAGCTCTATCTTTTAAATATATTCATCATTTCGCCTGTTGTAGTTTTTATAGTTTCTCTTCTTTATAGTTATCGATTTGGTTTTTCACTGCATTGGCTTCTAGGTAGCTGCTTGCTCTATTGTTTTACTATTATTCCTTTCAGAGAATTTATTATTGTTTATTTCCTAGCCTATGAAATTCTTATTCTACTAGGTACAGTTATTGGTGCCGCTATTAAGAATCTAGTGCAAAAACTGAAAAGCAAAAAACTTTCACAAAATCCTTGAAAAATCTCACAATCATGCTATAATAATGCATAGAGACAAGTCACTTAGCCCCTTTCTACCAGAGAGTGCGTGGTTGCTGTGAACGCATAGGAAGACTATACTGATACTACTCTACTGACTTTTATGCAAACATAAAACGGTGGCCACGTTAGAGCCAATCAGAGGTGTCCCTCTTTTTTGAGGAACATAAATGAAGGTGGAACCACGTTGCGACGTCCTTTTTAGGATGTCGCAATTTTTTATGAGGAGACTAACTATAGAGTTGCAAGAATTAGTGGAGCGCAGTTGGGCAATCCGACAAGCTTATCACGATCTGGAAGTTAAGCATCATGATTCCAAGTGGACGGTAGAAGAAGACCTCTTGGCTTTATCGAATGATATTGGAAATTTCCAACGATTAGTGATGACCAAGCAAGGACGCTACTATGATGAAACACCCTACACACTGGAACATAAACTTTCAGAAAATATCTGGTGGCTAGTAGAACTTTCTCAACGTTTGGATATAGACATCCTGACGGAAATGGAAAACTTCCTCTCTGATAAAGAAAAGCAGTTGAACATTAAGACTAGGAAGTAGTCTCATAATAAAAAGTCAATGCTTAGAAACTATGAAATATAAAAAAGGAGAAAACCATGATTAAAATTACTTTCCCAGATGGCGCTGTTCGTGAATTCGAATCTGGCGTTACAACTTTTGAAATTGCCCAATCTATCAGCAATTCCCTAGCTAAAAAAGCTCTTGCTGGTAAATTTAACGGTAAACTCATCGATACTACTCGTGCTATTACTGAAGACGGAAGCATCGAAATCGTGACACCTGATCACGAAGATGCCCTTCCAATCTTGCGTCACTCAGCTGCTCACTTGTTTGCTCAAGCCGCTCGCCGCCTTTTCCCAGACATTCACTTGGGTGTCGGTCCAGCTATCGAAGATGGTTTCTACTACGATACAGACAACCAAGCTGGTCAAATCTCTAACGAAGACCTCCCTCGTATCGAAGAAGAAATGCAAAAAATCGTTAAAGAAAACTTCCCATCTATTCGTGAGGAAGTGACTAAAGATGAAGCGCGTGAAATTTTCAAAAACGACCCATACAAGTTAGAATTGATTGAAGAACACTCAGAAGACGAAGGTGGTTTGACCATCTACCGTCAAGGTGAATATGTGGATCTCTGCCGTGGCCCACACGTCCCTTCAACTGGTCGTATCCAAATCTTCCACCTTCTTAACGTAGCTGGTGCTTACTGGCGTGGAAATAGCGACAATGCTATGATGCAACGTATTTACGGTACAGCTTGGTTCGACAAGAAAGACTTGAAAAACTACCTTCAAATGCGTGAAGAAGCCAAAGAACGTGACCACCGTAAACTTGGTAAAGAGCTTGACCTCTTCATGATTTCTCAAGAAGTCGGACAAGGGCTTCCATTCTGGTTGCCAAATGGTGCGACTATCCGTCGTGAATTGGAACGCTACATCGTCGACAAGGAAATCGCTGCTGGTTACCAACACGTCTACACTCCACCAATTGCCTCAGTAGAACTTTACAAGACTTCTGGTCACTGGGATCACTACCGTGAAGATATGTTCCCAACTATGGATATGGGTGATGGGGAAGAATTCGTTCTTCGTCCAATGAACTGTCCACACCATATCGAAGTCTTTAAACACCACGTTCACTCTTACCGTGAATTGCCAATCCGTATTGCTGAAATCGGTATGATGCACCGCTATGAAAAATCTGGTGCTCTCACAGGGCTTCAACGTGTACGTGAAATGTCACTTAATGATGGTCATACTTTCGTAACACCTGAACAAATCAAAGATGAGTTCCAACGTACGCTTCAATTGATTATCGATGTTTACGAAGATTTCAACTTAACTGACTATCGTTTCCGTTTATCATACCGCGACCCTAAAGATACTCACAAATATTTTGATAATGATGAGATGTGGGAAAATGCTCAACGTATGTTGAAATCAGCTATGGATGACATGGGACTTGACTACTTTGAAGCTGAAGGGGAAGCAGCCTTCTACGGACCAAAATTGGATATCCAAGTGAAGACAGCTCTTGGAAAAGAAGAAACCCTCTCTACTATCCAGCTTGACTTCTTGCTCCCAGAACGCTTCGACCTTAAATATATCGGAGCTGATGGTGAAGAACACCGTCCAGTTATGATTCACCGTGGGGTTATCTCAACTATGGAACGCTTCACAGCTATCTTGATTGAGAACTACAAGGGTGCCTTCCCAACATGGCTTGCACCACACCAAGTAACTCTCATCCCAGTATCTAACGAGAAACATGTGGACTACGCTTGGGAAGTGGCTAAGAAGCTCCGTGACCGTGGTGTCCGTGCTGATGTGGATGAACGCAATGAAAAAATGCAGTTCAAAATTCGTGCGTCTCAAACTCAAAAGATTCCTTACCAATTAATCGTTGGAGACAAGGAAATGGAAGAGAAGGCTGTAAACGTTCGCCGTTATGGTCAAAAAGAAACTGAAACTATGCCGGTAGATGCATTTGTAGAATTGATTCTTACAGACATCGCTAACAAATCACGAGTTGAAAAATAAACGATAAAACCTGGGATAAAAATTCTAGCTAAATAAAAAAGCAACAACTGAAAACGTTGTTGCTTTTTATATTTTGTTTTACCTGAGTTAGTAGTGATTGGTCAAACCACCACAAATAGTATCCTCATCAACAATCCTTTTATCCATTAACTTTTGGATATAGGATATCCTCCCAAGATTTGCTTCCATGAGTTAGATAAGTTGACTATCCTCAGTCCTTGTCTGCCTCATTTTCTTTTACGAGATCTTTTTGTGAATCTTTTTCAGAGAGTTTTTGATCGATATACTGGTTAATGGTTTCGTAAAATTCCTTGGTCGTCTCACTATCTAATTTTGTCGAATTATGGACTTGATTGACTTTTAATTGAACAGATTGAATACCGTAAGAGGCTTGTTTTTGGCGGATTGTTTCTAATTCTTCTTCTGAAATCGGATCTCCAACAACTGTCAAGACCAATTCATTGCTACTTGACTTGTAGACTTGATTAATGATCGTATAATTGGCGAACTCTTTTCCTACAAATTGTTTTATCCCTTCTTTTCGTGCTTGATCCATCGTCAGAGTGACTGCTGAATAGCTGGCTGGAAGAACCAATAATACAATCAAGGAGATCAACCCAATTCTCATTGTAATGTTTAGCTCTTTAAATGAACTTAAGGGAGATTTTCTCATCATAATTCTTGTTCCAACAAGGTTGATTAGCATGATAAAGACACAGTTGATCAAGAAAAGATAAAGAGCCCCAAATAAAAATCGTACATTTCCATTAGCTAAACCATATCCTGCAGTGCAGATAGGTGGCATCAGAGCTGTTGCGATGGCTACTCCTGGTACGATATTGTTTGCTTCTTTTTTCCTTGAACCAATAAAACCTGCTATCCCACCAGCAATAGCAATGAGAACATCCCAAATGGTTGGAGAGGTTCGTGCAATCAACTCGCTACTTGCATAAGATAAGGGAGAAATCCAGAAATACAGAGTCGATACAAGCAAACTGACCAATACTTGAGTAAATAAAACTTCTAGAGATTGTTTGATTAAACGCGTATCAAAAATAGCTAAACCAAACCCCAGTCCAACAATCGGTGTCATAAGAGGGGAAATCAGCATGGCTCCAATAATGACAGCTGTTGAATTCATATTTAGACCTATAGAGGCAATAAAAATCGCACACATCAAAATCACTGTATCTCTTAATCGAACATGAAGGTCATCATATAGTTTTTCGCGGAATTCACGTGTTGAATAGTTTCCGGACATTGGTTACTCCTTTTATTTCATATAATCTTGTTTCTGCATGGATGATGGTAGAGAGACTTCTGTCCAAACTGACATGTTTTTAATTCTTAGCTGTGATTCTTTTGATCATTATCTTTTAAATATCCATCAGTCCATCCTACATATTATATCAAAAATTTTACAGTCTTTCTCTGAAGAAATCAATTAATTTAAAAGATAGAGAAAGGAAGAAATTATTGTATCCTTATCCGAAGAAGAAGAAAAACGATATCTCCTCTGAAAGTAGATACCGTTTTAATGTTTAAAGATGATGAGTTTGTAGCAGCAATCTTAGTTGATATCGCCAATTAATTACCTGTTGAGAAATAAAAGTTAAAACCTGGTACAAAATCCCAGCTACTAAAAAAGAGGCTAGGACAAAAATCCTAGCCTCTCAATTGTCTTTGGATTGTCGAGCAAGACGCAGTGGTTGAGTGGGCTCTACTACGCTGATTTCATCAGCTTTTACAGCCCTACTCAACTGTGCGGAGGTGGTACGACGAAATCGAATTCTAACGAATTAACGATTTCTGTCCCACTCTCTTTTTTGATGTTTCTGTTTTTACATTTGAACAATTCTACGATAGCTTCTTGAAGTAATCATAAAGATTAGTACATAGACTAAAGCAAAGATACCACAGATAGAAAGAGTTACGCTTAACATCATGGCTGAATCAACAACACCAACGACCTTGAGAATCAGGCTCAGCATATGATAAGCAAAGGCCAGATGAAGAAAGGCAAAGGCCAGAGGTAGGAAGAAAACAGTCAAGACTTGTTTATTAATGGTTTGCTTGATTTGTTTTTGATCCAAGCCAACTTTTTGCAGGATGACAAAGCGTTCACGGTCTTCATAACCTTCTGAAATTTGTTTATAGTAGATAACGAGTACAGTACCTACCATAAAGATGATAGAGAGAAAAATACCGATAAAGAGGACTCCACCAAAGAGAGCGTTCATTTCGACAGTTGACTCACTCGCAATGTTTGCACCGTAAACCATACCATTCTCGTTCTTGAGATTGTGACTGAAATTATCAGAGTAGTTTTCAAAATCATCTGCAAGTTTGAGTTGTTCCTCTTTACTTGCCGTCACATCCATTCCACCATATAGCTGAGTGTAGATAGCAGAATCCTGGTATTTATCTAAAAAGTCCTGCAAATTTGAGACAACAAGGTAGTTATAATCTGAGATCAAAAGTACATACTGGTTAGCAACATGGTCTCTGAGGAAATCTTGCTGAATTTCTTGCTTGATCGTATAGTTATGATTGTTAAGACTGAATGCTTTTTGACCTTTAAGGCCATCGTTCTTAGCGAATAGTCCCACCTCATTATTCGTAAGGTTCAGCTTTTGTCCAGTCATTTTTTCATAATCCTTTTGATCAAAGACTAGGAAAACTGTCTTGGGCATAACACTATTTTGACCTTTTTCAAAGGTGGTTAATTTGGTACCATCTTGACTAGAAAGGCCGAAACTTGCATAGCTAAGAACATCCTTAGTGCTGATTGTTAGGTTCTTTTCGCTAGCGTATTGAGTCAAAAGCTTGTCTAAATCCTCAACTTCTACATTTTGTCCTGAAATTGACATATCGTGAGGATACAGGAGTTTTTTAATATTTTCAGAACCATTGTAGATACTGGTTGCTGCTGACATGGTGACCAAAACCATGGTGGAAAGGATGGCAATAGTCGCTAAACCAACCGCATTTTTCTTCATACGGAAAATGAGGTTAGAAACAGAGATGAGATTATTAGGTTTGTAGTAATATTTCTTGTTTTTCTTGAGCATTTTCAAGAAAACTGTAATCCCAGCATTGAACAAGAGATAGGTTCCTAAAATGACCAGTATTACAGCTAAAAAGAAGGTAGAAATAGCTAATAGAGCATTTGTTACGCTTTGAGCTAGATAATAGCCACTACCTAAAGAGAGTAGTCCCAAGATTGTCTGAAACACTAGGAAACGACCCTTCTTCTCACCTTTTGCTTTCTCACGAGATAGTTGGAGAGCATCCATACGGATAATGCGGATAGCATTTAGGATGACAATGACTAAAAAGATAAAACCAAATACCAGAAGGATGGAAAGGACTACGGACCATTGGAATGTGGCTACTAACTCCACTTTCATCTTTGAAAGTTTGAGCAATAAAGCGAAAATCAGATTATCAAAGAGGGCACCAATTCCAATCCCTGCAGTGACTGTTACTAGCCCAAATATCAAGAGTTCCTTAAAGGTCATACCAATCAAATGGCGTTTTTCTAAGCCCAACATGCCATATATACCCAGTTCTTTGGAACGATTTTTCATGACAAAACTATTGGCATAAAGTACGATAATGGCAGATGCAAGTGTCACTACGATCAGACCTAGTTGAAGGGTAAATTGAATAGAAGATCCACCCCGCATTTCTACCATTTTAGGATTAAAAGTTAATGAATAAAATAGATAGCTGATAGTAACTGCAAGGAGAACTGCTAGTGCAAAAGGGTAATAGAGTTTGCGGTTTTTGATTAAGTTGGAGATGGCCAACTTATTGGTTAGTCGAAACATATTAGTTCACCTCACTTGCCATAACAGTCAAGGTGTCAGAGATTTCTTGGAACATCTGACGTTCAGTCTTTTCACCACGGTAGATTTGATTGTAGAGAATGCCGTCCTTGATGAAAATGACACGTTTAGCACGGCTGGCTGCAGCTGTTGAGTGGGTTACCATGAGAATGGTTTGACCTCGCTCGTTAATCTCATCGAAGACATCTAGCAGTGCTGCAGATGACTTAGAGTCTAGGGCTCCTGTTGGCTCATCAGCGAGGAGAATTTCTGGTTCTGTGATGATAGCCCGTGCAACTGCAACCCGTTGTTTTTGCCCTCCAGAGATTTCATAAGGGTACTTCTCCTGCAATTGATTGATGCCAAGATTTTCGGCCGTCACGACCAATTTTTTCATCATTTCTGTAATAGGCTTTCTAGACAATACCAAAGGGAGTAAGATATTGTCTTTAACAGAAAGCGTATCTAACAAATTGAAGTCTTGGAAGACAAAGCCTAATTTTTCACGACGGAAGCTTGATGCTTCAGAATTTTTAATGGTAGCTGTGTCAGTTCCGTTTAGGAAGACCTGCCCACGCGTTGGCTTGTCAAGCATAGCAAGAATATTAAGTAGGGTTGATTTACCAGAACCAGACTCACCCATGATAGCAACGTAGTCGCCTTTTTCAACGGTAAAGTGAATATCTTTCAGGGCTTCTACTTGGTTGCCTTGAAAGCGAGTTTTATAAATCTTTTGAACGTGTTTTACATCTAATAGTGTCATTTTAACTTCTCCTTTTTAATATCCCATTAATTGAAACTGAGCTTGCATCATTTCGATGCCAAGCTGAACTCGCTCGATATCCTTTGGACTCGGCTTACTTGTTTGTTTCTTTTGTAAAATTGTTTTCATGGTTTCTCTCCTTTTTCTTTATGCTATAAGTTTACTCCAAAAAAAGAGGGCTTGCCATAACATAACCTTACAAAAGAGGCCTTTAATCTTACATTTTTGTAAGATTACATTTTTTATCTAATTGAAGCCTTTTTTCTCAACATATCAAGGTCTAAAGAAGAGCCTGAAAGGTTTCTTCCAAGCTCTTCACAATTCTTTTCATTCAATCAGTAAATTCACTTCAGAGAACTTAATCCTCACAGTTGTTCCTTGCCCAAGCTCGGATTCTATTTGAATTTGATGTCCTAATTCTTGGCTGATTTTCTGGGTTAGATAGAGCCCAAGTCCAGATGACTGCTGGGTCATTCGACCATTATAGCCTGAAAATCCACGTTCAAAGACTCGCAACCGATCACTATTTTTGATACCAATCCCAGTATCTTTGATGCAAAGTTCCTGACCTTCCATGTAGATTTCAATTCCACCTACATTTGTGTACTTGAGGCTATTTGAAAGGATTTGTTCAATAACTACCAACAGCCACTTCTTATCCGTCACAATGCTCCTGTCTAAGTCATGCAGATTAATACTTAGACCTTTCTGGATAAAGAAAAGGGCATATTTGCGAATGACTTCCTTGACCAAATTTTCTATATTTTCTTTCTTCAACACCAAATCATCATGGAAGCTTTCTAAGCGTAGATATTGGAGTACGAGATTGGTATAGGAATCAATCTTAAAAATTTCCTGCTCCAACTGTTGTTTCAGTTGGCGATCTGCCACCTCACTTACAAGGAGTTTACTGGCTGCAATTGGTGTTTTTATCTGATGAACCCAGAGTGTATAGTAGTCCACCAAATCATTATAGCGGTTTTCAGCATCTGATTTCTTTTGATAGAGTTCAGATTCGCTTTTCTCTAATTTTTCAGTTAGAAGGACTTCCATTGGTGACTTAGCTTTTCTTTCGCCATAGAGCAATTCCTTACGATAACGTTGCAATTCTATCAAGAAATCAAATACCAAAAACAAAAATGTCAAAAATGTAGATAGAAAGAAGAAATAGTTAAAGTAAGGTCCTTGACTAACAAATAGGACATCAAAAAGAAAGATGAGACCCGTCAATAACAGAATAAAAGCAAAAAAACGGCTACGCGAACGGACATAAGCTAGAAAAAAACTTTTAAGTTCAAGCATGTTTCAATCCGTACCCTATTCCTTTCTTGGTTTCAATAAAACCAATCAAACCTTCTTCCTCCAATTTCTTACGCAAACGAGCGACATTAACAGACAAGGTATTGTCGTCAATAAAAAAGTCACTGTTCCAGAGTTCACGCATCAAGTCATCACGCGCTACGATATTTCCCGCATGTTCAAATAAAACACGTAAAATCTGAAATTCATTCTTTGTTAAACTGATAGCTTTGCCATTGACATGCACATCCATAGATTTGGTATTGAGGATAACTCCAGCATACTCTAGGAGACTCTCATCCCGTCCAAACTCATAAGAGCGGCGCAATAATCCTTGTACCTTAGCTAAAAGTACCTGCTGGTCAAAAGGCTTGGTCACAAAATCATCTGCCCCCATGTTAATAGCCATAACGATGTCCATAGCCTGGTCTCTTGAAGACAGAAACATAATAGGAACTTTGGAAATCTTGCGAATCTCCTGGCACCAGTGATAACCATTAAAGAGAGGCAAGCCGATATCCATGAGAACCAGATGAGGTTGAGATTGAACAAATAGTGTCAGAACTTCCATAAAGTCTTCTACCATAACTACTTCAAAACCCCATTCGGAGAGCATTTTCCCAACTTGCTGACGAATAACTGGATCATCTTCTACTAGTAAAATCTTGTGCATCTGCTCCTCCTTTTTCTATATTATAGCAAAATTCTTCTCACTACTAGCGAAATTGATGCAAATCTGATAAGATAAAAGTAAAGAAAGGAGTTCCCATGTCCAATATTTTCGACTACCTAACTGACGTTCAATACGATTCTTTTTACGATCTTCCCTTGAATGAACTGGATATACTTGCTTTTACAGAGCTGACTTATCTTCCTTTTGATAACTTATTGGAACAGCCTGTCAATCGTTTAAGCGATGTCGCAACACGTGTCCCTCGTGAGACTAACATGTTGACCAATAAAGAACGTCTCCAGCTCCTCGATCAGTTATCCCAGCACAAACGTTTTAAAAATAGCAAACTCTCTAACTTTGTAAACGAGGTTGATACGGAGCAACAGAAACAGTTCGCTGCTATGACCTATCGCCTTGATTTAGATACTTATCTGATTGTCTTTCGTGGCACAGACGACAGTATTATTGGTTGGAAGGAAGATTTCCATATGACCTACATGAAGGAAATCCCTGCCCAAAAGGATGCTCTTGAATACTTGGAAGATTTCTTTACCCAACATCCAAAACAAAAAGTCATGCTTGCTGGACATTCTAAAGGTGGGAATCTAGCCATCTATGCTGCTAGTCAAATCCTACCTGAATTGCAGGAAAAGATATCTGCGATTTATACCTACGATGCCCCTGGTTTGCAGGCTCATCTGACTGAAACCACTGGTTATCAAGATGTTATTCCAAAAATTCGCCGCTATGTCCCACAGGGATCTGTCATTGGCATGATGCTAGAAGTCCCTGATACACCTATCGTCGTCAAGTCTACAGCTCTCGGCGGTATCGCCCAACACAGTACCTTTAGTTGGCTGACAGAGGGACACCACTTTGTCCAACTAGAGGCCATCAGTAGCGAAAGTCTCCAAATCAAAGACACTCTCAAAGAATGGGTGGATAGTGTGCCCGATGAAGAACTAGAACTCTACTTTGATCTCTTCTTTGGTACCATTCTAGAATCTGGAATCAGCTCCATTAATGAACTGTCTTCTAAAAATGCTATTGACCATGTTCGACAACTTGTTTCTCAAGCTCAGACTCTAGAGCCTGAGCAAGTTGAAATCTTAAAAAATCTGACACAACTCCTACTGGATGCTCGTTTCCATGCCTGGAAAAATCATTTTTAATCAAGAACAAGGTCTCTTCTCTGAAGGGACTTTTTTATTGATTTCTTATTTTATTCTTCTGTGTTATACTAGTAGGAGTAAATGCTTTGAAAGAGGAAATCCTATGAAAATCCACAAAACTGTGAACCCTGTTGCCTATGAAAATACTTATTATCTTGAAGGAGACCAACACCTGATTGTTGTTGATCCGGGTAACCATTGGGAGGCTATTCGCAAGACTATCGAGACCATCAATAAACCAGTCTGCGCTATCCTCTTGACCCATACCCACTACGACCATATTATGAGTCTAGACTTGGTCAGAGATACTTTCGGAAATCCTCCCGTATATGTGGCAGAAAGCGAAGCTGCTTGGCTCTTTACTCCTGTCGACAATCTTTCTGGCCTTCCTCGACACGACGATATGGCGGATGTCATCTGCAAACCGGCTGAACACACCTTTGTCTTTCATGAAGAATACCAGATTGAGGAGTTCCGCTTCACTGTATTACCAACTCCAGGCCACTCTATCGGAGGAGTTTCATTTGTTTTTCCAGATGGGCACTTGGTCTTAACGGGTGATGCCCTTTTCCGAGAAACCATTGGTCGAACAGATTTGCCAACTGGTAGTATGGAACAACTCCTTCATAGTATCCAAACCCAGCTCTTTACTCTCCCAAACTACGATGTCTATCCAGGGCACGGACCTGCTACTACCATCGCTCACGAAAAAACCTTTAATCCATTTTTCTAAAACATAAAAACCAAGGACAATCATCCTTGGTTTTTGTATTACCAAATAATCACACGGTCCTCTGGTGAACGCCACATGCCGTCGCCTTCTTTGACATCATAGGTTGTAAAGAAGTCATCAAAGTTTGGCACTTGGATGTTAACACGGAGTTTAGCTGGGGCGTGCACATCAACGCTAGCCATCAGTTTCATCAACTCTGGACGGCCTTTCATTCGCCAAATACGCGCAAAGTTATGGAAGAATTCTTCAGCTGAGAAGTCTGGCTCTCTCTTAGCAGCTTCTAGCGCTGCAGCGATTCCTCCTAGGTCAGCAACATTTTCTGATACGGTCAATTTACCGTTAATCGTTGCGCCGTAAGATTCTTGGCCGTCAAACTGGTCGATAACCTTCTGAGTTTTCTCTTTGAAGGCTGCATAGTCGCTCTCAGTCCACCAATCCTTGAGGCTACCATTTTCATCAAAGGAAGCTCCATTAGTATCAAAGGCGTGAGAAATTTCATGGGCAATAACCGCACCAATCCCACCATAGTTGGCAGAAGATGACTGGTGCAAATCATAGAATGGAGCCTGTAAAATAGCAGCTGGGAAGACAATCAAGTTCTTTTGTGGATTGTAGTAGGCATTCACCATATGAGCAGGCATTCCCCACTCCTTATAGTCAACTGGCTGGTTCCACTTGCTCCAGCTGTGCTTGATTTCAACACGCGCAAAGGCTAGAGCATTCTCAAAGAGACTAGCAGATTCATCCACTACCTTGTCCTTATAGCGAGCTGGCAGTTCTTCTGGATAACCAATATAAGGCTTGATGACATTGAGTTTGACGATAGCTTTTTCTCGAGTTTCAGGAGTCAGCCAGTCATTTTTAGCCAAACGTTCCTTATAAACGTCAATCATGGTCGCTACTTTTTTCTCTACGTCTGCCTTGGCTTCTGGAGAGAATTTTTCGTGGGCATACCAAAGACCAAGGGCTTGTTTGAATGGTCCTTGAGCTAAGTGGTAAGCTGCCTTGCGTTTGTCTTGAGCCTCTGGAACTCCTGAAAGAGCTCGTCCGTAGGCACCTGACAAGATACGAATCTCATCTGTCAAATAGCTCGTTGAAAGATTGACTACACCTAAGATCAAGCCTGCCTTGAGCAAAGGCCAAGCTTCTTCACTATAGAATTGCTCTGCTGCTTGCCAGAAACGTTCTTCATCTACGATAATCTTGTCTGGTGTTTGTCCAATCACCGCTTGGAAAAAATCATCTAAAGGAAGTGCAGGAGCAAACTTTTTGAAATCTTCATAAGAATATGGATGGTAGAGTTTAGCATATTCTGAACTTTCTTCATTAGAGAGGACTACTGCTGCGATACGGCGGTCCAATTCCAATCGTTTCTCTAGCAAGTCTTCGATTTCTTCATCTGAGAAGTTATAGGCTTTGAGGAGATTAGAAGTACTTTCTTTCCAAAGATTCAATAATTCCTCACGCTGAGGATGGTCTTCCGCATAGTAGGTTGTGTCAGGCAAGATAGTTCCTGGAGCACTAGCCCAGAGAACATTGGTTCTAGCATCCATAAAGTCTGGTGATACTCCAAATGGAAGGAAGTTTGGTTTACCAGCTAATTCAAATGCTGCTAGTTTACTTGCGAAATCCGCAAAACTTTCTAAATTCTGGTATTCCTTCAATAAAGGAAGGACTGGTTCAATTCCATCTGCTTCTCGCTTATCGAAATCTCTGACCATACTATGGTACTTGACAAAATTTGCCAAGATAGCATCTTCTGGCACATCTTCTCCTGCCAACCACTTGTCTGTCGTCGTTAGCATCAACTCTTCAATTTCTTCGTCAAGGTCGATAAAACCACCTGTTCTCGATTTATCTGCTGGAATAACAGCAGTCTTTTCCCACTCACCATTTATGGCATCATAAAAATCATCTTGATAACGTGTCATCTTGTTCTCGCTTTCCTAATTTCACTTATTCTTAGCTTAGCAAAAATCCCTGGGGAATGCAATTAAAAATGCCGCCTCCTCCTATTTGATTTCATCATTAATATTTTAAATTTTTACCAAAATTAACTTGACTTAAAAATAAAATTAAGGTATATTAAAATCCAGGAGGAATACAACTTTATGATACGTATCGAAAACCTCAGTGTCTCCTACAAAGAAACGTTGGCACTAAAGGATATTTCACTAGTGCTCCAAGGACCAACGATTACCGGAATCATCGGTCCAAACGGCGCTGGGAAATCAACATTATTAAAAGGTATGCTGGGAATTATCCCACATCAAGGTCAGGCATTTCTCGATGACAAGGAAGTTAAAAAATCCTTACATCGAGTTGCCTATGTCGAGCAAAAAATTCATATTGACTACAACTTTCCCATCAAGGTCAAGGAATGCGTCTCGTTAGGACTATTTCCCTCTATTCCTCTCTTTCGAAGTTTAAATGCTAAACATTGGAAGAAAGTGCAAGAGGCCCTTGAAATCGTCGACCTAGCTGACTACGCTGAACGTCAAATCAGTCAACTGTCTGGAGGTCAGTTCCAGCGGGTCTTGATTGCCAGATGTTTGGTGCAGGAAGCCGACTATATCCTCTTAGATGAACCCTTTGTTGGGATTGACTCAGTCAGTGAGGAAATCATCATGAATACGCTGAGAGATCTGAAAAAAGCTGGGAAGACGGTTCTCATCGTCCACCACGACCTCAGCAAGGTTCCCAACTACTTCGATCAAGTCTTGCTTGTCAATCGAGAAGTGATTGCTTTTGGTCCGACCAAAGAAACCTTTACCCAAGCCAATCTCAAAGAAGCTTACGGTAATCGACTCTTTTTCAATGGAGGTGACCTATGATTGCAGAATTTATCGATGGATTGCAAAAATTCCATTTCTTACAAAATGCCTTGATAACAGCTATTGTTATCGGGGTCGTAGCTGGAGCTGTAGGATGTTTCATCATTCTACGTGGGATGTCACTCATGGGAGATGCCATTTCACATGCTGTCTTACCAGGTGTAGCCCTCTCCTTCATCTTGGGCATTGACTTCTTTATCGGAGCCATTGTCTTTGGACTGCTAGCTGCTATCATCATTACCTACATCAAGGGAAACTCGATTGTCAAAAGCGATACCGCCATTGGGATTACCTTTTCATCTTTCTTGGCTCTAGGTATCATCTTGATTAGCGTGGCTAAAAGCTCGACTGACCTTTTCCATATCCTTTTTGGTAATATTCTTGCTGTTCAAGATACAGATATGTTTATTACTATGGGTGTAGGGGCAGCCATTCTCTTGTTAATCTGGATTTTCTTCAAGCAACTCTTGATAACGTCCTTTGATGAACTCTTGGCTAAAGCCATGGGAATGCCTGTCAATTTCTATCACTACTTACTCATGGTACTCCTAACTCTCGTGTCTGTGACAGCCATGCAAAGTGTCGGAACTATCCTGATTGTAGCCATGCTGATTACCCCAGCTGCAACTGCTTATCTGTATGCTAATAGCCTGAAAAGTATGATTTTCCTTTCCTCAACCTTTGGAGCTACAGCTTCAGTTTTGGGACTCTTTATCGGCTATAGCTTTAACGTTGCGGCAGGTTCTAGTATCGTGCTTACAGCTGCTAGTTTCTTTCTCATTAGCTTCTTTATCGCTCCAAAACAACGATATTTGAAACTGAAAAATAAACATTTGTTAAAATAAGGGGCAAAGCCCCAATAAATTGGAGGATCTAATGAAAAAATTAGGTACATTGTTCGTTCTTTTTCTTTCCGTAATTGCTCTTGTAGCATGTGCTAGCGGAAAAAAAGATGCAGCTTCTGGTCAAAAACTAAAAGTTGTTGCCACAAACTCAATCATCGCTGATATTACTAAAAATATTGCTGGTGACAAGATTGATCTTCACAGTATCGTTCCTGTTGGTCAAGACCCACACGAATACGAACCACTACCTGAAGACGTCAAGAA
This sequence comes from Streptococcus oralis, assembly GCF_964238205.1. Lineage (GTDB taxonomy): Bacteria > Bacillota > Bacilli > Lactobacillales > Streptococcaceae > Streptococcus > Streptococcus oralis_CZ. Next base: position 101,226 of record NZ_CAXSLF010000003.1, read on the forward strand.
AACTTCTCAAGCTGATTTGATTTTCTATAACGGTATCAACCTTGAAACAGGTGGAAATGCTTGGTTTACAAAATTGGTAGAAAATGCCAAGAAAACTGAAAACAAAGACTACTTTGCAGTCAGCGAAGGCGTTGATGTTATCTACCTTGAAGGTCAAAACGAAAAAGGCAAAGAAGACCCACACGCTTGGCTCAACCTTGAAAATGGGATCATCTTTGCTCAAAATATTGCTAAGCAACTCATCGCTAAAGACCCTAGCAACAAAGAATTTTACGAAAAAAATCTCAAAGAATATACTGATAAGCTAGACAAACTTGACAAGGAAGCTAAAGCTAAATTCGACAATATTCCTGCTGAGAAAAAACTCATCGTAACCAGTGAAGGATGCTTCAAATACTTCTCTAAAGCCTACGGTGTCCCAAGTGCCTATATTTGGGAAATCAATACTGAAGAAGAAGGAACTCCTGACCAAATCAAGACCTTGGTTGAAAAACTTCGCCAAATGAAAGTCCCATCACTATTTGTTGAGTCCAGTGTCGATGATCGTCCAATGAAGACTGTTTCAAAAGACACAAACATCCCAATCTATGCTCAAATCTTTACGGACTCAATCGCTGAAGAAGGTAAAGAAGGCGATAGCTATTACAACATGATGAAATACAACCTTGACAAGATTGCTGAAGGTTTAGCTAAATAATCATTTTAAAAACGTCAGTCACCTTGAATTGGCGTTTTTTTTGATTCAAAATCCGGTCAAATTATTGGAAGAGTCTGAACATTTAATGTAAAATGAAAGAAAAAAGATTGGAGTAGCTTATGACTACATTCCTTGGAAACCCTGTTACGTTTACAGGAAAACAACTACAAGTGGGCGACAAGGCACTTGATTTTTCTCTCACTACAACAGACCTTTCTAAAAAATCTCTGGCTGATTTTGACGGTAAGAAAAAAGTCTTGAGTGTCGTGCCTTCTATCGATACAGGTATCTGCTCAACTCAAACGCGTCGTTTTAATGAAGAACTGGCTGGACTGGATAATACGGTTGTCTTGACTGTTTCCATGGACCTACCTTTTGCCCAAAAACGTTGGTGCGGTGCTGAAGGCATTGAAAATGCCATCATGCTCTCAGACTATTTCGACCATTCCTTTGGACGTGATTACGCCCTCTTAATCAATGAGTGGCACTTACTTGCTCGCGCGGTCTTTGTCCTTGATGCTGACAATATTATCCGTTATGTTGAGTATGTGGACAATATCAATTCCGAGCCAAACTTTGAAGCAGCCATTGAAGTAGCAAAGTCGCTTGACTAAAAGAAACCCCACTTGTAACAGGGCAGAAAGCTAGAGAAATCTAGCTTTTTTTGGTATACTAGATGGAGATAATAAACAAGGAAATGCGAATGACACCAAATAAAGAAGATTACTTAAAATGTATTTATGAGATTGGCATAGAAGTTCCTAAGATTACCAATAAGGAAATCGCTGCTCGGATGCAGGTATCACCTCCAGCTGTAACTGAGATGATCAAGCGCATGCAATCCGAAAATCTTATATTAAAAAATAAAGAAAATGGCTATATACTAACGGATATTGGCTTAAAGTTGGTCTCTGACCTTTATCGTAAACATCGTCTCATTGAGGTTTTCCTAGTTCACCATCTAGACTATACCAGCAATCAGATTCACGATGAGGCTGAGGTATTAGAGCATACAGTTTCAGACCTTTTTGTGGAGCGACTAGAAACTATGTTAGGCTTTCCAAAGATCTGTCCCCATGGTGGAACCATTCCTGCCAAGGGTGAGCTTCTAGTTGAGGTTAATAACCTGCCACTCTCTGATATCAAGACAGCGGGAACCTATCTTTTGACAAGAGTTCATGATAGCTTTGAACTTCTCCAATATTTGGAAAAACATGCCATCCATATTGGAGAACAACTCCAAGTCAAGCAGTTTGATGGCTTCTCTAATACCTTCACTCTGATTCACAAGAATGAAGAACTCCAAGTCAGCCTAGAAATCGCCAAGCAACTTTACGTTGAAAAAATGAACTAATTTCTCAAGTCCCCTACCAACCCTGAAAGCTTGATTTTCAGGGTTTTATTTCTAGCATTTGATGTTACTCTCATTTTGTTGTAGAATGTTTGTAAAAAAAAGAAAGATATTTTAACCTATGAAAAAATCACTAAAAATTTTTGCGACATCCAAATGGTTTGACCTCTTTGGGGTTGCTCTGGTCGTTGGAATTGCGATCGCATCTGGTTACTTCAACTCCCGTCTCGATAAATTCGTAGACTGGGGCCCATGGACTGCCCTTGTCCCCTTTGGATTGATTTCCGTAACCAACGTTGGGATTTCCATGTTGTCCACTCGTTTCACGGGAAAATTAAGCAAATGGGGAAATTACTTTGGCATTGTCAATACGATTTTGTCCGGCACCATTGACTATATACTTGGAAATAAGGCGGCCATTATCACCTATCCTGTCACCTTCCTCATTTATACCTTTGCTATTAAGAAATGGGAAGCTTCGCAAGAAGGCAGACCCAACCAAATGAGCCAAAAACAACTAAAATTGGCGGCCATCATCATTTCCATCATCGCCTTCCTCTTTGCCTTTGCGACCAACTATATCGGCTATGGAGGAAAGATGAATCTCCTTGCCTACGTAACAACTATTGCCTTCGCACTGTCTCTCATTGCCAATGCTTTGAATGCATTGAAACTGACAACTCAGTGGGGATTTTGGTTGATTTACAATTTCGTTCAGCTGACAAAGGCTGGCATTCAAGGAAACTTTGCCAATATCGGAAAATACATCTTTTATATCCTCAATGCAATCGGAGCTTTATTTGTCTGGAATGATGAAGAAGTGGAAAAATAGAAGGAAACTCAAATAAAGAAAGCAAGCCGACTTAATAGAATCTCCTTACTAAAATTTTTTATCATTTTACTTGTAACTCCCATTCTTTTGGAGTAGAATGAAGCTAGATAAAAGAGGGAGGTCATCTTATGAAAAATCTCTTTAGAATCCATTTTACAGCCATCGTAGTCAGCGATTTGCTACTGTTGGTAACTTTCAGACCCCGATACGAACTTTCTTTGGAGAGAGGCCTGATTTTTTGCTTCATTTTCATCCTTGCTCAAGGACTACTGCTATTTCACTTGGTCAATCGACTCAAAAAACATTTCTCTGAGATTTATCCTCAGATGAACAAAAAAATTCGCCTTTACTACTTAGAGATTCTCTCCGCTGACCTACTATTATTTGTCTTTTTAGCCATCACTGGCCCTCAACATTTTTACTCTCTTACTCCAGTCTTTACTTCCTGTCATTCTACTTTTTATTATATAACGGCTAGCCACCTAAGAGAAAACTATCCAGACTTTTATGACAAACATATCTCTTTGTGGGAGTGTCTCTAAGGAAAAAAAGGTTTTATCATGAAAAAAATCATCTACATCAAAACCATTCAACTCCTCATCATCGATGGAATCATGCTGGCATTTTTGACATTTAAAGAGGGACTTATACTCAATGAAAATCAAAGAGCAAACTAGGAAGCTAGCCGCAGGCTGTACTTGAGTACGGCAAGGTGAAGCTGACGTGGTTTGAATTTGATTTTCGAAGAGTATTACCTGGGATTGGATTTTGATTTACAGCGGTTGGCTCATCTTCTTTCACCCTGTGCTGTTTACCTATCTTTCCAACCAACTTTGTGACCACTTTAGTCAACTCTATTCCCAGATTAGACCGAGATTCTGGCGTTTTGCCTTACAAATCCTCCTATGGGATAACCTGATAATTCTCTCCTTGCTGTTTTTAAGTGGTATCCCACCTTTCCTTCAGGGAAGTCTCCTCATCCTAAGATATCTCATCTCTTCCTATCGCACCTGCCAAAGCCTGAAAAGAGACTTCCCCCAAGCCTATCAAGAACCCATTTCATTTTGGAATATTTTGTGATTGATAAGAAAAACCAAGCTGACTGGGCTTGGTTTTTCTTATCTATTTTTGGTGTCAAGGATGATGGTTACTGGGCCATCATTGACCAGTTCCACCTGCATATCTGCTCCAAAGACTCCTGTCTCAACAGGAACTTCCTTGGCTAGTTCTTGGTTAAATTCTTGATAGAAAGCTTCCGCCATATCCGGTTTAGCAGCGCCTATAAAGGCTGGACGATTTCCCTTTTTGGTATCTGCAAACAGAGTAAACTGAGAGATGGAGAGGATTTCGCCTTGGATATCCTTAACAGATAGGTTCATCTTGCCTTCAGCATCTGAGAAAATTCGCATATTGACAAGTTTTCTGACTGCATAATCCAAATCTTCCTGCTGATCCTCAGGTCCAACACCTACTAAGAGTAAGAGTCCCTGCTGGATTTTCCCATATACTTGACCTTCAATAGAAACTTGAGCTTTCTTGACACGCTGAACGATAATTCTCATAGCAATCCTTTCTGATGATATCAAGCCAACTTAACCATTGGTCCGTTTGACTGAGTAGACTTCTGGTACACTCTTAATCTTATCAACCACGGTGGTCAGCATTGAAAGGTTTGAAATTCCAAAGGAAACATGGATATTGGCAAATTTCATATCCTTGGTTGGTTGGGCATTAACTGTTGAGATATTTTTAGTTGTATTTGATAAGACTTGCAAGATATCATTCAATAGACCAGAACGGTTGAGCCCGTAGATATCGATGTGAGCCATATACTCCTTACTTGAGAATTGGTCTTCCCATTCAACATCGAGTAGACGTTGTTCGTAATTTTCCTGTGAACGAAGGTTCATACAGTCCACACGGTGGATGGCAACTCCACGTCCTTTGGTAATATAGCCGACGATATCATCACCTGGAACAGGATTACAACATTTGGCAATCCGGATCAAGAGCCCAGAAGCACCTTGGATGACTACTCCACCCTCATGCTTAACCTTAAGCGTGTCCTTGTTCTCCACCTTGACTTCGCCACCCTTAACCAGTTCTTCTGCTTCTGCCTTAGCCTTGGCACGCTCTTCTTCACGACGTTCTTTCTCTGTCAAACGGTTAAAGACAGTAATAGCTCCGATTTCTCCAAAACCAATCGCAGCAAAGAGAGCTTCTTCAGTCTTATAGCTGGTTTTTTGAAGGACTTCATCCATGTGGCGTTTGTCCATAAATCTATTGGCCACATAGCCATTTTCTTGGAGCTGACTAATCAGCAATTCACGACCTTTATTGATAGACAATTCTTTATCTTGGTTTTTAAAGAACTGACGAATTTTGTTACGAGCCTTGCTGGTCTTGACCATATTAAGCCAGTCACGGCTTGGTCCAAATGAATTTGGATTAGTGATGATTTCAACCTGGTCACCCGTTTTTAACTTGGTCGTCAAGGGAACCATACGACCATTAACCTTGGCACCAGTCGCTTTTTCCCCAATCTTTGTATGAATTTCATAAGCAAAGTCAATCGGTCCAGAATCCTTTGGAAGTGAACGAACCGCCCCATCTGGAGTAAAGACATAAATCTCCTCAGCCAGATAGTTTTCTTTGACCGTATCCACAAACTCCTTGGCATCATCTGCTTGATCTTGGAGTTCCATCATCTCCTTGATCCAGTTCATTCCAATAGCAGATTCCTTGCTATTAACTTGCCCCTTGATTCCTTTTTTGTAGGCCCAGTGAGCCGCAACCCCGTACTCAGCAACCTCGTGCATCTCCTTAGTACGAATCTGGAACTCAATCGGCCCTTTTGGTCCATAAACAGTCGTATGGATAGACTGGTAACCATTGGCCTTACGATTGGCAATATAATCTTTAAAACGTCCCGGCATTGGTTTCCAAAGCTCATGAACGTAGCCCAACATCGCATAGACATCACTCTGAGTGTCTAGGATACAACGAATAGCAATCAGGTCATAGATCTCTTCAAAGCGTTTTTTCTTGTCCTGCATCTTGCGATAGATAGAGTAGATATGCTTTGGACGGCCATAGATTTTCCCTGTAAGGTGGCGCTCAGATGAGTATTCCTCGAGTTTCGTCACAACTTCATCAACCAAGGCTTCACGCTCTTGACGTTTTTCCTTCATCATGTGACTAATCTTGTAAAATTCAGTTGGATTGAGATAGCGGAAAGAGAGATCTTCCAGTTCCCACTTCACACTTGAAATCCCCAGACGGTGAGCTAGTGGTGCATAGATTTCCATGGTTTCTCTGGAAATACGCTCCTGCTTGTCCTTACGAAGGTGCTTGAGGGTGCGCATATTATGCAGACGGTCAGAAAGTTTGACCAAGATAACACGGATATCCTCTGACATAGCCATGAGCATCTTACGGTGATTCTCAGCCAGCTGCTCCTCGATAGACTTGTACTCAACCTTACCAAGCTTGGTAACACCGTCTACAATCACTCGGACATCATGACCAAATTCGCGTTCTAAGTCATCTAAAGTAGCATCTGTGTCTTCTACCACGTCATGCAAAAAACCACAGGCAACAGTGACAGCATCTAGCTTGAGTTTAGCCAAGATACCTGCTACCTGAATAGGGTGGATAATGTAAGGCTCACCTGATTTACGATATTGGCCACTATGGCATTCTACAGCGTAAACCAAGGCCTTGTGTACAAAAGCCACATCTTCTTTCGATAAATATTTTTGCGTTAAAGCGACGACTTCATCGCCTGAATAAATTACTTCTTTCGGCATGCATACTCTCCAATTCTTCCTACCATTTTAACACTTTTTTGAGGATATGAAAACTAGTAAAGCCCATTCTGTAAGAGTTTGCTAAACTTGATAAAAAACACTACTAGAAAAACTCTAGTAGTGCTCATTGATTAAAATCTATCTTAGTAAACTGTTCTTTCAGTTTCTACGTCGAAGAAGTGTGCTTTGTTCAAGTCAAATCCAAGTTCAACTGTTGCACCTGCTTGCAAGTAGTCACGAGCGTCAACTTTTGCAACGAACTCATCTTTACCAACTTGGCAGTATAGGTGAGATTCTGAACCAAGCAATTCTGATACAGAGATCGTTGCTTTCACAACTGATTCTGGGAATGTTTCAAGGAAAGCAGGTTCAGCATTTACGTCTTCTGGACGGATACCGAAGATCAATTCTTTACCTTCGTAACCTTTTTCACGAAGAACTTTCAAAGCACCTTCTGGTACTTTCAAAGTAAATCCGTCAGCAACAATGCGATCACCGTTCAATTTAACGTTGATGAAGTTCATAGCTGGGCTTCCGATAAATCCTGCTACAAATTTGTTAACTGGGTTTTTGTAAACTTCTTGAGGAGTACCGATTTGTTCAACACGTCCGATAGTACCTGTACCAGCAGGGTTCTTAGTTGCTGACATGATAACGATACGGTCTGCAAGTGTCATCGCTTCTGTTTGGTCGTGAGTTACGTAGATAGTTGTAGCTCCGATACGACGGTGGATTTTAGCGATTTCAGCACGCATTGATACACGAAGTTTAGCATCCAAGTTTGACAAAGGTTCGTCCATCAAGAATACTTTGGCATCACGGACGATTGCACGACCCATGGCAACACGTTGACGTTGACCCCCTGAAAGGTCAGCTGGTTTACGATCCAAGAATTCTTTCAAACCAAGAATTTCTGCTGCTTCTTGTACACGTTTGTCAATATCTTCTTTGCTGTATTTACGCAATTTCAAACCGAAGGCCATGTTATCGTATACAGTCATGTGTGGGTAAAGAGCGTAGTTTTGGAATACCATGGCGATGTCACGGTCTTTTGGAGCTACGTCATTGACAACCACGCCATCGATAGATGCAGTACCTTCTGTGATGTCTTCAAGACCAGCAATCATACGAAGAGTAGTTGATTTACCACATCCTGAAGGTCCTACGAAAACGATAAACTCTTTGTCTTTGATGTTCAAGTTGAAATCTTCAACTGAATAGTGTTCGCTGTTTGGATATTTTTTGTAAATATTTTTAAGATTTAATTCTACCATTGTGGAGAACTCCTTTTGTCATTTGATAGTTTTATTATAGATGAAAACGTTTTACTTTTCTATGGCAAAGTGACCAAAAAAATAAAAAAGTTCTGTGCAACTTGCACAAAACTTTAGATTATACCTGGTAAAATCAACTGATAACACAAGGTGAGGTCAGTCAATTCTTTCAACTGAAGCCCTGTCAATTCTTCCCATTTATCAATCTTGTACTGGAGAGAATTGCGATGCAGATACAGTTGTTGAGCTGTTTTGGTCAGGACTGCACTGTTTTCCCACAGTGAAAGGATGATTTCCTGAATCTGATCCTGGTCCACAATCATCCGATGCAGATATTCCTTGATCACTCGAAGATCCACAATTCTTTCACCCATACTCCACAGATAGAGTTGAGAAAAAGTATGGAAACCTTGATGCCCTTGTCGCCACCAGTTTTTGAACAAGTCACGTTCTGCTTTGATGAGGTCTGACAGAGCCTGATGTCCTGTCTGTGACCAGACCTGACCTAACATGATGGATAAACGTACTCCAAAGTCATATTCTACTGCTTCCAAGGTATCCATCAAGATAGAACGAACAGAGGTGTATTTGTCCTGTTGGAGAACAAAAATGTAATCCTGCGCTCCCACCTGAAGCACTGTTTGACAATTTGGAAAGAGGGTTCCCATCATCTCCAACCAAGACGTCAAATTCTCCTGTTGGAAATAGGAAAGGTGGCAATAAACAAGCTGCAACTTTTTAAAGTTTTGCGGTGCCTGTCCCTTACCTTCGATCAGATAAGTATACCAAGGATTGAGGGAAATGGTTTGCTCCTGTTTGGTTAAGAGAGCCACCAGTTGTTTTTCACGCTCGCTAAGACTAGCTTCCTCAAGCAAAAGCCACTGATAATTTGACAGAGGTAGACTTAGATAACCCTCTTTATCAACTGGCTGATCTAAGATTTTACCATCAGGAAACCAATCCAGTAGTTCTTTTGCAATCATTTCTAGCCCTCCACTTTTTGGATGCACCAAGAAATCAAGGTTTCTAGGCGTTCCACATTTTCAGTCATATGAAGATAGCCCATGACCGCTTCAAAACCAGTAGACATACGGTAGGTTACCACATCCGCATTCTTAGCCTTGGTATGGCTGTTGGTGTTGCGACCCCGTTTATAGATTTCTTCTTCTTTTTCCGTTAGGACTTCTTCTTCCAGCATGAGGGAAATCAAATGTGCCTGAGCCTTAGCTGATACATACTTGGTTGCCTCTTGGTGGAGTTTATTGGGCTTGGTCATACCTTTGAGAATGAGATGACGGCGAATATACATAGAATACACCGCATCCCCTTCAAAGGCTAACGCAATCCCGTTAATGAGATTGACATCAATCACGAGTCCACCTCACTCCATCCTTGGTATCAAGCAACTTAATCCCTTGTGCAGCTAGTTGGTCACGGATTTGGTCAGCTGTCGCAAAGTCTTTATTAGCACGCGCTTCTTGGCGTTTTTGAATCAAGGCTTCAATCTCTTCATCCAAAACTTCCTCAACAAAGACCACTCCAAAGACTTCTAACATGGCTGCAAGGGCTTCCTTAACAGATTCATCATAGTTGCCTGAGTTGATCCATTTGGCCATTTCAAAGACAACTGTGATTCCGTTAGCTGTATTGAAATCCTCATCCATGGCCGCTACAAACTTATCTTTAAAAACCTGTAACTCTTGAGCATCTACAGTTCCAGAGAATGGTTGCTCGTAAGTGTTCTTCAAATACTTGAGATTAGTCTCTGCATCACGCACTGCTTTTTCCGTAAAATTGATAGGCTTGCGGTAGTGCTGAGTGGCAAAAAAGAAACGTAGCACTTGCCCATCAATCGTTTCGAGGGCATCGTGTACAGTGATAAAATTACCCAAGGACTTAGACATCTTGACATTATCGATATTGACAAAGCCATTGTGCATCCAGTAGTTAGCGAAGGTCTTGCCTGTTTTAGCTTCTGACTGGGCAATTTCGTTGGTGTGGTGTGGAAACTCAAGGTCAGCTCCACCACCGTGAATATCGATGGTATCGCCTAAAATCTCAGTTGACATGACCGAACACTCGATATGCCAGCCTGGACGACCTGGTCCCCAAGGACTCTCCCAAGAAATCTCACCTGGTTTGGCAGCTTTCCAAAGGGCAAAGTCCACAGGATTTTCCTTGCGAGCTGTTTCTTCATCCGTTCGACCTGAAGCACCTAGTTCCAAGTCTTCTAGGGTTTTATTGGCCAATTTAGCATAGTTGTGGGATTTTTCTACACGGAAATAGACATCCCCTTGACTCTCATAAGCATAGCCCTTTTCAATCAAGTCTTCTACAAAACGGATGATGTCAGCCATAAACTCTACAACACGTGGATGACGAGTCGCAGGTTTCACACCCAAAGCCGTCACATCTTCACGAAAGGCAGCGATATACTTGTCCGCTACTTCCTGAGGTGTGATACCTTCTTCCTTGGCACGGTTGATAATCTTATCATCCACATCGGTAAAGTTTGAAATGTAGGCAACCTCATAACCACGGTACTCAAAGTAGCGACGAATGGTATCGAAGGCTACTGTTGAGCGGGCATTCCCCACGTGGATATAGTTATAAACTGTCGGCCCACAGACATACATGCGAACCTTGCCCTCTTCAATGGGCACAAATTCTCGCAAATCACGCGACATAGTGTCATAGATTTTAATCATAAAATAATAGTCAGGAAAGCTAAAATTCATAAACAGATATTTTCATAACTAACTGTTCAACGAAATTTTAGTCCGATTACCTGTCACAAATCGGATTTCCTTGCTCCTTTCTAAACATAAAAGAAGAATGAAGTAAAAAGATGAAGGGAGTCACTACGGAAGTTTTATTGCTATGTTTTCCGTTAGGCTCCCTTCCTTTCTTGTTTCGAATTTATCGTAAAGACTAGTCTAAACTAACTCTTGAGCAATGACTAGGGCAATCTCAAAGAAAGTCATAGAATCCGCTTTTCTATCCTCGCGTCTAGCATCCCATTCGTGATTGTGATGGTCGACATAGTCAGCTGTGTAGAAAAATTGATAGACATTGGCTTGTCGATATTGGGCCCAGGCCATGATAGCTGAAGCTTCCATATCTACAACTCTAGCTCCTGCTGCTAGTCTTCGTTTGACCTTAGCGGCTGTCTCACGATAGAAGGCATCTGTGGTCCAAGACTTGGTACGAATGTGCTCAATACCAGCTTTATCCAAGGCTTTTTCCATAGTTAAGAGTAGAGATCGCTCATAAGCTATTTCATCACTCGCTGGAGCATAGTGATAACTAGTACCTTCATCACGTAAAGCCGAGCTTGGTAGGATAATCTTATCTGCTTGAATAGACTGGTCCAGAACTCCGCAAGATCCCAAAACAATAAAGTTCTTAAATCCTCTTGCTTTGAGTTCTTCTAAGAGTCCAACAATCATTGGAGCACCAATCGTAGCCATAGCAACTGCTACCTTACTCCCACCTTTTTCATAGATATACCATGGTAGTTTGCCATTTAGATTGGTAAGATAGCCACCTTCGTAGACACCATCTATCTGCTTTACTCGTTCAAGGATTTCTCCATTAAAAGACAAGATAATGGTATCACAAACTTCTCCACCACTAAGGAGGCTTCGATCAGTTGGCTCGATAACAGCAGGTACATTTTCAAATTCTTCTAATAGCATTTATTACTCTTTCGCATTCAGATAAACCACTTGGGTTTGTTTGACAAAGCCAATCTTTTCATATAAGCGTTTGGCACCGACGTTGCTGTCCTCTACTGCAATCTGAAATTCCTTATCATTTTGCTCAATCAGTTGGTTGACGAGGGATTTTGCTAAATAGCTTCCATAACCTTTTCCACGATTGACTTCAGCAATCGCAAGTCCATAAAGGTAATTGCATTTTCCAGACACATCGACCGTACAAACGCCAATCACTTGACCTTCTTTGAGTAATATGTAAAGCAGACTATCAGGATCCTCCAAGGCCTCCGAAATGTATCTGTGGCTCACTTCCGGTGCTTCCACTTCATCTGAAAAGGTTTGGTGGTGGAGCTGGGCAATGGCTTCAAGATAAGAAGGTTCTGCCAAGAGCACATCGACATCCGAACGGGAATCTAATGCATAAGCAGTTCGATCACGTCCTAACCAGGTTTCTGTCTCTTCATCCTCAATTAGTCCCCAGTTGCTGACAAAACCAGGATGACGGTCTAGAAAAATACGTTCTGTCTGAAAAGTCACTGAACGAATAGGGAAAGAAGTCGTTTCTTTCTCAAAGCTAGTAAATAAAGCACGTGCAATTCCCTGACGGCGATGATTGGGATGAACCAGTATCGTCACTTCCACATCTTGGTCATCAGCATAGACAGTTAACAAACCAACAAGTTCGCTTTTTTCGTAAAAAAGGAAAAAGGCGGGCATGTTTAGGTCAAAATTAAGCATGTTAGAAAGATAAGGATCACGATAAGTTCCATCATAGGCTTGACAACAGTTAATTAGTTTTTTCGCTTCAAATAACTCCTCTTGGCTTAACTTATTTCTTACTTGAATCATACAGATATCCTCTACAGCCCAGACGATCTATGACTAGCATCTCTCGCTTGCTCGAGTTTATTGACGTAGTATTCCCGTTTTCCTTCAACTTCATGAATGGTGGGTTCATCCTTTTGTCCATGTACTCGAACAATCTTGGCAGGAATACCGACAACCGTCACATCGCTAGGAACATCTGCCACAACAACTGCTGCAGCACCGACTTTGGCATTTTCACCGATTTCTACAGGCCCGATAACTTGGGCATGTGCAGATATGAGAGCTCCCTTACGCACGGTCGGATGGCGTTTGCCAACATCCTTCCCTGTCCCACCAAGAGTTACCCCGTGGTAGAGAAGAACCCCTTTTTCAACGATAGCTGTTTCCCCAATCACAAGACCAGAACCGTGGTCGATGAAGACACCTGAGTCAATCTGAGCACCCGGATGAATCTCGATTTGTGTCCAAAAGCGCCAAAACTGGCTGTGCATACGAGCTAAGAGCTTAAAGCCATTCTCCCAGAGAAAATGAGAGAGACGGTGGGCAGCTAAGGCTTTGACACCAGGATAGGTCAAAAGAACCTCCAAAGTGGTGCGAGCCGCTGGATCATTTTCTTTTACGATATCAATGGTTTCACGCCACCATCCCATACAATTCTCCTTTTCTTATTCTGAGTCTTTTGGTGTTTCTGTAGTTTCTTTCTTAGGTTTGTGGTCCTTGTGGTGGTGACGAGGACGATCGCCATGACGATGACCCTTTTCACCTTTATCTTCTGAATGTTCAGGTTTCGGTGGACGTGGCAAGAGTGCTTTCATCGAAGCATCTACACGACCTTTTTCATCAATCTTGATAATCTTAACATCCACTTCATCACCAATGGCTACCAAGTCTTCGACACGGTTAGTGCGAGTCCAAGCCATTTCAGAGATGTGAACGAGAGCGTCAGTCTTGTCAAAGAGGTTGACAAAGGCACCGAATTTCTCGATACGCACAACTTTGGCATGGTAGACTTCATCCACTTTCGCTTCACGAACCAAACCAGCAATGATTTCTTTAGCGCGGTTAATGGCAGCTTGGTCACTAGAGTAGATAGAAACGTTACCTTCTTCGTCGATATCAATCTTAACGCCTGTTTCAGCGATGATCTTATCGATGGTTTCCCCACCCTTACCAATAACAATCTTAATCTTGTCCACATCAATCTTGATGGTATCAATTTTCGGAGCAGTTGGAGCCAATTCTGGACGAACTTCTGGAATGGTTGCTTCAATGACATCAAGGATTTCAAAACGAGCTTTCTTGGCTTGAGCAAGAGCTTCAGTCAAGATTTCTGCAGTAATTCCTTGGATCTTGATATCCATCTGAAGAGCTGTAATCCCATCACGAGTACCTGCAACCTTGAAGTCCATATCTCCAAAGTGGTCTTCCAAACCTTGGATATCTGTCAATACTGTATAGTTGTTTCCATCTGAGATAAGACCCATAGCAATACCAGCTACTGGCGCCTTGATTGGCACACCACCAGCCATAAGGGCAAGTGTCCCCGCACAGATAGAGGCTTGTGAAGAAGAACCGTTTGATTCCAAGACTTCTGCTACCAAACGGATCGCGTATGGGAATTCTTCCAAGCTTGGCAATACTTGAGCAAGGGCACGCTCACCGAGAGCACCGTGACCAATTTCACGACGACCTGGCGCACCGTAACGACCAGTTTCCCCAACAGAGTATTGTGGGAAGTTATAGTGGTGCATAAAGCGTTTCTTGTACTCTGGATCCAAACCATCGATGATTTGCGTTTCACCCATTGGCGCCAAAGTCAAGATAGAAAGAGCCTGAGTTTGTCCACGCGTAAAGAGTCCTGAACCGTGTACGCGAGGAAGGAAGTCAACAACCGCATCCAAAGGACGGATTTCATCGACCTTACGACCGTCAGGACGAACCTTGTCTTCTGTGATCAAACGGCGCACTTCTGCGTGTTCCATTTGTTCCAAGATTTCAGCCACATCACGCATGATGCGGTCAAATTCTTCGTGGTCTGCATATTTTTCTTCGTAAACTGCTGTAACTTGGTCTTTCACTGCTTGAGTTGCAGCTTCACGCGCCAATTTTTCTTCTACTTGGACTGCTTTTTGAAGGTCGCTGTTGTAGGCTGCGATGATTTCCGCCTGCAAGTCAGCATCTACATGAAGCAATTCTACTTCTGCTTTTTCCTTACCGACTGCCGCAACGATTTCTTCTTGGAAGGCAATCAATTCTTTAACAGCTTCGTGTCCTTTGAGAAGAGCTTCCAACATGATTTCTTCTGACAATTCTTTGGCACCAGACTCTACCATGTTGATAGCATGTTTCGTACCAGCTACTGTCAATTCAAGAAGCGATTGCTCTGCTTGTTCTTGAGTTGGGTTGATGATGATTTCCCCGTCAACATAACCTACTTGTACCCCAGCGATTGGTCCGTCAAATGGAATATCTGAGATAGAAAGTGCCAATGATGAACCAAACATAGCTGCCATTGGTGCAGATGCATTTTCATCGTAAGAAAGAACTGTGTTGATGACTTGCACTTCGTTACGGAAACCTTCCGCAAACATTGGACGTATTGGACGGTCGATCAAACGCGCTGTCAAAGTCGCATCTGTTGAAGGACGTCCTTCACGTTTCATAAAGCCACCAGGAAATTTCCCAGCCGCATACATTTTTTCTTCGTAGTTGACTTGAAGTGGGAAGAAATCCCCAGTTGCCATCTTCTTAGACATAACGGCAGCAGTCAAGACAGTTGACTCACCGTAACGCACGACAACAGAGCCATTTGCTTGCTTCGCAACCTGACCAGTCTCTACGATCAACTCACGACCCGCAAAAGTCGTTTGAAACACTTGTTTTGTCATTTTAATCCCCTTTGGATTGATAAAATTATACGCCTTGCCTACAAAGATCAAGATACTAAGGACGTCAAAAGCAAAGTAAAAATAGGAAACTGGTGAAGTCTTCGATGAAGACAAGACAGTTTATCTTTTTTACACAGCTTTTCGGCCGGGTTCAATTACTCAAGATATTTTGGACGGTTCGGATTGCCGAACATTTCTGTAGAAAAATAGGAAGGTGACGTCGCACTCGATGAGTGCTAGGAAGCTTATCTTTTTTCCTAAGAAATGAGACCAAAATTCAATTACTCAAGATATTTTGGACTTTTTGAGTTGAGTTTTTGCAACCTTAATAACCTAAATACCCTCATCTTTGTATCAAGTACGTACAGAGTCTATTTTATCATATTTTTCTTAAAAAGTGCTGGCTTTTCTATTAAAAAGGAACCATTCCTCTATGAAAAGAGGAATGGTTTATTGATTATGATCCTTGAGGTTGGTGATTAAACAAGGCATGGGTTGCTTGGTGAATGTACTGAGCAGTATCTGCATTGTTCATGGTGTAGAGATGCACACCTGCTACGTCTTGCGTTACCAAGTCCACGATTTGGTCTACGGCATAGGCAAGTCCTGCTGCTCTGAGTGACTCAGGGTCATTCTCATACTTGTCCAAAATAGCCTTGAACTTACGTGGGAGATGGATATTCTCACAAGTCTTCAAGAGACGAAGCGCTTGGTTACGATTCAGGATTGGCATAATTCCAGCATGGATAGGAACATCAATCCCAGCCAAGGTACATTTATCTTGGAAATCGTAGAAACGCTCATTGTCAAAGAAAAGCTGGGTGACAAGACTTGAACAGCCTGCATCTACTTTTCTTTTCAGATTTTGAATATCTGAGATTTGGTTTGGCGAATCAGGGTGCCCTTCTGGGTAACAAGCTCCAATGATTTCAAAGTGCGGGGCTTGGTCCTTGATAAACTCAATCAAGTCTGTGGCATAACGGAAATCTTTTTGTGGTTCCACATCAGGAATGAGATCTCCACGAAGAGCCAAGATTTTCTGAACCCCAACCTTATCCAAATCTGCAATGGTATCAGCCACCTTATCCTTAGTCAGATAGATAGCTGGCAAGTGAGCAATGGTTGGAATCTCCAAGTCATTTTGGATATAGTCTGCCAAACGAACTGTCGTCTCTTTGATATTAAATTTATTATTGCTGGCAGTCACACTGATGAAGTGTGGCGCCAAGTCCTGCATATCTTTCAGGGCTGCAATAATTTTGTCATTGCCTACTGCTGGGTTTGGAGGGAAAACTTCAAATGAGAGGGACGGTGTTTGACGTGACATAATGTATAAACCTTTTTCTAGTTGATTTCTTACTGATCAACGATGCATGGAGAACTGTCTTTTCTTACAATTTCTCACGCGCAGCTTTCGCAGCTTCTACAAGGCGGATCAAGCTTTCTTTCGTTTCTGGAATACCACGTGTTTTCAAACCACAGTCAGGGTTAATCCAAACTTTTCTGCTTGGAACTTTAGCAAGGATTGCTTCGATTGTGTGGTCGATTTCGCCTTCGTTAGGCACACGAGGTGAGTGGATATCGTAAACCCCAGGTCCAACTTCTGTTTGGAAGTTTTTCGCTTTTAGTTCATCCAAGATTTCAAGGTTTGAACGGCTAGCTTCAAATGAGATAACGTCTGCATCCAAGTTGTCGATAGCTGGGATGATATCTGTAAATTCTGAGTAACACATGTGAGTGTGGATTTGTGTGTCTGGTGCTACTGTTGAGTGTACCAAACGGAAGGCTGGGATAGCCCAGTCAAGGTAGTCTTCGTACCAGTCGCTACGACGGAGTGGCAATTTTTCACGAAGAGCAGCCTCGTCGATTTGGATGATTTTCACGCCTGCAGCTTCAAGGTCAAGAACTTCATCTTTGATAGCAAGAGCGATTTGAAGAGTAGAATCCTTGATAGAGATGTCTTCACGTGGGAATGACCAGTTAAGGATAGTAACAGGTCCAGTCAACATACCTTTAACAGGTTTGTCCGTACGGCTTTGTGCATAGCTAGACCATTTCACAGTGATAGGGTTGAGACGAGTCACATCACCCCAGATGATTGGTGGTTTAACCCCACGCATACCGTATGATTGTACCCAACCGTTCTTAGAGAAGAGGTAACCTGACAAGTTTTGACCGAAGTACTCAACCATGTCGTTACGCTCGAATTCACCGTGTACAAGCACGTCAAATCCAACTTCTTCTTGCCATTTGATCCATTCGTCGATCGTTTCAGCAAGGAAGGCATCGTATTCTTCTTGTGACAATTCACCCTTACGGAAGGCCAAACGTTTAGCACGAACTTCCTTAGTTTGAGGGAATGAACCGATCGTTGTTGTTGGAAGAGCTGGAAGTTTGAATGCTTCTTCTTGGATAGCTTCACGTTCTGCGAAGGCTGGCAAACGAGTGTAGTCTGCGTCAGTCAATCCAGCGATACGTGCACGAAGTTCCGCATTTTCACCAACACGTTCAGTCGCAAAGAGTTCTTTGTTTGCTGCAAGAGCTTCTGCTCCTTGACCGTTGCGAATAGCATCCAAGTCACGGATTTCATCCAATTTTTCAACTGCAAAAGCAAAGTGGTTCAAGATAGCTGGTTCAAAGTCTTCATTTGCTGTTGTAAATGGCACATGAAGAAGTGAACATGAGCTTGTCAAAACGATATTTTCAGCTGGGATTTGCTCAAGAACAGCCAAACTCTTTTCGTAGTTGTTGCGCCAGATGTTCTTACCATTGACAATACCTGCATAAAGAGTCTTGTCAGCTGGGAAGCCACCTTTAACGAGTTCAAGAGTTTTCTTACCTTCAACGAAGTCAAGACCGATCGCATCTACTGGCAATTTCACAAGGTCAGCGTAAACGTCACGCACGTCACCGAAGTAAGTTTGAAGCAAGACTTCAAGACCTTTTTTGTCAGCCAATAGTTTGTTATAGAGGTTCAAGAAGAGAGCTTTTTCTTCTTCTGTCAAGTCTTTGACAAGAGCAGCTTCGTCGAGTTGGATACGAGTTGCACCAAGTTCAGCCAATTTCGCAAAAACATCTTGGTAAGCAGCTACTAAGCTATCCACGAAATCTTCTGCTTTCACACCTTCTTCAAAGTCTGACAATTGAAGGAACGTGAATGGACCTACAAGGACAGGACGAGTGTTAAGACCAAGTTCTTTAGCTTCTTGGAACTCATCAAAGATCTTGTGACCAGCCAATTTTACTTGAGTGTCTTTTTCAAATTTAGGAACGATGTAGTGGTAGTTGGTGTTGAACCATTTCTTCATCGGAAGGGCACGAACATCCCCTTTTTCTCCTTGGTAACCGCGTCCCAAAGCAAAGTAACGTTCAAGGTCTGATAAGTCCAAGTTTTGAACAGATGCAGGCACTACGTTGAAAAGGAAGGCAGCATCAAGGAAGTTGTCATAGTGAGAAAAGTCATTTGATGGAATTTCAGTGATGCCTTTTTCTTTAACGATGTTCCAGTGTTTTGCACGCAATTCTTTCGCAGCAGCTAAAAGTTCTTCTTCTGAGATTTCTTTTCTAAAATATTTTTCAGTTGTAAATTTTAATTCGCGGAATTCACCCAAACGTGGGAAACCGATAATTGTAGTTGACATGTTTTGTCCTCCAAAAATTGTTGTTGAAACTATCTTAACAGAAAAGAAATCATCTGTATAATTGTAAAAAATTAGGCTTTGATATAGTTTGAAACTATATCGTTATTTGAAGTACAAAAAAAGATTTGGAGAAGATTCCCCAAATCCTTGATAGATAATGGTTAATAGAGTTTTTAAATATATACGTTTAGAACAAAATATTAGTGAACCGAGAGCTGACTATGGCTTGGTATTAGAAAAGACTATAAGTTGGTTTTCTTTTGTAATTCTGATATTTCCCTGAAAAAGTGCGGACGGGAGGTAAAATTATCCAGTGGATGATTTTAGCAAACCAAGTCATTTCATCCCTATCAACCTTTTTCCTGTTCAAGCGGGACGACTGCGAGTGTCTTGCCTAAACTGGCTAGAACTTTTAAGACGGTATCCAACTGAGGACTCGTCTTTCCTGTTTCCATCCTAGCTATGACAGGCTGGCTCACTCCACTGAGTTCTTCTAGTTTTTTCTGACTGATACCTTGCTCATGTCTAGCTTCAATTAACTCACTCATGATAGTCACTCGCATATCACTCTCAAGGATTTCCTCCTTGGTAAAGAGTTGAGACCGAACATCCTTCCAGTTACTCCCAATGGCACTATTTTTCATCACTTACTCCTCTTTCTTTTAAGTCCTTCAGTTCACGCTTGGCTTTTTTAAATTATAACTTAAAAGTTATTAAAAGTAAATCCTTGTATTCATAAAAAGAAGACCTTAGAATCATTCTAAAGGTCCCATTTTTATTATTCGAAAAAATACGAAAAGAGTTATAAAGTGGAGCTAATCCTGACTCTTACTCCAGCTCTATCCCCTTCTCTCGGAGATTAGCCAGACACTCCTCATAGTAGGCAGCGTCATGTTCACTATAGATAGGACTTTTCAGCTTTTCCTCTGTTAAATTTTCATAAGGAGGGCAGGTCTTACCTCGGTAGTTCTTATCCAGCCACTCTGGACTGACATTGTAGCCACGGTCAGCCATCTCCTCCATGATCAAACGATGATAGGCATAGAGATGATAAGGCGAGTGGGTAAAGACATAGTCAACCGTCGCATGCTTTCTGCCCCAGCCATTGCCACGCAGGGCGCAGCACTCTCGATGTTGCCCCAAGAGCTGAGGACGTGGTAGTTGTGGAATCAAATCTTCATGCCAAAGTCTCATGGGAGTCTCCTTTCAACAAGGTCGAATCTTGCAGATAAGCATTTGGGTAACGTTCAAGCAAATCTCGAGTCTTAGCAATCAAATCTTCCTTGGAAGCCTGACCAAAGCGATAGCGATCCAGCAAGAGCATATAGTCTTTGCGCTCGTCAGGGCTAGCTTGCTTTTTAAAATAGCCCCAAATATGCTGAAAGGCATTACAAACCTGACCCCTGTGTTCTGGAATCTGGCAGGCACGATCAATCATCTCTTGAACCTGACTCAGCTCCACCACTTCTTGCTTGAGATACTGGCGAATATCCTTGTAAATATTGCTTGAATGGCTCAAAACAAGGTATTTATTTTCCGCCCAGAGTTGCTGACAAAGGGCACGTTGGTTGTTGTTATTCATAATTGACATTATACCATGTTTGAGCCAAAAAGTACTTTTTCTACTTCAACGCACTTTTGACCTTCTTCTTGGTGAGGAGGCGGTCGTTTTTGTTGGCTAGGGATTTGAGCCGGGCTTCGAGTAAGACTTTTCTACCCGCTTCGTTACGGGTGTAGACCAGCTGATAATCACCTAGGTGAGGTGCGACGGAGTTCAGAAAGAGCTGAGCTTCTTCCTTGCGCTTTTCAAAGAGGCTAGGAACTACAAAATACTTGGATTGACCTGCTGGTGCTTTTTTTGCTACTAAGAGGTAGCGTTGATTGTCCACGGGAGCAAAGAATTCACCCAAGGTCTGAGAGAAGAGCTCCTTATCTCTCATACTGCCCCCCTTAAGATAGGCAAAAATGCTATAACTTTCCTTATCTTCCTCTACCTGCACGCGCGACTGGTCATCGGACAAATGCCCCATCTTTAGCATGGCATTACGAATACCTTCACCCGCCTGCCGTAGGCGTACATAAGGACTCTTATAAAAGAAATAGCGAATCACGGTGTAGGCTAGAAAGAGGATGCTCAGTCCAAACAACCAGCGAATACTAGTTCCACGGACCCTAAAGATATAAAAGAGGAGATTGAGGGCCGTTAGCATAAAGGAATAACGGAGCCATTTTTCAGCATCAACAAGAGTGAGCAGAGGGATCTGCTTGCGATCTGTTGCTACCTCATTGACAATCTCTAGCTTATCCGCAACTACCAACGCCTCCTGCCATTTTTTGCGAAGGGTGGTACGGTCCTTGGACAATTCCTTGATTTTCTGATTATAGGCTTGAATCTTATTTTTCTTAAAGGGTGGTTTAGGGAAGTCCAAGCGATCCAGACCTGTCTCGATGGTATCCTCCTTATAGGACAAGCCAAGGAAGTGGTCCATACGACGGGCAAGAGTTTGCAAGTCCTGATATGGATTGAGGTCTTGTTCTTCTTGATCCTCCTTAGAAAAGGCTGGATTTTTGTATGGTTTGATGGCTACAAGGTGCCAGATATTGCTGGTCTTATCTGGATGTCCTGGCCAGATACGGATAGCACGGCCCCGCATCTGATTACTAAGCATAAAGCTTCCGACAAAACTTCCTAGGATGAGAGAGTTGACACAAGGCGCATCCCATCCTTCTCCCAAGAGAGACTTGGTTCCGACCAAGACTTGGATAGAACCACATTGGAAGAGCTCAGTCACTGCTGCGACCATCCCCTTAAAGCTAGATGGAAATTCTACTTGGAGATAGGCGCCTTGATCGAGTTTTCCGATGGCTGAGAAGGTCAAAGCGACTGTTGGCAAGAGTGCTTGGAGTTCTTCCTTGACACTGGCCGGTATGATAACGACACTACCTGAAAGGACTGCTATGGGGACAGAAAGGCCTTGTTTTTGCGCACTTCGGCGAATAGTTTCAAAGTATGGGAGGACACCTAATTGCGTGATCGGTGCTTGGTCATATCCCAGATAACTGGCAAAATCCTTGCGGATATAGTCCGCCAAGACTAACTGTCTCAAGTCCTGACCTAGACTAGCATACTCGGTTTCAAAGATAGATGCGATGCCAGCCAGTTTTCCTAGAGATTGATTGAGGATTTGGTCATTGGCCTTGGATTTGACCAAGAAGACCTGACGTTTTTCAATCAATCCTCTTGATTTCAACTCAGCTTCTATCTTTTTCTTTGTCTCCTGTGGATCCTCATACCAGTCGGGTGTCTGATAGAGAAGGCCTTGCAAGAGGACTTCTAGCCAGTAGTAATTAAGAGCAGGCAAGCCTTCAGCTCCTAGTAAATCTCGTAGATGCTTGGGGATTTCCAGCTTTTGAGCCTGTAGATAAATGAGGATGGCTGAGAGATACTTGGGATCTTCGAGGAGCATATCCGCAGAGATTTCCCCTTTGAGAACCTTGGAACTCTTAATCAACTCTTGAAAGTCAGGATCAACGACTAGTTGGCTGACATATTGCCACTTGGTGTCCTCAAATTCTTCCAGTTTCTTGTCTTCTTCCTTGGTTGGAAAACAGATATAGACAAAGTCCTGATGAGGGCAGAGAGTGTCTTCCTTGACTAGTTCTGGCACCGTGATTTCTTGGTCGATTTCGCCACACATTTGGAGATAGCGATCCCAGAGTTCTGGCTCACTGTCATAAGGAGGTGTTGCTGTGAGAGAGATGACTTGCAGTTGTTGGTAATTTTTACGGAAATCTTCTAGACTTTTCCACCATTCATTTCTCAAGTGATGGCATTCGTCCAGACAGAGGGTTTCAACGCCCCTTTCCTTGAGTCTAGCAATCAGGTCAAAGCCGACAAAGTCTTCAACCTCGCCATTATCTTCTTGAGATTGTACTTGTTGCATAGCGCTGTGAAAGGCTTGGTAGGTGGCAATGGTAATTTGCTTCATGTCCTTGAGATTTTGAGACACGAGACTTGTGACCTGGTCCTTATCCTCTAAAAAGGCCAGGCGAATCCTATCCACCCACTGTTCCCGAATGGTAACCGTCGGCACCAAAACCAGAGCTGGCTTATCAAAGCGGGCAATCAACTCGATCCCAATGGTTGTTTTACCAGAACCTGGTGCTGCCACCAAGTGGACATGGCCATCTGTTTGATATTCCTGAAAGTTATCCAAGACCTGCCTTTGGTAGTTGCGCCAAGTGCCATTAAACTTCAATCCTAACATGATTTTCCTCATTCTAAGCTGCCATTTTCTTACTCCCATTTTACCATACTTGAGGCAAAGTCACATGAAGTACCCCATATAGTCTTTCTCCTTAAAATATGGTATAGTAGAATCATACTACTCAAGAGGAGTTTACATGTCACACGATAAACAAATGAAAGCTGTTTCTCCCCTTCTACAGCAAGCAATTAATATTTCTTCCATCATCGGTGGAGTTGGTACTTTGATTTTCTGTATCTGGGCCTATCAGGCTGGAGTCTTGCATTCCAAGGAAACCCTATCTGCCTTTATCCAACAGGCCGGTATCTGGGGACCTCCACTCTTTATCTTTTTACAAATTTTACAGACGGTGGTTCCTATCATCCCAGGTGCTCTAACCTCTGTGGCAGGTGTCTTTATCTACGGGCACGTTATTGGAACTATTTATAACTATATTGGAATCGTTATTGGTTGCGCCATTATCTTTTACCTGGTTCGCCTCTACGGAGCACCCTTTGTTCAGTCTGTCGTCAGCAAGCGCACCTATGACAAGTATATCGGTTGGCTGGATGAGGGCAATCGCTTTGATCGATTCTTTATCTTTATGATGATTTGGCCGGTTAGTCCAGCGGACTTTCTCTGTATGTTAGCTGCTTTGACCAAGATGAGCTTCAAGCGTTACATGACCATCATCGTCCTGACCAAGCCCTTCACCCTAGTTGTTTACACATACGGCTTGACCTACATCATTGATTACTTTTGGCAAATGTTCGCCTGATCACTAAAAAAAGTTGATCAAAAACTCAATTTTATACTCAATGAAAATCAAAGAGCAAACTAGGAAACTAGCCGCAGGTTGCTCAAAGCACTGCTTTGAGGTTGTGGATAGAACTGACGAAGTCAGCTCAAAACACTGTTTTGAGGTTGTGGATAGAACACGTTGACGCAGTTTGAAGAGATTTTCGAAGAGTATTATCAGAAAATGAAAAAAATAAAACGCATAGTATCAAGGTTTTTCAACACCTGATAGTATGCGTTTTTCTGATTGTAAAGATTTTTTCTCAACCTCTTTTTGTTAAGCTTCTTTTTTCAATAGGAGAGAAACAAGGACTGATGTCGCAATCATCCATGCTCCTAGAATGATAAAGGTCATTCGACCATTCGTTGTTACTAAGCCAATTCCTGAAAGAACAAAAGGTGTTAAGGAGGCACCAAAACTACATCCCAAAACAGCATAGGAAGTTGCTTTGTTGAGAAGCTTTGCTGGGATTCTCTCAGAAATTAACTGAAAGACAGTCGTAAGGGCAATGCTGTAGGCAAATCCTCCTAAAACAGAACCTGCAACGACTACCCAAAGAGA
The DNA here is from genome assembly GCF_964238205.1 of Streptococcus oralis. Classification (GTDB taxonomy): domain Bacteria; phylum Bacillota; class Bacilli; order Lactobacillales; family Streptococcaceae; genus Streptococcus; species Streptococcus oralis_CZ. The sequence continues at coordinate 125,872 of NZ_CAXSLF010000003.1, forward strand.
AGGTGAAAGAGCGATGATGATTTGCCCAATACCAAAGGTTACACCCGCAACCAATAACAATTTTTCCTTAAAGGCAGAGATGAGGAAAGAAAAGCTAATTCCCGCCAGAATCCCAATCAACTGCATGGCACTGAGTACCAGACTAGACAACTGAGCATCTCCAAAGCCTGCCTCAATCATGAGACTAGGAATACGGAAGGTAATGGCTGTATTGGTACATACAATGACTGCTGCTCCGACAGCTAGGAAGAAAATCAGCTGTAGCATGGAGCGAGTTAGTTTCGCTGCTTCTTCTGTCTTTTGCTTGGACTCATGAACTTCTTCTTTGTTATAAGGGACAAAGAGAAGGAAGAGTACAAGAACCACTAAACCTGCAGCATAGGCTAGGAAGGTTGCAGTCCACCCAAAGGCCAAAAGCTGACCAACTGTCAAGGTCAAGATAGAGGCTCCCACCACCTCAGCTGAACCACGAAAACCAAGCATCTGGATACGAGTCTTGCCATGGTACCGTTCACTGATGATAGAGATAGCCTTGGCGTTAAGCATCCCCACTCCAATCCCAAAGAGAAGACGAGTGGCAAAAACAAAGTAGTATCCCTGATACCAGAAGGGAGCTGTTCCACTGATTGATAAAATCAAAAGTCCCAAGGTCAACTGAAGTCGTTCAGGAAAAATCCGTTCTAAAACTCCATTTAAAAGGAGCATGGCCATAATCCCAAAGGATGGAAGGCTGACCAAGAGCTCGACCTGACCTGTCGAGTAGCCCTGATAATAGTCAAACATGGCTGGTAGGGCACTCGATATTGAAAATGATGTGATCAATACTAACGACAGGGAAAGTATACTCACTTTTTCCAAAAATTGTTTCATTTTATCCTCATTCATTATTTATGTTAAGTCAAAAGAGCTAGATATTACTCTAGAGATAAAAGATATCTTTCATCTAGTCCCTATCACTCTTTTAGCAAAAAGGTCCTTTCCTATCATACACTGTTTCCCAAAAATTGGCAAGCAACTGATACTCAATGAAAATCAAAGAGCAAACTAGGAAGCAAGCCGCAGGTTGCTCAAAACACTGTTTTGAGGTTGTGGATAGAACTGACGAAGTCAGTAACAAATATACGCCAAGACGAAGCTGACGTGGTTTGAAGAGATTTTTGAAGAGTATGATTTATAAGTTCAACATAAAAAGTAGGACCATCAGACTCGGAGAAGCCTTGATGGTATCCTACTTTTATAGATTTTAGTAAACTATCTTACTTAGATTTTCAAGAATCGGCGCATTGAGATTCCTGAACCAAGTGAACCGATACAGATTCCAATGAGGAACAAAAGACCGATCATCAGTGGAATAAAGGTATCTGGGGTAATCAAGGATAGGTTTTGTCCAACCAAGGATGGGTTGACAGATTGGAATACTCGGTTATAGATAAAGTAAACCAGAACTGATGGAAGAGCTGCTCCCAACAAACCAATAAAGGCACCTTCTAGCAAGAATGGGCCACGGATGTAGCTGTTTTTAGCACCAACCAAACGCATGATTTGGATTTCACGACTACGTGAAATGATAGTAATACGAATGGTATTTGAGATCAAGAAGACCGCGATGAAAATCAAGAGTCCTGCAATGAACAATCCCCAAACACGGATGAAGGAAGCCAACTTGAAGAGACGCTCCGTATTGGCACCACCGTCTTGAACCTCAGAAACTCCTTCGATTTTCTTAGCTTCTTCAGCTACTGGTTTCACATCACTTGGTGAATTGGTATCTACTATGTAGGCATCATGAAGAGGATTGGCATCTCCTTCAAAAACCTTCCACTCGTCACCCATGGTTTCAGTCAGCTTTTGGTACTGCTCTTCTTTACTTGAGAAAGTTACACTTTTAACAGCTGACATAGCCTTGAGGGCATCATAAACCTTGTGGTAGTCATTGTTAGTAACTGTTTGACCTTCTTTGACGATGGTTTCACTATTGTCTTCAACGTCTTTACGGACATAAACCATGACGCGGACGTTGTTTTCGATATCCGTTGCCAATTTTGCAGTATTAAAGATAACTGAGGCAAAAATTGCAACCAAGGTCAAGGTAATCATTACTGAACTGACAGCAGCAATGGTCATCCACCCATTACGCTTTAAACTCTTTAAAGCTTCGAATAGATGGCGGAAAAATCTACTAATCATCGTATCCGTACTCTCCTTTCGCTTCGTCACGAACCACACGACCATTCTCGATGGCAATGACACGGTGGCGCAAGGTATTTACGATTTGGCTGTTGTGGGTCGCCATCAAAACAGTCGTACCTTGGAGATTGATGCGCTCCAAGAGGTTCATGATTTCCCATGAGTTATCCGGGTCCAAGTTACCTGTCGGTTCGTCGGCAATCAATACCTTAGGATTGTTTACGATAGCGCGAGCAATGGCGATACGTTGTTGCTCACCACCTGATAATTCATTAGGGAATGAACGAACCTTATGCTTCAAGCCGACAAGATCCAAAACTTCCATAACACGTTTTTTGATATTGCGACGGCTTTCACCGACAACCTCCATTGCGTAAGCAATGTTCTCATAAACAGTTTTCTTTGGCAAGAGTTTGTAATCCTGAAAGACGACGCCTACGTTTCTACGCAAAAGCGGGATATCTCTCTTTTTAATCTTAACAAGATTAAAACCTGCAACCTGCAAACTTCCTTTTTCAACTTTAACTTCACGGTACAAGGCACGGATAAAAGTTGACTTACCTGCACCTGAAGGACCTACGATATAGGCAAACTCTCCTGGTTCAATGTTCACAGAGACGCCACGTAGGGCTGTTGTCCCGTTGTCATACTTTTTGACAACATCTCTCATTTCAATGATCGACATGTGACTTCCTTTCTTTTAACTAATACGCCATTTTAGATAGGCATCGATGAAACCATCTAAGTCTCCATCCATAACCTTATCTACCTGCGCAACTTCAAAACTAGTACGGTGATCTTTCACCATGGTATAAGGGGTGAATACATAGGAGCGAATCTGGCTTCCCCATGTGATTTCTTTCTTATCCCCCTTAAGGGCATCTACCTCAGCAGCTTTCTTTTCCTGCTCCATTTGATAGAGTTTTGCCTGGAGCATCTTCATCGCACGGTCACGGTTTCCGTACTGAGTACGGTCAACAGTTGATGCAACGACAATCCCAGTCGGAATGTGGGTCAAACGGACACCTGTTGAAACCTTGTTGACGTTTTGTCCACCTGCTCCACCTGAGCGGAAAGTATCCATCTTGATATCATCTTCTCGGATGTCAACTTCAATAGTATCATCCAACTCTGGCATAACTTCTACAGAAGTAAACGAGGTGTGACGACGCTTAGCTGAGTCAAATGGCGAGATACGTACCAGACGGTGAACTCCCATCTCTGACTTGAGAAGTCCATAAGCATTTGGCCCTTCAAAAGACAAGGTCACTGACTTAATACCTGCTTCATCACCTGCTTGATAATCCAAGACTTCAACCTTAAAGCCTTTAGCGTTACCATAACGAGTGTACATACGAAGAAGCATATCGCCCCAGTCTTGGGCTTCTGTTCCACCAGAACCTGGGTGAATCTCTAAAATAGCATTATTATGATCATAGGGCTCTGACAAGAGCAGAGTCATCTCGTAGCTAGTCATCATCTGATCTAGCTCAGCTAACTTCTCCACCAACTCATCTTTAACAGACTCATCCTCTGCTAAAAAGTCTAGTAAGATTTCAGCTTCATCCTGCAACTCCTCCATCTTGTGGAAAGTATTGTAGGTATTTTTTAGTTCATTTAATTCTTGCGACGTTTTTTGGGCCGCAATATTATCGTTCCAAAAATCAGGTTCTGTCATTTTGTTTTCCAAAATGGCAATTTCTTCTTCTAACCCTTCGAGGTCAAAGAGACCCCCTAAAAGAAGCTAATTTTTCACGATTGGCGTCAATTTTTTGACGAATTTCTGAAATGTCCATATATACTCCTTTTTTGTATCGTTTTATTATACCATAATTTTTCTTATTTATCTAATCGGTGTTTTTTAAAATTTCTTATCAAAATATTTCTATTTGAAGACGAGAAGGCTATTCTCAATCATTTAGTGTGTGAGAAATCGAAAAACATCTCAGAGCAGATCAAGTTTCTTATCCAAAAAACATTGATCGATTCTCTGAGATGTATATAAATACTATTTTAAAAGAGAAGTATCTGACAGAGCTGAACGCAGCACCTAATCAGCTTTCTAGCAAAGCAACTAAGATCATTCTTTATCTGCCTTCAAAATCGGTTTTGTTTCAGCAGCTTCATCTTTTTCATTGACTTCTGCCGATTTTTCTTCCTTCTCTACTGGCTTATCAGAATCCTTCTTAGGCTCTTCTTGACTTCCCTGAACTTCTACTTTATCAGGATTCAAGCTCCAATACCATCTTGATTGACCTTGTAACCATCAGGTGTTGTTCCATTTCTCAATAAGGAACCATAGCTCCACTAATCGCAATTGATTTCAATACATTTACACTTACTTTCGATAAGCCTTTATACTATGGCTATACCACTCCTGCATTTCTTTTGATGGCGGAGTCATATAATCTCCATACATCTGGGTTAAAAAGGCATCGTAGTTCTTTGGAATAGGCACCATGCGACCTTCAAACTCTGTTAAAATCAGTTCTTTTAAGGTTCCTGCTGGAAAGACTTCTTTCATTTTTTCTTTTCCAACTCCAATGGCTCCTTCATAAGCAGGATTGTCTGTCACACTATTTTTAACTAACTCATCTATTTTCTTATAGAAATATCTCGGATTAACTAGTCTGAGAGGATACCAAGTACACAAGCGAAGGAAATCTTTTAATTTGCTATCTCCGTGAACCGCACGTTCTTTTTTGATATAGGCAAGCTGACGCAAGGCAACATATTTATAGCTCTTGTCAACGATGCTCAAATCTGAAAATTGATCGATTGGAAAGACATCAATGAACAAACTAGTGTCATGGCGCTTATATTTTACGTTATCTTCAATTACAGTTGATGTATCTAAAATAGCTGCAAAATTATGGAAATACCATGAAGAAGTATCGTAAGAAAGAACACGATAAACAGGATGATTATCCTCCTCAATCGCTTTTAATAGACGCTCATAGTCTTTTCTATACAGTGAGATATCGATATCATCATCCCAGGGAATCATTCCCTTATGGCGAACAGCTCCCAGCATGGTTCCATAGCTGAGGAAATAAGAAATATCATTTTTCTTACAAATTTCATCAACATAGTCCAAAATACCTAGTTGAATTTCTTTAATCTCATTTTTTTCTAAGTACTGCATTTAATCCTCCAATTTATAGGCTTCAAATTCGTGACTATAAAACTGTTTTTCTTTTGGTGGGAGAGTCATATAATCACCATAATACTGCTTCAAAATAGCATCGTATTGTTTCGGTGCTGAAAGCATCAGATGTTCAAAAGGAACTTCAATTAAATCTTCAAAAACTTCTTTGGCAAAGACTTCTTTTTCCTTAAACTTGGAAGGAATAAAAGCGATATATTTACCATCTTTTACCCTATACTTTTGAATTTGCTGTTCAATTCGACTCGCAAAATAACGGGGAGAAATCGGACGAAAGATAAACCAGAAGAAGGAACGAATTAAGTCTTTTAACTTACTGTCTCCATAAACAATATTCTTATGCTTACTGAAGGACAATAACTTAAAGCTTTCCAACTTATAGCAAACATCGATAACCTTAGTATCGTTGAAAGAATCCATTGGAAAAATATCAATGAAAATTCCAGAATCATAAGTTTTTGTATTTCGTGTATCCACTATTCTCGTTGTCGAATCTACAACCTTTATAAAATTATTATAGTAGTGATCATCGGTTTCCAAAGCTAAAATCTTATATTTCGATTGTTCTTGATGAAATAACTGGATAAAACGTTCGTAGTTTTCACGTGTCATAGAGAGGTCTATATCATCATCCCAGGGGATAAAACCCTTGTGACGAATAGCTCCAATCAAGGTGCCATAATTGATAAAATAATCAATATCATGCTTTTTACAAAACGAGTCAATAAAAACTAAAATATCAAGTTCAATTTGTTTAGCCTCTTCGATACTTAATCTTCTCATCTATTCCTCCTAAGATTTTTTAATACGTTTTTTGAGCGAGATGACATGACCTAAAAATTCATAAAAGATACTATCTTTGGTCCAAACGAGTAAACCAATATAGCTAAGAGCGGATAAGACCATGATAATCAACATATTGATCAAGAAAGGTAGGTTGATGACCATTTTGACCGGATAAACAAGATTAACTAAAAAGTAGATCGGAACAAATGTCAATGCGAAAAGAGAATAACGCACCGTATATTTGAAAATATGTCCTAGATTAATGAGCTTGGTCTTATGAATAAAGATAACGTAGAGTACTAGGAGAAAACTTTCCGATAACATCGTCGTAATCAAATAATACTCCGGTGTAATAATATTATTAAAGTAGAGGAGACTATCAAGCACTAGGTTCAGTCCACCAGCAAATAAGGTATAGACTGTAATTCTTTTTTCAAACCCATTTGTAAAGAGAATTTGAGAGCCTAGAATAGTATCTAGGGCAAGAATAATGGTACGAAAAGCAAAGAGGGATGTCAAGATGCCACCACCAATATACTTTTCACTACCATACAAAAGGATTGCATTTGGCCCTAAAATCATCAATCCAAAACTAAGTGGAATGATGAAGAAGTTGAAAATGCGACTTCCTCGATTTACCAAATTTACATACTCTTCTTTTTTTCCAATACCTAGATAGTAGCTCAAGCGAGGAACACTGACTCCAATCGCACCCGTAACAACACCTGCGATGACAGTCACAATCCGTTGTGCCATCGTATAATAACTGACGTTCACATCAACTCCAGTTTTTACCAAAAAGAGACGATCCAGAAAGGTAAATAGCATATTGGCATTGGCAAAGATCAGCATGGCTGTCAAAGGTAGAAAAAGAGGTTTAAATTCTTCTAATGTAACCTTAACAAACTGAATATCTCTTTTAATCCAAAAATAACTAATGAGATAATTGATGAGAGTTGAAAGACTCATAATCAGTGTATAGATAACAATATCATGCTCATTTTTCACAAATAAAAAGATAGATACCAGCATGAGAATGCGGATGAAGGCTGTTTTATAAAATAAAAAGCTATAATTTTCAAGCGCTTCATTCACCCATTCGATTGAGAAAATCTGAGCTATGAGTTGAACTCCCATTACCAAGAAGATTTTCTTAATAACAGGATTACTATTAAAGAACAAAGGATACGATAAAAGATAGACGGCACTTGTAATAATCGTACAAGCTACACACAAATAAAAAAGACTTGAAAAGACTTTATTTAATTCCTTCTTATTATCTTTTACATTACTAATAGCTCGAAGTCCGTAATTATAGACTCCATAGGTTGCGAAAGGCAAGAAAAAAGACAGAATGGTATCAACAGAGTTGAAATAACCATAGTCTGTTCGATCTAGAACACGCGCAACATAGGTACCCGTCAAAATTGGGAAAATAATATTTAAAACACGAATCCCCATATAAGCCAGGGCATTTAATTTTATACTTTTCATTCAATTTACCTCGTTGATTTATTATATCATAAAGTTAGTTAAAAAAACTATTTGACTGGGAAATCTGTTCCTCAAGCCATGTTTGTCCTCCCTGACGAAACCTTATCCAAATCCTCTAGGAAATCTTTTCTACAGTATTCTGTCAAATCTGAATTTTTCCCAAAGACAAAGGAGGACCATTCGAGTCCTCCTTTGTCTTGGATGATTTTTAATTCTTTATGTAAATCAAATCATTAGAGTGCAAAAGTAATCACACCTAAAACTGAACGGTTTAGATTTCTCACTTCTTGCATACTTTCTTCAAATTTCTTATAGCGAGTGACACCATATTCTTCTACGAAAAGTACATTCTCAAATGCTAAAAGATCTTTGACATTTTGCAAGTTAACAAACTGAACACCCTCAAGATTCAATTTGTATTCTGCTTGTAATTTATTCAAAATACGATTATCTGAACTTACGATTGCTAGTGGTTGACCTTGACACTTGTAACTCAATAGTTCAGAAAGATTTTCAAGAGTTGTAATAGTTGAAACGAAGTCTACTTGATAAGCAGAGAAATCGCCTGCACGATTGATAGTTGGGTTGAAGAGGTAAACTAGAACATTCGCCATGATCACTAGGATGACACAGAGAATACCAATAATCACTAAGCGCAAAATAAGATTTTTCAAGTTAAAGCCAAGAGCAACTTCTCCATTCGGAGTCAATTCTTTAGAATTCACTGTTTCAAGTTTTTCAATCTTAACATCTGTATAGGTAGACTTGAACTTGTCAATCAATGAATCAAACTTGCTTTCAAGGAAATCATTTACTTCCTTACTTGGAGTTAAAATTTTAACAGTTACACCTGCATCATCAATCAATGGGTTAATCGTTAATTTTTTTGTCCAATAGTCACTTGCAGAATTCTTCAATGCTGTTTCTGTGGTATCTAAATCTTTTGCAATTTCCTTCATCTTATCAGAATCAACATCATTGAAAAGAAAGGCACCGTTTAGATTACCATCAATCAATTTTGCATAGAAGTCACTATAACCACCAACTTGATGATTCAAAATTGTTTTTGATGATGTTTCTGGAGCAGTTATTTTATAGGTGATATAAGTAGAATAACTAGTAGAATCTTTGACTGTATTTTTATTTTTAACAGCTTTTAAAGTAAATGGTACAGCTATGAGAGCAAATAAGGCTAGTAAAGCTAGCAAATTTACTTTACGTTTTTTATAAAGATTTGCGAACAAATCAGCTACAGAATAATGTTCAAACATGTATTTCCCCTTTTTTGATTAAGTGATGATTTTCTTTTGTAAGCATTTTTGCCACGAAAATGATAATAAGAACAATTCCCCAGAATTGCATTGTAAAAAGATTAAAGAAACTTTCTGAGAAGCTACTTCTAGGCATAAAGAATAAATTATTCAAGATTAGCAAAGATAATGCAAATAAGATTGTTCTTGAGCGATAAGCTACTTGCAGCATGGCTATAAATAGCATACCAAGTAAGATACTTAGTAGAAATAGTCCCAACATACCATAATCAGTATACAATTCCATGATATAACTACTTCCAATACCATGGCCTCTTAGATATTCTTTATTTAGAACAAGATAAGATAAATTGTGGGCATAACTATTACTATCGATCGCTAGTTCAATACTATTTGTCGTATGTTCAAATGGTTTGGCACCAAATATGATTCCGATACTACCTCTCGCAAAATAGTCAACAACCGGACCAAAAGTGAAATTTCGGAAGTCTCTATAAGGAAGACTACTATTGTACAAGAATCCTCTCGCTAAAACTCCAAAACTAGTTCCTTGTTTATAAATGAAATCGAGTAATAAATCAAAAACTCCACTATGGGATACTTGAGCGTTATCACGAACATAGTTTAGTGCTCCCATCGCAAGCATGAGAACAGGTGTTCCAAGATAAATAGCCATTTTTTCTTTGAAACCAATCCATTTCCCTTTCTCCGTTTGTTCACGCATAAAGTAGTAAACAAAGGCGAAAATCAAACTTAGAATAAAGGGATTTCTGGTACCAATTACTAAGTGAATCAAGTTAGCCGCGATATAGGCAACTAAAACCATTGTCGCATGTGACTTTTTAGGTTTGGTTGCTAAGTAAACACACATGGCATAAACCGTGAAAGTCGATAAGATATAGGTAAAGTAGGGCAATTGACTTTCAAAATTTGCATAATAATTGTAATAAGAAGTTTGCAAACGGTATAGCAGGCGCTCAAATAGTCTAAGGAAATAAAATGGATAGGTGAGTAGAAATACACTCAATGAAACAAAACGTAATTTTTTTATATAATTGACATTCACTGTTTTTTCTACTTTTACAGGAGCTTTGCTTTTTCGAACAAGATAATAATTGGCTATAAAACCACCTATTGTCAGTCCTAAAATAGAAACAATGACAACTAGGAAAGCAAATCGATAGGCAATTGGTTGGTAGGTGTCTAGCGCTCCATCTCTAAAATAATCAATGGTGGGTCTGGATACCAAAAATATAAAAATTGTGATAAAGAATATAAAGTGAATCAAATAGTATTTGATATTATTCCAGCAAAGTAGCAGACTGCTAATTAAGAGCAAAAGCAAAGTTGTCAGAAGTCCTACGTTGTTACTGGTAAACAAATAAGTGATTCCGCTTATTATGGTTACGATATAGCTTAGAATCGTAACTGTTAGCAACATTCGTTTGCCATCAACCATCTCAGCCCTCCTTTTCTAATTAATTTTTTTCGATTGCTCAATATTTTTAAACAATAATATTCTATACAATCTTACATTTACAAATAAGGCTAAAGCACTAATACGTCTTCCTTTTCTAAAAATGGTATTTTTGAAAATAGCAAAGGCATGTTTTTTCAAGTAGCCATAAATCCTTGGATAGTCTTTAAACTCTTTGAAATTATCATCTAGAAGCATTTTATCCAAGATAAAGAAATGTGCATATGCCAGTCTAAAGAAAGATACTTCTGTTAAGTTTGGATATTCCTTGACGACTTCAGTATAAAATTTTTGATAAATATCAATGTAAGCTAAGTCTTTTTCCGCATATGGTTTGGTAGTAATACTATCTCCTCGGTGGAAATAATAATAGTACGGTTTGGTATTCACAACATACTTTTTAGCTACTTTAATGAGATCAAAATGATAATAGGCATCTTCATAAATCAAGCCTTTTGGAAAAGTTAACTGTGCTGCAATTTCCTTCTTGATGAGTTTGTTACAAATAGTACCAGGTATTTTCTCACCAATTAAATATTCTCTAAGGAATGTTTCAGTATCACATACAAAATAATCATCCTGGTTTTCAGTTTGCGGACTCTCACTATTGGCATAGACATTCATAACCCCACAGCTGGAAACATCTGCATCTTCTTTGACTAATTGTTGATATAAGCTAGCAATCATTTCAGGATGTATATAATCATCCGAATCTATAAAAATAACATAGTCTCCGTGGGCTTGCTTCAATCCATCATTTCGAGCTTGAGACAAGCCTTCATTTTCCTTGTGATAAACCAAAACTCGTTCATCTTGTTCAGCAATTTGTTCACACAAGCGACCACTTTCATCTGTCGCCCCATCATCAACGAGAATGATTTCGAGGTTTTGATAGGTTTGTTGCTGAATGGATGCTATTGATTTTTCAAGGTATTGCGCCACATTATAGACTGGAACAATGACACTAATTAATGCAGTTTCCATGCTACTCCTCTATTAGTTTTTCTACTTGTTCAATTTGTTTAGCAATTGTAAATTGCTGAATAAATTGACTGGCTTCATCGACATTAAAGCTTGATGCAACTGTCATGTAGTTCTCAATTGCTTGAGCTGCTTCTTGATTGCTTTTAATGATTTTACCAAATCGTCCTTCCTGAGATAATTCCTCTGCACCGCCTACTTCAGTAGATACAAAGGGAACTCCCAGACTCAATGCCTCAACATAGACTCCAGGAAAACCTTCCTGTTTGGACATGGATAAAAGAACTTGCATCTTAGAAAGATACTGATACGGATTCTTTTGATAACCAAGGAAGTGAACGTAATCCTCAAGTTGATACTCTTTGACTCGTTTTTTCAGCTTCTCTTCCATATCACCAGCCCCTATAAAGTAGTGATGGTATTTCTTGCCTTGCTGGTGCAACAGTCGTATAACTTCTACTACTCGGTCAGAACCTTTATTTTCTTCAATACGTCCAATGGTGCAGATACTCTGAGGAGCTATCTCAATAGCCACCTTCTCTTTTGATTTTTCCAAAATGCTTTCAAAATCATAACCATTATAGATTGTTACTAATTTATGTGAGTAATCTGGATAAACTTCTTTGATAGAATTGCTGGTTTTTTTTGAAATTCCTACTATCCTATCAGCATCATCCAATTGTCGTCTATGAGAGTCACGCTTCGAACTATCAGTTAAAAATTCTTCAATACTTCCATGAATCCAAGAAATCTTCTTCACTTCTTTTCGTTTAGAAAATAAAAGAGGAGGATTCATAATGGTAAAGGAAACCTCTACATCATATTGATCTTTTACTAGTAAACATCTAGTGAGTCTTGGGAAATAAATTCTCAATCTCCATAAAAGCGCTCTTAACCATCTTGGTTGACGATAGTCTTGAAAAGCTTTTAAAATTCTCACATTTTCAGGCACAGGTTCGTATCCTTTATCAAAATGTTCCATTTCAAGGATATCAATATCATACTTTTCCGGATCCAAGTTTGAAACAATCGTAGAAAGGATTTTTTCGGCACCTCCGCCTAGAGAGAAGGACCACATAAAAAATAAAATTTTCTTCTTATCCAACATATTCTCCCTTATATTCTGTATAGCTCTTATCCATATCTGCTATAAGGGCATCGTGGTGAGGCACTTGCTTGTCAGCTGGTGGTGGTGTCATGTAGTCACCAAAAGCTGTACTGAGATAGGCATCATAACCAACTGGAATAGGCATTTCTGTTCCTTCGAATGGTAAGAAAATGCTATCTTCAAAGGCCTGAATTGGATACTTCTTCTTCATGTATCCTGGCCCTGAACATAATTCTGTGATGCCATCACTTTCAGCGGGTCCATACTTGGTCATTTCTTTCTCAGCCTTTTTCCAAATACGATAACGAAGGGCTTTAGGAGTTAATCCTAATAAAATCGTGCTTCCCCATTTCATGAGAGCTCCATGATTTTCTGGAATGGTTTGGGCACAAAAGAGAGAATAAATCAAAGCCCAACGTACCTGTTTCTTACGTTCAGCTGGATTTTTAGGGTAGTAGTCCAAGGGAAGAACATCCAGAGCCAAGCCATGTGGGAGGTCCAAATCTTGTTGGTAAGGCTTTATGCAAGTTGTTTCCTTGTCTCGAATAGTGATAAAGAGGTTGCGGTCAACAAAGTCTCTATCACTTTTTGATAAGAAGTAACGCTCATCCGCATAACGAGGCCATAACTCTGCTAATTTTTCATAATCCTTGCGGGGCATAAAGAAGTCTAAATCATCATCCCAAGGAATAAAACCTTTATTTCGTAGAGCTCCAATAGCTCCTCCACCACACAAATAACAGAGCAAATCGTGTTCTTTACAAAAGGCGACAAAATATTCAGCCATCTCTAGGCTACGAGCTTGAATTGCCTTTAAATCACTCATCTTATTCTCTTCCTCTTCTATAGAATACATCATTCTATTATACCATAAAAATAGTTTATAAATCCATCTGACCATGTGAAAAATCAAAGCCCAAGATACCTATTTTCATAGGTATCTTAAGCTCTGATTCATTTTACATTTTATCTAAATCCCATCTGGGCCAATTTATTTTGATAAGCTTTTTGGTCCACTCGAAGGGATTGACCACCGTATACATCAAAGTCGTCTACCCAGTCTCCAAGTTCTGGAACTGTCAATCTTTCAATACCATTCTGCGCACCTTCAAGGACTGATAAGCCATTGGTCAATAAGAAAGTATATGGAAGGTTTGTAGAGGTCATGGCGAATACTTTACCAAGAGCTTCCGAACCAGTGAAAAGTTTTGTCGGATCTTTAATTTGTTGTAAAACAGCAGTCATGACTTGTTGCTGTCTACGAGTACGGCCATAGTCCCCTTCATCATCATCACGGAAACGTGCATAGTTGAGAAGAGTCGAACCATTCATCTGTTGTTTCCCAGCTCGAATGGTTTGAGTCGGTGACTCAGTTTCCGTTGCGTGCAAGTCATCTCCTACAGTCGCTTCTGTAACTGGGACCCCGTTTAGAGTTGAAAACTGAGCATCAATGGTCACACCATCAGGGAAAAGCGTATCAATGGCTGTCGCAAAGGCTTGGAAATCGACAAGGGCATAATATTTGATGTCTAGATCAAAATTATCCTTGAGGACCTTGCGGACCATTTCAGCTCCTTGTTTACCTTCTTGTTCCCCTAATTCGTAGGCTAAGTTTAATTTATGGTCGGTCTGTTTTTGACCATTGATGACTTGGCTATATCCATCAATATAGACCAAGTTATCACGCATAAAGCTAACGAGCTTCAATTTTTTATCTTTGCCACTTACATTCAGAACCATAATGGAATCTGTCCGTGTTTCTGCACTATTCTGTCCGATACGTCCATCCGTACCCAAAATAAGAATATTAACCCCATCACGCGTATCTTGTCCATTGAAGACTTCAACCTGAGCAGCTTTGGCATCTTTGGGCCCATTTGAGCTATTAGGATTCGCCGATTGGAATCCCTTTAAGAACATAACGATCATTCCAACTGCTACACAAAGGAATAACATCCCTAACCAAGCAAATAAGCGTTTAAAACGAAAACCTCTTTTTTTCTTTTGCTTCTTAGCTTTTGGAACCTTCGTTTCCAGTTGAGCCCCGCCACTACGGCGACTAGAACGGCTACGATTAGCATAGGTTGGCAGGTCGATACCAGAGTCTGAAAGAAGTTGTTCTTTGGCTTCTGGATTGAAAACTTCCTCTGTACCTTTTTGACCTTCTAACTTAGCATGTAAAAAGTCAAATTCTCTCTTTTCTTTTTCATTCAAATAATGAATATTTTTCAAAAGATAGTCATATCTCAGTTTTTCATGGTGTGTCAAAGGATTCTCTCTAGTCATTCCTTCTCCTTTCCTTTATCCTGTATGGTATAGATAGGATAAGCACCTAGTACTTTATACTGGATTCCAATCGTTTCTAGTTCTTTTTGAGCAAAGTGGACCAGTTCTTTATCAGTATAAGCGACATCAATGATAAAAAAGTATTCGCCCAAGGCTGTTTTTAGGGGACGACTCTCAATTTTAGTCAAGTCAATCCCGCGCCATGCAAAGGTAGAAAGTGCTTTGTATAATGCACCTGGAAGATTATCTGGCAAGGTCAAAGCTAGACTCATCTTTTCAGAACCTGGACTCAAGGGGATTTGTGGTAATTTAGGTCCCAAAACCCAAAAACGAGTAAAATTGGCTTCCATCTCTTGAATATCTTGAGCAATCAGTTCTAAACCATATTCCTCTGCAGAACTTCTTGGGGCAATGGCCGCAAATGGTTGATCAGGGTGTTCGGAAACATAGCGCGCAGCGTAGGCTGTACTGGCAGTGACTTCTAGTTGAGCATCTGGAAAATGCTCGTCAATAAATTTCTTCCCTTGGGCTAATGCCTGCGGATGAGAAAAGATTTTCTCTATTTTAGACTGTCCTGGTACCGCCATCAGCTGTTGATGGATTGGCTGAACAATCTCTGCCACAGCTTGAATGCGAGCTTGATGGAAAAGATAGTCTAAGGTCTCATGAACACTACCTTCAATAGAATTTTCAACTGGCACTACTGAATAGTCTACCAAACCTTGTTCATAGGCCTTGATAACGTCTGTAATATTTGAAAATGGCTCCAGTTCCTCATGAGGAAAAGCCGTCTGCACAACATGGTGCGAAAAAGATCCTTTGGGACCTAGATAGGCAATTTTCATATCAATTCCTCTATAATTTCCTCCGGGCTTAGCTTGGACACATCGATAACTTTACTAGCCACTTCCTCATACCAAGCCTGTCTTTCATTAAAAATTACAGCCAAATCTCCCTTACTATTTTTTAGAAATAGCGGGCGTTGATTGTCCTTATCATCTGCAATTCGCTGGTAAAGGGTCTCAAAATCTGCTTTAAGATAGATGTTGTCTGGATTTTGCTTGAGCAAGTCACGATTTTTCTGAGAAATGACCACTCCACCACCAGTAGACACGACTTGGTCCGTTTTTAGTAGGTCAGCCAAAACTTCTTCTTCTACTTGACGGAAGGCTGCTTCTCCTTTTTCTTCAAAGAAACGAGCAATTGGCATCCCCAGTCGGTCTCCAAGCAAGGCATCCATGTCTACAAAGTCAGGATTTAATCCTCTAGCAATAGTTGATTTTCCTGCCCCCATAAATCCAAGTAAAACCTTAGCCATGAATCAAAGTCTCCAAATCATCAAAGAAGCTTGGGTAGCTAGTATTAATGGCTTCTGCACGATCCAATTCAACTTCTCCATCTGCCACTAAAAGCGCTGCAATGGCTGTCATCATACCGATACGGTGGTCTCCAAAGGTGTTGACTCTGGCTCCATGGAGGGCAGATTTCCCTTTGATAATCATGCCGTCTGCTGTAGGAGTAATAGCTGCTCCCATGCTATTTAAAGCGTCTGCGACAACTTGAATACGGTCAGTTTCTTTAACCTTGAGTTCTTCTGCATCTTTGATGACCGTTTGCCCTTGAGCTTGGGTAGCTAGGAGAGCAATAATTGGTAATTCATCAATTAAACGTGGAATCAAAGCTCCACCAATTTCTGTTCCCTTCAAATCTGAAGTTTCAACAGTCAAGGTTGCAGACTTAGCAATTGGATCAATATCAGTAATCTCTAATTTGCCACCCATAGCACGGATAACATCAATAATCCCTGTACGTGTTTCGTTAATACCGACATTCTTAAGTACCACACGAGAATCCGGCACAATCAGACCTGCGACCAACCAAAAGGCTGCACTCGAAATATCTCCAGGTACGACAACCGTTTGCCCACTTAGTTTTTGTGGTCCCTGGACAGTGATTTTCTTACCATCGACACTCAAGTCTCCACCAAATTGACGCAACATATCTTCTGTATGATTACGAGTGCACTCCTTCTCAATGATGACAGACTGACCCTGAGCCTGCAAAGCTGCAAAAATCAAGGCTGACTTGACTTGAGCAGAGGCAATTGGCAATTCATAATGAATAGGTGTTAAATTTTTCGTTCCTTTTAAGTGCAAAGGTGGCAAGTCTCGCTCTGTCTGACCAGAAATGCTAACTCCCATTTTTTTCAAAGGAAGGGTCACACGGTCCATAGGACGTTTGGAAAGACTGTCATCTCCAAACATCTCTACTTCAAAGTCTGCACCAGCAAGGACGCCTGAAATCAAACGAATAGAGGTCCCAGAATTTCCCATATCGAGAGCGTTCTTAGGGGCTTTCAATCCATACATGCCAACACCTTGTATGATAACGACACCGTCTTTGTCCTCTATCTCAACGCCTAGGTCACGAAATACTTGCATGGTTGATAGGACATCTTCACCACGTAAAATATCATAAACCTTAGTCTCACCTTCAGCCAAACTCCCAAAAATGATAGAGCGATGACTGATAGACTTATCTCCTGGCACTCGAATACTACCATTCAAATGGTTAATGTTTGTTTTTAACTTCATGCTAGACCTCATACTGACAATACTTTTTCTTATTTTATCATAAAAAGTCAGAAATTTCTTAAAAATTCCTGACTTTATGATAGTTAATAATATTTTTTCAATACACTTTTACCTTTTTGATTTATTTCAACCTGAAGTTTGTTAATAGCAATTCTTTTTCACTTTCAATTTACCAGCTATCTGAAGAGCCACCACCATCAAATCCTCCGCCATCCCAATCATCTGAAGACCAAGATGAACTAGAACTACTAGTATCATATCTAGATGTAGAAGAATCTAATCTACCATAAGAACTTGACTGTACTCTTTGTGAAGCAAAGTAGCTTTTTTTGAGCTCGGAAGTCCAAGAAGCATTCTTCACAAAATCTTTATCGTTTGGATAGAGTTTCCCCTTCCCATTATAAGAGTATTGAGAGCGGTTCAGCCTATCTAGTTGCTTTCTTTTAACTTCTGCGTAGTATTCTTCTATCAGTAATCTAGTCCAAGTATCATTAGGTAAAAAACCTTTTGAATCTGGATAGAGTTTGTTATATCCTGTGTAGTTATATTGAGACCTAATTAAACGCTTATTTTTTTATAGTCCGATTCACGTTCTTCAGTCCATGTATCGTTAGGTACAAAGTTAGGAAAATCTGGATACAGCTTCCCCTTTCCCTCATACTCATACTTAGAAAAGCGACATCTTTTGAAATACCTGAACCACGTTACTAAACTCAGTAAAAGAAAGAATATTAGATAGAACAATATCGGAAACGGAATGTAATCGAAATACTTACTAAGGCCTTCATTATTTTTTAATGATTTTTCATAGATTTTTGGAAGCCAACTATTCTTATTCTCTTTCTTGTTTATGATTTCAGCTTTTCCTGATTCGGCTTTAGAGATACCTACTAGAATTCTGTTAAGAGCATCAGTATATTTCCCTTCTTTCATGTAAGGCTTCGAATCATTTAGTAAAGAACTAGCCTTCGAGTCAGTAAGCCAAATTGCTGCTTCGTTGGATGTTTCAATACGAAACTTCCTATCCTTTATAGCAATAGCGATTAAAATTCCACTGTTGGAATCTTGTTTCCCAATTTTCCATTTGCGTGCAACCTCGTTGGCTACCTCTTCGATACTGGAACCGTCCAGAGTATCTACAATGTAAATACCTACTTGAGTTTCGCTTCCAGCATTCATACTCTCTAACGTTTCTGCAACACTAGTGGTTAAATAACCATTAGGATCGTATATCCCATTTAAAGGCCGATCTGGAACAGCTATATTAGCCGCCACTAGCGGCATAAAAAAGAATAAAGGGATAATTAAGAGTAAAATTAACTTTTTCATAGGAGATCCCCCACAAGACTAATCAGTTAAATTGATTTTAGGGATAAACTTTGCATCTTTCTCTGCTCCAATTAACTCAGCTCTATAGTTAGAAACTTTCAAATTTATTTTCATTTTGTTTATTAGTAAAGACAATCATTCCCACAGTCATTATTAAACAGATCAGGCTAATAATTCTAGCTTATACAGTAGTTACCAATAATAAAAATACGATTGAGAAAATAACGATAAATCATAAACAAAATAAATTTTTTATTTTAGCAATTCTGAAATTGGTTCAAAAACAATTTTTTCAATATCAGATAGATAAATAGAAAGTTGTTGCTGTTTGGCAAAGAAGGCTGACAAGAGAGCATTGCCTTGAATCAACTTACCAAAGGATTCCATTTTTTCTTGGAAAGAAGCGTCGGGCATTTGACCAGTTTGGGCCATGACTTGGATTTCATGCTGAAAAGCAATATAATCCGCAAAGATTTTGCTAGCTTCTGCATCTGCTTGGATAGCATCTCTAGCTTCTTTAACCGCCTTGTATTCAGGCAATTCGCGTAGTCCACGACTAAGTGCATTTGCACTATCATAAATATTTGACATGATTATCCTCCTTATTTTATTACGACTGTGTAATCAGTATTTTCTGTAATGACTTGCTCAGCTCGTTTTAAATCCTGAGCATTCTTAAAGGAAATTTGCAGAATCCCGTGAATATCTTCACGGTTTTCCTCATTGATATGGATATTGACCAAGGAAGTTCCTCGTAGCAATTCCAAGATGCGCAAGATAACATCTTCCTCATCGGGAACGTCTACATAGAGGTCAAATGAGCTATCTACACCACCACGTTTATGGATTTCCATAGCTTGGCGTTGCTCACGCGCTTGATTAAAAAAGTTCCAGATTTGGTTTTCGTCACCCTTACTAATAGCTTGTCCAACCTCGTCTAAACGTCGCTTAAAATCCTCGATGCGTTCAATAATAGTCTCTCGATTGGATAAGAGGATAGAAGTCCACATGCCTGGCTCACTTTCGGCAATCCGAGTCATATCACGAAAACCACCGGCCGCAAAACGTCGTGCCATTTCATGCTCTTCAGCATAGTTGGCAGTTTGTTCCATTAAACCTGATGCTAAAATATGCGGAAAATGGCTGATCTGAGAAGTCACTCTGTCATGCTCTTCAGCATCGATTTCAATGAAACGAGCGTGCAAACCTGACAGCAAGTCTTTCATTTCTTCAAGCGTATCTGGAGTCGTTAGGCTCGAAGGTGTGAAGATATAGTAGGCATTTTCAAAAAGATTAACATCGGCAGAGGCTGCGCCTGTCTTATGACTCCCTGCCATAGGATGAGCCCCTACAAAGCGAACAGGTTTATCAGCAAAACTGTTCTCAGCTGTAGCCACGATAGCTGACTTGGTCGATCCAGCATCGGAAATAATGACACCTTCTTTCAAATTCAAAGTTGCCAAATCTTGTAAAAAAGTAATGGTTTGCTTAATTGGCAGGGTAAGAATGATGACGTCTGCAAGTGGAGCAAAACTGGCAAAATCATCCGTCGCACGATCAATCATTCCTCGCTCCAAGGCAATATCTCTAGATGCCTGACTGCGATTGTATCCTAAAATTTCATAATCAGGATGATCCCTCTTGATTCCCAGTGCCATGGAAGCACCAATCAAACCTAGTCCTGCAATATAGATGGTTTTTGCCATAAGAACTCCTTAATAATTCTTTGTATACTCCCGATGTTTTGCAACAGCTTCTTTTAATTCTTCCAGATTATCTGAGGAGAATTTCTCTAGAATTTCTTGGGCCAAGACCGTTGCTACGACTGCTTCCATAACGACACCAGCCGCTGGAAGAGCGGTTGGATCACTTCTCTCCACCGTTGCTTTATAAGGTTCATGGGTTCCAATATCAACGCTCATCAATGGTTTATAGAGGGTCGGGATAGGTTTCATAACCCCACGAACAATAATCGGTTGACCATTGGTCATACCACCTTCGAAACCTCCAAGATTATTGGTACGACGAGTATAGCCATCTTCTGGTGACCAGAGGATTTCATCCATGACTTGGCTACCCTTGAGATAACCTGCTTTAAAGCCTAGTCCAAACTCCACACCCTTAAAGGCATTGATGGAGACAACCGCTTGAGCTAATCTTGCATCTAGTTTGCAATCCCATTGGACGTAGGAACCAAGACCTACTGGAACGCCACCGACAACCGTTTCGACAACACCACCGATGGTATCACCATCGCGTTTGATTTGGTCAATATAGTCCTTGATTTCCTGCTCACGTTCTTGGTTAACGATAGAAACTTCTGACTGGGCAGCCAGTTTCTTAATCTCTGCGACTGTCAAGTTTTCTGGAACATCGATTTCCTTACCACCAAAAACAATAACATGGTTAGCAATTTCTATATCAAGCTCAGCCAATAAACGCTTGGCCACAGCCCCGACTGCTACTCGCATAGTCGTTTCACGAGCAGATGAACGTTCTAGGGAATTTCGCAAATCATCAAAGCGGTATTTGATGCCCCCAACCAAGTCTGCGTGACCTGGGCGAGGATGAGTGATTTTTCGTTTACTTTTAAGTTTATCTTCAATATCCTCGGCAGACATGATATCTAGCCATTTTTGGTGGTCTTTGTTAATGACATCCATGGTAATGGGAGCCCCTGTCGTCTTCCCGTGG
This sequence comes from Streptococcus oralis, assembly GCF_964238205.1. GTDB lineage: Bacteria > Bacillota > Bacilli > Lactobacillales > Streptococcaceae > Streptococcus > Streptococcus oralis_CZ. The sequence goes on from NZ_CAXSLF010000003.1 coordinate 147,245, forward strand.
CGAACGCCAGAAGTAAAGACAACCTGATCACTCTCAATCTTCATGCGGCCACCACGGCCGTAGCCACCTTGACGACGTTTGAGATCCTCATTGATATCCTCGGCAGTCAAAGGAAGGCCTGCTGGGATTCCTTCAATAATTGCTGTCAGACGAGGACCGTGTGATTCTCCTGCTGTTAAATATCTCATACATTCTCCTTATTTTACCAAGTAATCTTTCATTTCTTCAAGAGAAACTGGGTGAATGGTGGCTGAACCAAGTTCTGGCACCAAAACTAATTTCATGGTATTCCCACGCGCTTTTTTATCGTGAGTCAAAGCCTGATACAGCTTATCAACATCCCAGTTTTCATAATCCACAGGAAGTCCAAATTTCTGACACATTTCTCGGATAGACTGAGTGATTCCAGCTGGCATAAGGCCTTTTTGTTCGGCTACCTTAGAAACCTGAACCATTCCCATCGCTACTGCCTCACCATGCATAACACGTCCATAACCAGCAGTTGCTTCAATAGCATGGCCAATTGTATGACCAAAGTTGAGATACAAACGAATGCCATTGTCCAATTCGTCCTCAACTACCATCTTACGCTTCACCTGGCAAGAATGCTCAATCAAACTTTCTGAATGCTCCAAAATACTCTCTACAGAACCATCCATTTCAGATAACAAGTCCCAGAGTTCTGGATCTTCAATTAAGCCATACTTGATGACTTCACCCATTCCTTCAATCAATTCTCTCTTACCTAAGGTTTCAAGAACGGTTGGATCAATCAAAACGCTGTCTGGTTGGGCAAAAGTTCCCACCATATTCTTAGCAAAAGGAGTATTCACTCCTGTCTTACCACCGATTGAAGAGTCCACTTGAGCAGTCAAACTGGTCGGAATTTGAACAAAGTGAATACCTCGCATGTAAGTTGAGGCTACAAAGCCAGCCAAATCACCAACAACTCCACCACCTAGAGCTACGATACCATCGCTACGAGTCAAGTCCTGCTTAACTAGAAATTCATAAGCCTTTTGAACTGTGGTTAGATTTTTTCGCTCTTCACCCTCTAGAAAGTCAAAAACTGCCACTTGAAAACCAGCATCCTCTAGGCTCAATTTAACTTTTTCTGCATAGAGAGAGGCCACATGGTTATCGGTAATGATAACGACTTTTTGCGGTTGCCAAAGTTCCCGCAACCATTTTCCTGCTTGAGACAAGCATCCTTTTTCAATCTGAATATCATAAGGATGGTGGGGAAGGTCTATTCTGATTTTCATAGCAGTTCTCCTTTTTTCATTTTTGATACTTTTGTTTTAGTAATTCCCAGATTTGATCGGTTGGCATTTCCTTACCTGTCCATAACTGAAAAGCTTCCGCAGCTTGGTAAAGCAACATGCCTAGGCCATTAACAGCGTGATTGCCCTGGTTTCTTGCCCACTTAAAAAATGGTGTTTCAAAGGGTTGATAAATCACATCAGCTACCAAGAGCCTCTCTGGTAAAAGGATACTTGCTGAGATTGGCAGAGATACTCCATCCATACCAACACTAGTCGCATTTACCAGTAAATCCGAATCAGTTATCCTTGCTTGCAGTTCAGAAACATCTTCTAAAGCAAATAAATCTGCTTTAAACCCTGTTTCATTTTGCAGTTTTTCTAAGTAAGGTCTTGTTTTTTCTATTGAAGCCGAACGTACAAAGACAGAAACCTGACTGACTCCATCCAAGATTGCCTGCGCCAAAATTGCCTTGGCTGCACCGCCTGCTCCTAACAAGACCATTCTTTTCCCAGATATTTTAAAAGAAGGCAAGCTCTTAAAGAATCCCTTGCCATCTGTGTTATATCCAATTAAAGTTCCCTCTCGATTCACCACTGTATTGACAGCACTAATCAAACGAGCTTCTTCACTCAATTGATCCAAATAAGGAATCACCTGTTCCTTGTAGGGCATAGAAAGATTGATTCCAAACATCTGGAAACGACGAATGTTGGCAACTGTTTCTGCCAAGTCAGTTCCTTCTACCTCCCAAGCAAGATAAACCCCATTGATATTGGTTGCCTCAAAAGCTTGATTGTGAATGAAGGGTGAAATGGAGTGTTTGATAGGATTGGCGACTACAGCTGCTAAACGTGTGTAGCCATCAATCTTCATTTAGTATCTCCCGAATTTTTTTCATGCTAGATAGAGAAATCTGTCCTGGAGCACTGGCTTCGTCCAGACTTGCAAAAGACCAGCTAGAACCCGTCACATCTGAAGTGATACGAGAAACCTTACCCATTTTCCCCATAGAAATCGTCACATATTCTTGTTCTGGGTTCAGTGTTTTAAAGCCACGCGTAAAGTTCATAAGGTCCAATACATCTTGTTCTGTATGAGCCATAACCGATACTTTAACCACTTTTGGCGTTAGGCTGGTTAGCTCGGATAAGATTTCCATCATATTCTCTGGAGTTTCTTGGAAATTATGATAACTCAAGACTAGATTTGGAAAATCAAGCATTTCTTCAAAAACATCCTTGTGAGAAAAATACTCAAAATCGATATATTCAGGTTGATAGAGTTGAGCTACATCTTTGATAATTTGTACATACTCCGCCGAATCCAAATCGATCTCGCCTCCCTCAGCACGAGTACGTAGGGTGAAGAGGAGTTCGCGACCTGCAAATTTTTCAAAAATAGCAGGAGCTACCTGTAAAATAGCTTCCTTTGGTAGGAAGTCGGCACGCCACTCAATGATATCAGCATCGATATACCGCATGGCATCGATTCCTTGCGCCTCTTCTAAACTCTTTGGCATTACTGAAACGACTAATTTCATTTAGTTACCTTCATGCTAATCACCTTAAGGTAATTACTACTTTCATCTTTTTCATTGTAGACAAAGTCTGCTGGAAGTCCATATTTATTAAGAACCTGGTACTTTCTTCCTGCAAATCCTTTGTCGATTTGTTCTATAAATTTTTGACGGGAAACATTGGCAGCATTGGTGCTAGCAATGATCATACCTCCCGGATTTAAAATCTCTAAACTCTGGGAAATCAACTTGTGATAGTCCTTAGCTACAGAGAAAGTTTGCTTTTTATTACGGGCAAAGCTAGGTGGATCAAGAACGATCACATCATAAGATAAAACCTTACGTTTAGCGTATTTAAAGTATTCAAAGACATCCATAACAATGAAACGATGACTGTCAAGACTGAGTCCATTGGCATGAAAATGAGCTTCTGACAGTTCTCTGGAACGTTTGGCTAGGTCTACAGAGGTTGTTTCACTAGCTCCTCCCATTGCTGCAGCAACTGAGAAAGCTGCTGTGTAAGAAAACATATTAAGCAAGGACTTCCCCATAGCTAAACCATCAACCAAGCTACCACGCACTTCATGTTGGTCCAAGAAGATGCCTGTCATAAGACCGTCATTCATAAAGACTTGATAGAGGACGCCATTCTCAAGAACTGTAAAATTTTCTGGTGCTTCTTGACCATAGATATGGGCAGACTCATAGTCTAGACCTTTAAAACGAATCTTTTCATAGGCACCTAAGACTTCAGGGAAAACCTGAACAAAGGCTGCTAAGATCTCTTGGCGAAGTCCATAGATATAGGAGTTATACCATGAAAAAACAACATAATCTCCATAGAGATCCAAAGTCATTCCACCAAAGCCATCGCCTTCTTGATTAAACAAACGAAAGGCAGTTGTCAACTCATCTTGATAGTAAGAAGAACGTTTTTGTTTGGCTTTTTCAAACAAACTTTCAAAGAATTTTTGGTTAAAAGAAAGCTTCTGGTTCGTTACAAACCAACCAATCCCCTTATTTTGACGAGATAAATAAGCCATGCCCAAAAACTGCTTGTTTTGACTAAATAACTCAACTTCTTGATCAGTTTCAGATAGTTCTGAAAAATCAATTTCCTCCAAAAGTACTAGACCTTGGTTTATTTTTTTTTCAACACGTCTACTGACGAATACTTTATTCATAAATACTATTATAACAAATTTTGTGACAATTCACAAAATAGAAACTATTGATTCATCCATCATCCTACCCTATCTGAGAGAATTTTTCCTCCCATCAGTCCTGCTATTTTTCTTTTATAGTATTTCAACACTTCTAGTTGAAAAATAGACATAAAATTCAAAGAGTTTAATTATAACGCAAACGTTTGCATATTCTTTGGCTTTATGCTACAATAATTCTCATCACTGTAAGTAAGAGGATCAACTATGAAGAATCAAACCCTAATGCAATATTTTGAGTGGTATCTCCCCCACGATGGAAATCACTGGACACGCCTAGCTGACGACGCTGAACATCTAGCCAACTTAGGCATTAGTCACATTTGGATGCCCCCTGCTTTTAAAGCAACAAATGAAAAAGATGTTGGCTATGGCGTCTATGACTTGTTTGACCTTGGAGAATTTAATCAGAAGGGTACTGTACGTACCAAGTATGGCTTTAAAGAAGACTATCTTCATGCCATCCAAACTTTAAAATTTCATGGGATTCAACCAATGGCTGATATCGTCTTAAATCATAAGGCAGCCGCTGACCATTTAGAATCTTTCCAAGTAATAGAAGTGGATCCAGAAGATCGAACTGTGGAACTAGGAGAACCTTTTACCATCAATGGCTGGACTGGTTTTACCTTTGACGGACGACAAAACACCTACAATGACTTCCACTGGCACTGGTACCACTTTACTGGAACTGACTATGATGCTAAACGCCATAAATCTGGGATCTATCTGATACAGGGAGACAACAAAGGCTGGGCTCATGAAGAATTAGTCGACAATGAGAATGGCAATTACGACTATCTCATGTATGCCGATCTAGATTTCAAACATCCTGAAGTGATAAATAATATCTACGATTGGGCAGATTGGTTTATGGAAACAACTGGTGTAGCTGGTTTCCGTTTAGATGCAGTCAAACACATAGACTCTTTCTTTATGCGCAACTTCATTCGCGATATCAAAGAAAAATATGGCCAAGATTTCTATGTCTTTGGAGAATTCTGGAATCCAGACAAGGAAGCAAATCTGGATTACCTTGAAAAGATTGAAGAACGCTTTGACCTTGTCGATGTTCGCCTTCACCAAAATCTCTTTGAAGCAAGCAAGGCTGGAGAAGACTATGATTTGACAACCATCTTTGAGGATAGTCTAGTACAACTCAATCCAGATCGAGCTGTAATCTTTGTCGATAACCATGATACTCAACGTGGCCAGGCTCTTGAATCCACTGTTGAAGAATGGTTTAAACCAGCAGCCTACGCTCTTATTCTCTTACGTCAAGAAGGTCTTCCATGTGTATTTTATGGAGACTACTATGGTATTTCTGGTCAATATGCTCAGCAAGATTTCAAAGATGATCTTGACCGTTTGCTAGCTATTCGAAAAGAGTTGGCTTATGGAGAGCAAACAGACTACTTTGATGACCCTAATTGTATCGGTTGGGTCCGTTCAGGAGCTGAAAATCAATCACCACTTGCCATCGTGATTTCTAATGCCCAAGCAAACTCTAAAACCATGTTCGTCGGTCAAGAATGGACTGACCAAACCTTTGTTGATTTGCTTGGTAACCATCCTGACCAAGTAACGATTAATTCTGAAGGTTATGGAGATTTCCCAGTTACAGAACGCTCTCTTAGTGTATGGGGACTGGCTAACTAATCAATTAATACTCTTCGAAAATCTCTTCAAACCACGTCAGCTTCCATCTGCAACCTCAAAACATTGTTTTGAGCAACCTGCGGCTCGCTTCCTAGTTTGCTCTTTGATTTTCATTGAGTATAAAACACACAAAAAATGCCCACAAGCTAGATTTTCTTTCTAGCCTGTAGGCATTTTTTTCTATTATCAATACTTAAAATTAGTCTTTCCAAAGATCCATAGCATTTTGAAAATCTGCAGAAACTTGAACATTTTGAGGATTAGTCGCTTCTCTCTCCTGACGCTTAGCCTCTACCTGGACTACACTCTTAATGCCTTCATGACGCCAGTTTCTTAGGATAGCTTGGATGTACTTCCAATTTGGTTTTCCATTCAAAACAGCCTCACGTAGGGCTTCTTTGATCAGGTCCGCACTGGTTCCGTCTTCTTTTAAACTCTTTTCTAAATCTTCGATTTCAAAAGGACTTAAGAGACGACCTAGCTCTTGTTGGAAGGTTTCCACCAAGTCTTTCAAATCATTTTTAGCGGGTAGTGCTTGGCTAGGTTCTTGCTTTTCAAAAAGTTGGTCTAAGCGCTCTAAAGCTAAAGTCGCATCAAAAATCACTTCTATCTCACCATTGAGTTCAATGGTTCTGTATTGAAGTAGGCCTTTTTCTGTCAAACGTGAAATAGCCTGATTGACTTCAAAGACTTGCTTTCCAATTTTCTCTGCGATTTGACTTGGGGACAATTCCCCTAGGGCTGTTGTATTTTGTAGGTAAAAGAATTGCCAAACTAAGAAGTCATCGCTTGATGAGAACAGTTGATTGTAGTTTAAGAGCAGAGCACTTGGTAACACCAAGTTCCCTGATTTGAAAGCATCTAAATATGTCATAATTCCTCTTATAAATATCCAAAATGAGAGACATCTTCTTCTGCACTCTTCCACTCAAAAGGCGTTTCTTGGTAAACTGCATAATTTACCCAGTTACTGAAAAAGAGAGCTGCTGAGGAACTCCAACGCATACAAGGAAGTTCATGGATGTCGTCATTTTTGAAATAATTTTCTGGTATATGGGGATCTAAACCAGCATCTAGATCTCTAAAATATTCTTTCGCTAGGGTATCACGATCATACTCCAAATGCCCAAAGCTATAAACTTCTCTTAAATCTCGGCTTGCAAGGATAGAGATTCCCACCTCTTTTCCAGATGCTAAAATCTCTAGATTGGTTTTATTTACAATGTCTTCTTTGAGAATTTCTGTGTGACGAGAATGAGGAGACACATACAAGTCATCAAAACCTCTCAGCAAAAGATGACCTTCTTTTAAAACATCCTGAGGATAAATTCCCGAAAGCTTTTGAGCCATCTGGTGTTTATCTACACCGTAACGATAGTAGAGGCCAGCCTGTGCTCCCCAGCAAATATGCAGGGTTGAAAAGACATGTGTCTTTGACCAATCGATGACCTGAGTAAATTCCTCCCAATAGTCCACTTCTTCAAAAGGAAGATGCTCAACCGGCGCTCCTGTGATAATCAAGCCATCAAAATACTGGTCTTGAACTTCCGAGAAGGTCTTATAAAAAGTCTCCATATGCTCAGAACGAGTTGTTTTCGACTGATGACTTTCCATATATAAGAAATCAATATCTAACTGCAAAGGAGTATTAGCTAAATGTCGTAAAAGCTGAGTCTCTGTAACCATCTTCTGTGGCATCAAGTTTAAAATCAGAATTTTCAGTGGTCGAATATCCTGATGAGCCGCCCGCTGGTCATCCATGACGAAAATATTTTCCGTTCGTAAAATCTCAACTGCTGGTAATTTTTTATCTATTCGAATCGGCATGGAAATCTCCTTACTGTATCAAGTTTAGGCTCAAGTGAACATACAGTCATCAAATGAAAAAATCAGCTGACGAAAGTCCTTCCCTTTATTATACTGTAAGAAGATATAGTTTTCAATTATAGTTTTTCTCTAACTAGATATAGCCTTTTTTTATATCAGATGAAGAGAAAACAGCCCTAGGGACTGTTTTTCATTAATAATGCATAAGCACTTTATAATCGTAATCTCCGATAGCTTCGCGACCTTTAAGCTCATCAAGCTCAATCAAGAAGGCACAGCCAGCTACGATACCACCAAGTTTTTCAATCATTTCGATGGTTGCTTTCACAGTACCACCTGTTGCCAAAAGGTCATCTACGATCAGAACACGTTGACCTGGTTTGATAGCATCTGCGTGCATAGTCAAAGTATCAACACCATATTCTTTTTCGTAGTCAGCTGAAATGACTTCGCGTGGCAATTTTCCTGGTTTACGCACAGGAGCAAAACCAATTCCCAACTCAAAAGCAACCGGACATCCAACGATAAATCCACGCGCTTCTGGTCCTACGATCATATCGATCTTTTTGTCAGTAGCATATTGAACAATTTCACGAACAGCATAGCTGTAGGCATTACCGTTGGCCATCAAGGGGCTGATATCACGGAATGTAATTCCTTCTTGTGGATAATTTTCAATACTTGCAATGTAATCTTTTAAGTTCATAGCATTTCTTTCTTTTTAAGTTTTTACTCCCTATTATACCATAAATCTTAGAAAAGAGAAATAGAAAGAAACCCTGGAAACTGAGTCCAAGGCTTCTAATCAGATCTATAACTATTGCTCGCTTAATAAAATCATTTCTTCTTTTTGCTTTTAGATTTTTGATTGCGTTGACGATTTTGTTGGATGCGCCACTCTCGCTCAAAGTAGGACATGGTTTCAAATACTCTTCGCGGTAAACCGACATCCAGCAAATAGATTGGGATTTTCAAAACATTTGTTTGCTTTGCAGTCGAAAATCTACTTCGTAGACGATTCCATAAAGAGTTGGATTTTATAAAATTCTTGTCATAAAAATGAACTTCAATAGTATAAAAATCCCTTGAACTTCTACCACCCTTGATTCTCATAAGAGAAAACGTTTCTACCTGCCCCCAGGAATAAAACTGCCAATCTTTTTTAGGATGTGGCTTATAGGAAAAACCTTGGGCCGTACATTTCAAATACTCTTTATCTGAAAAAAGAAGTCGCAAACGTTCATACAAAATCCATCCAACAATGATGATTAAGAATAAGACAAAGAGTCTTAATGCCACCAATCCCACAGGTGCCTCCTTGGGATAGGTCATCATAAAAGATAGGATCCAAAGAAGAAAAGCTAACTCAAGGAAGCAGAGAAGAATAGTCCATATAATTTTCTTACTGCTCCATTTGATGATTTTCTCTTCCATTAAGTTAACTCACTTAAATATTCATAGCGTTCATATTTTTCAAGCAAGACTTCATTCTTTTCATCTAACTCTTTTTGAAGAGTAGCTAGCTTCCCAAAGTCCGAGCCATTGGCCTGCATTTCCTCTTCAATGACAGAGATACGGTTTTCCAAGGCTTCGATGTCACCTTCAATACTTGCCCATTCTTGCTTTTCTTGGTAGGTCATTCGTTTCTTCTCTTCACGGACTTTGACGACTTTTTCCTTCTCAGCCTTTTGAACTTGACTTGTTGCTTCTGCTTCGAAGGCTTTTTCATCTAGGTAGTCGGTATAGTGGCCAAAGAACGGACGTATGATGCCATTCTCAAAAGCAAGAATCTTAGTCGCCACCTTATCAAGGAAATAACGGTCGTGACTAACGGTCAAGACTGGACCTGCAAAACCTTGTAAGAAATTTTCTAGAACAGTTAAGGTCGCAATGTCTAGGTCATTAGTTGGCTCATCCAAGAGGAGAACATTTGGTTTTTCGAGGAGTAGTTTAAGGAGGTAAAGTCGTTTTTTCTCACCACCAGACAACTTCTCAATCAAAGTACCGTGTGTTGAGCGTGGGAAGAGAAATTGTTCTAGTAACTCAGCGATTGAAGTCGTAGAGCCACTACTGGTCTTAACCTCTTCTGCCACTTCCTGCAGATAATTGATAACCCGCTTACTCTCATCCAAGCCTTCGATTTGTTGAGAGAAATAGGCGATGCGAACCGTCTCACCGATGATAACCTCTCCTTCCGTTGGCTCAAGACTTCCCGCAATGAGATTGAGAAGAGTTGACTTACCAACACCATTGTCCCCAACGATTCCGATACGGTCTTTGGCTTGAACCAAAAGGTTAAAATGTTGCAGAATCTGTTTGTCGTCATAGGCAAAGGAAACATCCTTAAACTCGATAACTTTTTTTCCGATACGGCTAGTTTCAAAATTCATGCTTAAGTCTGTCTCAACACTAGTATCAGAAACCTCCTTTTTCAAGTCATGGAATCGATTGATACGTGCCTGCTGCTTGGTTGCACGAGCTTGTGGTTGTCTTCTCATCCAAGCCAATTCTTGCTTATAAAGTTGTTCCTTTTTGTGAAGAAGAGCTGCGTCGCGCTCATCCTGTTCAGCCTTGAGACGAACATAGTCTTGGTAATTTCCTTGATACTCTGTCAAACCAGCTCGGTCCAATTCGAAAATTCTCGTTGAAAGCGCATCTAGGAAGTAACGGTCGTGGGTGATAAATAACACTGTTTTCTTGGAATTTTTCAAGAAGAGGGTCAGCCACTCAATGGTGGCAATATCCAAGTGGTTGGTTGGTTCATCTAGTAACAAGAGGTCATGGTTGCCCAGAAGGACTTGCGCCAACTGAACCCGTCTTCGCAAACCACCTGATAGGGCTCCAACGGGAGTTGATAAATCCTGAATTCCCAACTTGCTGAGAACGGTCTTGACCTGACTCTCAATTTCCCAAGCTTGAAGGGAATCCATCTCGGCCATGACACGTTCCAAACGGGCCTGCTTGTCCTCACTGTAGTTGAGCATAAGCAATTCATACTCACGGATCAACTGGATTTCTTTCAAATCACTCGATAGAACAGTATCTAAGACAGTCTTGCTATCATCAAAATCTGGGTCCTGAGTCAAGTAGCCAATTTTGTAATCATTCTTTGCTGAAAATGGGCTAACATCACCATCAAAACCAGAAACTCCTGAAAGCACATCTAAAAGGGTTGTTTTCCCAGTTCCATTGACGCCGATAAGACCGATTCTGTCCAAGTCATGAATGATAAAGGAAATATCCTTAAAGACGGTCTTGTCCCCAACGGATTTACTTAGTTTTTCAACAATAAAATCACTCATTTTTTCTCCCTCAAGTAGGCATGAATTGCTTCCAAGTTATTTGCCAAATCTCCATCCACAATAGCATACTCAATCTCTGCTAAAATTTCACCCATTTCTGGTCCTGGTTGATAGCCATATTCTTTGATCAAAATCCCACCATTGATTTGAATTTCTTTCTTATCATGGATAGTTAGGCTGTGATAAGTCTCTGTGATGGCCTGTGGATTGACTTCTTTTCCTTGAGCCTGACGAAGATTTTCAGCCTGTAAAAGCAAATCTAGATCAAAGCGGTAACAATCGCGCTTGCTTAGTTCTCCTTCTTCACGAAGTTCTAAGATCGTAAGTAAATCTTGAACTTGCTTGGCAAATTGACGCGAAGTTTTCCAATGTTTCAAAAATTGTTGAGCATCTTCCACTTCTAAAACCCATAAAAGTGCTGCCCAGGCTTGCTCAGAAGATTCAAAGGTAAAATCAGCCTCTAAGTCAAACAAAGATTGGAGTTTGTCCTGACTACCAGCCATATCTGGAAGATAATCATAAGCTTTGCTTGCAATCATAGAAGATAAACCTACTCGCCAATAGGGAGCCAGTAAAAGCTTATCAAACTCGACAAAGGTGCGCTCCACAGAGATTTTCTCTAAGAGTGGCGTTAAGGTCTTCATCGCTTCAAATGTTTCTTGCTCGAGTTCAAAACCGAGACTAGCTTGAAAACGAAATCCACGCATGATGCGTAGCGCGTCTTCATTGAAACGTTCACTAGCTACACCAACCGCTCGCAGGACTTGATTTTCTAAATCTTTGAGACCATCAAACAAATCAATGATTTCGCCCATCTCATCTAAGGCAAAGGCATTAACTGTGAAATCACGTCGTTTGAGGTCCTCTTCTAGCGAACGAACAAAAGAAACTGAACTTGGTCTACGGTAGTCTACATAGACATCTTCTGTTCGAAAAGTGGTCACTTCGTACTCTTCATCTCCGTCTAAAACCAAAACGGTTCCATGCTCAATGCCAATGTCAGCTGTCCGTGGAAAAATCTGCTTGGTCTCTTCTGGATAAGATGAAGTCGCAATATCCACATCATGGATGGGACGATTGAGTAGGGCATCCCTAACAGAGCCTCCAACAAAATAGGCTTCAAAGCCTGCTTCTTTAATTTTTTCTAATACTGGTAAAGCCTTCTGAAATTCAGAAGGCATTTGTGTTAATCTCATAATAAGTGTTCTAATCCATAGACAAGCTCATGACACTTGACAACTTCTTTGATTCCCAAATTCACCCCTGTCATGAAGGAGCTACGATCATAGGAGTCATGACGTAGGGTCAATCCTTCTCCTTGATTTCCAAATATAACTTCCTGATGAGCTACCAAACCTGGCAAACGGACCGAATGGATACGCATACCATCAAAATTAGCTCCACGTGCACCTGAGATGAGTTCTTCCTCATCACTAGCACCTTGTTGGATAGACTCACGAACCTCTGCCATCAATTCCGCTGTTTTGATAGCTGTTCCGCTAGGGGCATCTTTTTTCTTGTCATGGTGAAGCTCAATAATCTCTACATTTGGGAAGTATTTTGCAGCTTGTGCCGCAAATTGCATGAGTAAGACAGCACCCAAGGCAAAGTTAGGAGCAATCAAGCCACCCAAGTTTTTAGAACGAGAAAATTCTTTTAGTTCTTCAATCTCTTGACTAGTAAAACCTGTTGTTCCAACGACAGGTGCAAAGCCATTTTCAAGCGCAAAACGGGTATTCTCATAGGCAACAGCTGGTGTTGTAAAGTCCACCCAGACATCTGCTTCAAAGCCTGCCAAGTCATTCTTATCATTGAATACTGGAATTCCCTGCCATTCTGTTGCAGTTTCGAAAGGATCCAATACTGCTACTAGTTCAAGTTCAGGATCAGACAAAACCATCTGACAAGCAGATTGGCCCATTCTCCCCTTAAAACCAGCAATAATTACTCGAATACTCATCTCAATCTCTACTCCTATTTAAGATACAAAGGACCTTAGCTGCCCATGAAAAATAGGGAATAGCGCTGACTTTCCACGAAAGGCAAGACAGGCAGCTTTTTTCAAGAGGCAGGTAGTCCGTGTTCAATTTCTAAGATACAAAGCCTGTAAGAACACAAAGTGAAAATAGGAGGTCTGAGCAAGGAGTAGATACTCCTTGGAAGAACTATTTTTTTCACACAGGGTTTCAGGCGTGTTCAACTTTAAGATCCAAAGGACATAAGCTGTCCATGAAAAATAGTCTAGATTATGGGTGTATATCCCAGAGCAATACTTCCTTCTCCCAGGTGAGTCCCAATAACACTACCGAAGGTTGCAATTGAAACATCTGTAGCCACTCCACCATCGATTAAAAGCTGGCGCAAATCTGCTGCTTTTTGAGGAGCATTCCCGTGAATGACAGTAATCTGGTAATTCCCATTAGCTGTTGCTTCTTTAACAATTTCAACTAAGCGTTTTGTAGCCTTTTTCTCTGTACGAACCTTTTCATATACTTCTATCACACCTTGGTCATTGAAATATAGGATTGGCTTAATACTTAGGAGATTCCCCAAAATAGCCGCGCCATTAGAGAGTCGTCCCCCCTTAACTAGATGGTCAAGATCATCCACCATGATAAAGGCTGAGGTATTTTCAATCTGTTCAGTTACTTTATCTAAGATAGACTCAAAGCCATCTCCTTGCTCTGCCCATTTCAAGACACTCTCAACCATATAGCCTAGAGGAGCGCTTGTAATACGGGTATCAGGAAAGGCAATGGTTAACCCTTCATATTCATCCTTCATATACTGGATGTTTTGGTAAAATCCTGATATTCCAGAAGATAGGAAAAGACCTAAGGCATGTGTATAGCCTTTAGCTTTTAATGATGATAAAATTTCATCCAACTTGGCAATACTTGGTTGGCTCGTTTTTGGTAATTCGCTTGCTGAAGCCATTTTTTCATAAAATTCTTGAGCGGTTAGATTTACACCTTCAACATACTCCTGTCCATCGATATTCACAGGAATGTCTAGCACAAATAAATCTTCTTTCCGCAAGGTTTCCGCTTGTAGAAAAGCAGATGAGTCTGTTATGACCGCTAATTTCATTTCTTAAAACTCCAAATTAATTCCCGGTAAATCAAGGGCAATTTCTGTTACTTCATAAGTCAAACGATTAAGCATATCCAAACATGGACGAGCTAGGGTCTCAACCTCTTCTTGGCTAAAATCACTCGGTTGATCGATAATACGACCTTCAACATGGTTGACTTGAGAAATCGTTCCACTAATGACAAATCGATCAAAGACAATCATAAAGCTCAAAACAACTACTAAAGAGGTAACTTGATTTTCTTGATCATGCTGAAGCAACTGGAAGTTTACATCTACCTTAGTTTCCGGTGCTCCATTTTCATTTTCCCATTCAAAGTTACGCGCATCAAAGTGATACTGACTGACAAATTCTTGTTCACGTTTTAAATTCATTTTCATCTCCATTGGTACAATATAGTTGCCATTGTACCATATTTTTTTATTTTCTGCTAGATTTACTAAATACCAATCTCAGTTTTAACAACTTCAGCAATAGTGTCTACATAATAGTCTACTTCCTCAGTGGTTGGGGCTTCAGCCATGACACGCAAGAGTGGCTCCGTTCCACTTGGGCGAACGAGGATGCGACCATTTCCTGCCATTTCTTCTTCCATCTTCTCGATAATAGCTTTGATAGCAGGAACTTCCATAGCTTTTTCTTTCATGGTATTTTCCACACGGATATTGACCAATTTTTGTGGGTAAATTGTCACTTCTGAGGCCAATTGAGACAAACTCTTACCTGTTTCTTGCATGATCTTGGTCAATTGAACAGCTGAAAGCTGACCATCACCAGTAGTATTATAGTCCATCAAGATAACGTGACCTGACTGCTCACCTCCGAGATTGTAGCCAGATTTTCTCATTTCTTCAACTACATAGCGGTCTCCAACAGCAGTGACTGCTTTATTGATTCCTTCACGATCCAAGGCCTTATGGAAACCGAGGTTGGACATAACTGTTGTCACAATCGTGTTTTGAGCCAATTGACCTTTTTCAGAGAGGTATTTCCCAATGATGTACATAATCTTGTCACCATCGACAATTTCGCTATTTTCATCAACAGCAATCAAACGGTCGCTATCACCATCAAAGGCTAAACCAATAGCTGACCCGCTTTCTTTTACAAGTTCTTGCAAAGCTTCTGGATGAGTTGAACCAACGTTCAAGTTGATGTTAAGGCCATCTGGTGTTTCACCGATAACTGTTAATTGAGCACCTAGGTCTGCAAAAATTTGACGAGCACTGGTTGCAGCTGCTCCGTTAGCAGTGTCCAAGGCAACCTTCATCCCTTCAAGAGGAGTTCCAGTTGAAACAAGATAGGATTCATACTTACGTAAACCTTCTGGGTAGTCAACAACCGTACCTAAGCCCTCTGCACTTGGACGTGGGAGAGTATCTTCACTGGCATCTAGCAAGGCTTCGATTTCTGCTTCTTTATCATCGTCAAGTTTAAAGCCGTCACCACCAAAGAATTTAATCCCGTTATCAAGGGCTGGATTGTGGCTAGCTGAAATCATGACACCTGCGCTCGCTCCTTCAGTTTTCACCAAATATGCTACTGCTGGTGTTGCAAGAACTCCAAGCTTATAAACGTGAATTCCGACCGAAAGGAGGCCAGCAATCAAAGCTGCTTCAAGCATTTGACCTGAAATACGTGTGTCACGTCCTACAAAAACCTTAGGTGCTTCCGTCGTATGTTGACTGAGGACATATCCTCCGAAGCGACCAAGTTTAAAAGCCAATTCTGGTGTTAATTCTACGTTTGCTTCTCCACGGACTCCGTCCGTTCCAAAATATTTACCCATGTTATATCCTTTTCTAATTTTTTAGTCTTTCTTTGAAGAGTCTGGTTTGGTTTCAGACCCTGTAGTAGAAGATTTCGTTGAAGATGAGCTAGTCGTTGATGAGCTAGAACTACTTGCTGATCTAGCTTGTTTCGTTGTTATCTTCATGGTTGTTTCATACGGTGTAATCACCGTTGGTAAAACTGTTCCATTCTTATCAATAGCTTGTAAGGGAACTGAACCTGTATAATTTCCTGTAATTTTTTCACTCGTTGGTAAGACAGCCACAATCTTATCAATCTTAGATAAGGTATCGATATCACTAGTAACCGAAACGCGTTCGTCTGAAACGGTCACACTATCGATGAGAATTCGTTCATCAACCTTACCAGTGTCGATCTGTGGAGTGACTGGTAAATTATCCCGTGTTGCCTTCTTCCCAATTTTAACGGTGATTTTCTGTGGTGTTGCTAGGGCTGTTAAACCGCTTGGAAGATTCTCAATGGTCAAGGGAACTTCAATGGTTCCTTCTGTCGCCTGTGTCAAATCTGCAATAACCTTGAATTTACGAGTGCTTTCTTGCATCTCACTAGCCAAGGTCACTCGATTGGATCCAGTTAAAAATACCGTTACTTCTGAACTAAAACCGCTAATAAAATACTGCTCACTATCGTACTGAATATCAATCGGTACATTTACGACCGTATTGGTATAGGTTTCTGTTCGAGCCGGTCTTGCATTATTATTATTTTGGTAATTAATAGAGGTAGCGTAGATAAATAAAACGCAAGCAAAGAGGAGTGAGGAGATGATATATAAACTATTTTTTTTCATTCTTCCAGCCTCCTAATATACGCTCTGTTAAGCTTGGCTCTTGTGAATTTTCCGGAATCAGGATACGACGTAGTTCTTCCTCAAATTCTTCCATCGTTAAATCATGCTTAAAGACACCATTATAGGTAATGGAAATGCCTCCAGTTTCTTCTGACACAACAAATGTTAAGGCGTCTGATACTTCAGATAAACCAATGGCTGCACGGTGTCGCGTTCCAAACTCCTTAGAAATACCAGTGTTTTCAGTAAGTGGAAGATAAGCAGATGTTACAGCTATTCGATCACCTTTTATAATGACTGCACCATCATGTAAAGGTGTGTTTGGAATGAAGATATTGATTAAGAGTTCTGCAGAAATTTTAGCATCTAAAGGAATCCCCGTGGAAATATATTCCTGCAAGGTTCTGACACGCTGAACAGAGACCAGTGCTCCAATTTTACGCGGGCTCATATATTCTACCGCTTTGACAAAGGCCTGAATCATCTGTTCTTCTGAACTCATTGGTGTACTTGAAAAGAAATCAGTCGCACGTCCCAAACGCTCTAAACCTGTCCGAATTTCTGGAGAGAAAATAACTACCGCTGCGATAACACCGTAAGTAATCAATTGATTGATCAACCAGGAAATAGTTGTCAGGCCTAGGGTATTTGCCACTATCTGAGCTAAGATAAAAACTAAAACACCTCGAACCAGGATCATAATCTTGGTTCCTGCAATTGATTTTGTAAATTGGTATAAGATATAGGCAACGATAAGAATATCAATCACATTTATCAGAATACTCCAAGGACTGGAAAATAAACTAGACCAGTATTGAAGATTAGATAATTGTTGAAAATTCATTCTAGGCCTCCTCTCCATAAAAAAGCTACTCTTCATTATATCATTTTATATGAAAATTTTCTTCCCCCTACTTCATTTTAAATTGGTAGAAAATATTTCACGAATATTGCTTTATCACTTTAGCTCTCTAAAAAAACTAGTGTTGCCGAATTTTTAAAAAACGCAATTCATTAGAGAACCTTACAAATCATTTAAAGTTCCTAAAAAAGTTCACAAAAAAAGCCCCTTAAAAAGGGCGTATCATTTATGAGTTCAGCAGGCAAGAAACTAGCACGATCAAACGTGCTTTTTTTATTACCTGCTAGTATTATAGCATATCTAGAATACTCTCTCAATCATTAGCAATAGCTCCAATATTGAAGTATAATAATACTATAAAACTAGCAAAAGCTAAGGATATTCCAATAATATAACAAACTATGCTACTACAAAATAAGGAAAATAAAAATGGAACTTAGAAAGTTTAACAATAAAGTTGTAACAATTACAGATGTTGATAACAAATCCTTTGAAGGAATTTGTCTTTTTGAAGATAAGGGTACTTTTGATGAAGAGTATGATGCTTTATCTGTTAAAACAAGTTTACGATGGATGAGATTGTTTGAAAATGAAATTTTAAAAGTTGAAATTGCTGATAAAATCGGCCAGTCAAAAATCCCTTAGATTTGTTTCTAAGGGATTTTATTCTACCAGTAGTTTTTAATCGTGATATGTCAATAATGCTCCTTCCCTATAACTATGAGCAAAATCTAGTAAGATTTCACTTTTGAGACGATCATACTCTGTTTTATCAATATTCAGTAATCTATATAGTTCTTGTAAAGTATGCTTTTGTTTTTGGGAAACAATAAATAAATTATAAAATATATCACGTTTCTTTTCGTCTAGGCTGCTACTATAAGAGTCTATCATTTTGACCATCTCTATAGCTTTGATTTCAAATGCACCTGGAGTATCTCTAAGATTAGCTAACTTCTTCAGCGACTTGTAACTTTTCAAAAAATGATATGCTCTTTTAACTGTTTCTGTGTTGTCTACTTCCATTTCGTACTACCCAACTCATTGAAAAAATTCTCTCCAGAACGGATTTTCGCTATCAAAAATTCTAACTTCTTCTTCAGTCATATTGTGGGGATAATCAAGAAATAAATTATAAATTTTTTGCTGATCAAAACTGAACAACAGCTCTCCTCTAACATCTATCTTATCAATCCACCAAATTTTTGATTCTTCATTATTTTTGTAAAAATCACTGTATCCTTCAAGATTAGACTCTGAAATAAGAACTTCATCTATTTCATCGGATGAACTCGGTATATCACATTCCATTAAGTCGTTATATAACATCATTCAGGCTCCTTCTATCATCACTTGAAATGATGTGAACATATTTTTATTTTAAGATACTTGTGGAAAAACCTCATCCCATATATCCACTAAACTTTTACCATCAAAAACTTTAGCCTCCATAGCTTCATCAATTGTATCAAACTGCTGACCTTCATAGTCATAACCAACTACACAAATGCTAGATAAGAAACAAGCACCTCGGCCATTAACATTAAATTCAAGATCTGTGTCTAAATATTTTTTAATTTCATCTTTTTTCATACATAATTACCACACCTCGATTATATCATTTTTTTATATTTCTAAGCCCTAACATTTTATTTCATTATTACTTAATTCTGTGATTTGGCGCGAGAAAAAATGTACAGTGACGGCGTGAAGCTCGCGAGCGCCTAGTGGGAGGGGGATACCCCCCTATCCTAATTTTTTATGTTTTTTATTCTTCAAAATTTATTCCTTTTATCAGAGAACGATAACAATCATCTTCTGCCTTTTCTTCAGATGTTTTATAATGAATTTCTTTCGCTACCTTCTTTTCTATTTCTTTTTTTGCATCCGATGTAAGTTGTTTCACTTTAGTATTATATGCTCTTTCTTTATCTTGCTCTAAGTGTATACTTGTCGCTTTTATTAAACTCTCGTATCCTCTTTGTTCCTTTAAATCTCTTTCGAATTCCTGCTCTCTAATTTTGTTATATTGTTCTTGTCGTTCTTCTCTTTCTTTTTCAGCACCTACTTGTAGTTCTCCTATAATTTCTCCAAGGTCTCTTTTATAACTAAATAAGTTCATGTTTTCTTTCCTTTCCTTTATTTTGAAAAATTATCTATAATTCTTTCTAATTGTTCTTTGTGTTTATAAAGTGCTCTCTGTGGGTTATAGCCTATCCCTGAGTAGAACAGATATGCTCCTGTTTTATTTTTCTTGTATGATTCACTATTCTTAGTTAATTGACCTTCTATTTTTTTAAGCAATTGATCAGTTTTGTTAGCCTTTTCTACAGCAATATTAGCAATTGCCACAACTTCTTTCAACTTTTCACAAGCTTGTGTATAGCAGTCCTCTTGCTCTTTATTAGCTAGTTTTGTAATATCACCAATAATTTCATGATATTCTTCATAAGAAATTACAGGCTGATTACTTATTGTCTCTAGTTGTTTTTCATACAATTCTTTCGTTTGCTCTGCTGTCCATAGTTTCGTTTTTGCTTCTGTATACTTTTGGGCATTTATTTCTCTTTGAGCCTGTAGTAACTCTGCCTGTGCTTCTAAAATAACTTGCCCTGTCTTAATTAGTTCTTCTTCAGCTTCTGTAATATCTTTTTGGTTTTGTTCGATTAGTTTAGTTACTTTTGTTTCAATAGTTTGTAATGTTTCCATGTTTTTATTCCTTATTTCTTTTATTCTTTTTTATTGTACTTGTTACCTACGATTGTCTACTGGATCTTTATTCCTCATTGTTCTCCTCTTTCCAAAAGCAAAAAGAGACGTAACAAAAAGCCGCTTAGCTTTAATGTTACGCCTCTAGTTTTCTAGTCAGCTATCTTTCTTTAATTGTTGTTTCAATCTGGACAATATTACCATCTTGACTGGTAAATACTACACTTCCAAAGTCTGGGATTTTTTTCATTTCTATTATACCATTTTTGACAAAAATAATAAAGTTATCCTGTAAAAATGGCGTGTAATCTTTGTTCGGATTCATCTGTTTTTCCTCTCTTTTTTAGTGTCATATATTTAACATATCTTCTATTCTGTTAAATTCAAAGGATTCCCTCAATCCCTTTTGTATCAAGGGGGTAGGTCTATTTTGCGTTTTTTAATTTACATTTTTTCAATGTGTTAAATTAGAAGAGTATTTAGGCATTAATTTTTGCTAATTTATGACATGATTTTTAATTCTGTTTAACTATCATTCTCTCAATTTCAAAAAAAGTAGTCATTTTTGAATATCTAGTGACTACCACTTCTGCCTTACAGCCACAAGGGTTTAGAAAATGCGTAGTCAGGTAGTCACCTCGCTCCGAAAAAAAATAAATAATAAACGCCTTTAATCTATTTATTCTATTTACTTTATAAATAATGTAAAATAACTACTTTTTAACATAAAAGTCAATAATATCAAGGGTTTAATAGGGTAGTCAGTAAAAACTTAAAAACTACCCTTTTTCTAAATCCTTTTTATTTAAAGGCTCTAGCTCCCCTCTAAAAGGTAGTTATTTTTTGAGTTAGTGACTACCCTAACTACCTTTTATGTTTTGAGTAACCAGGTTTAACGCTTTTTCCAAATTTCAAAGATCGTTTGTGTTCCCATCCCTCTTTATTTTGCATATACTTTTTAACCTTTGCTTTATCCTTTGGTGGTGCTTTGTCAGTTAGATAGACTTCTTGGAAAAATAGGTTTATAGTCATCTTGTCACGTTCTACCAATTCGCCATATTTATCTGTATCAAGTTCAACAGTTCCACCTTTACTATTTCTAAAATAGCCCTCGTTCATCATGTCGTAAATATAGTAATACCTGGTTCTATCTGTAACTGGGTAATGGTACATGTTTTTTGGAAAAGGTAAAGCCAAATAACGCTCCAAATCCTCAAGAGTTTCATCAGCAAATTTGTACCTACTTCTTACCTCATTTACCAGGTTCTCCTGCTCGTCTGTCAGCGTCAAAGACTGGTTAGACTTCCAAGCTACTACCATAGCGCCCCAAAAAGCTCTGCGGTCTTTTTCCGTCCACTTCCTGCCCTTATAAGTGGTATCCTTATGTACTTCAGCAACAAGAAAGCGCCTTTCCCCTGTTAAGTCGTTCAAATAATCATGATCATTAGTTGCCCTCACGATGATAAAACTCTTGGGTAGTCGTCTATCACTGGAAGCATAAGGCGGTCTATACTCTAGTTTGGTTTCGGTGATGAACTTCTTCAACTCTGAAAAACTAGCCTTTTTACTGGCCACCATTTCATCATCAAATACACACCAATTTCTAACCATTCTAGCCTTATCGTCTTTGTCTGTGAAAGTTTCAACGGTTGTAAAATACTTGTGAGTGAATAGTCCCTCAAAAAATTGGGTCTTTCCTACTCCCTGCCTTCCAGTCAAGTCCAGCACAAAGTCAAACTTAATAGAGGGGTCAAATACCTTAGCAACCGCACCACGGAAAAACAAATCCATGATAATACGGTTATATTCATCATCTTTGATATTGAGATAATGCCTTAAAATAGCAAAGGGATCACGCTGATTCACTAACTCTCTATATTCGCTTTCGCATGATTCCAGATAGTCTTTTAAAGGGTTGTAGCTATGCTCACCAGCCACCACCTCCAAAATATCAGCGATATCCCCTTTTTTATAATCTATCTTGTACTTTGTAGCAATATAAGCCCTAATCTCTCTAATAATTAGGTCGTCAATGGTTCCGCTTAAGGTTCTACCGTTCAATTTTGTTGCTTTTGTCACGTCAATTTCATAAGTGAATGTATTGTACTGTATCGCCCCCTTCAGTTTGCTATCTCCACTTAAAATCTTCTTAAGATTGTCCAAGGTAACCGCAAAGCCTTTCCCTTTGGTTTTCGGTGTTAGATTCAGACTATTATTATCCTCGTTGGTCTCTCTTGCTTGGGTCAAGTCCACCGCGGTAGGCGGTATTTGTTGCTGATTCTCTTCGATAATTTTAGTTACAATTTCTTCACTATTCAAAAGCCACCTCCTTATAGAATTTTGTCGCTACTTCAAGGAAATAACTGGCCAATTCTTTCCGTTTGACGATAGTAGAAAACAAATCCACTAACTGACTAAAACTGTAACCATTCACAAATAGCAATCGGACAAAAAGTGAAGTCTCATACCTGGTATAAATGCCATTACAAATCAGGTCAAAAACCCAGCCTTTTAACTCCACTCCAAGCCCCTGCCGTTGCTCTGTCAATTTATTTACCTCTAAATCTTTCAGGATCATCAGCAATTCAGGACTAGCCAAGGTAATTTCTAATGGTCTAGCTAGTTCCCATCCTTCCCTATCACTCTTTTCGTCTCGGATAGCTACATATAAGCCTTTGTAACGAAAATCCGTCAGTCCCTCACCTATTGGCTCGTAGTATACAAACTTATAGTGATTTCCATTCTTCCAAACTTGGGTAGGGGTAGACTTTAGAAAGGCAAATAATGCTAATTTGTCAGCTGATAAAATCAACTCGATCACTCGCATTCTTCCACCCCCATAAATTTATGAATGTCATCCACTAAGTAAAATACAATTCTTGAATCTTCATCGGGCGGTTGATAGCGCCGTAAGCCCAATCTCTCAAACTTACTTAGTGTATTGTCGCTGATTTTTAACTCTTGCTTGACTTCACTTCTATTCATCAACTTAAGCATTCTAGGCGGTACTTTCTCACGGCTTTTTAGATAACGCTCGATAGCTTCTAATATTTTTGTTTTGAGTTCCTCAATCATCTTTTCAAACATATCATCACCTCCACGGCTTAACCCCTGCAAGCTGAATATAACGCCCATAATCAGGGCTTAAATCCTCGCTAGGTGTCTCTTTCATCTGTCTATTTTCTCGCTCAATCTGGACGCTTTTTTTACGATCTCGATGGTTTAAATAAATCAACAAACCAATGATTAACACGGAAAAGATAAGTGCCTGTGTGTTGGTTAAATTTAACTCATTCATCTTATGTCCTCGCTTTGTAATTCTTGATGTATAACTGTTGCACTTCAGGCTCCATCTTTTGGAAAGCTTCAACTTCTTGAACGGTTACTTTTTTATTGATAAAATCAACGATAAACTGGAATAAATTCGGATTGTTTACCTTTAAATTAGCCATGAAGTTATCAAATTCTGTTTGTGTCATGTTTTTTATGTCTAGTGTCATTGCATTGCCTCTTCAAACTTCGCTACTAGGCAATCCTTATTCACTTGATGAGTCTCATTTTTAGACTTAAAAATGATATCCTTCAAGGTTATAGTAGCCTCTAAATACTCCTTTTCAGCATGTTCTATATATGCCTGTTGCTCTGCTTCGTTATCAAAAAAGTGCTTGGCTTGGCGTTTAAAGAATGCTTGTCGCATAGCATCCATTTCAAAAATACCAGGGTGGAAAAACATTCCCGTAGTGCTTTTAGAGACTGCCTCGATTTTATGGCTTTCATTCAATTCAGGAAGTTCAATCCAAAGTAAGCGGTGTAAATTTTCTTTGATAGCTTTTAATTGTCCTGATAAGAGTCCTATTCTTAAAAAATCATTGTTTTCGTCTGCTTGGTGTAATTCCATACTAATTCTATCCAAGCTTTTAGCGATAATATCGTATGTTGTTTCTGTCATAGTCTACTATTCCTTTTTCTTGCCTTTTTCCTATACAGTTTTCCCACCACTCCAAACGCTGGGCGATTGCCCCTAGTTGGCGGACGCATGTAGTGATGTTTCGTGGGTAATCACCCACATTTTTACTAAACAAGTGCTTAGAGTCGCCGTGTCAGCACTCTTTTTTCAAAACCTTTTCTAATTGCTTGCCTGCTCTTCGGTTTTCTTAGTTTGTCTTTGTTTCGTTTTCGATTTGATCGCCTAATCTTTTCCAGGCTCTATCAAATTCTTCTCGTTGAATTTCTTTGCTATGTAATTGCCTTGCTAATTCCATACCTCTACGCATGAATCTAGCAAAATGTGTCTTTTCTTCCATCCCTAGCTCTCCATCATGTCATAAAGTAGGGCGTAGTATTTATCTGGAATCCTATCCAAGGCTTTCAGTCCGTCATGTTCTGCTTTTTGTCTAGTTTCTGCCTTAACCGTGCTATCAAAGGCGATAGAAAAGGCGTTTAACATAGCCTTGTATCGGTCTACACTCTTCAAATAGCGACCACGTTCCCCAAGTTCCTTGTCTTCCAGTTCTTCTTTTACAGTATCGTCCAAGAGTTCAAACTTAGTGTAAACTCCTTTTTCTACTTTGAAACCTAGTCGCTTATTTTGTCTGAGATTGTAAAGATTAACCTTGCAACTATCTAGGTTACGATAGCCTAATACTCCAGCAATTTCTTCTAAGTTTTTGCCCTCTAGTTCAGGCAATTTTTCAGCAATATCCTTGAATTTTACTGCTTGATGTTGTTTTCTCATTGTGTACCTTGTCTTTCTATGCTATAATCAAGGTATAGAAAAAATATCTATACCATTCATCTAGCCGCTTGCTCTCCTCGACCAAAATTTGAGCAAGTGACTTTTTTTGTTGTCTTTTTCATGCTTTTTTCCCTGACTTGGGTTGATAAAGCAAGTCTTTACTTTCGATTAGATCTAGAATCCAGCTGATTCCCTGCTCCACCGTTTCAAGAAATGCGCCCAGGTCTTCACTCTCCAAGTTCTCGTAGTTCATACAAAGATATTCGGCTAGTTGTCTGTCTTTCTCAACTAGCTTTTTAAAATCCTTGGAATACTTAGGAATTTCTAACCCTTTGGCATTTGTAACTGTCCTAAAATCATTTTCCATTTTCTATACTCCTATACTTTAAAAATTAATTCCTTAATTTCTGAATACCCCCTATTCAAATTAATCATAGCTATTGCCATATCTTCCAAACGTTGGTAATTTGTCAGTTCTGCGCTTGTCAAGCCATCAATGCCGTTCTTACTTTCTCGCTCCTTCATGAGTTGCGCTTTATTCTTCCCTGTCACTCCCTTTAGTAGTAAGTTTGTAAGGGTACTATAGGCATGCTTAGGTGCTTTCTCCCATGCTTGGATAGCTTCGGTTAAGGTCTTGCGCTTTGGCTTTTCCAGTTCTCTCTGAAGATAACGTTTAGAAAGTTCATCACGCATTTCAAAGAATGCTTTGACTAGGTTGGTTTTGAAGTTGGCCACTTGCTCGGTATTCTTTAAGAATGTAATCAGCAAAGTAGCCTGTTGCTCGTTCAAAATATAATCTTTTGCCTGTTGTCCACTTTGTAAAGGTCGCATTTTAAATGACACCTTTCCAAATTGCTCCAGTCGTCCAATCTGTTTTCTAATATGTTCCTGTATTGCGTGGTGCTTTACTCCAGCACATTCAGCTATGATTGCACTCGTAGTGTACGGCTCTTTCTTGCCGTCCATATAAACCAATTCCATCGGTTCGCTCCTTTCTGCTTTTTTGCTCATGCTTGCCACTTAAGACAGTACCATGTGAATTTACTAATTGAGATAGGAGACAAAACCGTTATAAATCCTTGATACTGCCATAGGTAGCAAGCATCTTAATCTAGCGAATAGTTAGCTAGTCTGATCAATCAATCTCCAGTGGTAAAGCACCATGCAAGAAATCTGTAAATATGAACTAAAATCGTGATTGGTTCGCTCCTTTCTAATAGTCTTCTGCAAGCCACTGCATGGCCTTTTGGTAAATGCTAGGCTTTACTTCGCCACCGTCTCGAATTTTTCGATAGGTAACTTGTGTAACTCCGATTTCCTCGCCTGCTTGCTTTGCAGTCAATTTCTTGTCTGCCTGCTTTCGGCGAATCGCTTTTGCTTGTGTTGAGGTAATAAGCAATGATATTTCTCCTTTCTTTTGCTAACAATTTGTTAGCTTAATTGTAGTATAGCGTATTTTTTGTTAGCTGTCAATAGTTAATTAATAAAAAGTGAATTTTTTGTTAGCTTTTTATTATTTTGTGATATAATTAAAAATGAGGTAATATACATGAACAGACTAAAAGAATTGAGACAAAAAAAAGGCGACACACAAGAGGACGTCGCTAAAGCTATGGGCGTGACCCGTAGAGGATACCAAAAATGGGAAAACGAAGAAAGTCAAATCAAACCAGAAAAAGCCAAACAACTTGCTGACTACTTTGAAGTAAGTGTTGGTTATTTGCTAGGCTACGAAGACAATTTCGACTATGTTTCTAAAAAGGTTATACAAGCATTTGACAAAGTTAAAGACCAGGCTTCAAGTCAAGGTATAAGAAATTATGAGGATCTAGAAAGAATCTCTGAAGCCGATAGAATTATAAAAGAATTTTTGGAAGACACTGATAAATTCAAAAGGTATCAGGAATCTTTTCCGCTAAAATTATCTTTGGCAATCCAAGAACTCATAGACCTAGATAACATTAAGCAAACTGACTACGCTAAATTACTTATAAATTATCAAGTATTAGAAAAATCAGACCAAATCAAAATTTTTGAAATTATAGATTCACTCGCAACAAAAACTACTGCATTGAATAAAGAAGTTGATGATGAAGACGAAATGTTTACTACAACTGGTAAGGAGTAACCCCTATGGGATTTTTTGACACTGTAAAACAAGAAGGTAGTTTTTCTACCGCATCTGGAGTAAATGGACTACACTACGTTGTCCTCAAGGTAACGTTGAAAGAAAAGTTTTTCGGCACTGGATCAGGAAACCTTACAGAATTAGAAGATGTTATCAATAAACAAGCTTCAAAAGGTTATCGCCTGCATACCATCACAACCACCAATGGTGGAAGTAAAGGACTAGGCGGTGGTGACCGTATCCAAGCCACAATGGTTTTTGAGAAGATTCTATAAAAATTCCCCATATTCGCCAATAGCGCCCCTATTTCTAAGGTCTATTGTGCAAAAACAAGGGAAAATGAAAAATAGAAAGCCAATTTTACAGACTAAAGTGTAAAAAACGGCAAAATTGACAAATATAGCTGTTTCTGTTGACAAGTTCCAAAAATAATAATAGAATTAGAGATGAAGTATAGCTATGGCAATCCTCCGGGACCCATTTGCGGAAAGCATCTCTTAGTAAGGAGGTGCTTTTTTTGAGGCCATTTAACCAAATAAAAGAACAAATACGTACTCTTCATAATAGAGGGATTAAGATAGATACACTATCAAAATATAGATATACTAAACAATATTTATTAACAAATAATTACTACAATCTTGTAAACGGATATGGTCGGTTTTTTTGGATCAATACTAATTTATACCAAGATACAACATTTGATGAATTGACTCATCTCTATGAATTTGATACTGCAATAAGAAACTCTCTCTTTTCTGCTACTCTTAGCGCAGAAAAACATCTACGAGGAGTAATAGCTTATTATATAAGCGAACGTTGCCATATATTAAAAAAAGCAGAGGCTTATAGAGATAAAAGCTTTTATTCTAAAGATATTCTCTTTGTAAGGAAAAAAATCTGGGAAACTATTGATAAAAATATAAATTCCAGAAATAACAATCCAATAAAAAATCACCATGAAAAACATGGCGAGGTACCATTCTGGGTTATCGTAAATTATCTTTCGTTTAACGATCTTTATAAAATATTAGAGAATGTTCCAGAAATTCAAGATAAAGTTGCAAGAGGAATGAAAAGTTTTTTAAAAGAAAAATTTTCCCTCACCAAGCCTTATACCGAGAAAGAACTATTGAGTTTCATGTATAACATCTACGAGTTACGAAATTTGTGTGCCCACGGAAATCGCTTATTAGATTTTAAGTGCAAGAATAATGTTGTCTATTATCAACCATTACACTCACTGTATAATATTCAACCCACCGATCCTAAACAATCAATATATCATATATTCATTGTGCTCCAATGCTTCCTATCTAAAATGGAATATGCTATTTTACACAATACCATTAAAAAGCGCATGAATAGCTTAGAAAATAAGTTGACTTCAATATCACACAACAAGATATTAAATCTTTTAGGCTTCCCAAATGATTGGAATAGAAATGTGGCAAATTTACCCCAAAAGAATCAATAATTTTTTCTTATTTTAACCCCATATCCCCCTTGTTTCCTATTCTGGTACAAATTTACCGCCCATCCTCTTAAAATCGAAAATAGAGGGGTTATCGTAGTTCCTCGCATGGTATAAACTCAAAACCTTTTCTAATTGCTTGCCTGCTGATGGAAAAGGAGTTAAACCCATGAAAATTACACAACACACAAAAAAAGACGGGTCAATAGTATATCGATCAAGCATTTATCTAGGTATTGACCAAATAACAGGTAAAAAGGTCAAAACTACTATATCAGCAAGAACGAAGAAGGAAATAAAAGCAAAGACTATACAAGCCAAAGTAGAGTTTGAGAAAAGCGGCTCGACTGTCACAAAAGTAGTTAAAGTTACCACATATCAAGAATTGACGGATCTTTGGCTAGAAAATTACTCCCATACCGTAAAGCAGAGCACCCTAGTAGGAACAAAAACCAATATAAAAAAGTACCTACTACCAGCTTTTGGAGATTATAAACTTGATAGAATAACCCCTGCTATCATTCAGCACCAGGTAAACCAATGGGCTAAAGATTATAACCAACTTGGAAAAGGGTATCAACAATACCACCATTTACACGCTTTAAATAAGCGTATCATGTCTTATGCTGTCTCATTACAAGTTATTTCTACAAATCCAGCTAGTGATATCATTGTTCCACGTTGCAAGCCAAAAAAAGAAAAGACATTGAAATATCTTGATGATGAGAATTTGAAAAAATTCTTAACTTATCTGGATCAGTTACCTAACACTTACAAAAATTTCTATGACACGGTGCTTTATAAGACGCTTTTAGCTACTGGTTTGCGTATCCGTGAATGTCTAGCCCTGGAATGGTCTGATATTGACTTAAAAAACGGGTCAATAGAAGTTACTAAAACTCTAACTATGACAAAAGAAATTACAAGCCCTAAGACTAAATCAAGCATAAGAGTAATTGACTTGGATAATAAAACAATGCTTATGCTTCGCCTTTATAAAAACAGGCAAGCACAATTAGGGAAAGAAATAGGTATGACTTTTGAAAAAGTATTCCCTAATACTTTTGATAATTACAGAGAAGCTGGAGGACTCCGTTTTAGACTTGAGAAACATTTACAAGACGCTGGTTGTCCTCGTCTAAGTTTTCATGCTTTTCGTCATACTCACGCTAGTATTTTACTGAATGCTGGTATTGGTTATAAAGAAATTCAAACTAGACTAGGCCATTCTAAAATTTCAATGACTATGGACACATACAGTCACTTATCAAAAGATAGCAAAAAAAGGACTGTTTCCATTTTTGAAAAAGTCCTCGAAAATTTAAAAAGTTCCTAAAAAAGTCCACAAATTATAATCCCTTCTATCCAAGAAATAGCTATATCAGGGACTTTAAGCATTTTATCACAAATTGGTAGAAAATATGATAGAATAAAATGATAGAAATGAATTAAGGAGAAACCATGTCTGAACTATATGATATTACCATTGTAGGAGGTGGACCTGTCGGTCTTTTCGCAGCCTTTTATGCTCACCTTCGTCAAGCCAAAGTACAAATCATCGATTCTCTTCCTCAACTAGGTGGTCAGCCTGCTATCCTATATCCTGAAAAACAAATTCTCGATGTTCCTGGTTTTCCAAACCTCACAGGGGAAGAATTGACTAACCGCCTTTTGGAACAACTTGAAGGGTTTGAGACGCCTGTTCACCTCAATGAAACTGTTCTTGAGATTGAAAAAGAGGATGATGTTTTTAAGATTACAACCAATAAGGGAAACCATACTTCTAAAACCGTTATTATTGCTATGGGAGGAGGTGCTTTCAAACCACGTCCACTCGAATTAGAAGGTGTTGAAGGCTATGACAATATCCGCTACCACGTTTCTAATATTCAACAATACGCTGGTCAGAAGGTAACCATTCTGGGCGGTGGTGACTCTGCCGTTGACTGGGCTTTAGCTTTTGAAAAGATTGCTTCAACTACACTTGTGCACCGTCGCGATAACTTCCGTGCACTTGAGCATAGCGTACAAGCCTTGCAAGAGTCTTCTGTAACTATCAAAACACCATTTGTTCCGAGTCAACTTCTTGGAGATGGAAAAACTTTAGACAAGCTTGAAATTACAAAAGTCAAATCCGATGAAACCGAAACCATTGAATTGGACCACCTCTTTGTCAACTATGGCTTTAAATCTTCTGTCGGTAATCTTAAAAAATGGGGACTTGACCTTAACCGTCACAAGATTATCGTCAATAGCAAGCAGGAGTCTAGCCAAGCTGGAATTTACGCTATCGGTGACTGTTGCTACTACGAAGGTAAGATTGACTTGATTGCGACCGGTCTAGGTGAAGCACCAACTGCTGTTAATAATGCTATCAACTATATCGACCCCGAACAAAAAGTACAACCAAAACACTCTACAAGTCTATAAGAAAAGAACCACGAATTATACGATTCGTGGTTTTTACAATTCCTCTGCGATTTTGTTAATCTTTCTTAGTCGATGATTGACACCACTTTTGGTGAGTGGATTTGTCAGACTATCTGCCAGCTTCTGGATAGAATAGTCTGGATGCTGAATACGCAGACGGGCAACTTCCTGCAAGTCTGCTGGAAGATTATCCAAGCCAATTCTATCTTTGATTTTACTGATATTGTTAATGGTTTTCATACTCGCTGAAACCGTACGAGCAATATTAGCCGTCTCTGCATTATTGGCACGATTGAGATCATTACGAGTTTCTCGGAGAATCTTGACACCTTCAAAAGTATCTCGCGCCTGCATGGCTCCCACCAAAATCAGGAAATCCATAATATCTTCTGCTCGCTGGAGATAGGTCACTGCACCTTTTTTTCGTTCAATCACCTTGGCATCTAACAAAAACTGCTGCAAGAGCGAAGCAATCCCTTGGGCATGATCTAGATAAACTGAACTAATTTCCAGCTGATACTTGCCTGACTCGGGATCACGAATGCTGCCATTCGCTAAGAAGGCGCCACATAGATAGGCACGTCCTGCTTCTTCATCTCCTAAAATATCCGGATCAATCCCTGTCTCCAGGCCGAAGAAAGAATCAGCCAAACGTAAATCCGCTAAAAGTTCTTGGACTCGCTCATCAGTAAATACAGTATAGACGCGATTTTTCCGTAGATTACTTCTCTGGTGGTGACGAATCTCCGACTTGATGCCATAGAAGTGTAAGAAAGATTCATAGAGATGGCGGGCAAGCTTAGCACTCTCTGTAACAACGGACAAGGTCAAGCCAGAACTCGACAAACCTACGCTTCCAGACATCTTGATAATGGCTGATAATTCATAGCGACTCAGATGGTGTTGACCTAGGATTTCTTCTTTTACTGCTACTGTGAAACTCATTTTCTCACCTGTATGATGCGCATCAATTCATCAACGATTAAATCCCCATCGTGGAAGGCGCCACCATTTTCCAAACGTAGGAAGTTGGATGAAATGACACGTGGGACTTGCTTACGTAAGCCTTCAAAATCATGCTCAACCTGTACTAAATACTCATCAAAACGGTTGGTATCCATATAATCTCTAGGTACCTTCTCGATATTAACAAGCACAGTATCAATAAATGGTCTACCCAAATGACGTTGCAAGACTTCTACGTGGTCACTGTCTGTGAAATGCTCTGTCTCGCCACGCTGGGTCATGATATTGCAAACATAAGCCACCTCTGCTTTGGTTTCAAGAAGGGCTTTTCCAATCTCTTCAATGACGATATTCGGCAAAATGGAGGTAAAGAGTGAACCAGGCCCTAAGACAATCATATCACTCTCAAGAATGGTATTCACAACTCGACGACTTGCTTGTGGTTTTTCATCATCCAGGGTATTGGTGACGTAAACATGATCAATCATGCCTGGATGGTCTGCAATGTGACTTTCCCCAGCTACTTCTGAACCATCTTTAAAGACTGCGTGCAAGGTTAAGGGATGATCACTAGATGGATAAATCTTACCTGTCGTATGAAAAAATTTACTCAGTAATTGCATAGCATTATAGGTTGAACCCTGCATTTCAGAAAGCCCTGCTATGAGAATATTCCCCAGAGGATGTCCAGCAAAAGCACCTGCATCCTCCGAAAAGCGGTATTGAAAAACCTTCTCATAGAACTTTGGCATATCTGACATGGCAACAAGTACATTGCGTAAATCCCCAGGTGGTGTCAACTGCTGCATATTTTTACGCAGTTCACCTGAAGAGCCTCCATCATCAGCTACGGTTACAATAGCTGCAATGTCGACATCTCTTTCCCGCAAACTTTTTAAAATAACTGGGATTCCAGTTCCTCCACCGATCACCGTAATTTTTGGTTTTCTCATGAACGGTTTACCGTTTCCTTTCTTCGGTCTTTATCACGATGACTTTCATTTACAGACCAATTCTTAGACAAATCATTGGCTAAGCGTTTGGCAAATGCAACACTTCGGTGTTGTCCACCTGTACAACCTACAGCAATGGTTAAAACTGATTTGCCCTCTTTTTTATAGCCAGGTAGGATTGGTTCGATCAAGGCCAACAAATGGCGGTAGAAATCTTCAGATTCCTCATGATTCATGACATAGTCATAAACGGCCTGATCTTCACCTGTCTGATTGCGAAGTTCTGGTAGATAGTAGGGATTTGGGAGGAAACGGACATCAAAAACTAAGTCAGCATCAATGGGAATGCCGTATTTAAACCCGAAAGACATAACCTCAATACGGAAGGACTGAGCCTGTTCTTGATCTGAAAATTGCTCTGCAATCGTCTTACGAAGTTCACGGGGAGTTAACTCTGTTGTGTCTACTACGTTTTGACTCATATTTTTCAAGGGTGCCAAAAGTTCGCGTTCCAACTTGATCCCGTCCAAGATACGACCATCTGCTGCCAGAGGGTGACTTCTTCTAGTTTCCTTATAGCGTGCCACCAATTCCTTATCTGCTGCATCCAAAAAGAGGATTTTAAAGTCTAAATCATCTTGATTTTCCAATTCATCCAAGACAGCCTGAATCTCTGAGAAGAAAGAACGGCTACGCATATCAACCACTAGGGCTAACTTGTGGTCATCATCTTTGGTCTCAACCAACTGCAAAAATTTTGGTAAGAGGGCAGGCGGCATATTATCAATGGTAAAATATCCTAAATCCTCAAAAGATTGAATGGTTACAGTTTTTCCTGCACCACTCATTCCTGTCACAATCACCAGGTGAAGTTGTTTCTTTGTCATCATTGTCTCCTTATGTCAAAAGAAGTTTGGAAAAACCAAACTTCAACTCGCTTATCCAATCTCTGCAATGACTTCAATTTCGACTTTTACATCGCGAGGAAGACGAGCTACTTCTACAGCTGAACGAGCTGGAAATTCCTTATTAAAGGCTGTTTGGTAAACCTCGTTAAAAGGTACAAAGTCGTTCATATCACTCAAGAAGCAAGTTGTTTTAACAACATGGTCAAAGTCTGTTCCTGCCTCTGCTAAAATAGCTCCAATATTTTTCAAGACTTGTTCTGTCTGTTCTTGAATCGTTTCACCTACGATTTCTCCAGTTTCAGGAGATAGTGGAACTTGACCGCTAGCAAACAAAAGGTTGCCCACGATTTTCCCTTGAACGTAAGGTCCGATTGCCTTTGGAGCTTTATCTGTATGAATTGTTTTTGCCATTTGTATTCCTCACAATTTTTCTAAAATAGCATCCCAAGCTTGATCCATTCCTGCTTTTGTTACGGATGAAAAGAGGATAAAATCATCACTTGGATCAAAGTTTAATTTCTTTTTAATAGCTGATTCGTGCTTGTTCCATTTACCACGCGGAATCTTGTCTGCCTTGGTCGCCACAACGATGACAGGAATCTCATAATATTTAAGAAATTCGTACATCTGTACATCATCTGCCGATGGATCATGGCGAAGGTCAACGAGACTAACAACCGCTCGAAGATTTTCTCGAGTGGTCAAGTACTCCTCAATCATACGTCCCCATTTTTCGCGTTCCTTTTTGGAAACACGGGCATAACCATAACCAGGCACATCCACAAAACGCATCTTATCATCAATGTTAAAGAAATTGAGTAGTTGTGTTTTTCCTGGTTTTCCAGAGGTACGAGCTAGATTTTTACGATTGAGCATGGTATTGATAAAACTTGATTTACCAACATTTGAGCGCCCTGCAAGAGCAATTTCAGGAAGTTCATCCTGTGGATAGTGGGACTTGTTGGCTGCACTCAGCAAAATCTCAGCATTGTGTGTATTGATTTCCATAGTCACCTCTAGGCTGTCTCTAGGATTGGCTTAGCTGTTCCATTGACTGCTTCTTTTGTGATACGAACTGTTTTCACATTTTCTTGACTTGGAACTTCAAACATAACGTCTAGCATGGTTTCTTCGATAATTGAGCGAAGACCACGGGCACCCGTTTTACGTTCGATAGCTTTATTGGCAATTTCCTGGAGTGCTTCGTCGTCAAATTCTAACTCAACATCATCATAAGAAAGCAAGGTCTGGTATTGTTTGACCAAGGCATTTCTTGGTTCCTTCAAGATGCGAACCAAGTCATCTACTGTCAACTGCTCCAAGGCTGCAAATACTGGCAAGCGTCCAATCAACTCAGGAATAATACCGAATTTTTGAATATCTTCTGCAATGATTTCTTGCATGTAAGAGCTGTTTTCGTCAATAGCCTTGTTGTTTTGTCCGAAACCAATAACTTTTTCACCTAGACGCTGTTTGACAATCTCTTCGATGCCATCGAAGGCACCACCCACGATAAAGAGGATATTCTTAGTGTCCACTTGAATCATTTCTTGTTGTGGATGTTTGCGTCCGCCTTGAGGTGGCACACTAGCTACAGTTCCTTCGATAATCTTAAGGAGAGCTTGTTGCACCCCTTCACCAGAAACATCACGTGTGATAGACACATTCTCGCTCTTCTTGGCAATCTTGTCGATTTCGTCTACGTAGATAATTCCACGTTCTGCACGTTCGATATTAAAGTCAGCTGCCTGCAAGAGTTTGAGGAGAATATTTTCCACGTCCTCACCGACATAACCAGCCTCAGTAAGAGCTGTTGCATCTGCAATAGCAAATGGTACATTCAAACTTCGAGCAAGTGTTTGAGCAAGGAAAGTCTTCCCTGAACCAGTTGGACCAATCATCAAAATGTTTGATTTCTGCAAATCCACATCTTCTGTCTCTTCACGAGTGTCATGGAAATTGATGCGTTTGTAGTGGTTATATACAGCCACTGCCAAGGCACGTTTGGCACGATCTTGACCGATTACATAGTGGTTCAAGATGTTTAAGAGTTCGATTGGTTTTGGTACTTCAGACAAGTCTGCCAAGACTTCCTCAGCCAACTCCTCACGAATAATTTCCTGGGCCAACTCCACACATTCATTACAGATAAAGGCGTTGTTCCCAGCGATTATTTTTTTAACTTCTTCTTGGCTTTTGCCACAAAATGAGCAATAAACCATCATATCATTTTTCCTATTTGTAGGCATGATTCCCTTCCGTTCTAAATGATTTTTCTATCTAAAATAAGGTCATATAAAAAGCATGAATGCTATTCACCAGGTTTGTAAAAGCATTTAGCCAAAGTAGAGTAGCAAGTCCAAAGCGCTTTTTACGAAAAGCGTGTGTTCCAGCTATAAGACAGACAGCACACAAAAGAGCTGTAAAAAATCCAAAAATACTGCGCTCCATTAGACTTCCTTTCTCTTTCTATATTCGATGGTGAAATCATAGGCATTTTTCTCATCTCTAGTATAAGATTTGCTTGCAAGAGTCTCAAAAACAGTCAAATCAAAATCTTCCGGGAAATAAGTATCCCCTTCAACTTGAGCGTGGATTTGTGTCACAATAATCTCATCGAGATATGGTTCAAAAAGCTGAAAAATCTGCTTGCCTCCAATAATATAGAGATTTTTATCCTGGTTCTGATACCAGTCTAAAACGTCCTCAACATTTTGGAAAACCAGAGCACCCTCAATTGACTCTTCAGGATTGCGCGTCAAAATCAGAGTCTCACGTCCTGGAAGCAAACGTCGTCCCATCCCATCAAAGGTGACACGTCCCATCAAGATGGCATGATTCAAGGTTGTTTCTTTAAAATGTTTTAACTCTGCTGGCAAATGCCATGGTAAGCGATCCTCTTTTCCGATTACACCCTTTTCATCTTGTGCCCAGATGGCTACGATTTTCTTTGTCATGCTCTCATCCTTTTTATTGATAGTTCTATTTTATCAAAAATCTTGAAAAAAGACTGTTTTGGAACGCCCTCCGAAATAGAAAAAATCCGTAGAAACTTTCTACGGATTTTTGACAAAATAGAGTATCTTACAAACCAGGTGCTTGTCCTAATTCTGCTGCAAGCATCCAGACAGTTTTTTCAAGGTCTGCCTTAGCACCAACGAAGATATCATTGGTTACATCATCACCTTCTTCATCTGTTACATCCAAGGCTTTTTGGAAAAGAGTGATGAGGTAACGATAAATTTCAAGAACACGTTCCAAACTTTCTTCTACATTGCGGAACTCTCCAACTTCTTCTTCGATTTCACTGTGTTGAAGGAATTCTGTCAAAGTAGAGTATGGTTTGCCACCAAGTGTAATCAAGCGTTCGCTGATTTCATCAAGGTAACCATCAAGGCTATCCATGTATTCATCCATCTTAGGATGCCATACCATGAATCCACGTCCACGCATGTACCAGTGTACTTGATGAAGAGCGATATGGGCTACATACAAGTCTGCTACTGCTTGATTCAAAACTTCCTTTGTATTTACTAGCGCTTCTGCCGCTGGTTTAGATAATGTTGCTACGTCTTTTAATGCATCTTTTTTCAATTCTACCATTTTTCTCACCTCATAATATTATTTTTGCAACCATATTTATTGATTACTATCTCAGTATACTACACCTAGTAGACAAAAGCAAGAAAATTAACCCATATTAAAAAAGTTGTAATAGACTGATAATTTAAGAATAGGAAACTGTAATTTTTAGTTGTTTTCTGTGCCTTTCCCAGAGAATTGACTTTGATAAAGATCATAATAGAAACCTTTTGCAGCCAAAAGACTTTCATGATTTCCTTGTTCAATAATCTGTCCATCTTTCAGCACCAAAATCTTATCAGCTTCCTGAATAGTCGAAAGTCGATGGGCAATAACAAAGCTTGTTCTTCCCTTCATCAAACGTTTCATGGCCTTTTGAATCAAGAGCTCTAGACGAGTATCGACTGATGAGGTTGCTTCGTCCAAAATTAAGATTTTAGGATCCGCCAAGAGAGCACGCGCGATAGTTAACAACTGTTTTTGCCCAAGAGAAATATTACTTGACTCTTGGTTCATTTCCATGTTATAGCCACCAGGAAGGGTGCGGATAAAGTGGTCAACATTGGCCGCCTTAGCAGCTTCAACGATTTCTTCATCTGTTGCCTCAAGATTTCCAAAGCGAAGATTTTCCTTGATGCTACCTTCATAGAGCCAGGCATCCTGTAAGACCATGCCAAACTGGCGACGATAGTCCTGACGAGACAAGTCTCGAATATCTTGTCCATCCACTAAAATAGCACCAGCTGTTACATCGTAAAAACGCATGAGAAGGTTTATCAAGGTTGTTTTCCCTGCTCCAGTAGGTCCAACGATAGCTACCATCTCTCCAGGTTCAACATCTAAGTTGAAATTACGAATCAATGGTTTGTTTTCCACATATTGGAAATCGACATTTTTGAAGCTAACTTGACCTGTCAATGGTGCTAGTTCTTTCACTTCAGCAGTTTGAACTTCTTCCTGTTCATCCAAAACTTCAAAGACACGGTCAAGCGAAGACTTAGCACTTTGCATTTGCCCAGCTAACTGAGTGATATTTTGGATTGGCTGGCTGACTTGCCACACATACTGAACGAAGGCCTGCATGTTACCAATCGTCAAGCGCCCTGCAATAACCTGCAATCCACCTAATACTGCAACAATCAGATAGGTTAAATCAGACACGATATGAAGGGCAGGCATCATCAATCCTGAAATAAAGCTCGCCTTGAATCCGACCTGTTGCAATTCATCTGTAATAGCTACAAATTCCTGCTGCGAGTTTTCTTCACGTCCATAGAGCTTCAAAACATTAAAACCTGTCAAGTTTTCTTGCACAAAACCATTCATGCGTCCCAAGATAGCTGCCTGTTGTTTAAAATAAGGCTGGGAACGATTTAGAATCGTTTTAGCACCAAAATAAGTAATCGGAATCGACAAGATAACAATGATAGCCAGCTGAATATTTAGATAGAGGACCATTCCCATAACAAAAAGAATGGTAAAGACTGCATTGACAATCTGTAAGAAGGATTGCTGCAGAGCATTAGATACGGTCTCTACATCGCTAGTAAAACGACCTAGCAAATCCCCAAACTGGTGCTTATCAAAGTAGGACACAGGGATGCGATTGATTTTTTTACTCATCTCATTTCGCAGATCCTGTATCATAGACTGCACAGCATTGGTCATAAAGTAGTTTGAGTAGTATGAACCCAACTCATAAAAAAGACCACGCAAGAGATAGATCACCAGAATCACTGCGATATAGCTGGTATTAATCCCTGCTCCTGCAACTCCTTTAGCCATATCAAGGAGATTAGAGGTTAATTCTGTAATGGCAAGCCCTAAGACAAATGGCTCGATAACACTCATTATGACGCTGACTATTTTCAAGAAGACTGCAAAGAAAACAGAGAAACGGTAGGCTTTTAAATAGCTCCATAGACGAGCTAGACTAGATTGTTGTTTCATCCTTTACCTCCTATTCTTCTGTCAGAGACGCATTTTTCAACTGCGACTCAGCAATTTCTCGATAGATGTCATTGGTTTCCATCAATTCCTCGTGACGGCCACGACCAACAATTTCGCCTTTATCAAGCACAATAATCTGGTCAGCATCCATGATAGTTCCAACACGTTGCGCAACAATCAATACTGTAGCATCTTGCGTCACTTCCTTGAGACGACGGCGCAAGATAGCATCTGTACGGTAGTCCAAGGCTGAGAAGGAATCATCAAAGATATAGATATCTGGACCCTTGATGACTGCGCGGGCAATCGACAAGCGTTGCTTTTGACCACCTGATAGATTGCTTCCCCCTTCAGCCAGATGAGTTGCAAAACCTTCTTCTCGACTTTCGATAAAGTCTTTGGCTTGGGCTACATCAGCTGCTTGGTGCAAGTCCTCATGACTAGCGTCCTCTTTTCCGTAACGGAGATTATCTGCGATAGTCCCTGTAAAGAGCAAGGCTTTTTGTGGAATAAAACCAATCTTCTGGCGGAGTGATTTGAGACGGTAATCCCGGACATCAACACCATCGACCTTAATTTTCCCCAGTGTAACATCATAAAAACGAGGAATTAACTGAACCAGAGTAGACTTACCTGACCCAGTCGAACCGATAAAAGCAATGGTTTCTCCCGGTTTAGCAGTAAAGGAAATGTTATGCAACACAGGGCTTTCTGTTTCCCCAGGATAGGCAAAGGTTACATTATCAAATTCTAGATAACCATGGGTTTCTGTTTCTTGAATTCCGTCCTCATTTGGATCAATGGAAATGGGCATGTTCATGATTTCCTTCAAACGTTCACTAGATACAGCCGTTCTAGGGTACATTGTAAAGAGGTTTGACAAGAATAAGAAAGACAAGAGGGCGTGGAAACTATACTCGATGAAGGCTACCAAATCCCCAATCTGCAAACTTCCCTGTTTGAGAGGATCCAAAGCAAACCAAACGATAGCTACAATCATGGCAATAATGATTTGCACAAATAGTGGCTCCGTCAAACCAGTCAATTTGAACAAACGATTTGAGTTATCCGCATAGATTGCATTTTTCTCTTCAAAACGGCTTTCTTGGAAGTCTTCACGAGCAAAGGCACGAATGACACGAAGCCCCATCAAATTTTCACGGACATATTGATTAATTTTATCCAGTGTTTTTTGTTGTTTTTCAGATAAGGGACGCGTTTTCACTGCCACATAAAGGACTACTACAGCTAGAAAAGGAACGGAAAAAGCGACAATCCAAGCTAGTGAGGGACTAGTTAAGAAAATCATGAGAATACTCGACAACATCATCATGGGAGTGATAACACCCAACTTAAGCGTCTGCTCTGCAAACTGCATGAGGACAAAGGCATCACTGGTAATACGAGTCACCAATGAAGAAACTCCAATTTGTTCATATTCGTGATGAGAATACTCTTGTAATTTCGCATAAACATCATTTCGCATGTCCTTAACCATATTGGTGGTCAGTTTACTAGCAGCATAGGATAGAACAACCCGCCCAAATGTCCCCAAGACGATAATAATCAACATGACGACAGCCCAAAAATAGAGCTTTTCTTCATTACCTTGATTAATCCCCTGGTCAATCATACGAGCAAGAACAGTCGGTAGACCTAGATTGACAATGACAAAGAAAATAGCTCCGAAGAAGTCTAACACTAGCCACTTAGGATAACGTTTGAGATAAGACCAAATATAAAGCATAATTCTCCTTTCCTTTTCATTCAAAATGCAGAAAAGAGCGTGCTTTCGCACGCCTTTTTACTAAAAAGAAGACAGGCAGTCTTAACCTCGAAGGAGGGAACTGTCTGTCTCAGATATTTGAAGCTTATTTTACAAAGTCAAGCAATGCCAAGAAGCTTTCTGGATCAAGTGATGCACCACCAACAAGAGCTCCGTCAACGTCTGGACAAGCCATGTATTCAGCAACGTTTTCAGGTTTAACTGAACCACCGTATTGAACACGTACTTTGTCAGCTACTTCTTGACCGAAGTCAGCAGCTACAACGTCACGAACAACTTTACACATTTTTTGTGCATCATCTTGTGAAGCTGATTTACCAGTACCGATAGCCCAGATTGGCTCGTATGCGATAACTGTTGAAGCTACTTGTTCTGCAGTCAATCCAGCAAGAGCAGCAGAAACTTGAGCACCTACGAATTCTGCTGCTTTACCAGCTTCGTAAGTTTCAAGGCTTTCACCACAACAGATGATTGGAAGCATACCGTTAGCAAAGA
The DNA here is from genome assembly GCF_964238205.1 of Streptococcus oralis. Classification (GTDB taxonomy): domain Bacteria; phylum Bacillota; class Bacilli; order Lactobacillales; family Streptococcaceae; genus Streptococcus; species Streptococcus oralis_CZ. The sequence goes on from NZ_CAXSLF010000003.1 coordinate 188,712, forward strand.
TTGCTTTTGCTTTTTTGTTGATATCTTCGTCTGTTTCGTGGAAGTAGTCACGACGTTCTGAGTGACCGATAACAACGTAGTCAGTACCGATTTCTTTCAAAACTTGTGGGCTAGTTTCACCAGTGAAAGCACCAGCATTTTCAAAGTAGCAGTTTTGAGCAGCAACTTTAAGGTTTGAACCTTTAGCAGCAGCAAGCACAGTTGTCAAATCAAGAGCTGGAGCTGCGATACCTGCTTCAACAAGGTCTGCTGAAGGAAGTTTTGATGCTACAGCTTCAACGAATGCTTTTGCTTCTTCTGGGTTTTTGTTCATTTTCCAGTTCCCAGCGATAAATGGTTTACGTGACATTTCACATACCTCTTTTTTCATTTTATTTTCTACTTATTTTATCATATTTAAAGATAGCTTGCAAATCTTACTCTGTAACTAGAAGTCTTCTTTTCAAAAACTTTCCAGTTGCCGTTTTTATCTAGAAGCTGGCTTTCTCCTGGTTAATTTGACCACTGCTTCTGTTCTAGCCGTGTGTGGAAACATATCAACAGACTGGATATAGTGTAGATCATAGACCTCTACTAGACGGACTAAATCACGCGCCAAGGTAGACACATTGCAGGAAACATAGACCATCTTTTCAGGAGCATACTTGACAATGGTATCCAAGAGCTTATCATCTAAACCTGTACGTGGCGGGTCCACAATCAAGGCATCTGCACGGTAGCCTTCCTTGTACCAACGAGGAATAATTTCTTCTGCAGTTCCTGCTTCATAGTGAGTATTGGTATAACCCATGCGCTTAGCATTTTCTTTGGCATCCTCAATAGCTTCTGGAATAATATCCATCCCCCTCAGATTTTTAACTTTTTTGGCAAAGGCAAAACCAATGGTTCCAACACCACAATAGGCATCAATCAGGTTGTCGTCCTCAGTCACGTCCAATGCTTTAACAGCTTCACTATAGAGGATTTCAGTCTGTTCAGGATTGAGCTGGTAAAAAGCTCGAGGTGAAAGAGAAAATTCATAATCAAGAACACCCTCACGTATACTATCCTGCCCCCAAATAATCTCGGTCTTGTCTCCATAAATCTCACTGGTTTTCGCAGTATTGGTATTGACTGCAACTGTCACCACTTCTGGAAAATCCTTGACTAGGTCTTGAACTAAGAGAGTCAGATTCAATTGGCGATTAGTAACGATAATGATTTGAACCTGCCCAGTTTTCCGTGCTCGACGAACCATGATGGTCCGAACCCCAAGGATTTTCCGTTCATCTGTAATCGGAATTTGATGATAGGTCAAGAGTTCAGCAATGCGATTGGCAATAATCTGCGTCTCCTTGTCTTGAACCAGACAGTCTTTTAGCTCAACCAAGTAGTGAGAATTCTGAGCATACAAACCTGCCTTAACTTGCCCCTTAAATTTTCGCGTTTGGAATTGTAGTTTAGCCCGATAATACTTAGGCTCCTGCATGCCAATGGTTGGTCTGATTTCATAGTTTTCATAGCCAGCAGGTGCAAATTTCTTCAGAGCTTGATGGAGGAGATCCGTCTTGAACTCCAGCTGCTTGTCATAGTGCAGGTGCATGATTTGACAGCCTCCACACTCATTATAAATAGTACAGTCTGGAACTACTCGAAACTTAGATTTTTTATTGACCTCAAGCAGTTTGGCCTCAACATAGTTACGCTTAACAGAAGTTACCTGACAATAGATATCTTCTCCCTTGAGGGCACCAGGAACAAAAACGAGGGTTTTCTGGAAAAAACCAATTCCTTCCCCGTTAATCCCCATGCGCTTGATTTTTAATGGAATTTTTTGTTTGACTTTTAGATTCATAAGTCTATTATACCACGTAGTTTCTCAATGGTTAAGAATATGTTACAATAAAACCATGAATACAAAGATATCTTTTTCCTCATTGGATTTTCCTGAGCAATTACGAACTTATATAGAGGGAGCAAGCCTTTCTGACAGCTCTTCTCATTCAGGCGCAAGGGTCCTTTATCTTGACTCAGGTTACTATTTAAAAATAGATCAAAAGGGAAGATTAGAGCGAGAAGCTAGCATTGCAAGGTGGTTTGAAACCAGAGGACTGGGAATTCCGGTTATCGAATATCTATCTACAGATAAAGACTACCTCCTGACAAAAGAGGCTATTGGTCGTGATGCTCTCGCTTTTTTAGATCAGCCAGAAAAAATCTGCCGAACAATGGCAGAGGCTCTTAAAAAGCTTCACAGCTTAAACCCACACAATTTTCCATCAGAAAATCATTTACAGACCTATAAAGACAGAGCCTTTAAAAACTATGAAAAAGGGGAGTTCTATGCCAAGGCGCTCCTACCCCAATTCCAGATTAACAGTCGCGAAGAGGCCTTCCAACTCATCCAAGAACAAGGGCACCTTTTAAAGACAGATGCCTTTATTCACGGGGACGCCTGTCTACCAAACTTTATTCTCAAAGACGCTAGCCATTTCTCTTGCTTTATTGATCTTGGTTTGGCTGATTTCAGTGATCGGCATATCGATCTCTTTTGGGCAATTTGGTCCCTCAATTACAACTTAAAAGATCCCAAATATGCTGAACTATTTCTCGACTATTACGGGAGAGAGCTGGTTGATAGCAACAAGCTTCGACTCGTTGCGGCCTTTGAAGCATTTGGGTAAGAGGAAAATATGAAAATCACAAAACTTGAAAAGAAAAAAAGACTCTATCTGCTCGAACTTGATAGCGACCAAACCTGCTACATTACCGAGGATACCATTGTTCGCTTTATGTTAACAAAAGGGAAAGAGATCTCAGCTGAGGAACTAACTGAGATTAAATCCTTTGCGCAATTTTCCTACAGTAAAAATCTAGCTCTCTACCACTTATCCTTCAAGGACCGTACTGAAAAAGAAGTTAGAGATTATCTTAGTAAACATGAAGTTGATGAGAAAATCATTCCCCAAGTCATTCAGTCTCTAAAGGATGACAATTGGATCAATGATCGTCAGTATGCCTACGCTATTATCAATTCCAATCAGCTTTCAGGAGATAAGGGAAGCTATATGCTGATGCAGAAGATTTCTCAAAAAGGAGTTACTAAGGCCGTTATCCAAGACGTCTTACAAGAATTTGATATGACGGAAGTCGCAGAGCGCACAGCTAAAAAACTATTGAAAAAATACCAGGGGAAATTACCTGTCCGTGCTCTACAGGATAAGATTATCCAAGGCCTAACCAATAAAGGATTTTCCTATACAGAAGCCAAGTCTGCCTTTGATCAACTAGATAACCAGGTCGATGAAGAAACTATTCAGGAGCTAATTTTTAAAGAGCTCGATAAGCAATACCCCAAATACTCACGAAAGTATGAAGGATACGAACTCAAGCAACGTTTGACCCAAGTTTTAGCTAGAAAAGGTTACGATTTTTCGGATATAGCCAGCGCTCTCAGAGAATATCTTTAATTTTTTCATGAAAAAACTAAGAACTTTAAACAAAAATGTGATACAATAGTAATCGATAAACTTATAAATTGTAGAAAGTTGGTTAGTTATGAAACTTCCAAAAGAAGGCGACTTTATTACAATTCAAAGTTATAAGCATGATGGGAGTCTCCACCGTACTTGGCGGGACACCATGGTACTAAAAACAACAGAGAACGCTATTATCGGCGTCAACGACCACACACTTGTTACCGAAAGTGACGGTCGTCGTTGGGTAACTCGAGAACCGGCTATTGTTTACTTTCACAAGAAATATTGGTTTAATATTATCGCTATGATTCGTGAAAATGGTATCTCCTACTACTGCAATATGGCTAGTCCTTACTATCTGGATGAAGAAGCTTTAAAATACATTGACTATGATTTGGATGTTAAAGTTTTTACAGATGGTGAGAAACGCCTCTTGGACGTTGAGGAGTATGAACGACACAAGCGAAAAATGAAGTATTCTTCTGACTTAGACTATATTTTGAAAGAGCATGTCAAGATTCTTGTTGATTGGATTAACAATGAACGAGGCCCCTTTTCAGAAGCCTATGTCAACATTTGGTACAAACGCTACGTAGAACTAAAGAATCGGTAAAGTTGTCAGAGGTCAGGATTAAAATCCTGACCTCGTTTTTTGGGTAGTGTAAAATAAGTTGTGTAAACACAAAAAGGAATAAATCCATTATGATAGAATTCGCAAGATATGCAAAATAAATAGATATACTAATACTTTTTTAATGTCTTTGTTCCCTGTAAGTTTACAACAATCTTCTATCGTCTAATACAAAAAATAAGAAGATGATTAGTATAAAAAATACAGGTCACCTTCCTATCAAAAAATTTAGTTATTGTATTTCCGCATAGCATCAATCCTATAGTACAATCTTTGAAAAAAATGACTTAACAGAGAAAATGCTATTTAATCTACCAGTTCATTTAATCGTTTTTGAAAATATAAAGCAATATTTTTAGACTCAATAAACTCAAAATATTTAATGACATTTTGCATTTGCTTAATTCCAGATTCTTTAGATTCTGTCAGGTATATTTTATATCCTTCTACAAATTTGAATGTAGATTTTTCAAAAACTTTTGTGTCATCTTTTAAAAATTTTTTTAATTTCATTTCAAAGTAGTCTGCATATATTAGATGTGAATTCTCAAGGCAGCAGAACCAAAAATTTAAACAAGCTGACACAACTAAATTTCTATTCTTGCCAATTTTTTCGTAATAATGTGTACGCTCTAGTATTTCTTTTCCGACCCTGTAAATATAATCTATCTCAAAAAGATGATATAAATTACCAATCAGTGTTATCTCATAGGACTCCCATCGTTCCTTCTGGAATAAATAGTCATATACTAAATTTAGATCTTCTCTACTAACTATATGATTACAATCTATTTGATTTAATAATCCCTGAACCATAATTGTATTTATTTTATGAGTTTTTTCCCCACTCTTCTCAAAAAGTTTTTGTTGCTCATTTTTTATTTCCTTCAATCCTTTAGTATTCAAACTATAAAAATTTGGAGATAAATTAACCAAAAAATCATCAAGCTCCGATCTTTTATAATGTTCTAAGTAATTGCAAAAATTCTCTATCGAAACATTGATATTTGATAATAATTCAAAAAACGTTGAGAGAGAAATTTCATTTTCTCCCCTTTCAAATCTAGAGAGTTGAGATTTTGATATAGAATCAGCTGCAGCATACTCTAAAGAATATCCGTTTAATTTTCTAAAATATCGAAAAGCTTCTCCGTAATTTTTCATACTTTCGTTCCCTTAACTTTCTTTTCGAGCGATAAACATACCATATTCTTTAGGAATGATCAACATACCATTATTAAACTCACTTTCCAATCTTTTACGTATTATTTCCTTTTCTAGTGAACCTATTTCTGAAATTCCTTTAAACGATTGGATGTATTTAACTAGGTCATCTATTCTAGTTACCTGTAACTCATCATCATAGAGTAATGTATCGACAGAGTTAAAATACCTACTCAGGTACCTTTTACCATTTTGTAAAGTAAACGTTTTATTTTCTAAATCTTGATTAACTTCATCTCTAAATAAACTTGCCAAATAATCTACAACCCCATTTTCACCAAATGTAGCACAGTAAAAAATGCCTCCTGTTTTTAAGACTCTATTCACCTCAGAAAGAGCTTTAGGAATATCATTCACATGATGTAGAAGCATATTAGCAATAACAATATCAAAGGTTTCATTCTCAAAAGAAATCTTTTGAATATCCATTATTTCATAGGTGACATTGTCTCTATTTCCAATCACTGACTTCGTAGTTTCTACCATGTCATTAGAAAAATCTGTTATAACCAACTGCTTCATTTTATCTATAGAATCACTATTACTTTTCCACAGTTCTCCTGTACCACATCCTAATTCTAGCACCTTTACTTCATCAGTAATTTGATAGTTAGAAAATATCCAATTATTAAATCCCAGTTTATTTTTTGAATACTTCTTATGCAATTCTACTCGAATATCAAGATTATCATGACTTTTATATTGTTCAATTACTTTATCAATCATTTTAAATGACCTCCACTCTATAATTTGACATTATATCACAAGAATAAACACAGCATTAAATAAGTTGTATAAATGCAAAAAAGGAATAATTTTACCACAGTATTGAACTATTTTGGGGTCTTCTAAATTTCAAAAAGCTCCTTTGAGCAAAACTTCATTTTTATCCACAAATCTTAAGTCTCAACTAATTTATTGAAGTCTCTCGAGTCATGGACTAGGAATTCATAGATCGGTCCATCGACTTCTCTCCATCACCTTTTCCTAGCAAAAAACCTGCCACATTGGGCAGGTTTTCGTCTAGATATCTAACTTCGTAACAGTGAACTTGATATGCGAATAGTCTTTTTCGATATCCTTATCTACCATAAAGGCAGTTGCATCCTTCTTGACCTGTACCAAGTCAATATTCTGTGCTTGAGCGGCATAGACACAGCCACAGTAACACTGGCGATAAATATCGTACTCTTCACACATCTCCACTGAACGTTTATAGCCTTGATTTTTCTTAAAGTCACTCGGAAGATAATGGGTGGTATAGATTTTCTGCACATCAATCCCGATACTATTGATGGTTTGCGAATTTTTGTGAGGACTGATCGTCAGGGCAGAACCGAAGTAATCAAATCCTAAGTCCATGGCCACCTGCGCTGTCTTATCCAGACGATAGTCAAAACAAACCTTGCAACGATCGCCACCTTCAGGTTCTTCTTCCAAACCTCTGACCAGCTGACGGTATTCGTTGGGTTCATAGGGTGCTTCTAGATATTGAACCTTGTTGCCAGTTCGTTCATTGAAATCACTAACAAACTTTTTTGTCACATAGGCACGCTTGTGATACTCAGCTTTAGGATGGATATTTGAATTAGCAAAATAAATAGTTACATCTGCATACTTGGTCAAATACTCTAAAGTATAGGTGCTACAGGGAGCACAACAGACGTGCATGAGAATGGTTGGTCTTTCTTCATTTTTTTCCCAAACTTGAACCATCTTTTGCATGACTCGGTCATAGTTGATCTTTTGATTGGGATTCATCTTACTTAGAATTTCTTCTACATCGATCATACTCTTCTCCTTTTCTTCTTGTTATTTTATCACAAGAAGGCTCTTTGGGCAAATAGGGTTTCGTGCTTTACTCAGTTTTTAAGTCCTTGTCCAATACCTTGCCCATCCTTTTTAGACCGATTATTAGGATAGGGTAGGTTAAAAGCAAGATAAGGCCTAGAACTAAAAAGACAGCTACAAGACCCCAACGATCAATCAACCAGCCTGTCAGTGGAAATATGACAATCATGGAAAGACTAAAGAGCATGGAATTGATACTAAGCATAGTTGCTCTTACACTGGAAGGTAAATAACCTTGTAAGTCATTGAAATAGATAGGCTGATAAACTGCATAAAGTGTATCAGTTAAAAGATATACAAGAAGAAAAGCAAAGGGGGTTCCTAAAAACACCAACAACAAGGACAAGCCCGTTAGTGCAACAAGAGTCGGAAAAACTCGATTGCTATTCCATTTTTTACCGATTTGACTAGCTACATAAACTGCTATAAGATTTAACCCACTACCAATAAGCATAACCAGTGAAACCTGCCATCCTGCTAAGTCACTTATTTTCTGCTGATAATAAAAGTAAAACATACACATGAGTGTCCCTACTAGCTGATAAGTCATCATCCAGTAAAAGAGTACTGGTTTTTCCTGCCATTCTTTTCGAACTTGCAGGACAATCGTTTTAAAGGTTAAGACTTCATTTTTCTCTCTCTTAGCCATTGGTTCTTTCATAAAATAAATCAAAATGATAGAAAGAAATGAAAATCCTATAGCAATCAGATAGGTCCAAGCCAATGCTCCATGAATAAAGAAGCCTGCCACAACTGTACCTAGGGTTCGGGTGACTTCTGCCACACCAGACAAAAAGCTAGAAATCTGAAGATAACGGTCCTTTTGACCCGCTTCAACCGCCGAATCATATAAGAAAGCGGTACTGGTCCCCGAGTCAAAATTGTAGGACCAAGCATTAACCATCATGGCAATCGCATAAATCCAAAAATTCCCCTGACCAAACAAAATCAAGATAGAGGACACAATACTGGCCAAGCGAGCCAAATAAAGATTAGTCTTGTAACTAAATCGATCAGCCAACATACCAGATGGGATTTCACACAAGAGACTTGTCCCATGAAAGATACTCTCTAATAGGCCGATTTGAAGCAAGGATAGACCATTTTGGATGAAAAATAAAATCCAAAAACTGGTAATCCCAAAATATGAAGTGAATTCCAGACCTGCTAAGAGTGGAATATTGCGTTTGTAAGTTCTTTTAAACATTGTTTTCTCTCTTTCAATATGTAATATGATTGTTTCTAAAAGACTTACTTAGAGTTGCCTACATTTTCTCCACCTCTTTCATTTAAAGTAATACTCAATGAAAATCAAAGAGCAAACTAGGAAGCTAGCCGCAGGCTGTACTTGAGTACGGCAAGGTGAAGCTGACGTAGTTTGAATTTGATTTTCGAAGAGTATAAAAACGCCAGACGGCGTTTTTATGGCTATTAAGGTTTGATACGGTGCAACATACGTGGGAATGGAATGGCTTCACGGATGTGTTTAGTTCCAGCTGCAAAAGTTACCATACGCTCGATACCGATACCAAATCCACCGTGTGGTACAGTACCGTATTTACGAAGGTCAAGATAGAATTCATACTCTGTACGATCCATACCAAGTGATTCCATCTTAGCGACAAGGGCATCGTAGTCTTCCTCACGCATTGAACCACCGATGATTTCTCCGTAACCTTCTGGTGCAAGCAAGTCTGCACAAAGCACGCGATCTGGGTTCCCAGGAACTGGTTTCATGTAGAAAGCCTTGATGTCTGCTGGGTAGTTAATCACAAAGGTAGGTACACCAAAGTGGTTTGAAATCCAAGTTTCGTGTGGTGAACCAAAGTCATCACCATGTTCAAGATGCTCGTAGTCAGCGTCTTCATCATTTTCATGCTCTTGCAAAAGGTCAATGGCTTGATCGTAAGTGATGCGTTTGAATGGCTCTGCAATGTAGCGTTTCAAGAGCTCTGTATCACGTTCCAATGTTTCCAAGGCTTGTGGAGCACGATCTAGAACACCTTGAAGCAACGCTTTAACATAAGCTTCTTGCAAGTCAAGTGACTCGTCGTGTGTCAAGTATGAATACTCAGCATCCATCATCCAGAACTCTGTCAAGTGACGGCGAGTTTTTGATTTCTCCGCACGGAATACTGGACCAAAGTCAAAGACACGACCTAGAGCCATAGCACCTGCTTCAAGATAAAGCTGACCAGATTGACTCAAGTAAGCTGGTGTTCCAAAGTAGTCTGTTTCGAAAAGTTCTGTAGAATCTTCTGCAGCATTTCCTGAAAGGATTGGGCTATCAAATTTCATGAAGCCATTCTTATCAAAGAACTCATAAGTTGCATAGATGATAGCATTACGGATTTGCATGACAGCAACTTGCTTACGAGAACGCAACCACAAGTGACGGTTGTCCATCAAGAAGTCTGTTCCATGTTCTTTTGGAGTGATTGGGTAATCTTGAGATTCACCGATCACTTCGATGTCTGTAATATCCAACTCGTAACCAAATTTAGAACGTTCGTCTTCTTTGACAATCCCTGTCACAAAAACAGATGTTTCTTGGCTTAGGCGTTTGATGGTGTCAAATTTTTCAAGACCTACTTCTTCTCCAAATTTTTCGATAAAGTTTGGTTTAAAAGCCACACCTTGGAAAAAGGCTGTTCCGTCACGCAATTGTAAGAAGGCAATTTTCCCTTTTCCAGATTTATTGGCAACCCAAGCACCGATAGTGACTTCTTGACCAACGTAATCTTTTACTTCGATAATTGTTACACGTTTTGTCATCATTTATCTTCCTTTTTTCGTTTAACTTGTCCAAAGACATTATTACTCACTATTTTACCACAAATAATGGCTGATAGCTAGCTAGTTTGATAGAAATTCATAAGTTTTTAGCTACAAAAACCTCCGCAAAGAGGACGGAGGTTTAACTTCTTATTTTTCCATAAATAGGTGCAAACGACGAATAGCTTCTTTAAGAGTTTCCAAGTCTGTCGCATAGCTGAGACGGACATTCTCTGGCGCACCAAAGCCTGCTCCCGTAATCAAGGCCAGACCAACTTCCTCAAGAATAGCTGTTGTAAATGCTGTTACATCTGTATAGCCTTTCATCTCCATAGCTTTTTTAACATTTGGGAAGAGATAGAAAGCTCCTTGAGGTTTGACTACTTCAAAGCCAGGGACTTGACACAAGAGTGGATAGATGGTGTTTAAACGTTCCTCGAAAGCCTGACGCATAGTTTCTACAGAGTCTTGTGAGCCAGTTAGCGCTTCGATTGTTGCGTATTGAGATACAGCAGTCAAGTTAGAAGTCGTTTGACCAGTCAATTTACTCATAGCAGCAATAATTTCTGGATCACCTACTGCATAACCAACACGCCATCCTGTCATAGCATAAGCTTTAGATACACCATTGATGACGATGGTTTGCTTGCGAATGGCTTCTGACAGACTAGAGATTGGGACAAATTCATTTCCGTTATAGACCAAACGTCCATAAATATCATCTGCTAGAATCAGAATATCATGCTCAACTGCCCAGTTTCCAATGGCTAATAATTCCTCACGAGAATAGATCATCCCAGTCGGATTAGATGGTGAGTTTAGTACCAAGACTTTAGTCTTATCTGTTCGAGCTGCTTCTAATTGCTCCACGGTTACTTTAAAGTGATTGTCTTCCTTAGCTTGGACAAATACTGGAATACCTTCAGCCATTTTCACTTGATCCCCATAGCTAACCCAGTAAGGTGTTGGAATGATAACCTCATCTCCAGGATTAATCACAGCCATAAAGAAAGTATAAAGGGAGAACTTGGCACCAGTAGCAAAAGTGACTTCATTAGCCGCTACAGAATAACCATAATAGCGTTCAAAATAGGTATCGACCGCTGCTTTCAATTCAGGCAAACCTGAAGCTACCGTATAGAAAGACGCGCGACCATCTCGAATGGCTGCAACAGCAGCATCTTGAATATTTTCAGGAGTATGAAAATCGGGCTGACCTAAAGTTAAGAAAAGAACATCTTTTCCTTCAGCCTTTAATTTCTTTGCTCTTGCATCACTAGCCAGAGTGACACTTTCTTCCATTTCTAAGACACGTTTAGATAATTTCATAGTTTCTCCTTTTCGATTAGGGCACCAGATTCAAAATCCACTAGATAGTAGTCTCCACCAGACTTGATTTCCCAGACAGGCTTATCAGCATACCGCCCAAAGGTAATCGCGTCAATATCAGTTGCTCCTTTTTCTCTGACAACTGCTTCTGCTTTTTCTTGTGAAGTGCCACTTTCTAGTTGATACACATAGATTTTTTGACTATTTTTCTCAATTAAAACAGCTACTGGCTTTTGATTCTTGTCTTGGCCAAGGACACTATAATAGCTCTCTAAACCATTGAAGAAATCAACCTGACTGACCGTTTCTAGATTCGCATACTGCTTGGCAAGTTTTTCCCCTTCTACCTTCGCTGTCTGATAAGGCTTCATGCTAAGCCACACCAAATAGAGAAAGGAAGAAGTCACAACTAGTGCCAGCAGGGTCATACCAATACCGTACTGAAATAATAAGGAATTTTTTTCTTTTTTCTGTCTCATTTTCACTCGTCTATTTTACCATCTATCCAAGTGAATTACAAGTGAGTAAAAGAGGAGGATTTGTCTCGGAACTTCTCTTATGACAGGAATATATGACGCTTGAATCATTGATTTCACAGACTTTTCATAATCTCTACTCCTAAAAATAATCTTGACTATCATCGATTTTTATTTTCTGGGCAAATTTCTTGCAAATGATTTTGTTTTGTTGTAACATTATTTATAACAACAAAGAAAGCTCTGATTAAAATATAAAGGAGACTCCCTATGTCTAAAAAAGTATTATTTATCGTTGGTTCACTTCGTGAAGGTTCCTTCAACCACCAAATGGCGCTAGAAGCCGAAAAAGCTCTTGCAGGAAATGCTGAGATTAGCTACCTTGACTACTCAGCAATCCCACTTTTTAACCAAGAACTTGAAGTTCCAACTCTTCCAGCTGTAGCAGCAGCTCGTGAAGCTGTTCTGGTTGCTGATGCTATCTGGATTTTCTCTCCAGTCTACAACTTCTCAATTCCTGGAACAGTTAAAAACTTGCTTGACTGGCTTTCACGCGCTCTTGACTTATCTGAAACTCGTGGTCCATCTGCCCTTCAAGATAAAATTGTTACTGTGTCTTCAGTAGCAAATGCAGGTCATGAACAACTCTTTGCAATCTACAAAGACCTCTTGCCATTCATCCGTACACAAGTTGTAGGTGAATTCACTGCAGCTCGTATCAATGATTCTGCTTGGGGAGATGGTAAACTAGTCCTTGAAGACAGTGTTGCTACTTCACTAAAACAACAAGCTGAAGACTTGGTTCAAGCTATTCAATAATTGAATTGAAAAAAAGATAGTAGAAAATGTTAGTTCTACTATCTTTTTCTTAATCAACTAATTCATCAATCATACTATGTTTTAGTGGTAAACTACACATCACTAACAGGAAAATAAAAGATGATTGAATCCAAAACAGCGCTAAATCAAAAATTCCGTGCACAGCTACTACTGTCAAGAAAGAGAGGTAAAGTCCAAGGATAGGACGCTTACTAGGTACTTGACTCATATCAATCAACATTCGTACCGGAGTGGCAGAAGCAATCCCCAAGAGAACGGTACCGACAACTCCATAACTCAAAATCGTATCTATATAAATACTATGAGCATGTTCATGATAAGGTGCTCCAATACGAGGGAAAGAGTGCATGTAGGTTAGCGGTCCTTCACCCCAGAATGGATTTTGCTTAAACAAGGCCATTCCAGCATTCCAGATAGAAACACGTTCTTCCATAGATGAATCTAAGGTTCCCATTCGAACACCCAAATCACTAGAAAATAGAAAGGCTAAACCAACCCCAAAAACTCCAATACTAAGCCAGAAGGCACGCCAGTTTTTAATGGTCGTGAAGAGGTAAATGATGGCTCCAAAGATGATGGCTGGAAAAGCTGTACGATTCTGCGTAAAGTTTAAACCGAATAAATTAGCAAAGATGGCAATCATAGAAAAGATTCGTAACCACCTTAACTTAGTTGTGCTAATCAGATAAAAACCAATCATGATACAGAAACAACAGATAATTCCATAGTAATTAGGGTTAAAGAAGGCAACCTCCGCTCGGTTTTGATGCCAAACCTGCATCCGTGGTGAGAGGAAGGTATAATCAAATTTCTTTACAATTTGGAAATGTTCCAAGGCTGCAAAGACTGCTGCCAAGACACTCGAGGCTAAAACTCCTTCAATCGTCAACCTGAAAAATTTAGGAGTCAATTGAGCTTGGTAATAGTAAAAGAAGATGGCAAACAGAAACATGGCCACCGAAGAAACTACTCCCATCACATTTTGTGCTAGAAGAGAAATTGCAGTGCTATAAGCAATAAAAAAGAGCAAGATAGGGTGTTGAGACAAACGTTTCAAGATTCCCTTCATCTCCCCGGTATATACTAACCAAAGTAAGTAAGAGATAAAAATAATAACAAAAAGATAAAAAGGGAGAAAAATACTCAGAATAACTCCTAAAAGAAGTCCTTCTTGTTTCGATAAACTTTTTAACTTTTCAATGACACCTATTGATTTCACAACAGATCCTTTCCTTCTGAATATCACATTCAGATAAATAAGTTATTAAAACATTTTACCATTTTTCAAGCGATTTGAAAACCTCTTTACCTCTATACTCCTAACTAAAACTGGGTAAAATTTTATAGTTAGCTAAGATTACTTGAAAATCGCTATCCCTTTTTTAAAAATATGGTACAATAAATCTAATTATTCCAGAAAGGGTCTAGCATGAAATCCTACCAAGAAGTCTATAAAATACTAGCTACTGAAACTGATTATCTAAGCGGAGAAAAAATAGCTGAGAGATTAAACCTATCTCGAACTTCCGTATGGAAGGCGATCCAACGTCTCCAACAAGAGGGGCTGGAGATTGACAGTATCAAAAATCGTGGGTATAAACTTCTGGACGGAGACCTTATCTTGCCACAGGAAATCGAAGCGGATAGTCCCATTACTGTCCAGTTTAAACCCTCAACAAAATCTACCCAAACCGATGCTAAAGAGGCTATGGAAGCTGGTGCTAAAGGGGATAAACTCTACCTTTCCACTAGCCAGACTATGGGACGCGGTCGTTTTCAACGTCCTTATTACTCACCTGATAAGGGGGGAATTTACATGTCCCTTCACCTACAACCCAATCTCCCTTACCAGAAACTTCCCGCCTATACACTTCTAACAGCTGGGGCTATCTACAAGGCTATCAAGAATCTTAGTTTGATTGATGTGGATATCAAGTGGGTCAATGATATTTATCTGAACCATAAAAAAATTGCTGGTATTCTAACAGAAGCCATTACCTCTGTCGAAACTGGACTCGTTACAGATGTTATCATTGGGGTCGGGATCAACTTTTCTATCGCTGAATTTCCCAAGAATCTACAAACTAAAGCTGGAAGCTTATTTTCTCAAAATACTCCCATTACTCGCAATGAATTGATTGCTGAAATCTGGAAATGTTTCTACGAAACAGAAGCCGATGAACTCCTCTATCTCTATAAAAAGCACTCTATCGTTTTAGGAAAAGAAGTCTCCTTTAAGCAAGATCACCAAACTATCTCAGGAAAAGCCTGTGACATCTCTGACCAAGGACAACTACAGATAGAATTAGCCACTGGTGAAAAAATTTGGCTCAATAGTGGTGAAGTTTCACTGACTAAATGGTAGTTCTACTAGATCAAAAAAATCGACCTTTATCATTGAAGGTCGATTTTCTGATTATTATTTTTTCAAACGTTCAACGTCACGTGCAATGACCAATTCCTCGTCCGTTGGAATTACCAGTACACGTACACTTGCTGCATCTGTCGAAATATCTCCAGTCGCACCAAATACATTTTTCTCTGGATCTACATCGCAACCAAACCAAGAAATCCCTGAAATGACATCTTTACGTACATGAACAGAATTTTCACCGATACCCGCTGTGAAAATAATAGCATCTGCTCCATTTAGGACTGCAAGGTATTGACCAATATGTTTTTGGATACGGTCAACATACATTTCATAAGCCAAAGTGGCATCGTGATCTCCTGCCTCCATGGCAGCAATTACATCACGCATATCACTAGACTTACCAGAAACACCCATCAATCCTGACTCACGATTGAGAATACGACTGATGTCCTCAGGCTTGTTAAAGTCCTCTGTATATTGCATTATATAAGGAATGATGGCTGGGTCAATATCCCCTGTACGAGTTCCCATCATTACACCACCAAGTGGAGTGAATCCCATTGAGGTATCAACAGATTTCCCACCCTTAACAGCTGTAATAGAAGCACCATTACCGATGTGACAGGTGATTAACTTCAACTCTTCAAGTGGACGCTCCAAAAACTTGGCTGCTTCTTGAGCAACGTACTGGTGGCTTGTACCGTGAGCTCCATATTTACGAACCTTGTTTTCTGTGTAATATTTTGTTGGTAGAGGGTAGCGATAAGCTTTCTCTGGCATACTTGTATGGAAGGAAGTATCAAAAACAACGACACTCGTGATATCTGGCAACAATTCTTTGAATGCACGAATACCTGCAGCGTTTGCAGGGTTGTGCAATGGAGCAAGAAGACCTAACTCTTCAACTTTTTCAATTACATCACCTTCCACGACTGTTGACTCTTTGAAGTACTCTCCACCTGCAACGACACGGTGTCCAACACCAGTAATTTCATCATAAGATTTAATAATATCAAAACGAATCAAGTCATCAAGCAAAATCTTAACTGCCAAAGTATGGTTGTCAATGTCAAGGACTTGTTGTTCTGAACGACCATCAAATTTAACTGTAGAAATAGAATCTTTCAATCCAATTCGTTCAATCAACCCTTTTGCTAATACTTTTTCTTCTGGCATTTGGTAAAGTTGCCATTTCAAGCTAGAGCTTCCAGCGTTAATTGCAATGGTTTTTGTCATAATGTTTCCCCTTTTTTAAGCGTTTTCAACTATTATATCAAAATTTATACTAGATTTCATGTTCTTGACACCAATTTTGAAAATTTTCCTTAAATTCCAACAAAATTTCAGGATCACGAAGACTAGCAAGTGGATAAACGAAGGGTTCAAAGCCTTCTACCACTTTCTTTTGTACAACAAAAATGGTCTTAGACTGGGCTCCTTGAGCGAAGAGATCCTCTGGTAAAGCTACGATAGCTACTAGTTGAGCCTGATCAGTCAGCCAGGATTTCAAGAAGTCACTCTGGGGGCTCGTCAAAAGATCTGTTGGAGCAAGGAAAATAGCATAGCCTCCCGTCTTAAGATACTTGAGAGATTGCTCCATTAATAGATGATGAGCATAAGTATGTTCATCCTTTGCTGCCACTTGGTAACGTGAGGCAATCTGATCATCTGGGTAGTAGCCAATCGGGAGGTCGCTCACAATAAAATCACTTTCTTTTAATACTTGTGGACGTACTGCATCTCCTTGGACAAAGCCCATTTGAAGATCCATAACTTCAGCCATACTCGCCGCCAGATCAATCAAGAGGTCGTCTATCTCAATCCCTAGGTAATCTACCTTTTTGTTCATGGACGTTAAAAAGCTAGCCCCCAGAATTCCCATCCCAGAGCCCAATTCTAGTAGACTTAGATCTTTAGCAGGCCACAATTGCTCCATCAAAAAAATCATCAAGTGACCAATCGCATCTGGTGTAAACTGGTGGTTGGCCTGAAGAGGTTCCGTTTGCGCTGCCTTCATTAATAAGAATTGGTAGGTTCGTAACCACTCTTCTTTTCGAAGAGCCAATCGTTTTAAAGCTTGATTGTTTTTCTTGACATCTTCCAGATTCGTCTGACCATCCAGATAGATTCCATTTTGCTCAATTAAGGCATCGTAAAAATTTGTCGTCAAATCATTTTGAATGATTTGGACATTTTCTAGTAAATAGGTATATGCTTGTTCAATTTTTTCAAAATCCATACCCTTATCTTACCAAAAATAATGTCCTTTTTCCAGATTTTCATAATTGTGAAAATGAAAAAAAGAAAATCTACCTCCCTAATAGATTTTCTCTGTTTCATGATTATTTCCAAACACCGCTGGCATCTACATAATATCCATCTGGTGTGCGTGTATTGCTAAGCATATTACCAGATGAAGCCAGATAGTACCACTTACCATTATCTTTGACCCAACCTGTTGCCATTGCACCAGAATCTTTTAGGTAATACCAAGAACCGTTATCTTTGATCCAGCCTGTTGCCATTGAACCTGAGTCTTTTAGATAATACCAAGTACCACCATCTTTAAGCCAGCCTGTCGCCATTGAACCTGAGTCTTTTAGGTAATACCAAGAACCGTTATCATATAACCAATCAGCTGAAATCATAGCTCCTGATGATTTAAAGGCATACCAGCTGCCACCTTGATGAAGCCATGTTTGATTAAACATAACCCCTTTATCATCCATAAAATACCAGCTTCCCTGATCCTTAATCCAAGCATCTTTAACTAGTTGGCCTTGTTTTTGATAGTACCAGTTTTGTTTTGATTTTAGCCAGCTAGCAGTTTCAAAGATTGGAGAAAGTTCTACATACGATCCACTACTATTATATTTCCGAACAATTCTTCCTGGTTTAATTAAATTAAGAGTTCCTTCTTCACGCCAGGCAACAACAGATTTTCCTGATGTTTCAGTTGGAAGGGTTGCAATATAAGATTCATTTAGAGAATCCCATGAACTTTCTAAGATTTGGTCCCCATCGAGAACAAAGTAACCACTCTTAGCGTCATCTGAATAAACATCGTCAACTACTTTAGTGGACCAGGTCTTTACTTCATTTCCACTCTTAGCCTCTACTACAATATCCCCACGATATCCATAGGGGATATAAAAGTGCAAGAAACGTCCCTTATCTTCAGTTTTAGATACAGTTCTTTCCTCCGCTAAGAAGTTAGTATTTTGCTTTTCTCCATTCAATCTAACTGTCCATTCGATCGCGCTATTACTAGGTAAATCTAACACTTTAATATTTACTTCATATCCATTATTAATCTTGCTGACTTTCCCATTCTCGTATCGAATACCACCTTTAATAGGCCATACCTCTTGTAATTCAAAAGCTTTGGCAGATTGAGGAAGAATAAACATAGCCAACCCTGCCAATGACAAACTAAATAGTGTAATTTTTTTCATGAGATTTCCTCCTGTTTTTATTCATGTTAATTATATCACTATGATATTTTTTTGCAAGTGATATCCTAAATTTATATAGGAAAAACCTCTGAGACGACTCTCAAAGGTTTAATCATGACTATTTACTATTTTCAACCGCTGCTGTTACAAAAGCAGTGTAGAGTTCTTCTGGGCGGTTTGGACGGCTTGATAGCTCTGGATGGTACTGACAAGCCACAAAGAATTTATTTTCTGGAATTTCCACAATTTCTACCAAACGATTGTCTGGTGAAACACCTGAGAAGACAAATCCTGCCCCTTCAAACTGTTCACGGAAGGCATTGTTAAACTCATAACGGTGACGGTGGCGACGTTGGACCACTTCTTTGTTATGATAAGCTGTCGCTGCCTTAGAACCACGTTTTAACTTAGAAGGATAAAGTCCCAAACGAAGGGTACCACCCATGTCCTCAACATCAATCTGATCACGCATGATATCAATGATAGGGTATTTGGTATCAGGATTTAGCTCTGCTGAATTAGCTCCTTCAAGACCTAAGACATTACGGGCAAACTCGATACAGGTCAACTGCATACCCAAGCAGACTCCAAGCATTGGTACATCATTTTCACGCGCATAGCGAATCGCTTCAATCTTACCTTCTGTTCCACGTTGACCAAAACCACCTGGAACGATGATTCCGTCAGCGTCAGATAGAAGTTCTACCACATTGTCAGCTGTCACATCGTTAGCATTGACCCAATCAATCTTCACTTCTGCATCATTGGCATAACCAGAGTGTTTCAAAGCTTCAACAACTGAGATGTAGGCATCTTGCAACTCAACATACTTACCAACAAGGGCAATCTTGACTTGTTTTTTGAGATTCATGACCTTGTCAACCATAGCTGACCACTCTGTCATATCTGCTGCAGGTGCATCAATTTTCAAATGGTCACAGACGATTTGATCCATGCCTTGTGCTTGCAGATTAAGTGGGATTTGGTAAAGATGATCCACATCCAAGGACTCGATAACTGCTTCTGGCGCCACATCACAGAACTGGGCTAGTTTATTTTTAATCCCTTGTCCTGCTGGTTTTTCTGTACGAATGACCAACATATTTGGCTGGATTCCCAGACCACGCAATTCTTTGACAGAGTGTTGAGTTGGTTTGGTTTTCATTTCACCAGCTGCCTTGAGGTAAGGAAGCAAGGTCGTATGGATATACATGACATTATCTGCACCCACATCTGCCTTCATCTGACGAAGAGCTTCTAAGAATGGAAGGGACTCGATGTCGCCGACTGTTCCACCAACCTCTGTAATAATGACATCAGAGTCTGTCGTAAGAGCAGCACGCTTGATTTTTTCTTTCAAGGCATCTGTAATATGAGGAATAACTTGGACAGTTGCTCCAAGGTACTCTCCACGGCGTTCCTTACGAAGAACTTCGCTGTAGATTTTACCAGTTGTCACGTTTGAGTATTTATTAAGGTTAATATCGATGAAACGCTCATAGTGGCCTAGGTCCAAATCTGTCTCAGCCCCATCATCTGTTACAAATACTTCTCCGTGCTGGTAAGGGCTCATGGTTCCTGGGTCAATATTGATATAAGGGTCAAATTTTTGAATGGTCACCTTCAAACCACGGTTTTTCAAAAGACGCCCAAGGCTCGCTGCAACGATTCCTTTCCCAATTGACGACACCACACCACCAGTGACAAAAATATATTTCGTAGACATAGATTCCTCTTTCTAAAATGCTCAAGGTCTTGTTTACTAACAGGGGATTGAGAAAACAAGACCTTCATCAATAACTACACCCCAAGAAGAAAAGCTTCCTGGAAAAAACAAAAATAGCTCCCTAATAACTAGGGAGCTCCGACCTCTAAAGGAGGTGCCCGAACAATATATTACCTCAAAATGAAGCATTTGTCAAATAGAACAAATCGTTGGCTTGCCATTCCATCTTGCATAACTCATTCAAACTAAAAAGTAAAAAGAGGCTGGATCTAGGAAATCGAGACTTGATAGACCGATTCCAGCTCCAACTCCTTTTTATTTTTATTCTTCCTCTTCTTCAGAATCTTCGTCGTCTTCTTCATTAAGATCGACTTCTTCATCTAGATCATCTGGGGCGATTTCATTGATTTCAGCATCATAGGCTTCCACTTCATTCTTCTCATCATCTGGATTTTCATCATCATAAGAAAGAGCTGGATCTTCTTCGTATGCATCCTCATCTTCTGGATCATCTGCACTGTAATCAATAGCATCTGCATCACCATCCATGAAGGCGTTGACACGTTTTTTCTTAGCCTTAGGTGCTACTTCTTCATCATCACTTTCTTCAAGAGCAATGATTTCCTCATCGATTTCATCAACTCCATACCATGAACGAAGACCCCATTTGTTATCTCCAAGTGAGATAAAGCTACCGTCAAAGTTCAACTCTGTGTAGAACAAAGGCAAAGCTTCACGAATATCGCTATTAGAGGTACCGAGATAGTTTTGGATTTCATTAACCAAATCACTAAAATGCATTTCGTGATCACGACCACGGAGTTCCAAGATGGCACGAGCCACCTCAATCATAGATAGTTCACTTTTTTCTTGCCCAGCAAATACTTCTAATTCCAAAGCGTTTCTCCTCATTTTTTACTACTAACGCCAGAGTGGATAAACTCTGATCTCATTTTATCATGTACTCTTTATTGTACGATAATTTTGCCTAATAGTCAAAGGTTTAGGAGAAATAAATGTGAAATATTTCAGCTAATTAATACTCAATGAAAATCAAAGAGCAAACTAGGAAGCTAGCCACAGGCTGCTCAAAACACTGTTTTGAGGTTGCAGATGGACGCTGACGTGGTTTGAATTTTATTTTCGAAGAGTATAAAAGACCTGGGAGATACACTCACAGGTCCGTGACTTTATTTATAACTCAAAGCTCGTTTAAAGGTTTTCCAGATCCCCAAATCATCTGTTTGAAGGACCAAACTAGCATACATGCGTCCGATAAAGGCTGTTGCAGTAACTGCAAAAATAACCGTTATAGCAAGCGAAATCCAAGCTTCTAGTCCATTAGCGTAACCATTGATAGCTCTGAAAGGCATAAAGAAGGTCGAAATGAAAGGAATATAAGAACCGATTTTCAAAATCAAATTGTCTCCTGCAGCTCCTAGTGCAGTAACGCCAACAAAACCAGCTATTATTAAAATCATCAACGGAGACAAGGCCTTTCCTGCATCTTCGGGACGAGAAACCATGGAACCTAAGAAGGCTGCCAAGACTACATACATGAAGAGACTGACTAAGATAAATAATAAGGTGTTAAGCGAGAAGGCCTCTCCCAAGTGGTTTAGAATACCTGAATTAGCCAAGATAGGCATATCCTTAAAGAATAAGATAGCTCCAAGACCACCAACGACATAAATACCAATATGAGTCAAAATCACAAGAAGTAAGGCAATCATGCGTGCATAGAAATAATGGCTAGCACGAATGCTTGAGAAGACCACTTCCATGATTTTGGTTCCTTTCTCGCTGGCTACTTCTTGAGCAGTGACACTGGCATAAGTAATCAAAATCATATAAAGGAAGAAGCCCAGTCCTGCAGCCGCAAAGGTTTGGACCATCTTTTTATTTTCCTTGGCTTCATCAATCTGTTCTGTAAATTGAACCGTTTGAGCCAAGCGTTTTTCCTGTTCCTGAGACAAATTTGCTTCTGAACGGTTGAGTTGGGATTGGAGTTCATTCAACTTAGCGGTCACTGCTAACTTAATGCCACTCTCTAGTGAAGTTTCACCATGATAGACTGCCTTAAGGACACTGTTCTCCTGGTCAATGGTTAGATAGCCTTTTATTTTTTCATCCTTGATGGCTTCTTGGGCACTCGCTTCATCCTTATAGTCAAAGTTAAGACCATTGGTCGATTTAAGTTCTTCTGTAACAAGAGGAACAGAACTAACTACTGCTATCTTACTATTTTGAGCCAAGGAAGAACCTTGGAGAACACCAATTCCTCCAGATAGACCTAAAAAGAGGAAAGGCGAAATTACCATAAAGAAGAAACTCCACGACTTGACATGTCTTAGATAGGTTTCTTTGATTACAACCCACATATTTCTCATACTTCCACCCCTGATTCTAATTTAAAGATTTCATCGATTGTTGGCGCTTGTTGATCAAAAGTCGCGATATATTGACCTTGAGTCAAGATTGGGAAGAGTTCTCTACCTGCACTTTCATCATCTAAAATCAACTTCCAACTACCTTGCTTGGTCAAGCTAACCTGTTTAACATGAGGAAGATTTTCCAGTTCTTCCTTGCTTCGTTCACTTGAAACAAAAAGTCGTGTTTTGCCGTATTGATTGCGAACCTCTTGAACCGGTCCATGCAAGACCACACGCCCATCACGAATCATCAGGATATCATCACAAAGTTCTTCGACATTGGTCATGACATGGTCAGAAAAGATAATAGTTGCTCCACGCTCTTTTTCTTTCAAGATAACCCGCTTAAGAAGTTCGGTATTGACTGGATCCAAGCCACTAAAAGGCTCATCTAGGATAATCAAGTCGGGTTCATGAATCAAAGTGATAATCAACTGAATCTTCTGTTGATTTCCTTTTGAGAGACTCTTAATCTTGTCCGTCAGTTTTCCCTTGACTTCCAGTTTTTCCATCCATTGAGGGAGTTTTTCTTTGATTTCCTTGGTGTCCATGCCTTTTAGGGTCGCCAAGTAACGAACTTGTTCAAGGACTGTCAATTTAGGCATAAGACTACGTTCTTCAGGGAGATAACCAATGCGAGCATAAGTCTCCTGACGAATATCTTGACCATCAAGCTCAATCTCCCCTTGATAGTCTAAAAATTTCAAAATACTGTGAAAAATAGTTGTTTTCCCAGCTCCATTTTTCCCAACCAGCCCCAAAATACGACCTGGTCGTGCTTGAAAGTCAACACCAAACAAAACTTGCTTAGGTCCAAAACTTTTCTCTAGATTTCTTACTTCGAGCATCATCCACCTCCGAAATTTATTGCACTCATTATACTCCTTTTTGATAGCTTTTACAATGATTTATGTACATTTTTAAATCTTTATTTCAAGAAGGATATTTTCTGGATAGGAACTTTATTAGCTTATCACCAAGCATTTTAGTTCTCCAGATTTTAAGTGATAAATTTATTATACTCATCTCTTGATAAATCCGTCGACTATGTCCTCAAATGTTCATTTTCAGTCCTGAATTGTAACTACTAATCTTCATCATCCTGCCTAGCTTATCGTGCTATTTTATGGTATATTTTTGATAGACTATAGATTATCATCGGCAAGGAATCTGATATGAAAAAAAGACTTAAACTCGAACCAAACAACAATAACTTAATCATTTGGGAAGCTGAACAGCCAAAAGCCGTTCTTCAGCTTGTACATGGAATGGTAGAGTACGTGGAACGATATGAAGAATTTGCTCTAGCCATGAATAACGAAGGCTTTACTGTTATCAGCCATGATCATCTCGGCCACGGCTATACTGCTCAAAATCCAAGTCAACTCGGAGTCTTTCCTGAATCTCCCGAGGAACTCATCGATGATATTGAAAGAGTGACCTCCTTCATTCAAGAAAGCTATCCAGAACTTCCAATCGTCCTTCTAGGGCATTCTATGGGGTCTCTTATGTGTCGCTATTATGTAGCTAAACGAAAACCACCTATCAATGCCTTAATTATCATGGCGACTGGTCAACAGCCTCAATTTCTGACTCGATTCGCTCTCATCCTAACAGAATGCATCCGACTTATAAAAGGGAATAAACACCGTAGTAAACTCTTGACTTATCTATCAACTGATAGCTTTAATCGAAGTATTAAGAACCCTAAAACATCTGTCGATTGGCTCTCAAAAAATGAAGAATCCAACCAAGCTTATCTGAATGATCCATTCTGTCAATTCATACCTACTATTCCTATGTACAGATCTATTTTTTACTTCTCAAATCAAGTAGCTAGTAAACAAGTGATTGATGAGATTCCAACCCAACTCCCAATTCTCGTGATTTCAGGACAAGAAGATCCTCTAGGAGAAAATGGTAAAGGTATAGAAAGATTTGTAAATCTCCTAAAGGCTTCACATTCGAAAGTAAGCCTCCGATTAGTTGAAGAGGCTCGTCACGAAATTCTAAACGAGAATAATCGAAACGATACCTATCACTTCATAGCTGATTGGATGACAAAAAATACCGATGTTTGATCATCTTGTAACAGTATTAAAAAGGAGTTGTTTCCCCGTCAATTTGATTCAATCATCAGGCTAAAGCTTGATGATTTTTTCTACTAAAAAATCCATCCCTAGGGATGGATTGAAAATTTTTAACGCACTTCTGCATTCACTTTTTCTTCAAGTGATGCTTGAATTTTTTCCATGTAGCGTGCGACTTCTTCATCAGTCAAGCTATCTTCTGGATTTTGGAAGGTCAAGCTATAAGCCATTGACTTCATACCGAGTCCTAGTTTTTCACCTGAGAAGACATCAAAGAGTTTGATATCTGTCAAACGTTTCACGTCTGCAGATTTGATGGCATCAACCACATCTTGGTGAGTCACTTCTGCTTTGAGGAGAAGAGCGATATCACGGCTGACTGCTGGGAATTTAGTAATTTCCACAAATGGAGCTGCTGGTTGAAGAACTTTCTCGATAGCTGAAAGGTTGAGCTCTGCTACATAAGTTTCTGGAATATCGTAAGATTTAGCTGTAACAGGATGTACTTGACCGAGGAAACCAAGGACTTGGTCACCGAGTGAAATCAAGGCTGTACGTCCTGGGTGAAGGCTAGCGATTTCAGAGGTTGCTGTATAAGTCACTTCAAGACCCAAGCGAGCAAAGAGAGCTTCCAAAATTCCCTTGGCATAGAAGAAGTCAACTGGGACAGCTACTGTTTGGAAGTCTTTTTCAGCAACTAAGCCAGTCAAGGCAAAGGCAAAGCTATTGATTTCATTTGGCAATTCTTCTTTTGGATTACCGATTTGCTCGAAGACTTTTCCAATCTCATAAAGAGCCAAGTTTTTATTCTTACGTGCTACGTTGTAGGCAACTGTATCCAAAATACCTGAAACCATATTTTGACGGAGAACTGAACGGTCCACAGTCATTGGCCACATCAATTCTGTCAAATGACTTGGCTGAATCGTAAACTCGACCGCTTTTTCAGGAGTTGTAAGAGCGTAGGTGATAATTTCTGTCAAACCTGCTCCCTCAGCGATGGTACGAACTTGACGGCGGAGTTTTTGTGTCGCAGTCAATTCACCAGCTGTTCCATCATCTTTTGGAAGACTGGTTGGCAAGCGGTCATAACCATAGATACGAGCGATTTCTTCAAAAAGATCCGCTTCGATAGTGATGTCCCAGCGACGACGTGGTACGCTTACTGTGAAGCTATCTGCATTTCCAGAAAGGCCAAATCCAAGACGACGGAAGACATCTTCTACATCTACGTAGGAAAGCTCTGTACCGAGGACACGGTTGACGTCTGCAAGAGTAGAAGAAACTTCTACATCAGATGTATCCAACTGCCCTGCTGAAACGATGCCCTTCCGCACTGTCGCACCAGCCAATTCCGCAATCATGCTTGCTGCCGCATCAAGAGCTTCGTTAACAGTTGCCACATTGATGCCTTTTTCAAAGCGAGAAGATGATTCAGAACGAAGGTTGAGGCGACCACTTGTCTTACGGATAGATTTGCCATTGAAAACAGCAGCTTCAAGAACCACACGAGTAGACTTTTCAGAGATTTCTGTAGCCTGACCACCCATGACACCTGCAAGAGCTACTGGCTTGTCTGCTACAGTGATGACTAAGTCATTTGTTTCCAAGTCACGTTCTTCACCGTCCAAGGTTACCAATGTTTCACCAGCACGTGCTTCACGCACACGGATTTCAGTCCCTTCAAAAGTATCCAAGTCAAAGGCATGCATGGGTTGACCAAAGTAAAGCAAGATATAGTTGGTCACGTCGACGACATTGTTAATCGGACGGATGCCTTCGTTCATGAGGAGGTTTTGCAACCATTGTGGACTTGGTTCGATGGTCACATTGTCCAAGATACGAGCTGCATAGTAAGGAGCCTTGTCTGTATCAATGCTGACAGAAAGAGCATCCGCCGCAACTTGGTCTGTTTCTGTTAAAGTAAATTCTTTGAAGTTGACTGCCTTGTCATAGATAGCTGCTACTTCGTGAGCTACCCCACGCATAGAAAGAGCGTCTGCACGGTTTGGCGTGATGGAAAGTTCGATGATTTCATCATCCAAGTCTAGATAGGAGAAGACTTCCTCACCTGGAACAGCAGTTTCTGGCAAGATTTGGATGCCATCTGCAAATTCTTTCGGTACAACTGAGTCAGAAATCCCTAATTCACCAAGTGAACAGATCATTCCGAGAGATTCTAAACCACGGATTTTCCCTTTTTTGATTTTGTAGTTGTCCGCAATGCGAGCACCTGGAAGAGCCACCATGACCTTGATGCCTGCACGCACATTTGGTGCTCCACAGACGATTTGACGGGCTTCTTCTTCACCCACATTGACTTGGCAGACATGCAAGTGTGTTTCGGGCACATCTTCACAAGACAAGACCTCACCAACGACAATTTTTGAGAGACCAGCAGCAGGTGATTCCACACCTTCTACCTCGATCCCTGTAGTTGACATTTTTTCAGCCAACTCTTGTGATGGTACATCAATGTCCACCAATTCTTTTAACCATTTATAAGATACAAGCATAATTTAATTCTCCAGAATGACAGTTGTCACTCTAGTTTTTTTCCTTTCCTATCATTTCATTAGAAGAATTATCTTCTTACCTTAATTTCTTTTTCAGTAACCAATCCGTATCTACCTTTTGCCCAACCATAAAACGATGTTGGCTAAATTTTTCAAAACCATATCGATTATAAAATGCTTGAGCTTTTGTATTATGCTCCCAAACACCTAGCCAAGCCCAGGAAAAACCATTTTTTTCTGCAAGTTCCAAAGCGAATTCAAATAGTTGCTTACCAAGTCCAAATCCTTGATATGTTTGTAGCACATAGAGACGTTGAATTTCAAAAGCGTTCTCTAATTCTCTCTCGGTTTGAGCATTTCCCCAGTTGACTTTGAGAAAACCAGCTATCTCCTCTTCATGCATAATGAAATAGGTTTCAGAGTCAGGATCTTCCAACTCAGTTGACAAAACTCTCAGATTATAAGCCTCTTCAAAGTATTCCTGTAACTGCTCTTCCGTATTATCATGAGCAAATGTTTCACGAAAGGTTTGTTTGGCAATTTTTGCCAACACCTCAACATCTGCTATTTCCACTTTTCTAATCATTATTTAAACTGTTCTGAGAAGCGGATATCTCCTTGGTAGAATCCACGGATATCGTTGATTCCGTAACGAAGCATAGCTACACGCTCTTGACCAAGACCAAAGGCAAAACCAGAGTAAACAGTTGCATCGATGCCACTCATCTCAAGGACACGTGGGTGAACCATACCGGCACCCATAATCTCGATCCAACCAGTTTTCTTACATACGTTACAGCCGTCTCCTCCACACTTAAAGCATGAAACATCCACCTCAACAGATGGCTCTGTGAACGGGAAGTAAGATGGACGCAAACGGATTTGACGCTCTTCACCAAACATTTTTTGCACAATCAACTGGAGGGTTCCTTGAAGGTCAGCCATAGAGATGTTTTTCCCAACAACCAAACCTTCGATTTGGTGGAACTGGTGACTGTGGGTTGCATCATCCGTATCACGGCGGAATACACGTCCTGGTGAGATCATCTTCAAAGGACCTTTTGAAAAATCATGGGCATCCATAGCACGCGCCTGAACTGGAGACGTGTGAGTACGAAGCAAGATTTCTTCTGTGATATAGAAAGTGTCCTGCATATCACGAGCTGGGTGATCCTTTGGAAGGTTCATACGTTCAAAGTTGTAGTAGTCTTGTTCTACTTCAAAACCATCCACTACTTGGTAACCCATCCCGATGAAGATATCTTCTATTTCTTCACTAGTTTGTGTGAGGACGTGACGGTGACCAGTCGCAACTGGACGACCTGGAAGTGTAACATCAATGCTCTCACTTGCTAGTTGAGCTTCCACTTTCTTTTCTTCCAAGAGCTTAGCTGATTCTTCAAATGCAGCTGTCAAAACATCACGAGCTTCATTGACGTGTTTCCCGATAACAGGACGCATTTCTGCAGAAACATCTTTCATCCCTTTCAGGATTTCAGTAAGGGAACCTTTTTTACCAAGGACAGAGACGCGCAATTCTTGCAGCTCTTTTTTATTTTCAGCAGAAATCTGCTTCAAGCTAGCTAGCGTTTCTTCACGAAGCGCTTTTAATTGTTCTTCAATAGTTGACATAATTCCTCCATCAGTCGCTCGTAGATAAAAAGAAAACCACATGCCAAAAACTCCACTCGGAGCGTTGACACGCGGTACCATCCGTTTTCATCTGACAAGTCAGACCTTTATTTCTGAATCCATAGGCAAGTGAATTCACCCAGCTTTCATATAGAGAGCTTTCAGTCACGGCTCTCCTCCCTGATATACTTCCCCTGAGATACTAGTCTTGCAGATTCCTATTTAATTATTATTCATTTTATCAAAATTTAAGTAATCTTGCAAGATGTTTTGCGACTAATCAACATAGTCTCCACCTTCAAAGCCATAGTACTCTTCTAAACTGAGACCACTAGCTGCGATTTCTTTGGCTTCTTTGCCAACATAGCGAAGGTGCCATTCCTCAGCCATATAACCCGTTTCCTTTTCCTTACCTTTTAGATAACGAACGACAAAACCATAGTCAGCTGCATGGTCCAAAAGCCATTGGGCTGCCTTTTCTTCAGTGACTAGGTCTCCATTTGTTTCAATCAGGTCAAAAGCCAGACCAGTTTGGTGTTCACTATAACCAGGTCTTGCCGAATAGCGGTCAGCTTCAGCCTTGCCATCTTTATTTACATAGTTTTGATAAAGCTGAGTTTGAGTTTCATAACTTCTAAAGCCACTATAGTGATCACTAATTGGGAAACCTGCTTGTTGCATAGCTGCAATGAGTTTTAACAGTTCTGCCTTTGCAGTAGGATTTTCTCCAGGATTGTAATCTTTTGACATAGGATAATGCTTATTAGCGACAACAATCTCATCGTACTTTCCTTGAATGCTGTAGTGATCTCCTTTGTTGACCACTTCTGCTTTCTTTTGACTAGCTTCTTGAGACTTACTTCCCGCGGTTCCTTCTTGTACAGTCTTTTGTTCTGTAGAAGACTTGGCCTCTGTAGTTGCTGTTTTTTCTTGTGAACAAGCTGCCAATGTCAAGGCTAATAATCCTGATAAGATAAGGTATCTTTTTTTCATCTGTTATCCTTTCATTTAATCATCTGGTTTAAAGTCTCAGATAATCTTGCAATCAAGTCTTCTAATTTAATTCCCTTAACTTGATATTCTTCAGCAATCATTTCTTCCCATGGAACCCACCAAACTGGACCACGACCATTAAGACCGTGTCCCTTCATATCACCCTCTCGTCTTGGAAAAATATGCCAGTGGGCATGTGCATCTCCATTTCCTAACAACTCTACATTCATCTTTTGAGCAGAAAAAGCCTTAGAAACAGCTTCCTGAACCAGACTCATTTCCTCTAGAAAGCGAAGTTTAACGCTTGGATCTAGTTGGTGTAATTCTGTGACATGTTCCTTGGCTAAGAATAGAGTGTAACCTTCAAAATACTGGTGGTCTCCAATAACAACATAGCCTGTTTCCAGTTCCTTCACAAAGTAAGGATTGTCACCAGACTTGATGAGTTCAATTCGTTGACAGATGAGGCACATAAGTTTCTCCTTTCAACTCTAAAAGGGAGTGATTAAGGTCAAAGAGTCTGTGTTTATAGGTCATCATTCCCCTCCCTCTTATCTTTATGAAATAAAATCTTAATCTTATTTAAAAATGGAATGACTTTAAAATAATTTCTAAAGCGTCTCTTACTTAACTTGGGTCCCTGAAGTTTTCGATATTCTTCAATATAAATTGTAGATACTTTACCAATTTCATTTTCCCCGAAAATAATAGCTTTTGAAAATACTACACAAAGACTTAGACAAAGTGAAACCATTCCAACAAACAGAACAATAGAAGAATTATTATACAAATAATACGCTATTCCAGCATCAACTGTGGCAATAAAGAAAGGGAGCACTGTAATGCCTATTTCAGAGTTTCTATCATCGCTTTCATTAACAGTCAATTCTGGGAGTAAAAAAATTAAAATCATTACAAAAATCAAGCAAAAAATCAAAAACGAAGAGAGTTCAGTGGATTGTTCGATAAAACTCTTATACCCAGAGTATATGAAAAATAGCTGAAGTAATAACATCATATACTGAAATAAATAAAACCATATTTTAGCTGAATTTATGAGCGGAATATTATTTTCTACTTTAATATCTAGTAATTGTTTAGAAATTTGTATCCGATGAGCTAGTTCTTTTAAATCTTCTATTTGAAGTATTTGAGAAGCAAGTTTTTTCTCTATAATTTCTATTTGATACCAAACATATCCATCATCTTCTATCCACTGATATTTTCCAAAAGTTTTTATTTTTCGTCCATACGGATTAATTTTTTGAGAAATTTTAAAAAGTAGTTTTTCTAAATCTGGATTAGTAATCCCTTTATCTACCAGTTCATCAACATAAACAACTAGTTCTTTAAAGTTTTCTTGTTTATTTTCATACACATACTTACGATATTCCTCTTTTTTCTTTTGAAAATAAGCATACAAACTCGAAATCACCCCTGTTATTATAGCAGGCGTTGCTATTTGTTTCAGTATTTCATACATAATACTTTATCGACCCTTCAGTCCACCAACTCACTCTTGAGATAGGCATCGACCATACGTTCAGTTGCTACGACAGAATCAACATGGGTACGCTCGTATGAGTGACTAGACTCAATACCCGCTCCTAGAAGCGCGTGCTTGACTTCTGCTCCAGCTGACATGGCCGCAGAAGCATCCGAACCGTAAAATGGATAGATATCTAGTTTAAATGGAATGTCTTGCTCTTTTGCTAAAGCAACCAAATGTTGACGGAATTCATAGTGATAAGGACCTGAAGCATCCTTGACACAGATAGAGACTGTGTACTCGTCTGTCTGCTGATCATCTCCCATTGCTCCCATGTCTACTGCTAGGTACTCAACAACTTGACTAGGGATACTTGAGTTAGCACCATGTCCCACTTCTTCAAAAACTGAAAAGGCAAAATGCGTAGTGACAGGAAGTTCAATCCCTTCTTCTTTGTAGACTTTGAGGAGATTAAGGAGAATAGCTGCGCTGACCTTGTCATCCAAATGACGAGACTTGATAAAGCCTGTCTCAGTCACGACAGTTCGTGGGTCAAAACTGATAAAGTCTCCAACTTCGATACCGAGTGCGCGTGTTTCTTTTTCGTTGGTAACTTTTTCATCCAAACGAACTTCCATATTGTCCTGTGTACGTTCCGCAGTTCCAGCATCTTTGTAAACGTGACAAGAAGTTTGGTGGATCAAAATCGTACCTGAAACGGTTTTTCCTGTGCTAGCCACATGGACTGTACAGTTTTCGCCTTCAATCATGTTCCAAGGATAGCCACCGATACGGTCCATCTTGAGACGACCGTCTGGTTTAACAGCACGGACGATAGCTCCCAGAGTATCCACATGAGCAGTCACATAGCGTTGTTGCTCGTCATTTTTCCCTTTAATGGTAACGTTCACTCCACCCTTAGCCGTGCGGACTGGTTGATAGCCTAGTTTTTCAAGCGTCTCAACTAGATAATTCGTAATTTCACGCGTAAAACCTGTTGGTGACGCAATAGCAGTTAGTTCTTTGATATATTCTACAGTTTGATTCATTTTTTCACCTCTTGTTACCATTATATCACTTTTCCCATCGTAGTATGTGCAAAAAAGAAAAACTTAAAATACTTTGATTTTAAAATTAATCTATGGTAAAATTAAGTAAAGCGTTATGATGAAAGGAATACAAAATGAACAAATATTTCAAAACGACACTTTTCTTAGCCTTGCCTTTGGTATTCTTGTTGGGATGTTCAAAACAATCTTCAACCACTTCTTCTAGCTCTTCTACACCAGAAACGACTGAGGTAAAAACTTCTGAATCTAGTACTACTGAAAAGAAATCAGAATTAAAAACTGCTACCTTTGTGAACGATTCTCAGCCTGGTGTCGTATCAACCTTAACATATACGGTTGACGGTGATAATGTTGTCAAACAAACTGCTCATAATGTAGCTGACCCTGAAGTCCTCAATAATACTGCAGATGCTGTAAAAAGTATTCTTGAAGAAACCTACAAAGGCTATAAGGGACTCAAAGGGGTAACCTTCTCAATCGAAGTTAAAGATGGTAAAGTCGTTCAAGATCTTGAAATCGATCTTTCAGTTGCAAGCATTGACGAACTTAGAAAAGCTTTACCAGAAGAATACTCAGGCGTTGGAAAAAACGTAAGTTTTAAAGCCTCTAAGAAAATGTTAACAGACCTTGGTTATACAGAAAAAAACTAAGCAACTAAGACTAAATAGAAAAAAACTTGGCCAATGCCAAGTTTTTTTATTCCATTTCAAAAGCTTCACTTTCTTGTTTATTTGGAAGAACAAGAGAAAGTAGAATACCGATAATAGCTGGTACCAACCATGGTAGAGAAGCCTCCGCAAATGGTAGAGCGTTCACGATATTTGCAAGGACCTCGACTTTAAAAGTAGATCCTAAAACACTTGCAATAGCAATAGCTGTGACAATGCCAACCGTTAGTTGCATTCCTGGTTTTGAAAGAGCGACAAACTTGTTCACAATCACAATCATGACAATGGCAATCGTAATTGGGTACAAAATAACGAGAACTGGTACAGAGTACTTAATAATAGCACTCAGACCAAGATTTGCAATAGCAAAACCAATCAAGGTAAAGACTGTCGCATAAACCTTGTAGCTGATTTGTGGGAAACGTCCGTTAAAGAACTCGGCAGTTGATACAATCAACCCTACAGTCGTTGTAAAGCAAGTAACGGTTACCATAGCCGCAAGGAAAAGCTGAGCAGTAGAACCAAAGATTTCTTGAGTCGCTTGAGACAAGATATAAACTCCAGGAGTTCCACTCTTCATTGCTTCTTCTGTTACTGGGAAATGATTGCCCAAGAAACCTAGACCGATGTAGAGAGCACTAAATCCGAGTGCTACAACGATTCCAACCACCCAAATGGTTGAAATATACTCTTTCTTACTTGAGAAACCAAGTTGTTTCAAGGTTTGAACTGCAATAACACTGAAGGCAACCGATGCAAGCGCATCAAGTGTATTGTATCCTTCAAGGAAACCTGCGCCAAAGGCTGATGCTTGATAAGCTCCTGACGCTACTTGTGGTGCGTTCCCACCATACTTGAAAGCTCCAAGGATAACCAGAATAACAATTAAGATAGCAAAAACTGGAGTCAAGATTCGACCGATACGATCCAAGATTTTTGAAGGATTCAGCGAGATTAGGTAGGCAGCTACAAAGTAGAGAATGGTGAAGACAATCAAACCTAAACCTTTATCTGCTTGATCTAATAGCGGACTAATACCAACTTCAAATGATGTCGTTGCTGTACGTGGAATGGCAAAGAATGGACCAATCGACAAGTACAAAGCTGCAAGATAAATTGTCGCAAACCATGGTGAAATTTTCTTAGAAATTTCATAGATATAGCCCTTTGGATTAAGGGTTCCAATGATTAAGGTTAGGACGGCAATCCCAACACCTGAAAATACAAATCCTGCAATGGCAGGAAGGAAGTTTTCTCCAGACTGTGCGCCTAGAGTTGGAGGGAAAATCAAGTTACCTGCTCCAAAAAATATTCCAAACAGGAGTAATCCTGTTAAAGCACCTTTTTTAGCCATAAACTCTCCTTATTAAAAATAAAATACTTTCTTAGTATAACATGATTAAAGGCTAGAAAAGGCTGTCACGAAACAATTCTGAAATGTTTTCAATTTTCCAAATTTTAATGCAAAAAAATCCTTCGAAGCCTTCCCATTTTTTTAAAGGTTTCGAAGGAAATTTTTCTTATTCAAAGGCATCCATGCCACCTTGGACATTGACAACCTCATAGCCATGTTCTGCTAAAAATTGGCAGGCACGTGCGGAACGTATTCCTGACTTACAGATCACGTAGTAAGGCTGGGTTTTATCTAGTTGCTCATAAGTATCTGCCAGTTGACTCAGAGGTAAATTACGAGCGCCTTCTAAATGAAGAGTCTCAAATTCCTCTACTTCTCTCACATCTAATACAGAAAGCGACTCTTTCTGGTATAGTTGGTAAAAATCATTAAAAGTAATTTCTTTCATCATTTCTCCTTTATAATGGCATTAAGGTAAGATTACTATCTCATAGGTAAATCCAATCGACTCTAAAAATCGAAACAAGTCTTGGGTTTTAATAAAAATCGTTTTTTCATTTGTATTAGGGTGGAAGGTCATGACATCCTCTGATACAATATCCTTATCAAAATAAACATGAATGTCTTTTTCTTCATTATTTAACAAACCAAAAGGTGATACTGTTCCTGCTGGTAGGTTCATTTTCTCAGCCAAGGAATCCAATGAGGCCATGCGGATCCGATTAGCTCCCACTTGAACTTTAAAGTCATCCATATCCAATGGTTTCTTGTCATCCATGATGAGCAAATAGTACTGGGTTTTCTTTTTGTTGGTCAAAAACATAGATTTGGTCCGAACCCCTTCCAGGCCTTCAATATAGCTATCTGCCTGCTCTGTCGAGAATGCAGGTGGATGATCCACCACATCATAGGTAATCCCCAACTCTTGTAACTTATTAGCTACTTGTTGATAGGCATCCATCCTTTTTCTCCTTTATTGATGAATAATCTTTTGTACCAATGCTTGTAATTCTGGAACCACTTCTGCCTCAAACCAAGGATTTTTTTTCATCCAGATTTGATTGCGTGGTGAAGGATGCACCAGAGGGAAATAATCAGGCAAATAATCCTTGAACCGATGCACACGGTCTGTCACCTTACCACTAACTTTCTCATGTAGATAGTAGGCTTGGGCATACTGCCCAATCAAGAGTGTTAATTGAATATCTGGTAACTCCTTCAAGAGTTTTGGATGCCATTTTTCTGCAAAACCTGGACGAGGTGGCAGGTCACCCGATTTCCCATGACCTGGAAAGTAGAAATCCATGGGCATGACTGCAAAGTAACCTGAGTTATAAAAGGTGTCTTCATCCACACCCAACCATTCTCGCAAGCGGTCCCCACTTTTATCCTTCCAGTATAGCCCTGCTTCCTGGGTTTTGAGACCTGGCGCCTGCCCAATGATATTGATACGAGCTGTTTTTGGTGCTGCAAAGAGTGGCTCGATGCCTTGCTCAGTATAGCTGGCATTCTGTGGATCCTCTATGATAGCTTGCTTGATTCTTTCGATTTGAGACATTTTCTCCTCCAAAAAGAAGTCTAAGCATTAAATCTCAGACTTCTATAGCATTATTTGATCAATTCGTAAATAGCTTCAGCGTAGATAGCTGCTGCACGGAAGAGATCATCCAAGGCGATAAATTCGTTGGCTTGGTGCATAGTATCGATAGAATCTGGGAACATGGCACCGTAGGCTACACCGCGTTCCAAAAGACGTCCAAAGGTTCCACCACCGATGACTTGTTCATGACCTTTAAGACCTGTTTGTTTTTCATAAACATTCAACAAGGTTTGAACGAGTGGATCTTCCATTGGTACGTAGTGAGGAGTATGCTCATGTTCAGAAAGGCTAACTGAAGCAACTGGCAAGGTTTCAAGAACTGACTTGATTTGCTCTGGGCTTGTTCCTTTTGGATAACGGAAGTTGAGGGCAATAGTATTGTCAGCACTTGATTCGTCGAAGCGGAAAACACCCGCATTCATAGAAAGGGCACCCATCTTTTCATCCACATGAGCTACTTTCAAGTTCTTGCCTTCGTGGTCATTCAAGAGAATCTTACCAGCAATATCGAGGTAGTCTTTTGCAGGTCCTTCAAAGGCAAATTGGCTGAGGAAGAGGGCAAGATAAGTCGCACCATTGACACCTGAAGCAGGCATAGCACCGTGGGCTGATTTACCAATTACAGTTACCTTGTACTGACCATTCTCTTCTTGAATGTCTCCTCTGAGTTTGTGCTCTGCTACGAAGGCATCTAGTTTAGCTTGCAAGTCAGCCAAGTCACCTGAAACAACTGCCGTTGCTGACTCAGGTACCATGTTTTCACGCAAGCCACCTGTAAAGCTATGAAGACGAGCTGCACCAGTATTTTCACCTGCAAAGTGAAGGTATTCTGTTATATTTCCTTTTTCACCATTGATAATAGGGAATTCAGCATCTGGAGAGAAGCCAAAGTCTGGTTTTGCAAGTCCTACATGCTCAAAGTAGTAGTCCATATCTGCCCAACCTGATTCTTCATCAGTTCCGACGATAAAACGAACTTTTTTAGAAGTTGGAAGTCCCAATTCTTTGATGATTTTCAAACCATAGTAACAAGCCGTTGTAGGACCCTTGTCATCTGAAGCACCACGCGCATAGAGACGACCATCCTTGATGGTTGGAGTATAAGGATCAGTGTCCCATCCGCTACCTGCTGGCACCACGTCCATGTGGGCAAAGATACCGAGAACTTCTTCACCTTCACCAAACTCAAAATGTCCTGCATAGTTGTCAACATTTTTTGTTGGATAGCCATCACGGTCAGCGATTTCAAGGAATTTCTCCAAAGCTTTTACTGGCCCAGGTCCAAATGGATGTTGAGCATCTACCTTGCTGTCATCACGTTCTGAGTTGATTTCCAAAAGGCTAAACAAGTCAGCCAAGAGGTCTTCTTTACGTTTTTCTACTTCTGCTGTAAAATCAAAAACTGTCATTTTTTTCTTCCTATCTTTTTTCGATAATTTCATCTACTGGCAAGCGGTAACTTGGTTCCAACTTCTCGTCTGTGTATCCTACTGTGATCAAGAGCTCTGGACGGAAGCGTTCTTCGATTTCCAAGACTTCATTGGTTTTTGATTTATCAAAACCAAGGATAATATTTGAACCGATTCCCTGGTCAGTCAATGCAAGGACCAAGTTCATCGCAACCAACCCTGCATTAAGGGCCAAGTAGTCACTGACTTGCTGTTCGTTATAACGTGCAAATTCTGCTGGAAGATTTTTCATAAAGTACTGTAGTTGTTCTTCTGAGAAATTATTGGCACCACCAATTCGAGCAATCTTGCGAGCGCGTTTGGCTAGGTCTGTATCAGTAAACAAGGCAATGGTTACAGGGGCAGATGCTACTTGCTCAAAGTTTGAACCGTAAGCCAATTTTGCTGGTTCAGCATTTCTCTCACGAACCACAACAAACTTCCAAGGCTGACTGTTGTGAGCGCTTGGGGCCAAGGTTGCGATTTCGATAGCTGTACGAACATCCTTAGGATCAACTGGTTTATCAATAAAATGCTTGGTCGCATGACGTTTTTTATTTAACTCAAGAAATTTCATAATTGATTTCCTTTTCTATTTCTACTGCTTCCATTTTACCATATTTTGAAAGAGCTTGCAGAGATTTTTCATTTGTGGCCTAAATTATCTTTTTCTTATCTGATTTAAATTTTAGATTACAAACTCAAACTGAAAATTATAATATTTTTCTATCACTTCCATAAAGAATATATATTGGCTATTTGATTGATTGTCTGGTAAGCTAGATACCATTAAGTAAAGGAGACACACATGAAAAAATTATTCTTATTATTAGCCATTAGTCCCTTGTTGGTCGCCTGTGGACAAGCCAAACAAGATAGTACTTCTACTGCCACTGCTAGTCCTAAAACCATTGTCGTAGCAACTGCTGGAGACATCCCTCCTTTTGACTTTGAGCAAGAGGGAAGCCTAACTGGATATGATGTTGAGGTTTTAAAAGCAGTCGATGAAAAACTGGATCAATACAAGATTGAATTTCAAAAAACTGCTTGGGAAAGTATCTTCCCTGGAGTGGATGCTGGCCGTTACCAAGCTGCTGCCAACAACTTGAGCTACACCAAAGAAAGAGCAGACAAATACCTCTACTCTCTACCTATCGCAAAAAATCCTTTGGTTCTTGTGAGCAAAAAAGACAAGGCACTTACTTCTCTTCAAGACATCGCTGGTAAAACTACTCAGGATGACACTGGAACTTCTACTGCCAAGGTTGTTACAGACTGGAATCAAAGCCACTCCGACAATCCTGCTACCATCCAATATTCTGGCGAAGATGTGGCTAAGCGTCTGACTGACCTCGCCAACGGTGAATTTGATTTCCTAATCTTTGATAAAATCTCTGTTCAAAAAATTATCCAAGACCGAGGTTTAGACTTGAACGTAGTTGACTTGAAAAGCAATGACAATCCAAACAACTACATCATCTTCTCAAGCGACCAAAAAGAATTTAAAGAGCAATTCGACAAGGTTCTCAAAGAACTCTACCAAGATGGAACCCTTGAAAAACTCAGCAAGACCTATCTCGGTGGATCTTACCTACCAGATAAATCTCAATTACAATAAGATATATTAAAAACGATTGGCTAGTCCAATCGTTTATTTAGTATCTGTTAGTTAAAGCAACTCTTACAAAAAATCAAAATAATTTTTCACATCCTCTACATAGCCATGCTTGTCAATTAAACTAGCTAACAAATCTCTATTATGGCCTTGATAGTTGTCCTCACGTCGTAATTCCTCATACATTTCGATAAAAGGAAGGCCTTTGGTCTTAGCTGATTCTAGCTCTGCTTCATAGTCATAGGCAACTTTTCTAAATTGGATATTGACCAATTCACCATTTTCAACTTCGAGTAAGGCATACTGGGCTCGGTGATTTTTCAGCTCTTTCCAGTTAAAATAAGGCATACCAATCGAACCTGGATTGATGATTTGTTGACCTTGGCTACCATAACGAAGCAACTGCTTGTGAACATGACCATAGACGGCTACATCAATAGTTTCATCAAGTAACTGGTCAAATTTTTCTGTACCATTTTCAACCAGCAAATCACCACCATAATTTTTCTCAGGTAAATTATGAGAAAGAGAAAAACGCAAGCCTTCGACTTCTTTCTTGGCTACCATAGGTAGATTCCTCAACCAATCAATATGCTCTGGGTTTAGACGCTCCATCAGATATTGGGTCATCCTGAGAAGCTGAATTTCTTCTGGATCCTCTAAACCATATTGCCCATATAAAGCCTCTAAGACACAATCATCCCAGTTGCCTCGAACCGATGCTGTAAGTGGTAGGTCTTTCAAAAGAGCCGCCAAGTCATTTGCTCCCGGCCCAGGAAGAAAAATATCTCCCAAAAGCCAATATTCAGTCGCTCCCAAATTTTTAGCGTCCTCAAGCACTCCAGCCAAAGCCGTAGTGTTGCCGTGAATGTCTGATAAAATTGCAATCTTATGGTTCATTTTCTGCTCTTTCTTTATTGGATAGCATTCAGGGTATCCAAATCACTCTTATTTTTCTTCATTATAGCATAAAATCGCTAAAAGATTTTCACATAGGAATATTATCACCAAGATTCTTTTAAAAATATGTCAAAAATAGTTGACATTATGTTCTTAAAAGAATATACTATAGTCAAATATATGTGACATAAACTAAAAAGGAGGAAGCATGAATCGCGTAAAAGAATTCCGCAAGGAACTGGGAAAGTCCCAACTCGAACTTGCCAAGGATATCGGTGTCTCTAGGCAAACTATCAACATGATTGAGAACGACAAGTACAATCCTACCCTGGAACTCTGTCTCAAT
Source organism: Streptococcus oralis (assembly GCF_964238205.1). Lineage (GTDB taxonomy): Bacteria > Bacillota > Bacilli > Lactobacillales > Streptococcaceae > Streptococcus > Streptococcus oralis_CZ. The sequence continues at coordinate 229,004 of NZ_CAXSLF010000003.1, forward strand.
CTCGCTCGAAGCCTCCAAACTGACCTCAACAGTCTCTTTTGGGAGGATGATTTTTAAAAAGGAGAAGAAAAATGAAAAAAGAACCCCTCTATGAAAAACTAATCAAACGTATCTATGGCATTTCAGGGCCACTTGATGAACACAAACGACGCGAGGCTGACCACATCGGGAATAAAGTCTTTATGATTCTCTTTTACCTCATGACTCTAGGCAATTTCATCCCCTTTGTCCTTGCTTATAAATATCCCCAAATGGTCGCTTTCGGATATCCAATCATTATTTTTCTGGTTTCCTTGGTTTGTGCTCTCTATGTCACTACTCAAACTAAAAAAACTGGTATTGCTGCTATCGATCCTGATATGTTGAGCCAGAAGGAAAAGAAACAGTTACGTAATCCCGGACTTAAAGCTGGTCTGATCTATGGAATAGCCATGTTCTTTGGAATGCCACTTCTCAATATCCTAATGGATGATAGCAAGAGCTATCTTACCTCTCTTCTGAATACCAGAAGTATCTTGTCGACCATCGTTGCAGCCTTCTTTTTCGGATTAACAGTGCATATTGTCGTCACTCTTCGTATTCAAAAAGCTAGAGAAGATCAAGACGACGATTAGGAGGAAACTTATGAAATCACTACAAACTTTAATTCTCAGTCATATTTTGGTCAGTATCTTTGTGACAGTTTTCCTAGTTTATGGCCAAATTACGCGTCCTTTTCTGATCATCTTCCTCTTAGCCCTTCCTGTCTTGAACAAAGGACAAAGATTTCAGAAAATCACATCAAAAAAAATACGCATCTTAAACGCATCTCTCTGCTTTATCCTCGTATCTTTCCCACAACTGTTAACGAATTCTATGGATTGGAGATATCTCTTATTTCTAACCATCTGTATCGTTTTTAGTCTAGTCTACTTCTATACTCTCTATCAACTCTTTAAAGAAGCTAATCAAAAACAAGGTTATTAAGAGGTCACTACCATGAAAAAAGAAGACTTAACCACTCGCTTAGTTCGAAATTTCTTTCATATCCAAGGACCCTTTGATGAATGCCGTCAAGAGGTCATCTACAAGGCTTGCGCCCGTTCCATGGTCCAAATCTTTTACTCTTCCTTCTTTCTCTTCCTGTTCTATCTTTTGTTTGGGCGCTTTATAGAGATAGTTCGAACGGCTATGCCCTATCTCTACTTCTTGATGATTTTTGCCCTCAGTCTCAAGGCAAGATATTCTACTAGAGGGCTCCACTTAGAAGATGATGATCAAACTGAGATTCCACAAATCACTTACAGCAAGCGTCAAATCAAGTTAAGAAGTTGGTTAGTTGGAACCAGCATCCCAACTCTCTACTTATTTATCCTATTTTCCAAAAAAGTACTTCTTGAAAATCACTCCATTACAGATTTCTTCTTGCAGTTTCTAGAACTCAAAATGATCGCATTTTTCCTACTAGTAGGACTTGGAGTAGGATCAATCTTCAGTACTATGACTTATTATTTTTTATCTGAACATGAAGAACAGTAGGTATAAGCTGAACTAATTAATTTACACGTTCGTGATAGAAGAACCCCTAACACTTCTCAGTGCTAGGGGCTTTTTTAGTTTCTTAAATACCGCATATATTCTACTAATACATAGACAAGAATCGTTAAACAAATGATAATCTCTAACCAAACGAGAAAGTTAAGGACTGGAAACTGCAGAATGCCTTGGGCCATTTTCAATGAAGTTGCTGTGATGATAGTTGGGAAGGTTAGGGCTGAAAAAGCTGGTTGAAATCCCTGTTTTAAAATCCTTGGTAAACGACTGAGAACAAAGAAAAAGAAAGTCTGTGAGGCAAAAATCATGACTAGCAAAATCCAGTTATGAAGTCCTGAACCTCCGATCCGAACGAGTGCTGCTAACAATAGAGAAAAGGGAGCACAATAGATTCCTTCTTGCCCCAGCAAAGCCCGTGGCAATGGATTACTTTTCAAATCTTGATAAATCAGAGGATAAAGGAAAAGGGTTAAGGTAAAACCAAAAATCCAAGCGCCATAGGCAATCTCGACTATGCCCACGACTGGGTAGGTCAAGCTTGCTACTGCTATCCCTACATAGAGAACTGTCCAACTTGGCGTTGCGCTCGTTCTTGGTTTAGTCTGCACATAATTTTTAGTGAAGTAAATGATTAAACCTACATCTAAAAGAAAAGCAAACCACCAAAGAATCTGCGCAACAATGCTCATGTTCATGGGTAAGATTCGTAACAAATAAGTTGATAAAATCATCCCTGCCATGGGAAAGGTCGCCATTCCCGATAATAGAGGAGCTTTCTTAAGTTCTTGCTGGCTTTCTTGCCAATCACTAAGATGACTGTATAAAAAATAAAACCATAAAATCAAGCCTGACAAACTAAAGACGTGCGATAATAGTGGAAAAATATCCAGGATGAGATTGCCTGCTCCAGCCAATCCCAATAAGCACCCTGAAAAGGCCAAGGGGAGTTTTTTCATGTGAACCTCCAATAGTCATGTTATTATCAGTATAGCATAAAAGCGCTTAAATGAAGTATTAAAAAACGAAGTTTAAAAAGATAAACCTCGTTTTTATTTTCTTTATTTTTAGTTTGTCGCTAGAATATGTCGCAATTGCACAGCACTAGGAGAAACAATTGGCAAAAAGGCACCTTCATTCCAACGACGTATGAAACCGGATGTCGATTTACTAAAGTATCCTCTACCGCCACCAGCTTGTAGTTCTAATAAGAGACTTTGAGCAACAACATCAACAATATCAATCCGTAACTGGAAAAGCTCACGCGGATTTCTAACGAAGTAGGACTCTTCAGATAGTCCTTGATAGAGAGAATGTCGAATATCATCTAACTGTTCGACCTGATGCTGCCATTCTTCCTTCAAGACACCTCGTTTCCCCAATTCTTTTTCGACTTCTGAGAGTGAACGTTCAGCTAAGCCAAAGGCTAGGCCAAATTGGTAGCCTAAAAAGGCTGGACGATTTTGCGCTAAAAATTGATGAGCATCCTTGGATAGAATCCACTCTTCCTTTAAAGGGACCTTGTTAAAAGTCAGAGCTGCTGTATTACCTCCTTGAAGAGAGACAAATTCCAAATCTTCGGAACGACTAAAGTTTTCTGCGTCTGATGGTACGGCTACTACATAACTTGTACTCGGATCATCTGCAAATCCTGCTACAAAAATAGTGAGGAAGCGATCCCTACGAGCATTGGTTACCCAAGGAAGTCGTCCTTTAAGATAATAATTCCCATTTTCTTCAAGGATACGAACATTTAGTTCCTCTAAGTCAGATAGATACTTAACCGCATTAGACAAGGCCGTAGCACCTGCATATTCTCCTGATAAGAGTTTTTCCAAGTAAACTTCTTTGAAATAAGCATTGTCAGTATGTAGAATATTGTCTATTAAAGTTCGTTGCCCCCATGAGATAAAGGAGGCTGTTAAGGAATGTTGAGCGAGTTCTGCAAGGATATCGATAACATCTTGGTCACTTCCACCTAGCCCTCCAAGAACTTTTGGTACTCCTACACGAAAGGCACCTTCTGCAGCAATTTTCTCAATCAGCTCTTCTCCAGCTTGACATGATTTTTTGTCAATTTCATCGGCGTGCTGGTCTAACCAACTTAAGAATTCTTCTGAAAAAAATCCCATACTCTACCCTCCTCTTATGCATAAGGTTGTAATTCTGGATTAATCGGTGTGTTAGCTAGATTGTTGGCATAGTTACAAAGACTTGCTAGACTGACACCGAGAACAACATCCAAGGCATTTTCTTGTGTATAGCCTGCTTCAAGAAATTCTCCAAGAGCTTCATCTCCTACGCGCCCTTTGGTATTGATAACTGCCAAGGTAAACTTAGCTAGAGTATCCAGCTTAGGATCGCTTTCGATTGGAGTACGATTGCGAAGGGCTTGAAGTAGGTCATCGTTCATCTGGATTTGCTTGATAGAAAAGGCTGTATGGCCAGCGACGCAGAAGGCACAACCGTTGGTTACAGCTGCAGTGATTTGCACCACTTCGCGTTCTACAGGTGTTAGACTATTGCGACGGTTAATAGCTCCAACAGTGCGATAAGCCTCTAGGGCTGTAGGGGCATTGGCCAAAAGACCGATAAGATTTGGGATATAACCATTGTTGTCCTTTTGTACCGTTTCAAGAACTTCTTTCACTTCTGCTGGTGCTGATTCTACTGTGTGGATAGTAAATGTTGTCATAAGGGGACCTCTTTTCGTTTTGTAATTAAATAGTTTCTGCGAAAATCTTACGAAATCTCATCAGCCTATTGAACAAATCCTTGCCTTGATTGATGACTCATTAGCTTTTCGTTGACAATAAGTCTAACACAGAATCTATACCTTGCATAATATATATTTTAAATTGCACTGATAAAAAATTTTTATGAAAACAAAAAATCACACCAGATGTGTGATCATAACTGTTAATTTATCTGATGCTTGTTTCTTAAAACTAAGATGGACTCTACTAGCAAGTAGAATATAGCCAGGCCAAAACCAGTAAATACACCAAAATATTCTGTAATGGAACTCATTAGAAAAACAGAGGCAGAAAAGGCCAATGTTGAGACAACTTCAATAACGGAGTAAACATTTACAAGTTCCTTCTCATCAACCGATTCCTGTAATAATACACTCTCAGGGACTTCCTTAATCTGAGATAGAAAACCAATTACTAGAGATAGGAATAGAAAAGCAGGTGCATTTGGAAATAATACTATCAACAGAGTTACTAGTGCTGTTGATAACAAAGAAAAGATCATAGTTTGATATTTATAGGTAACAACTTTCTCTGCTAGACGGAAGATAATAGCTCCTCCCAAGATAATCCCCAAGGAATAGGCTGTATTGACGTAGCCCCAATAGCTTTCTGACTGATGTAAAATCTCAGTCACAAAAACAAGTAAAACAGAAGATACCCAGATAGCATTGGCTAAAATTTCTAAAAGATTGGCCTGGACAATAAAGCGTAATCTTGATTTTTTAACCACCAGTCTCCAACCTTTTGTAAGCGTCTCAAAACTCGTTTCAGAGGACAACTCTTCTTTTTCGACAAGTGGTAAAGCAAACATCAAAATCGTAGAAATTGTAAACAAGACTAACACAATGAGCAGACTAGGATTCATTCCCAGACTCGCAAATAAGAAGCCTCCTAAACCCCAACCAACTAGCTGTACACTTTCACCACTCATTGAGATGGCTGCATTTGCTTTAGCTAAATCTCTTGCATAGCGTGGAACAATCGCATAGGAAACAGGTGCTGCAAAACCATCCAAAATGGAGATTAAAGTGACAATAGCGTATAAAAGAGGGATAGAGATATTTCCAGTGTACTTGAGTAGAAAAACCAAAATGGCTAGCAGAATCGTCTTACCCAATTGAGTCAAAAAAAGAACACGATTTAAAGCTACTCTCTTTGTTACTAACGGGACAAGGAAACTGGCTAAAAAGGAGGATAGACCTATCAGAATTGGCACTAGGGAAGTTGAAATAACCGAACCAGATAAGATAAACACATTTGCAATCACAATGACTCTAAAAAAGACATCTGCTAAATTCGCAATCCCCTGTGAAAGCATTAGTTTTCGAATATCTTTTGACATAAACACCTCCTGTTTATTTCTCTTTCGCATATATACGAAGCAAGACTGGTAAGAATAAAAACAGATTTATGCTGACTATTATACAATAAATAATAGTGCAAATAAAGGATATCATAAAAGAAGTACTCTTGAATTTCATTCATCTTATGACATAATACTCTTCGAAAATCTCTTCAAACCGCGTCAACGTGGCCTTGCCGTATATATGTTACTGACTTTGTCAGTTCTATCCACAACCTCAAAACAGTGTTTTGAGCAACCTGCGGCTAGTTTCCTAGTTTGCTCTTTGATTTTCATTGAGTATAAAATAAAAGACTAGCCCTAGTAGTGAAAAAACTAGCATCTCACAAACAGATGCTAGTCTTATCTATAAATGGTAATATCAATCTTACATTATTTACCAAAATACTTCTTAGTCTCAGCGATAACGACTGGTGATAAGGCTAAGAGTGCAATCAAGTTTGGCAGAGCCATGAGGGCATTAACAATATCCGCAATGACCCAGACCATATCCAGCTCGATAAATCCTCCCAGCAAGACCATGAGTACAAAGACCACACGATAAAGCCAGATAAAGCGAACGCCAAAGAGAAACTCAAAACAACGCTCTCCGTAATAGTTCCATCCCAAAATCGTAGTAAAGGCAAAGAGTACCAAGAAGACCGTTAAAAGAGCAGGTCCAAAGAAAGAAAATACTGTAGAAAAAGCGGACTGAGTGAGGGCAACGCCATCTAAATTACCATTCCAAACCCCAGTCACTAAGATTGTCAAACCAGTCAAGGTACAGATGATCAAGGTATCAATAAAGGTTCCTGTCATGGAAATCAACCCCTGCTCCACCGGTTCGTTGGTCTTAGCTGCCGCAGCCGCAATGGGAGCTGAACCCAATCCAGACTCGTTTGAGAAGACACCACGCGCCACACCATTTTGAATAGCCATCCGAACACTAGCTCCTGCAAATCCTCCCACTGCAGCTATGGGACTAAAAGCTGATGTGAGAACCAGTGAAAGTGTTGCCGGTACTTTATCGATATTAAAGAAAATGACTGTCAAGGTTCCCAAGATGTAGACAATAGCCATAAAGGGAACAACTGTAGTTGACACCTTAGAAATAGACTTAAGTCCACCAAAGACTGCAATCCCTACAAAAATAGATAAAACAAGTGCAGTAATTGTCGGATCAATACTAGCCGTATTTTGAACGGATTCTGTAATAGAATTCACTTGGGTAAAAGTACCGATTCCCAAAAGTGCAACCAATACTCCAGCTATAGCAAAGAAGATTGCAAGAGGGCGCCATTTTTCGCCCATCCCTAGAAGGATATAGTGCATCGGTCCTCCTGCTACCGCACCATGATCATCCTTAGTACGGTATTTAATGGCAAGTAGGCCTTCTGCATACTTGGTTGCCATTCCAAAGAAAGCAGCCACCCACATCCAAAAAAGAGCTCCTGGGCCACCGACCTTGATAGCCGTTGCCACCCCGATAATATTTCCTGTACCAACAGTTGCTGCTAGGGCTGTACACAAGGCAGCAAAGCTCGACACATCTCCATGCCCCTTATCCTTGGTAAAAATAAGCCGGAAGGCCTTAGGAAGACGCAGGATTTGTAAAAGCCCTAAACGAAGAGTCAAGTAAATCCCTGTACCAACCAATAAAATTAAAAGGGGTGGGCCCCATACCAGAGCATCCAGCTCTTTTAGCAAATTTAACATCCTTTTCTCCTATCTATTCAACCCCAAAAGAAAGAGCACATGTTAAAAACATGTACTCTGGAATGCATCGATAAATGCCAAAAAGCGCTCTATCATTGCTCTGTCCTTTTACCTGAGAGTTTGAGCAGTTGCCTGCCTTGCCCCTTCGGTGCCTTTACGGTCTCTCCAGAGTTCCGTCCATTTACAGTCATGGAAGGTCAAAGGCCTTTCCACTTCTATTAAACTTCATTCGGTGTTGTATTTAATTTTTTCTTATTTTACAAGAAAATTTAGCTCTTGTCAATTATTTTCAGAAAATTTTTTATAATTTTCATTCGTTTCGCTTTATCCCTTAAAGGTTACAATGGTTGCGCCAGATCCGCCTGCATTTTGTGGTGCATAGCCAAAGCTCTTGACCTGTTTATTTCTTTGTAGGTACTTAGTTACCCCTTCACGGATGACTCCTGTACCGATACCATGGATGATATCCACTTGAGCCATATTGTTGAGCAGGGCTTGGTCGATAAAGGCATCCAAGGCTTCCATAGCTTCCTCGTAGCGTTTGCCACGAAGGTCTAGTCGAGCTTGTGGACCTTTTCCTGCTGCACGTTTGACGACGTTAACTTGTTTCTTCTTGACTGGCGCTTCTTGCTGAGCCTGAACTAAGTCAAACTCTTTTTCCTCAAGTGTCATCTTAATCAAGCCAACCTGTGCTTCCCAACGTCCATCCTTGAGTTGATTGGTCAAGGTACCTCGTTGACCATAGCTTAAAACGATAATATCATCTCCAACTTTTGGAGCTCGTTTTTTCTTGGCCTTTTGGAGGACCTTGTTTTTAGAAAGGTCAACTTTTTCAGGAGCTAATTTTTTGAGTTTAGCCTTGGCTTCAATAATCTCATGTGGTTTTAGTTGAGATTTACTGTGAAGATTTTTAAGTATATCATCACTCTCAGCTAGTGCTAAGTCAACAATCTCAGCAGCTTGTTCTCGCGCCTTATTGAGTTCAGTTTCTTTCTCACGATTGAGCTCGTTATAGAGTTTTTTAAGCGCACGGTTCATCTTGAGGTTTTCTTGCTCAACTTGGCGAATATTCTCAAGACGTTTACGACTTTCAAGTGTCTGCTCTTCCAATTGCTCAATGATGCGATTGACATCATTGTCTTGATTAATCTGCTTGCTGGCATCACCTACGATGACATCTGACAAGCCTAGACGTTTGGCAATTTCAAAGGCATTGCTTCGACCTGGAACTCCCTGCATAAAGCGATAGGTTGGGCGCAGGCTAGCTGTATCAAATTCCATACTAGCATTCTGAACATAGGCCGTTTCAATCCCGTAGGCCTTGAGTTCAGGATAGTGAGTGGTTGCCATGGTCTTGACCTGACGCAGGCGTAAGTCTTCTAGGATAGACATGGCAAGGGCTGCACCTTCTTGGGGATCTGTTCCTGCTCCAAGCTCATCAAGTAGCAAGAGCGAGTTTTGGTTGACCTTACCCAGAATATCGACGATATTGGTCATATGACTAGAGAAGGTTGAGAGACTTTGCTCAATGGACTGCTCGTCTCCGATATCTGCGAAAATCTTCTCGAAAATCCCTACACGACTACCCTTATCAGCTAAAATTGGTAGACCAGACTGGGCCATCAACTGGGTCAAACCTAAGGTCTTGAGCATAATGGTCTTACCACCCGTATTAGGACCCGTGATGACGATAGCTGTTAATTCTTTGCCGAAGTGCACATCATTTGCGACTGCATTTTTTACAAGAGGATGACGAACGTGAAGCAGTTGAATCTCCTGTCCCTCAGACACTTGAGGTACTACTGCCTCCGTCTCTTGGATAAAGCGAACCTTAGCACGAATCAGGTCCAAATGTCCGATAATCCAGGCATCATTGGCGATTTCAGCTGCGTGTGGTCTTACTCGTTCAGAGAGTTCTTGGAGGATACGCAGCATCTCATAACGTTCATCTGCACGAAGACTTGCGATTTCTTCACTTAGCTTAACTACTTCACGAGGTTCGATATAAACAGTGTTCCCACTGGCAGAGATATCATGAACCACACCAGCAATCTTGTTACGATAGGTGTTTTTAACTGGAAGAACTTGGCGACCATTTCTACTTGCGATGATACCTTCTGTCAGCATCTGAGCTTTTTGTTTGAGAAGGTCTTGCAGGACATCACGGACTTGACTTTCACTATCATGGATTTTTCGACGGATTCGTGCCAAATCCTCACTAGCAAAGTTCTCAATAAATCCAGCTTCGTTGATGGCTTGTAGATTTCCCTGTAAATGTGGAAAATCATGAAGTTTCTCAAACCAGTTAGCTAGGTGGTCTAAACATACATTTTCAAGATTGTCATAAAAATTCTGCAATTCACGACTGGCAAAGATGACACGTTTGAGAAGGAGAAATTCCTCGATGTTGAGATCAGCACCCATTTCCAAACGTTTGGAGGTCGCTGCAATATCTTTTGTTGCAGAAATGCTGAAATGAGGATGCTCGACAAAGAGTTCTTGCATTTCCTTCATCTCTGCAAAAGCTTGCTTAATCTTGTCTCCTTTATCTGTTGGGACTAGCTCTTTTAACTGCTCTAATCCCTGTTCCGTCAAAAGATGAGGCTCAAATAAAGCCTTGACCTTATTAAATTCTAATGTTTCTAGTATCTTTTTATTCATTTTATTTTCCTTCGTAATGAGCGAACGAATTTTTCAAATTATCACTCTTTTCAAAAAGGCTCCTAAACTATTGATACTCAATGAAAATCAGAGAGCAAACTAGGAAGCGACCCGTAGGTTTCTCAAAGCACTGCTTTGAGGTTGTAGATAAGACTGACGAAGTCAGTCACATATATAATCCAAGGCGAAGCTGACGTGGTTTGAAGAGATTTTCGAAGAGTATAAAATTGTAAACAAAAGGCTAGGAATAGTTCCCGCCCTTTTTATCCGATTATTTTGGTTACCCAGAGTTGTTTAATCATATGAGTAGTGATTGGAACACTCTGGATAATATGTTTGGCTACAAAACTGTTTTCAAGTGAATTTTGAACAATTTGTAAAGGAACAGTCGCAAGAATGGTCAGTATCATCTGGAGGACAAATAAGGTCACAGCCACTGATAAAACTCCTGCGCCTATACGGAAATATTGACACGCTAGCTTTTTAGTCGGTAGAAGATTAAGAAAGAGACCCAGCAAACGACCAATGCAATAAAATATAGTAAAGGCTAAGAGGTAACCAAGACCTGCATAAAAGACTTTGTCCAGCTGGAAAAGTTGATTTGACGGGAAAAAGAAGGTTCCCTGTCCTTCCTGTGGACTTGCATATGGGATCAACAAATCAAATTGTTTCCCTAAAGATTGATAAAAATTGCCTGCAAGAAGAGCTGAAATCACAGTTGCTACAAAATAATAAATCTGTAGAACTAATCCTCTACGATAACCGATATAAAAGCTCCATGCAAGAACCAATAAGAGAAGGACGGAAATCATAGGGAATCCTCAATCTTGCTCTGTTCTTGTTTTGCTGCTACAACCTGATGACGGAGAGCTTCTAATTCTTGCTCCTTATCATCAAATTCAATCTCACGACTGAGTTGAGTTGACAAGCTATTGACTGCTAATAAAATAGCGATTGTCTCATCATCCGCTCCAGGCATTTGTTCTTTGATTGCTTCATATTTTTCTGTTGCGACCTTGGCAATTTCCTCCATAAAGAGGTTGTCATGCTCAGTTGTTAGGGTCAATGTTTTTTTGCCGAATGTAAACTTGTATCGATTTAAATTTGCCATAAAATTCACCTCACGATATTATACCAAATTTCACTAAGTTTGTCAGTTTTTACCAATTCTACAGCTTTTATGGTACAATAAGAACTATGGCAAGTATTACATTAACCCCGAGTGAAAAGGAAATTCAAGCCTTTGTTCAGAAATATGAACAGGCACTGACTCCTAGTAAAAATCCTTATATTCGCTACTTTTTGAAGCTTCCCCAAGCTAGTGTCTCCATCTACACTTCTGGAAAAGTCTTGCTTCAGGGAGAAATGGCTGAAAACTATACCAGTTTTTTTGGTTATCAAGTCAGTCAAGGAACTAGCGGACAAAATTTCCCCTTGATTGGAACAGATGAGGTGGGGAATGGTTCCTACTTCGGTGGTCTGGCTGTAGTAGCATCCTTTGTGACTCCTGACCAACATGACTTCCTACGAAAACTAGGTGTAGGGGATTCTAAGACTCTGACAGACCAAAAGATTCGTCAGCTTGCCCCTCTGCTTAAGGAGAGAATCCAGCACCAAGCGCTTCTTCTTTCTCCAAGTAAGTATAATGAAGTCATCGGAGAGCGCTACAATGCCGTTTCCGTAAAGGTAGCTCTGCACAATCAAGCGATTTTTCTCCTCCTACAAAAGGGAGTCCAGCCAGAAAAGATTGTGATCGATGCTTTTACGAGTGCTCAAAACTATGAGAAGTACTTAAAAAATGAAGCCAATCATTTTTCTAATCCAGTCAGCCTAGAGGAAAAAGCTGAAGGTAAGTACTTGGCTGTCGCAGTAAGTTCTATCATTGCGCGTGATCTCTTTCTAGAAAATCTCGAAAATCTGGGTAGAGAACTTGGTTATCAACTTCCAAGCGGGGCTGGAACAGCTTCTGATAAGGTAGCTAGCCAAATCCTCAAAGCTTATGGTATGCAGGGACTCAACTTCTGCGCCAAACTACACTTTAAAAATACTGAAAAAGCAAAAAAAATGCTAGAAAGGTAAATTATGAAATATTTAAAATCGTTTTTAAAAGAGTGGGGAGTTATCTTCCTACTTATTACACTAGTAGGTCTTAGCCGTCTCTTTCTCTGGAGCAATGTCCGCGTAGAAGGACATTCTATGGATCCTACCCTGGCAGATGGAGAAATCCTCTTTGTGGTTAAACATCTCCCAATCAATCGTTTTGATATTGTGGTTGCTCATGAAGACGATGGGAACAAGGATATCGTTAAACGGGTCATTGGTATGCCAGGAGATACCATTCGTTATGACAACGATAAACTCTATATTAACGGTCAAGAAACTGATGAGCCCTATTTAGCAGAATACCTCAAGCGTTTCAAGGAAGATAAACTCCAGAGCACCTATACTGGAACTGGTTGGGATGGTAAAAAGGGAGAATACTTTAGAACTTTAGCTCAAAAGGCTCAGGCCTTTACCCTAGATGTTAATTACAACACTAGCTTTACCTTCACTGTACCAGAGGGGGAATACCTCCTACTGGGTGATGACCGTCTGGTATCTAGCGACAGTCGACATGTTGGTACCTTTAAGGCAAAAGATATCACCGGAGAAGCCAAATTCCGCTTCTGGCCACTCAAGCGTATCGGAACATTTTAAAAACTAGGAAGAGGCCGAGAATTTTCTATCTCAGCCTCTTCTCATTCTATTTTGACTAAATCTGGGATAAATTTTCTCAGAAATTATTGTAAGGAATTTTATGGAAGTTTATTTTTCAGGCACCATTGAACGCATTATTTTTGAAAATGTCAGCAATTTTTTCCGTATTTTACTCCTAGATATTGAGGATACCAATGCTGAAGACTTTGATGATTATGAAATCATTGTCACAGGTACCATGGCTGATATCATTGAAGGAGAGGAATACACCTTTTGGGGACAAATTGTCCAACACTCCAAGTATGGGGAACAGCTACAAATGACTCGCTATGAGAGAGCCAAGCCGACTAGTAAGGGCTTGGTCAAGTATTTCTCCAGTAGCCATTTTAAGGGAATTGGACTCAAAACAGCTCAGAAAATTGTGGATATTTACGGAGATAACACTATTGACAAAATCTTAGAAAATCCAGACAAACTCCAGTCTATCTCCGGACTCTCTGCTAAAAATCGTGAAGCCTTCGTCTCAACTCTTCGTCTTAATTACGGAACAGAGATGGTCTTAGCCAAACTGGCTAATTACGGCATCCCAAATAAACTAGCCTTTCAGATCCAAGATTTTTACAAGGAAGAAACGCTAGAGATTGTCGAGAATTATCCCTATCAACTGGTTGAGGATATCAAGGGCTTGGGATTTACCATCGCTGACCAATTGGCCCAAGAATTGGGGATTGAGAGCCAAGCTCCCGAACGCTTCCGTGCGGGTCTCGTCCATAGCCTCTTTCAAGGTTGCATGGAAACTGGAGATACCTATATGGAAGCTAGAGACTTGTTGGAGCAAACCCTCAATCTTCTAGAATCCTCCCGTCCAGTCGAACTAGATCCAAGTCAAGTTGCCCAAGAACTTGCTTATCTGATTGAAGAAGATAAGGTCCAGCAGATTGATACCAAAATCTTTGATAATAGCCTCTTTTTTGCAGAAGAAGGGATTCGCAGCCATCTCATCAGAATCCTCGAAAAAGGGCAGAGTAAAAAACAGGATCTAGAAACCATTCAAGAACATATCGCAACTGTTGAGGAAGAACTGGGGATTGAGTATGATAGCATTCAAAAACAGGCCATCTGCGATGCTATCCAGAACAAGGTCTTTATCCTTACAGGTGGACCTGGTACAGGTAAGACTACTGTTATCAACGGCATTATCGCTGTCTATGCTCTCTTAGAAGGGATAGACCTCAAGAAAAAGAGCAATCTGCCCATTCTCCTAGCTGCTCCCACCGGTCGCGCAGCTCGTCGCATGAATGAATTGACAGGACTACCAAGTGCAACCATTCACCGCCACTTGGGTATGACTGGAGACGACGATACCAGCCATCTGGAAGATTATCTGGATGCTGACTTTATCATTGTTGACGAGTTTTCCATGGTAGATACTTGGTTAGCCAACCAGCTCTTCTCCAATATCTCCTCTACCAGTAAAATCCTCATCGTTGGAGATAGTGACCAGTTACCTTCTGTCAGTCCTGGTCAAGTCCTAGCCGACTTGCTCCAGATACCAACCATCCCTCAAACACGTTTGGAAAGAATCTACCGTCAGAGCGAAGAATCAACCATTGTCACTCTTGCAAGTCAGATTCGTCAGGGAATATTGCCTGCAGATTTTACCCAGAAAAAAGCAGATCGCTCCTACTTTGAAATCGCTAGTAACCATATCCCTGCTAGCATTGAAAAAATCCTAGGTGCTGCTATCAGAAGTGGCATCCCTGCTCGTGATATTCAAGTTCTTGCCCCTATGTACCGTGGAACTGCTGGTATTGATGCCATCAACCAGCTCATGCAAGACCTACTCAATCCTACACAAAAAGACCAGCTTAGCTTTGAAGCTCCTCAGTGTCACTATCGAACAGGAGATAAGGTCATTCACCTAGTCAACGATGCAGAGGTCAATGTGTTTAACGGTGACTTAGGCTACATCACAGACTTGATTCCAGGAAAATACACTGAATCCAAGCAAGATGAAATTGTCATCGATTTTGACGGCAATGAGGTCTCCTATCCTCGAAATGAATGGTACAAGATTCGCCTAGCCTATGCCATGAGTATCCATAAGTCTCAGGGTAGCGAGTTTCCCGTCGTTATTCTACCTATCACCAGTGCAAGCAAGCGCATGTTAGAGCGTAATCTCATCTACACTGCTATCACTCGTGCCAAAAGTAAACTAATCCTGCTAGGTGAATTACAGGCCTTTGACTATGCAACTCAACATATCGGAACAGCTCGTAAGACCTATCTAATTGAACGTTTCGTTGACTTAATGGAGAGCGCCGAGGAAACAACCCAACTTGCTACTGATACTGCCACTTCAACAGACATTGAACAATCCTACATCCTAACCGAGGACAACTGGTCTAATATTCCAGCCATGATTGGGATTAGCCAAGAAGACCTGCAGGAGATTTTCGGAAAATAAAGTATAAGAAAACCCACCGAATCCGGTGGGCTTTTTATCTTTTCAGATTATTTTACTGTTGCAGTGCTTGTGATCAATTCAACAGCTTTCTTCACTGCAATATCGTGTTTCAACATTTCAGCTGAAAGCAAGCTTTGTACTTGTGCAACTTCCATGTTGTAATCTGCAGCCAATTGCTCGATTTCTTTTTGGATTTCTTCGTCAGTAGCGTCAAATCCTTCAGCTTTCGCAACTGCTTCGATAACAAGGTTAGTCTTAGTACGTGACTCAGCTTCTGCTTCGTATTGTTTGTGAAGGTCTTCTTGAGTAGTTCCAGTGATTTGGAAGTACATGTCAGGGTTAATACCTTGACGTTGCAAGTTTCCAAGGAATTCATTTACTGAACGGTGAACTTCTTCGTGGATCATTTCTTCTGGAAGTTCTACGATTTCAGCGTTTTCAACTGCTTTATCGATTGCTGCACCTTCAACAGCATCTTTGTAAGCTTCTTCTTTAGCAGCAGCCAATTCGTTGCGGTATTTTTCTTTCAATTCAGCAAGTGTTTCAACTTCTTCGTCGATATCTTTTGCAAGTTCATCGTCAAGAGCTGGAACTTCTTTAGCTTTTACTTCGTGGATAGTTGTTACGAATTTAGCTTCTTTACCAGCAAGGTCTTCAGCTTGGTAGTCTTCTGGGAATGTTACGATAACGTCTACAGTTTCACCAGCTGAGTGACCTACCAATTGGTCTTCGAAACCAGGGATGAATTGACCTGAACCAAGTCCAAGTGAGAAGTTTTCACCTTTTCCGCCGTCAAATTCAACACCGTCAATAGAACCAACAAAATCGATAACAACAGTGTCGCCGTTTTCAGCAGCACCTTCTTTGATCACCAATTCAGCCAAGTTGTTGCGTTCACGTTCGATACGCTCTTCAACGTCAGCATCAGTTACTTCTTTTTCTACATCAACTGATACTTCAAGGTTTTTGTAGTCACCCAATTTAACTTCAGGTTTTGTAACAACTTCAGCAGTGATAACCCAGTCTTGACCTTTTTCCATAGAAGTTACGTCAATTTTTGGTTGTGCAACGACTTCAAGACCAGCTTCTTTTACAGCTGCTTCATAAGCGTTTGGCAAAAGAGCGTTCATAACGTCTTGGTAAAGTGACTCTTCACCAAATTTTTGGTCGAAGATAGGACGTGGAAGATGACCCTTACGGAAACCAGGAACGTTAAGAGATTTCTTTACTGAGTTAAATACACGATCCAATTCTGGTTTGATTTGATCTTGAGAGATAGTGAAAGTCAAGACACCACGGTTTGTTTCTTTGTTTTCAAATGATACAGACATTCTGTCATTTCTCCTTAAAATTTTTTTAAATACAGTCTATTATAACATTTTCCATTGATAAAAGCTAGACTAATGCAGATAAATCTGGCTAAAACACATTTTTTATAATTTTCTATCTTAGTCTACTCAGGAAAATTTAGTAAATTTTTGACATTCTAGAGTTAGTTTTTAGCTAGTATTTCCAAGTATTATTATTTTAATTTTGAATATTCTTTGAGAGTATATTTTCAATTGCATAAAGTGTTCCACATAAAAATTAAAGTTTGATTCATTTTGAGTATTACACATACAAAATTATCTCTATAAAGTATTGTAAGCTAATATTGAATACCAAATTTGATAACTAAAAAGAAGACAAACATTCTTAAAATGTTTGTCCTCTTAATGCTATAGACTCTATCATCTAGTCCGAAGTAATTTCAATAGGATTAAATTTTTATTTTAATCTTCTTTTTTCTTACGAACTACAAGTCCAAATCCACTCATTACTCCAAGAAGTCCAAGTGCTGCTAAGCTAGTATGATCTTCAGTACCAGTATTTGGCAACTGAGGAGTATTTTCTTTAGCAGAGGTTGGTTTCTCTGGAGTCACTGGTTTCTCTGGAGTCAC
>NZ_CAXSLF010000003.1:246208-247343 GCF_964238205.1 Streptococcus oralis
TTACTGGTTTCTCTGGAGTTACTGGTTTCTCTGGAGTTACTGGTTTCTCTGGAGTTACTGGTTTCTCTGGAGTTACTGGTTTCTCTGGAGTTACTGGTACGTAAATGATTGGGGTATCATCACCTGGGTTTGTTGGAAGGTTTGGAAGTTCCTTACCTGGTTCTACTGGTTTACCTGGTTTGCTTGGATCTTTTGGATCTGGCAAGTATGGTTTGTAGCCTGGTACGTCTGGAACAACTGGTTTTCCTGGTTTACTTGGATCTGTTGGATCATTTGGATATTTCACATCTGGTGTTGATGGGAATTTAGGATCATCAGATTTTGGAACCAAGCTTCCAAGTGGTTTATAGGTAACAATCTCTACTACTTCAGGATTTTCTGGAGTAACTGTCTTACCACCAGCTTCTGTCTTATCAGCGTAGTAACCTGGAATTACTGGAACAGATACCTTACCGTAAGTATGGCTCTTCTCAGTCCATGTTGTAGTTCCAGAAGCTTTGTTTTCTTTACCAGTAAATGTAAAGTCATCTTGGACATTGTCTCCTGGAGTCTTATCGCCTGCTCCTTCAAACTTAACTGTTTGTTTAGTTGGTTTCTTCACATCATTTACGATTGGTACGTAGATGATTGGTGTGTCGTCACCTGGGTTTTCAGGAGTGATTGGTTTTCCTGGTTCTACTGGTTTACCTGGTTTGCTTGGATCTTTTGGATCTGGCAAGTATGGTTTGTAGCCTGGTACGTCTGGAACAACTGGTTGACCTGGTTTTCCTGGATCTGTTGGATCATTTGGATACTTCACTTTTGGTGTTGATGGGAAGTTTGGATCGTCTGGTGTTCCTGGTTTTGGAACCAAGTTTCCAAGTGGTTTATAGGTAACAATCTCTACTACTTCAGGATTTTCTGGAGTAACTGTCTTACCACCAGCTTCTGTCTTATCAGCGTAGTAACCTGGAATTACTGGTACAGATACCTTACCGTAAGTATGGCTCTTCTCAGTCCATGTTGTAGTTCCAGAAGCTTTATTTTCTTTACCAGTAAATGTAAAGTCATCTTGGACATTGTCTCCTGGAGTCTTATCGCCTGCTCCTTCAAACTTAACTGTTTGTTTAGTTGGTTTCTTCACATCATTTACGAT
>NZ_CAXSLF010000004.1:0-192010 GCF_964238205.1 Streptococcus oralis
GCACTCGTTGACGCTGACTTAGACGCGCTGGTTGAAGCACTTTGACTCGCACTCGTTGACGCTGACTTAGACGCGCTGGTTGAAGCACTTTGGCTCGCACTCGTTGACGCTGACTTAGACGCGCTGGTTGAAGCACTTTGACTCGCACTCGTTGACGCTGACTTAGACGCGCTTTGACTTGCTGAAACCGAGGCACTCTTGCTAGCTACGATTGATTTTGAGGTACTCGTTGAGGCACTTTGACTAGCACTTGTTGATGCTGATTTTGACGCACTCTCTGAAGCACTTCTGCTTGCAACTGTAGAAATAGACTTGCTAACTGAAATACTTTCTGATGTCAAATCCTTCAAGCTACTTTGGACAGTATCCACTGTCTTATCTCGATAAGTAACTGTAATCACACCACTATCAGATACAGCAAGCGAACCAATTTCTTTTCCTTTTACATAATCCGTGCTTGCAAGAATCTTTGCATTGGCCTGTTTAAAGTTTTCAAGAACTTGATTCTTTTCTTCTTGTGTTAGTGATGAAGGGTTTTTAACACCTACTGTCGCACCACTAACAGGATCTTGACGTTCATTAAATCCTCTAATAACAAATGTTGTAGTTGCTCCCCCCCACTGAATTCCAGGATTATCACTTGCTTGATATTCAATAATATATTCACCAGGTGTCATAGGATTCCAAGTGTTACCAATTCTACCTACAGTTCCATAAACTCTTGAAGTCCATGTTTTATTATCAAAAACATATCCAACTACTTGACCTTTTTTATTCGTTTGAACTGTAGCAAAACCATAAGCACCTGGGAAATGTTCTCCATTCAATCCTCTAATTTCTGGATTTCTTGTTGGCGAAAAATCTCGCAAACCTTTGTCGTCGTTGAAGACAATATTATAGTTTACTGCATCATCATTATACACCTCAATACGTGATGGCATCGTAATGGTTGGTGGATTGTCTGCTTGTCTAGAATTACCTGGAACACTTGGGTTTACTGGTTTTGTAGTATTAGGTCCTGTTTTAACAGGAGGATAAGTCATTACAGAAGTATAGTTGCCAGGAGGGTTACTTGCTAAAAACTCCCTACTACTTGTCGCAACTTGTGCCTCCAAGGTTGCCTGAGTTGAGCTATTATTGGCTGTTCCAACAATCTCAATAGTGGCATCCAAGTTTTTTCTGGCACTATAACCATGACGATTCTGGAAAACATACTCATTGTCGGGCCGACTTTGCATGTCCATTCTCACACCATTTAGATAGGCTGCTGTGATTGTCGTATTTGGATCGACCTTAGCAATCAAACCTGCATAGGTAAGAGGACTCTGGGCATTCATCGAGATTGTCCATTTTACCTCACGACTAGTTGGTGAAAAAGTCCCAGACACAATATTTGCCATTGTTTGCTCATTCTGAGTTTTAGGTGCAAAGCCTCTGAGATTTTCCCCTGTCGGCATTGCCTGTCCATTACGGCTATCACGTTGACCTGAATTTGCACGTAAAACAGCATTAGCGATTGAGTTGCGTGCTGAAGTAGCAGATTTGACAACTGCTCCTAGGTCTGCATTTGGATCCTTCAAAGCATTTTCGATTTCAATAATCGCATTCTGAACTTTGAAAATCGCAGAGTCCGTATCTGGCAAATCTACTGCTTTTGCAAGATACTCACCCATCTCAGCTGAAAGTTTAGCTAGTTTCTTACGGTCTTCTTCAACCTTCTTAGCAGTTGCTTCTGTAGCAGCAGTTGTGGCTACAAGATCCGTTGCAGAAGCTGAGAAGTTGGTAGTTGAATCTGCAACTTTCTCAACTTTAGAAATTTGGTTAGCAAGGGTTACCTTACCCTCTAAAGTTGTCGATGGCGTTTCTGACGATTCATCTGTTCTATCAGTTGGCGTGCTTGTATCAGTTACAGTTTCCTTCGTAGCTGTTTGAGAGCCTACTGCAGTAGATGAAGCAGAAACACTTGTTGAAGCAGACTCAGATGCGCTTGTACTTGCTGATTCAGAGGCACTTGTACTAGCAGATGCTGAAGCAGAAGTACTTGCAGACTCAGACGCTGATGTGCTTGCTGACTGACTTGCACTTGTACTAGCAGATGCTGAAACTGAAGCGCTTGCTGATTCTGATGCAGATTCACTCTCACTTAATGACTGAGAAGTTGTATCTGAAGTTGGTGTTTCTTGATTATCTTGCCCAACTGTTCCCAAGGTAGTTTGATCTGCATTAGCAAGAACTTCCTTACCTTCAACTACTTTTTCGACAGCAGTCTGTTCATTAGCATGAACATGAGATTGAGTCGCAATCCCTCCACCTATGACAGTCCCTGCAGCAGCTATCCCCTTGAGGATATCAAGCCCAGTTAGGGAAGTTGAAGAACGATCTTCAACGACTTCTGTTGTAACTTGAGCTGTATCAATACCCCCGCGAAGAACCTTGAACAAACCAAAAAGAGAGGTAGATGCTCGAAGCCAGTGTTTCCCTGACTTGATCAATTTATACCTCGTTACTCGGTCTGTTTCTCTATATCGTCCTTCCTGACGTCTAAAAAACATTTTTAAAATCTCCTTGGATTCCGTTTTTTTATAAAACAAAGTCCTGTTTATATTTTTTTGTAAATAATGGCTATAATTTGGAGTTTTACTTATTTTATCATCTTTATCAGCATATATATTCAAAATTTATAATATAGACTAATGTTTTAATCGTTATATTATAGCACATTTTTGTCATATATGTCTAAACTTTTTGACGTTTTTTTACCATATTTTAACCTTCTAGGCTTCATTTTTTTCATTTTATAAGTAAAAGGAATATCAGCGAACTTTGAGTTCCTGTTTTTTCAAACTTGTTTAGTTTGATTCCTCCAGATTTTGTCACCTCTACCTTAATCGTAACAGTGATAAACTAACACTTAGTTAACACCAAAAAAAGCCGCCTGATTGGGCGACTTAATTTTTTTATAGGGAGATTATTATGAAAAAGTTTTAGGAGTTAAAGTTAAGGTCTTCTCAACTTCTGAGATAAGTATATAACTCCTAACTTAAAGTTTCCTTAAGTATTTTTAACTGTAAGATTTTTCCATTTTTCTCGCCAGTTTTTCTTAGATAAACGCTTTTGATAGAGCTTCATTCGGTCTTGATTTTCTAAGAAATGAGGAGTTGGACAAACCTGAAAGTTCAAAATATCCTCCAAACCATAAGGCGCAAAGAGTTCTAAAGTTGCGTCAGCATGCAAGCGAAGTCCTACTGCCGTACAACGCTCTGGATACTTACTCATGGCATCGCAGGAATTTCTATACGGAGGCGTATGGGGACTATGCTGATGCATATAGACTTGATTTTTCAGCTCCCACTGATACTGAGGAAAGTCCTCCCTCAACTTGTTTTCTAGAGCCAGCGTTTCTTCATAACTCACATCTGGGTCAAAGAAAATCACATCCACATCCGTTTCACGATCAAAGGCTGGCTTATCTGACAAGAGATTCCAGATAAAATTTCGGACCGAACCAGCCGCCAACCAGGAATCTTTCAACTCCAAGTCACGGATGATGGTCAGAATAACCATCATGTCAGAATTATCTCTGAAAGAATCTAAAATTTCAGCCTTATTTTTCAATGTATTCATACCCCAAATGTTCATATGCCTTAGCTGTCGCGACCCGACCTGAACGAGTCCGCATGATAAAGCCTTTCTGGATCAGGTAAGGTTCGTACATATCCTCAACCGTCTCACGCTCTTCGGCGATATTAACCGAAAGAGTTCCTAGACCGACAGGACCGCCACCGTACATTTCAATCATGGTACGGAGAATTTTCTGGTCTACATAGTCCAAACCTTCATGGTCTACATCCAGCATAGTCAAAGCCTTATCCGTAATCACATCATCAATCAAGCCATCGCCCATAATCTGCGCAAAGTCGCGCACGCGCTTGAGGAGACGATTGGCGATACGAGGAGTCCCACGACTACGGAGGGCCAACTCGGAAGCTGCCTCATGGGTGATTTCCATCTCAAAAATATCTGCCGTCCGCTCGACAATCTCTGTCAAGTCATCATGGGCATAATACTCCATATGACCAGTAATCCCAAAACGTGCTCGTAGAGGATTTGAAAGCATCCCTGCTCGTGTCGTCGCACCAATCAAGGTAAAAGGTGGTAATTCTAGATGGACACTGCGACTACCTTCCCCCGCACCAATCATGATGTCGATGTAAAAATCTTCCATAGCACTATAAAGGACCTCTTCTACCGACATGGGCAAGCGATGAATCTCGTCGATAAAGAGCACATCTCCAGGCTCCAAGTCATTTAAAATCGCAACCAAATCACCCGCTTTTTCGATAACAGGGCCAGACGTCTGTTTTAGATTGACTCCTAGTTCATTGGCAATGACAAAAGCCATGGTTGTTTTCCCGAGACCTGGAGGGCCAAACAAAAGAACATGATCCAGCGCCTCATCGCGCATTTTAGCTGCTTCAATAAAGATTTGAAGCTGATCCTTGACCTTGTCCTGACCGATATATTCACGTAAATATTGGGGACGGAGGGTACGTTCTACCAACTCCTCATCACCCATGATTTCATTATCTAAAATTCTACTCATGTTCCTATTATAGCAAAAATCCAGCCCACAAACAAAAAAGCCACCTGATTTGGTGGCTTCATTAGGGAGATTATTATGAAAAAGAAAAGTTTAGGATTTCCATTAAATAAAGTTAGGAGGTCTTTATTTAATAAGTATATGATAAACAAGAATACTTAAAATTAACTTAAGATAAAATGATTATATTTTTTCTTGCTAGAAATCTTAACCAACACCAACCAAAGCATAAAAGTTAGGAGGCAGATACTCATCACTATTAAGTATGTTTCTTCCTTTGTTAATAGCTCCTGCCAATGAATCTGGACTCCCAATTTTTCTTGAAACTCTTCTAACAAGCTATTATTCCCCATAAATGTAGTTTCTAATTGCTCCTTCATTAAGACCTGTCTATAGAGAGAAGCAAGATAGGTAGCCGGTGTGCACTTCATGAGAACTTGAGCGAAGTTAGGAAGAATTCCCATTGGTACATAAGTTCCTACTAAAAATCCTGAAGCTGTACCTACAATGGTAGCCAATTTACCCAGACTATCTACTGACTGGAAATGATAAATCAGGAGTGCATTTACCAATGTTGAAAGAAGGCTACTTAGCAACATGATTAAACTGATTTCGAGTAGATGACTCATGATCGGGATTTCTTGGAAATAAAGGCTCATAATTATAAACATAAAGACCCGCATGACAAAGGAAATGACAAAGCTACTGATCAGATAAGACAGCTCCAAACCCCATCTTCCTAGGTCTGTCAAAAAAAGATCCTGATCCACTTGATTTTCACGGTCTTGTACCATCTGGGTCAGAGCAGCAAAACTGG
Source organism: Streptococcus oralis (assembly GCF_964238205.1). GTDB lineage: Bacteria > Bacillota > Bacilli > Lactobacillales > Streptococcaceae > Streptococcus > Streptococcus oralis_CZ. The sequence goes on from NZ_CAXSLF010000004.1 coordinate 5,418, forward strand.
TCGTAATTCCTGTAACTGCTAATGTTCCTCCCATCAACCAACTGTTTAAAAGACTCGTATTATTGGGAAGTTGGGACCAAGCATCTGTCAAATTCTTCTGCAAAAAGATGATATAGAGTAGAAAGGAAATCAAAGCTCCTAGTAATGAGAAGAAGACTCCTGAACGATTACGAGCATACAACAAAAAATCACGTTTTAATAAGGCTAACATTAGCGTACCTCTCTTCCTGTAAGAGCAATGAAGGCATCGTCCATAGTTCCTGGACGAAACTCAAAGCCAGCAATCTTCTCACGAACTTGGGTCAAATAATCAACAGCTTCCAATTGGCTCTTTGGACAGAGACTATACTCCAAGTCCTTTTCCTTCTCGACAACCATATTATTTGGTAGGATTTTTTCCAAATCTTGCAAATTTTTAAAGCGAATTTTTAAGAGATTGGAAGCGTATTTGCTCTTTATCTCAGCAGCAGAACCTTGGGCAAGAACCTTCCCGTGATCTATAATATAAAGTTGGTCTGCCTCATCTGCTTCATCCAAATAATGAGTTGTTAAGATAATAGTCATCTCTTCATCCCTTTGTAGACGATACAATAAGTCCCAAATGGATTTACGAGTCTGAATGTCTAGTCCTGTCGTCGGTTCATCTAAAAAGAGAATATCCGGTTTTGAAAGGAGAGCACGAGCAATATCAACTCGACGTTTCTGTCCTCCGGATAAAGTTCCATAAAGTTGTTTCTGAAAAGCTGTCAAACCCAGTTGATGGATCAACTCATCGACACGATTATGTGTAATTCCCTTATATTGTTTGGCTCGAATGGCTAGGTTTTCTTTGACTGTCAACTTTTCATCCAATACACTTGCTTGAAAGACAATCCCAATCCTAGTGTTGGGCGCATAGATGATTTGTCCATTAGTTGCTCGTTTAAGTCCGATTAACATTGAAATCGTGGTCGATTTCCCCGCCCCGTTAGGGCCTAAGATCGCATTAAAACTCCCTTTTTTAAACTCTAAATTTATATTCCTAACTGCTACATGCTCTCCATAGCTCTTAGTGAGGCCTTTTGCCTGTAAAATCATATTTCTTTCCTCCTTTTTACACCCTCAGTTTAACAAAAAGAGAAAAGAAAAAATACACTTTGGAGTTATGTGGTCGAAATGGATGATTATGTGGTCAATTTTATGTTAAAATTTCTGCATTTGATCACAAAAAAGCCACCTGATTTGGTGGCTTCATTAGGGAGATTATTATGAAAAAGAAAAGTTTAGGATTTCCATTAAATAAAGTTAGGAGGTCTTTATTTAATAACTATATGATACAGTAGAATACTTAAAGTTAACTTAAGATAAAATAATTTTTTTATTTTTTTCGATCCACCCAAATCATCCCTATACAATCATAAGTAGATAAGGTTTCAAACCCCAGAGAACGATAGAATTCCACGGTTTTTTCTGTCTGTTCGGTGGCTAGTTGGACTTGATAGGCATCTTTGTAATCCCCTAAAGCCTCTTTCATCAAGGCACTGCCAATTCCTTGGCGCTGATAGCTAGGCAAAACGATCAAATCCTGGACAAAAACCGATGAAAAACCATCTCCAACCAGACGAACTAAACCAACGATTTTCTCACCATCACGAGCAACATAAATAGCCAACGAGTGAGTTAAAGATTGCTCCAACATCTGTGGTTGATTGGTATAGTTTGTCCAGCTAACTGCCTGATAGAGATGCAAAACGTCATCAATTGAAACAGATGTTCCTTTTGTAATTTTTATCATAGTAGAACCTCTCTAACATTGCCTAAGTGATTTTATCTGATGTCCATTTTTATCAAAATTTTCAGGACGCAACCATGCTTCAAAACGGGCTTTAACCTTTGGCCAATCCTTATCAATCATAGACAACCAATCCGTATCTCTGGTGCGACCTTTATAGATAACAGCTTGACGGAAGGTTCCCTCATAGATAAATCCCAAACGTTCTGCTGCTTTTCTAGATGGAAGATTAAGGGCATCGCACTTCCACTCATAGCGTCGATAATTGAGTTCCTCAAAAACATAACGGGCTAATAAAAACTGGGCTTCTGTCCCCATTCTTGTGTGCTTGAGGGCCGGAGAAAAGGTCACGGCACCCACTTCAATGACGCGATTGGTTTGATCAATGCGCATGAGCGAAAAAGTTCCCATAGCTTTACCAGTTGCTTTATCAATAATTGCGTAGTAAAAGCGGTCCTTACGTTCAATCATCTGCTTTAAAGCAACCATTAACTCTTCTAGATTAGCCACAGGTGGTTGAAAGAGGTAGGTCCACATCTCACGAGGGCTATCCGGACCATAGACAGCTAATAAATCCTCTGCATGCTTTTCAACCGAAAGAGCTTCTAGAATCGTATACTGTCCTTTTATCCGTACAAGTGAAGGCAAAACTCCAGGTGTATCATCTACAGGTTCACCAATCATCTGACCGTATTCATTTACTGGCATTGTTTTCTCCTTGTTTTGCTTTCCAAACTTTATGGTTGCACATAGTATATCATACATCTATGCTAAGCTTCCAAATAAGCCTCCAAAGTAAAACTTTGAAGACTTATCATTTCTTATTTCACAACAATGTTTACAAGTTTATTCGGTACACTAATCACTTTCACGATTTCTTTGCCATCAATCTCTGCTTTGACTTTTTCATCAGCCAGAGCGACTTCTTGTAATTCTTCGCGTGAAAGATCTTTAGCGACCATCAATTTGGCACGGACTTTACCTTTGATTTGGACGACGATTTCGACTTCATCTTCAACCAATTTGCTTTCGTCCCAAGTTGGCCAAGACACGTAAGAGATTGACTCCCCTGTTGCTGCGACTGTTTGCCAGAGTTCTTCTGCCAAGTGAGGCGCAAATGGGGCGATCAATTGGATAAAGCCTTTGGCATAATCCACATAGAGTTTGTCTTCCTTGTTCGCCGCATTGACAAAGACCATGAGTTGGGCAATGGCTGTGTTGAACTTCATAGATTCGATTTGCTCTGTAACAGATTTAACGGTTTCGTTGTAAACCTTGTCAAGAGCGCCATTGTTTCCCGCAACGATTTCCTTACTTGTAATCAAACGGTAAACACGGTCAAGGAATTTACGGCTTCCTTCCAATCCTTCTTCAGACCAAGCGATGGAAGCATCGAGTGGTCCCATGAACATTTCATAGACACGAAGAGTGTCGGCACCGTATTGTTCCACTACGTCGTCTGGGTTGACAACGTTCTTAAGCGATTTAGACATCTTGGCTGGTGCTTGCTCCAACTCTTCCCCTGTTTCCACATGGAAGAAGGAACCGTCACGTTTTTCAACCTTGTCAGTCGCCACAAGAGCCCCACGGTGATCACGGTAGCTTGTTCCCAAGATCATTCCTTGGTTAAAGAGTTTTTGGAATGGCTCCTTAGTTGGTACAACACCAAGGTCATAGAGGAATTTATGCCAGAAACGAGCGTAGAGCAAGTGAAGAACGGCGTGTTCTGCCCCACCCACGTAGATGTCGACTGGCAACCATTGTTTGAGGAGGTCCTCGTCAGCCAATTTCTCAGTGTTGTGTGGATCGATATAGCGGAGGTAGTACCAGCTTGAACCTGCCCATTGTGGCATAGTATTCGTTTCACGACGACCTTTGACGCCATCTTCACGAGTCACTTCCAGCCAGTCGGTCAAGTTAGCTAGTGGGCTTTCACCAGTTCCTGAAGGACGGATATCCTTGGTTACCGGCAAGACAAGTGGCAATTCATTTTCTGGAACAGCTGTTGAAGTCCCATCTTCCCAATGAATAATTGGGATTGGTTCACCCCAGTAACGTTGACGGCTAAAGAGCCAGTCGCGAAGACGGTAGGTCACTTTTTCTTGACCACAGCCTTTTTCTTCCAACCAAGCCACAATGTTAGCAATGGCGTCTTCTTTATTCAATCCATCTAGGAAGTCGGAATTCACATGAAGTCCATCTTCTGTGTAGGCAGCTTCTGCCACATTTCCACCTTCCAATACTTCTACAATTGGAAGTCCAAATTGTTTAGCAAATTCCCAGTCACGTTGGTCATGGGCAGGTACGGCCATAACAGCACCTGTTCCGTAGCTAGCGAGAACATAGTCGGCAATCCAGATTGGAATTTCTTTGCCGTTTACAGGGTTGATAGCATAAGCACCAGTCCAAACCCCTGTTTTTTCCTTAGCAAGGTCTGTACGAGCCAAGTCTGATTTCAAGCTAGCTTGGTGTTTGTAGTCAGCTACAGCCTTAGCCTGTTCAGGACTTGTGATGGCATCTACCAAGTCATGCTCAGGAGCCAAAACAGTGAAAGTCGCACCAAAAAGGGTGTCAGGACGAGTAGTAAAGACGGTGAATTCCTTGTCAGTTCCTTTCACCTTGAAAGTGACATTGGCACCAGTTGATTTTCCAATCCAGTTGCGTTGCATGTCCTTGATAGATTCTGGCCAATCTAGTTCATCTAAGTCATTGAGCAAGCGCTCTGCATAGGCCGTGATTTTAAGCATCCATTGGCGCATTGGTTTGCGGACAACTGGATAGCCTCCACGCTCAGACGTTCCATCAGGAAGGACTTCTTCATTGGCGATAGCTGTTCCTAGTTCCTCAACCCAGTTTACTGGCACTTCCGCTTCATAGGCCAAGCCTTTTTCGTAAAGCTTAGTGAAAATCCACTGCGTCCACTTGTAGTAGTTTGGATCTGTCGTGTTGACTTCACGGTCCCAGTCGTAAGAGAATCCAAGCGCATTGATTTGGCGTTTGAAGTTAGCAATGTTTTCTGCTGTGAATTCCGCTGGGTCATTTCCTGTATCCATAGCATATTGTTCAGCAGGCAAACCAAAGGCATCCCAGCCCATTGGGTGAAGGACATTGTAGCCTTGCGCACGTTTAAAACGGCTAAGGATATCAGTCGCTGTGTAGCCTTCTGGGTGTCCTACGTGCAGACCCGCTCCAGATGGGTAAGGGAACATGTCAAGCGCATAAAACTTAGGTTTTGAAGCATCTGTTCCTGTCTTAAAAGTGTGATGGTCAGCCCAGTATTTTTGCCACTTAGGCTCGATTTCTTTATGATTGTAAAAACTCATATCGTCTCTCCAATTTTCGTGATGCTCCTATTATACCATTTTTAGGGGGAATATTGTTTCTCTTTTCGAGATTTTATTGTTTTGACCTATGAACACCCTATTATTCTACTGTCATTTTTTCAATTTCTTTCTCAGATACATAAATAATCTGACAAAAATCTCTTAATGAATTCTATAGATGCAAGATAGGGCTTTTTATGGTAGAATATAGGAAAGTGCTTTCTCAGAAGGAGGAAAATATGGACAAACAAACCATCGCTGTTTTAGGGCCTGGTTCTTGGGGTACTGCCTTGTCACAAGTTTTAAATGACAACGGACACCAAGTACGTATCTGGGGAAATATTCCTGATCAAATTGATGAAATTAATATACAACATACTAACAAACGCTATTTTAAGGATACTGTATTAGACGATAAAATTGTGGCCTACCATGATTTAGCAGAAACCTTAAAGGGGGTTGATGCTGTCTTGTTTGTGGTGCCAACCAAGGTGACCAGATTGGTGGCCCAACAAGTGGCTGCTGTTTTGGATCATAAAGTAGTGATCATGCATGCTTCAAAAGGCCTCGAACCCAATAGCCACAAGCGTCTTTCAACCATTCTAGAAGAAGAAATCCCTGAAGAGTTGCGTAGTGAAATTGTGGTTGTATCTGGTCCTAGCCATGCGGAAGAAACGATTGTACGCGACATCACCTTGATTACGGCTGCCTCTAAAAATTTACAAACTGCTCAATATGTTCAAAAACTCTTTAGCAACCACTACTTCCGCCTTTATACCAATACGGATGTTATCGGAGTGGAAACAGCTGGTGCTCTTAAAAATATCATCGCTGTTGGTGCAGGTGCCCTTCATGGACTTGGATTTGGTGATAATGCAAAAGCTGCTATTATCACGCGCGGTCTGGCAGAAATTACCCGTCTGGGGGTTAAACTTGGAGCAAATCCATTAACATACAGTGGTCTTTCTGGAGTTGGGGATTTAATCGTTACAGGAACTTCTGTCCACTCACGTAACTGGCGTGCTGGAGATGCTCTTGGTCGCGGTGAAGCCTTGGCAGATATCGAAGCAAATATGGGAATGGTCATTGAAGGTATTTCAACAACCAAAGCTGCTTACGAATTGGCGCAAGAACTCAGAGTTTATATGCCTATTACCCAAGCCATCTACCAAGTTATTTATGAAAATGTTAATATTAAGGATGCCGTTTCTGAACTCATGAGCAATGAGTTCAAGGCAGAGAACGAGTGGTCTTAGTCACCGTTAGAAAGGAAGCTCATGAAGCAAAAAGTTAGAAAAGCCGTTATCCCTGCTGCGGGACTTGGAACTCGTTTCCTACCTGCAACTAAAGCTTTGGCCAAAGAAATGTTGCCAATCGTGGATAAACCAACCATCCAGTTCATCGTTGAAGAAGCTCTTAAGTCTGGAATTGAGGACATTCTTGTGGTAACAGGAAAGTCAAAACGTTCTATCGAAGATCATTTCGACTCAAACTTTGAACTAGAATACAACCTAAAGGAAAAAGGAAAAACCGACCTTTTGAAACTAGTTGACGAAACAACTGGTATGCGTCTTCACTTCATCCGTCAAACACACCCACGTGGACTCGGAGATGCCGTCTTACAAGCCAAAGCTTTCGTCGGAAACGAACCCTTTGTGGTTATGCTTGGAGATGACCTCATGGATATCACTAATGACAAAGCTGTTCCATTGACCAAGCAGCTCATGAATGATTATGAGAAGACTCATGCTTCTACTATCGCCGTAATGCCTGTCCCACACGAAGAAGTTTCTTCATACGGTGTTATCGCTCCTCAGGGTGAAGGAAATGACGGTCTTTACAGTGTTGAAACCTTCGTTGAAAAACCAGCACCTGAAGACGCACCAAGTGATCTAGCCATTATTGGCCGTTACCTCCTCACACCTGAAATTTTTGGCATTCTTGAAAATCAAACACCAGGAGCAGGAAATGAAATCCAGCTAACAGACGCTATCGATACCCTCAACAAAACCCAACGAGTATTTGCTCGTGAGTTTAAAGGTGCACGTTACGATGTCGGAGACAAGTTTGGGTTTATGAAGACTTCCATCGAATACGCCCTTAAACATCCACAAGTCAAAGACCACTTGAAGGACTACTTGATTGATCTTGGAAAAGAACTTTCAGGAGAAAAATAAACAATTTGTCAAACAGTCAGATTTAGCTTAAATCTGACTGTTTTGATGTCTAAATCTCAAGACCCAATCCCTATCCAAAGCCCTGTTTTAAGCCCTGTTTTAAGCCTAATTTCTTGTAAGAGATGCTTTTATGGTATAATAATAAAGAGTGAGGAATTCTATGAACAAACATGTAACAAGAATCAAACAAAAAGGACTGGCCTTACTTGGGTCTCTAAAATTAACAATTTCTAAAATGAATACAAAGAAAAAGAGTGGAAAAAATTCTAAGAAGAAAAAGCAAACGCAAACACCATTCGATATTTGGACCTTATGTGCCAAGATTTTACTTGGAATAAAGGCAACTTTTAACACACTTTTTATCCTAGCTTTTATTGGCGGTCTCCTTGGAACAGGGGTTGCCTTGGGGTATGCTGTTTCTCTCTTTGATCAAGTTAGTGTCCCTCAAACAGAAGATTTGATCAAGCAGGTCAATAATATTCCATCCATCTCTGAAATCCGCTATACAGATGGTTCCATGATTAGCGCTATCGAAAGCGATCTACTTCGCACATCTGTATCATCAGATGCCATTTCAGATAACCTCAAGCAAGCTATCGTTGCAACCGAGGATGAACACTTTGCAGAGCACAACGGTGTCGTTCCTAAAGCTGTCATTCGTGCCAGTCTAGGAAAATTCATCGGACTTGGTTCTTCCAGTGGGGGATCTACCCTAACACAACAGCTCATCAAACAACAAGTAGTTGGTGATGCTCCTACGCTTGCCCGTAAAGCCAGTGAAATCGTTGACGCCTTGGCCTTAGAAAGAGCCATGAGCAAGGACGAAATCCTAACCACCTATCTCAACGTTGCACCTTTTGGGCGTAATAACAAGGGACAAAATATTGCAGGGGCTCAACAGGCTGCCAAAGGGATTTTTGGAGTGGATGCAAGCAAACTGACCATCCCTCAAGCGGCTTTCCTAGCAGGTTTACCACAAAGCCCTATTTCCTACTCACCTTACGAGTCTACTGGTGAGATGAAGAGCGAAGAAGATATTGAACTCGGTATTAAGCGCTCAAAAGATGTTCTCTACAATATGTATCGAACAGGAGCCCTCAGCCAGGAAGACTATGAAACCTACAAGGCTTATGACATTAAGCAAGATTTCTTGCCAGCAGAAAATGCTAGCGTTACCTCTAAAGGCTTCCTCTACTTCACTGCACTCGATGAGGCTACCAAGATTATGTATGATTATCTGGTGCAAAAGGACAATGTTTCTGACCAAGAACTACAGAACGAATCGATCCGAAAATCTTATCGAGAATTGGCCGAAAAAGAAATCCAAAACGGTGGTTACCGTATTACAACTACCATCGATAAAACGATTCATACTGCTATGCAAAATGCCGTAACAAACTATGGATACCTTCTAAATGATAGCTCGGGTCAACCTGAAGTCGGGAATGTCTTGATGGACAATCAAACTGGGGCGATTTTAGGGTTTGTAGGTGGACGAGATTATCAGACCAATCAAAACAATCACGCCTTCGATACCAAACGTTCCCCTGCCTCCACTACCAAGCCACTCTTGGCCTACGGTATTGCTATCGACCAAGGGCTTATGGGAAGTGCTAGCATCCTCTCTAACTATCCAACAAACTTCTCTAACGGAACTCCGATCATGCATGTCAACAGTCCTGGAACAGCCATGATAGACCTTAAAGAAGCTCTGAACTATTCTTGGAACATCCCAGCCTACTGGACCTACAGAATGCTCCGTGAAAAAGGGGTTGATGTCCGTTCTTATATGGAAAAAATGGGCTATGAAATCCCAGAATATGGCATTGAAAGTCTTCCTATGGGAGGAGGAATTGAAGTTACTGTAGCCCAGCATACCAATGGTTACCAAACACTCGCTAACAATGGTACCTATCATAAGAAATACATGATCTCAAAAATTGAAAAAACGAGCGGTGAGGTTCTCTATGAGCATCAGGCTAAACCCATCCAAGTTTACTCTAAAGCTACTGCAACCATTATGCAGAGTCTGCTAAGAGATGTGCTTTCATCTCGAGTTACTACAAGCTTCCAAACTGATCTGGCTTCTATCAATTCCAGTCTAGCAGGTGCTGACTGGATCGGAAAAACTGGTACAAGCAATGAAGAAGGAGATATGTGGCTCATGGTCTCTACTCCAAGATTAACTCTGGGAGGCTGGGTTGGACATGACGACAACAGTTCTCTAGCCCAGGGAGCTTACTACCGCAATGCAAAATATATGGCTCATCTGGTAAATGCCATTCAGCAAGCAGCCCCTTCTGCTTGGGGTTCAGAACGTTTCAAACTCGATTCAAGTGTCACTTCATCACAAGTCCTCAAATCAACTGGTCAAAAGCCAGGAAAGGTGACTATTAATGGAAAAGAAATTAATCTGAGTGGAGAAACGGTGACTAGCTACTGGGCAAACCAAGCTGGTGCTCCAACTACTAGCTACAAATTTGCTATTGGTGGAAGCGATTCTGACTACCAAAATGCTTGGAACACCATTTTAGGAAGTCTGCCTAAAGCATCTTCTTCCTCATCAAACAATAGCAGTAACAGTAACAGTAATAATAACAACAACAATAATAATCGTAATAATACTTCTAATAGTAACGGGAACAATAATAGTAGCTCTAGTTCCAATAACAGAAGTAGCAATCAACGGCGCTAACTAGCACAATCATTGAGAGTGGGAAAGAAATGATTTTCTCAACTCTCTTTTTTCTTTCTTCCTTTCATGGTACAATAGCAACATGAATAACTATCAAAAGAATATTTTTAAGGGAACCATTTATTCTCTCCTATCTGGCTTGATCTGGGGGATCTGCGGAATTTTAGGAGAGTACTTTTTTTCACATTATCAAGTGTCTTCAGGGTGGATTACTTCTATGCGTCTACTCGTCGCTGGTAGTTTCGTAATCGTCTTATCTAGCCTTAAACTCCGGTCCCAGCTTTTCGAGATCTGGAGAAATCGAAACAATTCCCTTCCTTTTCTGGCCTATGCTATCTTAGGAATCTTCTCCGTTCAGTATTTCTTCTATCTCTGTGTGGAGTACTCCAACGCTACAACGGCAACCATCCTACAATTTATCAGTCCTGTATTTATCCTCTTTTACAATCGCATCATCTACAAGAAAAAAGCTTCTAAAAGTGCTATTTTTTATGTCTTGGTCACTATGGTTGGGGTCTTTTTGATGGCTACCAAAGGAGATCTATCCAAATTATCAATTACACCACTTGCTTTACTGACAGGACTTCTCAGTGCACTAGGTGTCATGTTCAATGTCATCTTACCCCAACGCTTTGCTAAAAAATACGGTTTTGTGCCTACTGTTGGCTGGGGAATGATTATCGCTGGGATTTTTAGTAATTTTCTCTACCCTGTTTATAAGATTAGCTTCCAGGTTGATGCCATCAGTATCTGTATTTGTTTGACCATTGCCTTTTTGGGAACATCCTTTGCTTTCTTCCTATCGATGAAGGCTGTCTCGCTCGTTTCTCCCTTGGTGGTGTCAGTGGTCAGTGCAAGCGAACCTTTATCATCTGCTATTCTAAGCGTTCTCTTTCTAGGTTTAGTCTTGGATGGGTATCTGCTACTGGCTATGATTTTGATTATCATCCCAATGATCTTTCTATCCATTGAAGAATCAAAAAACAAAATGAAAGAATCTTCTTTTAACACTTAAGGCTTCAAAATTGAAGCCTTTTTTGGTAGAATAGTAAGCATTACAAAGAGTGAGGAGACACCTATGACTGCTACAAAAATGAATGCACAAGAAATTATCCAATTTATCGCAAATGCTGAGAAAAAAACAAGTGTAAAAGTGACCTTTGAAGGACAACTTGCCGAATCTATCCCTGCCTCTGTTATCAAGCTTGGGAATGTTCTTTTTGGAGACTGGAAAGATATCGCTCCACTTCTTGAAGGACTAACAGAAAACAAGGACTATGTTGTTGAACAAGACGCTCGCAACTCCGCTGTACCTCTCCTTGATAAGCGTGCTATCAATGCTCGTATCGAGCCAGGCGCTATCATCCGTGACCAGGTTGAGATTGGCGACAACGCTGTTATCATGATGGGAGCTGTTATCAATATCGGTGCTGAAATCGGTGCTGGTACTATGATTGATATGGGAGCTATTCTGGGTGGACGTGCTATTGTCGGTAAAAATAGTCACGTGGGTGCAGGTGCCGTTCTTGCAGGTGTTATCGAGCCAGCTAGTGCCGAGCCTGTCCGTGTCGGTGATAATGTACTCATCGGTGCTAACGCAGTGGTTATCGAAGGTGTTCAAATCGGTAGCGGTTCTGTTGTTGCAGCAGGTGCCATCGTTACTCAAGATGTTCCAGAAAATGTTGTGGTAGCTGGTGTTCCAGCTCGTGTTATCAAAGAAATCGATAGCCAAACCCAACAAAAAACAGCGCTAGAAGATGCGCTTCGCACCTTGTAATTAGTAACAGAGGCGGAAATATTTCCAGCCTCTTTATCGTATCAATAGAAGGAAATTAGATATGTTAGATTTAATTCAAACTCGACGCGATCTTCACCAAATTCCCGAGATTGGTTTAGAAGAATTCAAGACTCACGCTTATTTACTCAATGTCATTGAAACATTAACGGCTGGTAAGGATTTTGTTCAGATTCGTACTTGGCAAACAGGTATTTTAGTTTACTTGCAAGGAAGTCAGCCAGAACGTACCATTGGCTGGCGGACAGACATTGATGGACTCCCAATCGTTGAACAAACAGGTCTTCCTTTTGCCTCTCAACACCAAGATCGCATGCATGCTTGTGGGCACGACTTTCACATGACCATTGCCCTTGGAAGTCTCGAACGTGCATTAGAAAAACAACCCAAAAACAATCTCCTCTTTCTCTTCCAACCTGCGGAAGAAAACGAAGCAGGTGGCATGCTCATGTATGAAGATGGGGCCTTTGGCGACTGGTTGCCTGACCAATTCTATGGGCTTCATGTTCGTCCAGACCTAAAAGTTGGACAGATTGCGACCAATACCCATACACTCTTTGCAGGAACTTGCGAAGTCAAGATTCGTTTCAAGGGTAAAGGTGGTCACGCTGCCTTTCCACATCAAGCAAACGACGCTCTGGTTGCAGCTAGCTATTTTGTCACTCAAGTCCAGTCAGTCGTTAGCCGTAATGTCGATCCTATCGAGGGAGCTGTCGTCACTTTCGGTGTCTTTCAAGCTGGAACAACCAATAATGTCATCGCTGATACAGCCTTCTTACATGGAACGATTCGAGCTCTTACACACAACATGAGCCTCTTAGTTCAAAAACGTGTCAAAGCCATCGCTGAAGGTGTAGCAGCTGCTTTTGATATGGATGTGGAAGTTGAACTCAAGCAGGGAGGTTACCTACCTGTCGAAAACAACCCTGAATTAGCTCGAGAATTGATGACCTTCTTTGATGAAAAAGAGGGAATTGAACTAATCGACATCGAGCCTGCCATGACAGGAGAGGACTTTGGTTATCTTCTCTCAAAGGTTCCTGGAGTTATGTTCTGGCTTGGAATTGATAGTCCCTATGCTCTTCATCATCCACAGATGAGTCCTAAGGAAGAAGCTCTGGCAATTGGAGTCGAGGCTGTATCAAGCTTTTTAGCAAAGAAAGCTGCGGAGTAAACAATGAAAAAAGCCCTACGCAAGCAGGTCTTGCAAGAACTCAAATCTCTATCAGCCGAAGAAAAGGAAGTCATGGACGCTTGGTTGACTGAGCAACTACTTCTACATCCCTTCTATAAGGAAGCAAAAACCATCGCCACTTACCTGTCTTTTCCTCATGAGTTTCAGACAGCTAGACTGATCGAACAAGCTCAAAAAGATGGGAAAACCATCCTCATTCCCAAAACTTATCCACAAGGGAAAATGAACTTTGTGCTCTATGAACCAGAGAAACTCGAAAGAAATTCTTTTGGACTTCTTGAACCTCAAGGAGACTTCACAATCCTTGAACCCTCTCAGATTGACCTGATTCATGTTCCTGGTTTGGCTTTCAATTCTTCTGCTTATCGGATTGGCTACGGTGGTGGTTATTATGATCGCTACTTAGAGCATTTCCTAGGCCACACCATCAGTACACTTTATCCTTGTCAGATTCAGGACTTCCAGCCTGATTCACATGATATTCCCGTTGAGGAGGTACTTATCTATGAAAGAGATTTTTGATCGTCGGTATCCTGTCACGAGCTTCTTTCTTCTCGTGACAAGCCTGGTTTTTATACTCATGTTTTTAACCAGTGGTTTTAACTACACAAGTGCAGCCACCTTGTATAAATTCGGAGCTGTTTATCCCCCAGCAATCAAGGCCATGCCTGAACAAGTCTGGCGCTTATTCTCGGCAACCTTTGTCCATATTGGCTTGGAGCACTTTTTAGTCAATATGCTATCCCTCTACTTCTTAGGACGTCAGATGGAACAAATCTTTGGCTCTAAACAGTTTTTCTTTTTCTACCTTCTATCAGGTATGATGGGAAATCTCTTTGTCCTAGTTTTTAGTCCCAATGCCATTACTGCAGGTGCTTCAACTGCCCTCTACGGTATGTTCGCTTCTATTGTCGTTCTTCGTTATGCCTCACGCAACCCCTATCTTCAACAGCTTGGTCAATCCTACCTCTCCCTCTTGATCATCAACCTAGTAGGAAGTATTTTAATGCCTGGCATCAGCCTTGCTGGACATGTCGGGGGAGCTGTCGGCGGTGCATTACTAGCTATCGTCTTCCCAGTTCTAGGCGAACGAAAGATTTACAGCCCAGGCCAACGTGGTCTAGCAACCCTAGCCTTTATTACTTTATCAGCCTTGATGCTTTTTATCGGACTATTATAAGAACAAGAAAAACCATTGGAAAAACTCGAAAAGAATTGAGGTCCAATGGTTTTTTCATATCATTTGTTAGACTGCAAAGTTCTTAAAACCCATTATTGTCGCTGAGTTCTTTGAACCAGTGGCCTGATTTTTTCAGGCGTCGTTCTTGCGTTTCAAGGTCAAGCTCGACTAAACCATAACGGTTTTTATAGCTATTGAGCCATGACCAGCAATCGATAAAGGTCCAGATCAAGTAACCTTTACAGTTGGCACCATCTTCAATGGCACGATGAAGCTCACGAAGGTGACCTTTGACAAAGTCAATACGGTAATCATCCTGAATCATACCATTCTCACGGAATTTATCTTCACCTTCAACGCCCATCCCATTCTCTGTCAACATCCACTCGATATTGCCATAATTTTCCTTGATGTTTTGAGCGATATGGTAAATCCCTTGCTCGTAGATTTCCCAACCGCGGTGCGGATTGATCTTACGACCAGGCATGACGTAAGGTTCATAGAAATGCTCTGGCAAAAGCGGACTGTCAGGATGCTTAGCAAAACGCGGCGCCATGACACGCAAAGGTTGATAGTAGTTCACTCCCAGGAAGTCAACTGTATTCTCACGAATGACTTCCAACTCTTCGGCCGTGTACTCTGGTAACAAGTCATGCTCAGCCAAAATTTCCACTAACTCTTCTGGATATGCTCCTAAAACAGACGAATCTAGGAAAGATTGTGCCTGAAAGAGATCGGCAATGCGAGCTGCTTTTACATCGGCAGGATGCTGGCTACGTGGATAGGCTGGTGTCAAGTTGAGAACAATTCCAATCTTAGAATCAGGCAAAACCTCATGGCAGGCCTTCACCGCAAGAGTGCTTGCTAGCTGGGTATGATAGGCAACCTTAACGGCAGCTTTGGCATCCACCTTATGAGGATAATGGGCATCATAGAAATAGCCAAACTCAACAGGAACGATAGGCTCATTGAAGGTAATCCATTGGTCCACCAAGTCTCCGTAAGTCTCAAAACAGAAGCGAGCATAGTCTTCATAAGCCTTAATAGTTGCCTTATTTTCCCAACCATCTCCATCTTCTTGAAGGGCAAAAGGCAAGTCAAAGTGATAGAGATTGACTAAGAGGCGAATACCCTTGGCCTTGATGGCTTCAAATACCTGGCGGTAGAAAACCACACCTTGAGGGTTGACTTCCCCACGTCCCTGTGGGAAAATACGAGACCACTGGATAGAAGTTCGAAAAGCTGTGTGGCCAGTTTCTAACAATAGTTCGATATCCTTTTCCCAATTTTCATAGAAGGTCGATGTTTTATCAGGTCCAATGCCATTGAAGTAACGGTTTGGCTCTACTTGATACCAATAATCCCAGAGATTATCTCCCTTGCCGTCACCAGGCACTCGTCCTTCTGTCTGCGGCCCAGAAGTTGAGGAACCCCAGACAAAATCCTTTGGAAATTTTAGCATAGTACTACCTCTTTTTACGCTTTTAATGTTTATACTCTTCGAAAATCAAATTCAAACCGCGTCAACGTCGCCTTGCCGTACTCAAGTACAGCCTACGGCTAGTTTCCTAGTTTGCTCTTTGATTTTCATTGAGTCTTACTTTCTCTCATTATAGAGAAAAAACAAGGCAAAAACTAGTTACATTTTTGTCTTGTTTTTCTTCTGATTATAGATTTTATTTATTTGTTAGGATTTCAAGGGTCTCAAGCAGGTTATCTGCATGAACTTCGATCGTATCCCCTGTCGCCTTGATCTTGACTTCTACGATACCGTCAGCTGCTTTCTTACCAACAGTGATACGGATTGGAAGACCAATCAAGTCGCTATCACTGAATTTAACACCGACACGTTCGTTACGGTCATCTGTCAAAACTTCATAGCCTTTGTTGACCAAGGCTTCTTCGAGACGATTAGTCAATTCAAGACTTGCTTCATCCTTAACATTGACTGGAATCAAGTGCACATCAAATGGTGCCAATTCTTTAGGGAAATTGATTCCCCAAGCGTAACGGTACTCACCTTTTGGTGTTTTGTTAACAAAGAGGCGAGCGTGTTGCTCCATAACTGCTGAGAGGAGGCGGCTGACACCGATACCGTAGCAGCCCATGATGATTGGCACAGCACGGCCATTTTCATCCAGGACATCTGCCCCCATACTTGCTGAGTAACGAGTTCCAAGTTTGAAGATGTGACCAATTTCGATACCACGCGCAAAGTTGAGAATACCTTGTCCGTCTGGAGAAATCTCACCCTCACGGACTTCACGGATATCCACATACTCGGCAGTGAAGTCACGACCTGGATTCACACCAGTCAAGTGATAGCCATCTTCGTTGGCACCAACAACAGCATTGTGGCTATCTTGTACCTTGCGGTCTGCGATAATCTTGACATTTTCTGGAAGATTTACTGGGCCAAGAGAACCAAAGTCCGCTCCCAACAATTCTTTCACTTCTGCCTCAGTTGCAGGTTCCAAGAAATCTGCTCCAAGGTAGTTTTTCAATTTGACTTCGTTGAGCTGGTCATTGCCAACGAGTAAAGCCACAACTGGCTCCTCATCTGCGATATAAACCAAGGTCTTGATTGTTTGCTCTTCAGAGACATTCAAGAAGGCTGCGACTTCATCAATCGATTTGACACCTGGTGTTTCCACGCGAGCCACTTCATCTTCAGTCACAACACGATTGCTTGGTTTGTAGGCGTTTGTCGCCATTTCCAAGTTGGCTGCATAGCTTGATTCACTTGAGTAGGCAATGGTATCTTCACCAGAAACCATCCATTTGAGCAATTCTGCCTTGATTTCTTCTTGCACTTGATCAGGAATTTCGTCAAATGATGCAACAGACTTGTCTAATACCACCCAACGGTCAAGGTCTGTACGAGCAGGTGTGATGGCCATAAACTCTTGACTATCCTTACCACCCATGGCTCCACCGTCACCGATGATGGCTTTAAAGTCCAAACCACTACGAGTGAAGATACGCTCATAGGCTGCCTTGTACTCATCATAAGTAACATCCAAACTATCGTAGTTAGCATGGAAGCTATAACCATCTTTCATGATGAACTCACGGGTACGAAGAAGTCCATTACGTGGACGTTTTTCATCACGATACTTAGGCTGGATTTGATACAAGTTCAAAGGTAATTGTTTGTAAGACTTGACAGAATCACGGACAATAGCTGTAAAAGTTTCTTCGTGAGTTGGCCCCAAGATAAAGTCTGACTTCTCACGGTTTTTCAATTTGTACAAGTCTTCCCCGTAGGTTTCATAACGGCCAGATTCACGCCAAAGATCTGCACTAAGAAGGGCTGGAGCCAACATCTCAACAGCACCCATCTTGTCAAACTCTTGACGCATGATCTTCTTAGCTTTTTCGATAACACGGTTAGCAAGTGGTAGGTAAGAGTAAACACCTGCAGATACTTGACGAACATAACCAGCACGCAACATAAGGGCGTGGCTGATAACTTGAGCATCGCTTGGCATTTCGCGAAGCGTTGGAATAAGCATTTTACTTTGTTTCATAATGACTCCTCTAATTCTTAAAAGAAGGTTCGCATGATGTCATTCCAAGTTACGGCGATCATCAAAACGACCATAATGACAACTCCGACCAGAGTGACATAGGTTTCAATTTCTTGTTTTAGTGGTTTGCGACGGATAGCTTCTAGGATATTAAGCACGATTTTTCCACCATCGAGCGCAGGGATCGGAATCAAGTTGAAGATACCGATATTGATGGAAATCATAGCCAAGAAGAACAAGACATTCTCAAGACCATTTTTAGCGGCATCACTGCTTGCCTTAAAGATAGCAACGGGACCACCTAGTTTATTCAAATCTGGTTGGAAAATCAAGCTTTTCAAAGCATTGAGAATTCGCAAGGCTGAATCTGCCGCAGTTGTAAATCCGCCCATAAACATAGACCAAATATCTGATTTGAGCCTTGGCTGAACACCC
Organism: Streptococcus oralis; assembly: GCF_964238205.1. GTDB lineage: Bacteria > Bacillota > Bacilli > Lactobacillales > Streptococcaceae > Streptococcus > Streptococcus oralis_CZ. The sequence goes on from NZ_CAXSLF010000004.1 coordinate 23,519, forward strand.
AGTATAAAACGACCTTGGCTTTCTTCAGGTGTCACACGGACTTGTTTTTCAGTTCCATTTTCAGAAATCGTCACATCCAAAACGGGCGCTGTTTTATCCTTGGTTTCTGCATCAACAGCCTGAATCAAATCTGACCAGTTTGAAATCTCATAACTGCCGACTTTAGTGATTTGGGCCGTATTTTCAACACCAACCTTAGCCAAAGCGCTATCTGGAATAATACTGAAGTTATTCGTTTGCGTATCACGGACGCCACCTTGCATGAAAATCAAGATCCAGAAAACGACGACTCCTAGGATAAAATTATTCATAGGACCAGCAAAGTTGGTAATCAATTTGCCCCAGACAGTCGCATTCTGATATTGGACGTCTAAGGGAGCGATACGAACTTCCGTTCCATCAGCTTCCACAATGGTCGCATCATGGTCTACTGAGAAAGTCTTTTCCTCTTCTAAGACCAAGCCTCTAATAAAGAGTTTATCCTCAAAATCAAACTGAGTGACCTGCATAGGCAGAGCTGTCTGGTCAATCTTTTTACCAGAGAGATTGAGGCGTTTGACCTTACCATCCGCTGCCAATGTTAGGCTTGCAGGAGTTCCAGTCTTAATTTCTGTCGTATCTTCACCCCAACCTGCCATCCGAACGTAACCACCAAGTGGCAGGAGACGAATGGTATAAGCAGTTCCATCTTTTCCGATGTGGGCAAAGATTTTGGGGCCCATACCGATGGCAAACTCACGAACCAAAATTCCAGATTTCTTAGCAAAGTAAAAATGTCCGAATTCGTGAACCACTACGATAATCCCAAAGACCAGGATAAATGTTAGTAATCCTATCATTTAATTTCTATTTACCTTTCCTTAAAATAAGCCAAAGAGGTGCATAATAGGGAAGACAGCCAGCATGCAATCAAAACGATCCAATACCCCACCATGACCTGGGATAAACTTGCCTGAGTCTTTGACACCAAAGTGACGTTTCATAGCACTTTCGATCAAATCACCCAACTGACCAGCTATACTAAAGAAAATAGCAAAGACCATCATTTTGTAAATCCCATAAGGTAAAGCAACAGTACTATCAACTAGCATAAAAATCAAAGTCACTAGCATAGCAGCCACGATACCCCCCATAGCACCCTCTATGGTCTTGTTAGGGGAAACTCTCGGAGCTAGCTTTCTCTTACCAAACTTCATTCCTACTAGATAGGCTCCACTATCGGTTGCCCAGACCATACACAGTCCCAAAAGCGCCTTATCCAAACCTGCAATACGAGCATCGACCAAAGCATTAAAGCCAAAGCCAACATAAAAACTCATGGCAATCGGAAAAACAGCATCCTCAATAGTATAGTTCTTGCTGAAGACTGTTGCCCCTAGTAAAATCAGTATCACGACACTATAAGCAACAACGTTCCCATCCACAGGCAAAAACTTCAGGTAGTTTTCCAAAGGAATAGTCAGAAAAAAGGTTGCTAATAAAGTCAAGAGTCCTTCAGGCGTCATGGTATTTAAACCCTTCATGCGCAGTAACTCATGTACTCCCAACATCGCCACAATCCCCATGGCAATCTGGAGCCATAAGCCACCAATCGCCAAGATTGGGATAAAGATAGCCAAGGCCAAGATAGCAAAAAGGGTTCTCTTTTGTAAATCCTGTATCATAATATCTCCTAAACTCCTCCAAAGCGACGGTTGCGACGATTGTACTCGATGATAGCTTCTTTCAAGGCTTCCTCATCAAAGTCAGGCCATAAGACATCCGTGAAATAGAGCTCGCTATAAGCAGCCTGCCATGGCAAGAAATTACTCAAACGAAGTTCACCGCTGGTCCGAATAATCAAGTCAGGATCACGCAAGACTTTTGGCAAATGTCCCGTAAAGAGATATTCCCCAATCAACTCCTCGGTGATATCACCAGGATTGATCTTAGCATCTAAAACATCCTGTGCAATCAACTTGACCGCTTGTGTAATCTCAGCTCGTCCACCATAATTAAGGGCAAAATTGAGAATCAATCCTGTATTTAACTTAGTCAGTTCTTCTGCCTTTTTAAGAGCATCAAAAGTCTGCTTCGGCAAACGATCAGTCTCCCCAATCATTTGAATCTTCATGTTCTTCTGATGCAATTCGGGAACAAACTTATCATAAAATTCAACAGGTAAGTTCATGATAAATTTGACTTCCTGATCTGGACGGGTCCAGTTTTCAGTCGAGAAGGCATAGACCGTCAAGGCTTTGACTCCCATATCACTAGCAGCAATGGCTACCGTTCTCAAAGCATCCATCCCAGCCTTATGCCCAAAGACACGCGGTTGCATCCGTTTTTTAGCCCAACGACCATTACCATCCATGATAACTCCGATATGTGCTGGCACCATTGTGGGGGTTTCTGTTGCTTTATCTTTTTTTAAAAATCCAAACATGATTGTATTCCTATTCAAAAATCTATCGTTTCATTATACCATATTTTTCACTTTTCTTCTATTATCGTCTATCATTCTACGGCGAAATTTCCCATATATCTCCTATATTTCCAGTATATCAAGCCTTGCATTTCCTAAAGAAAGTTGATACAATAAAACCATAGAGATTCGATCCTTGTTCAGCCACAGGGATTTTTTATTGAAAGGATTTTATGATGTCAAAGACACTCCAACGTAAAAAACAATTGAGAAACAGCCTACGTCGCTCAGGTGCATTTTCAAGCACTGTAAACAAGGTTGTCGAAGAAACAAAAAAAGTTGTAAAACATGCTGAAAAAGCAGCAAGCGATGCAGGTAAAGCTGTCTCTAAAAAGGTTGAAAAAACTGTAGAAGCAACCAAAGAGCAAGCTCAAAAAGTTGCTACTTCTGTAGAAGATTTCGCAGCTAACCTAGGGGGACTTTCAGTTGACCGCGCTAAGACTTTCTACGATGAAGGTATCAAGTCTGCTGCTGACTTCAAAAACTGGACAGAAAAAGAACTCCTTGCCTTGAAAGGAATCGGTCCAGCTACTATCAAGAAATTAAAAGAAAACGGCATCAAGTTCAAGTAATCTTTCTTGTTCCTTGCTTTTCCGTCAAAAACTTGTTAAAATAAAGCCATTAGAGGTGTTTTGAGTCCCACATTTTACAGAAAGTGGCGGTGCTGAGAAGTCCACAAATGTGTCAAAACTGGTTGCTAATGGATGAAATTAAAAATTGAAATATAAATCTTTTTGTTTCCTTTTAGGACTAGACAGCGAGTTGCAGGCTGTACTCAAGTACGGCAAGACGAGCTAACGACGTCATAAAAGAGAAACAAGAAGATTAAAGTTGCGGGCATCTGCCCGAAATTGGGTGGTACCGCGGATTAACACATTCGTCCCTGTCAGATTGATGGCAGGGGCGATTTTTTTGTAGAAAGCGAGGAAGAAGGATGACAAGAACTGAATTGCCAGAACAAATCGAAACGGAGCGACTGGTCTTGCGAGTCCGAACAGTGGCGGATGTAGAGGATATCTTTGACTATGCTAGTCGTCCAGAGGTTTCTTACCCAGCTGGCTTTCCACCCGTCAAGACCTTGGAAGATGAGATTTATTATCTGGATCATATCCTTCCTGATCGCAATCAAAAGGATAATCTCCCAGCAGGCTACGGAATTATCGTTAAAGGAACCGATACAATCATTGGTTCTGTCGATTTCCCCCATCGCTACGAAGACGATGTACTGGAGATTGGCTATATCTTACACCCAGACTATTGGGGGCGAGGTTATGTGCCTGAAGCCGCGAGTGCCTTGATTGACCTGGCTTTTAAAGAACTGGGGCTTCATAAGGTAGAATTGTCTTGCTTTGGCTACAATATCCAAAGTCAACGAGTCGCTGAGAAGCTTGGTTTTACTCTTGAAGCTCGCATCCGAGACAGAAAGGATGCTCAAGGAAACCGCTGTGACAGTCTGATATATGGCTTGTTGAAGAGTGAGTGGGAATGTTTAGTAATTAAAAGGAACGAATAATGGCAAAAAAAGAAGTAAATACTGATTTATGGGTTCATGAACTTTTGAAAGAAGCAGGAATTCGTGAAAATTTTGATGCCCAAGGAAGCAATGTTAAAGAGATTGATGAAGCTCTGAAAACTGCCTCGAAAAAAGGGACTGGAAATTCAGGTTTCCCAGAATACGTTGGAATTGTTAAAGATTTTTTAATTATTATTGAGGATAAACCTGGATTATCAAAACATATCAATTATACAGATGATGATTTAATTGCTGATGATACTAAATCAAACACAGACTACGCAGTAAACGGAGCGGTCTTTTATGCTAGGCATTTAGCAGATAAGGTTAGTTATAAAAAAATCATTGCTGTAGGAATTAGTGGTAATGAAAAAAAACACCGCATTACACCTGTTTTTGTGAATGAACGGGGTGAGTATTTTGAACTTGCTGACATTGAAACTTTGATTTCTTTCTCAATAGATAATATTGATGAGTATTACGTAAAAGAGATTCTTCAAGAAGAAACCAATTTTGAAAAAGAAACTGCTGAGATTTTAAAAGATGCAGCGACTTTACATAATGATTTGAGAAATTATGGCAATATTGAGGAAAAGAATAAACCTCTAATTATTTCAGGAATCCTGTTAGCATTGAGAGAAACGGAGCATGGAAACTTCTCTTTGGAAAGTTTAACTGGAGATACTGTAAAAACAGACGGCTCAAAGATTTATACTGCCATCAAGTCTAACCTTCAGCGTGCTAATGTATCTCCCGAAGTAAAAAAAGATAAATTACTTAGTCAGTTTGCCATCATTAGAGACGATGTAAAAATTAATGAGAAAAATGCTAATCTAGGTAAAACACCTATCAAATACTTTACAGAATTTCTTTATAAAAGTATCTACCAAAGTTTAAGATATTACAATTCTGCTGAGGATTATCTTGGTCGTTTTTACGGGGAATTTATGTCATACTCTGGAGGAGACGGTCAAAATTTAGGTATTGTCTTAACACCAAAACATATAACACAACTTTTTTGTGATTTAGTTGATTTAAAGCCGACGGATAAGGTTTTTGATCCTACTTGCGGTACAGCAGGTTTTCTAATTGCCGCTATGCATGATATGTTAACAAAAGCAAAAAGTGATTCTCAACGTGACCAAATCCGGAAATATCAGCTCTTCGGGATTGAAGAACAATCTTATATGTTTACAATTGCTACGACAAATATGATATTACGCGGCGATGGGAAAAGTAACCTTGAAAACCAAGACTTTCTACGCCAAAATCCTAGTAAGCTTCAGCTAAAACAATGCAACGTTGGTATGATGAATCCGCCATATTCAATGGGGTCGTCAGCCAATACCGAACTGTATGAAATCAACTTTACAGAACATCTGTTAAATTCTTTAGTCGAAGGTGCAAAGGCGGTTGTTATTGTGCCTCAGTCCACCTTTACAGGAAAGACCAAGTTTGAAAAAGAAGCTAAACAAAATATTTTAAAACACCATACTTTAGAGGGTGTTATCACACTTAATAAGAATACCTTTTATGGCGTAGGAACAAACCCTTGTATTGCAGTATTTACAGCTGGTATACCGCATCGTCCGGAAAAAGAATGCAAATTTATCAACTTTGAAAATGATGGTTTTGAAGTCTCTAAACACATCGGCCTGGTTGAAACAGCTACAGCTAAGGATAAAAAACAACACTTGCTTGATGTCTGGTTTGATCGCACAGAAGCAGAAACTAAGTTCTGTGTTCAAACAACAATTGAAGCTGATGATGAATGGCTTCACTCTTTCTATTACTTTAATGATGAAATTCCTTCTGAGGAAGATTTTCAAAAGACCATTGCAGATTATCTAACTTTTGAAGTCAATATGATTACTCATGGCCGAGGTTATCTTTTCGGAATAGAAGAAAAAGAGAATTATCAAGAAAATACCGATATTGAGGAACTTCCGATGGTAGCGGAAAAAGGTGACAAGTATGAATGAAATTTCTAATTTTGTCCTTTATACGACACCTAATGGTGATGTTAATTTAGATATTCTCTTACAAGATGAAAATCTTTGGTTGACACAAAAAGGGATTTCCGAGTTATTCGGAGTTTCTAAATCAACAGTTAGTCACCATTTATCAAATATTTATAGTGATGGCGAGTTAGATAAGCTGGCAACTGTTCGAAAATTTCGAACAGTTCAAAAAGAGGGAAATAGAGCGGTTCAGCGCGAATTGGAGTATTATAATCTTGATGCTATCATATCAGTTGGTTATCGTGCTAACTCAACAAAGGCGACACAATTTCGAATTTGGGCAACGAATACCTTAAAAGAATTTATTATTAAGGGGTTCGTACTTGATGATGAGCGTCTTAAACAGGGACAAACGGTCTTTGGTCAAGATTACTTCCGTGAACTCTTAGAGCGAATCCGTTCCATCCGTGCCAGTGAACGCCGTATTTATCAGCAAATAACCGATATTTTTGCGGAATGCGCTATTGACTACGATAGAAATTCTGAAATCACTAAGAATTTCTATGCTATGGTGCAGAACAAGTTTCATTTTGCTATTACAGGTAATACCGCTGCTGAGATTATTTATCATAAGGCAGACGCTGATAAGAAACAAATGGGATTAACGACTTGGAAGAATGCACCAGATGGCCGAGTCCTGAAATCGGATGTGACAGTTGCTAAGAATTATTTGCAAGAAACCGAAATCCGTCAACTAGAGCGTACCGTAACCTCTTACTTCGACTATATTGAAGGTTTAGTTGAGCGACGCAATACCTTTACCATGCAATCTTTGGCAGAAAGTATTAACCGCTTCCTTTCTTTTAATGAATATGACATTCTAGAAGGAAAAGGATCTATTTCTAAAAAACAGGCAGATGAGAAAGCCAGTCAAGAATATGAGAAATTCAACCGCACCCAGAAAATCGTATCGGATTTTGACAAGCAAATCAAACAACTAATGGCAGGTGACAAAGATGAGTAAGTTAAAATTGACGGATGTGGAGTGGGGAGAGTTTTTATTCCCGAAAATATTTTCAGAAATTTTTATAGCTAAATCATCTGATTCAAATGCTCTTAGTGAAGGAGATATCCCCTTTGTTGGGAGAAGTTCAGTTAATAATGGATTCCAAGGTCTATATCAGGTTTCTGAAAGTAAAATTGTTAAGAAAAATTGTATAACCGTAAGTATGGTAGGAGAGCCAAGAGCTTTTTATCAACCCTATGATTTTACTTGTAGTCAAAATATTTTAGTATTGAGAAATGAAATTTTAAATAAAGATATTAGTAAATTTTTAATTTCAATCATTAATAACTATCTTATCTCAAAAGGGTTTGGTTATGGTTATCCAGTTGGGTTAAATAGAGTAATAAAAAATAAGCTCATGTTACCTGTCGATTCCCAAGATCAGCCTAACTGGCAGTTTATGGAAGATTACATCAAGCAAGAACAGAAGCAACAAGCTCAGAAAATCATTGATTATTATGAGCGTAAATTGGTTGAGTTAGCTGGAGATGTGGTAGGACTAGATAAGGTTAAATGGAAAACGTTTCGTTTCACTGAAGTTTTTCGAGAAATTCAAAGAGGAAAACGTCTGACAAAAGCTAATCAGACAAACGGTCCTACACCATATATTTCCTCAACTTCTGAAAACAATGGTGTAGATGCCTTTATTGGAAATGAAACAGGGATTCGAAAATTTGAAGATGTCCTCACTCTTGCTAATAGCGGAAGTGTCGGATCCACATTCTATCAGCAATTTGAGTTTGTGGCTAGTGATCATGTAACGACTTTAAAGTCTGACAATGCAGACAAATACGCTTATCTATTTTTATCTACCGTTGTTAAAAGTTTAGAAGAAAAATATTCTTTTAACAGAGAAATCAACGACTCTCGCATAAAAAGAGAAAAAGTCATTCTTCCAGCGGATAAAGAAGATAACCCTAATTTCCAATATATGTCTGACTTTGTGAAAAAATTAGAACTTGATAAAGTCCAAGAAGTGCTAGAATATATATATATATCAGAATGATGAACATTCTTAAAGAAAAAGTTTGTGAAATTTCTTGGAAAGATTTCTGGATTGAGGATGTTTGTGAAATTAAATCGGGCATTCGTTTAACAAAAGCCAATCAAGAAATAGGAGTGAGACCATTTGTAGGTGCTAGCGATAGCGATAATGGGGTTACAGCCTTTGTATCTAATACAAATAAAAGTCTTGATGCAAATGTGCTTGGTGTAAATTACAATGGTAGTGTCGTCGAGAATTTCTATCATCCCTACAAAGCCATTTTTTCTGATGATGTCAAACGATTAAAATGGAAAGACGAAATATACGGAAACAAATATACCTACCTTTTCTTGAAACAAATGATTTTGTCGCAAAAAATCAAGTATGCCTATGGTTATAAATTCAATGGAGAACGCATGAAACGTCAAAAGATTATGTTACCAGTTGCTGAAACTGGATTGCAAGATTATGACTATATGAAATCTTATATGCAAAAACAAGAGTTAGAACAAATTTTTAAGATATTGAACTACTTAAACAAGGAGAACACACATGTTTAAAGAACTTTCACCTAAATACAATCCAGCCGAGGTTGAGGCTGGACGTTACCAAAAATGGCTTGACGAAGATGTTTTCAAGCCTTCTGGAGATAAAAAGGCTAAGCCTTATTCAATCGTGATTCCACCACCAAACGTGACTGGGAAACTTCACCTTGGTCACGCTTGGGATACGACTTTGCAAGATATCATCATCCGTCAAAAACGCATGCAAGGCTTTGATACGCTTTGGCTTCCAGGGATGGATCACGCGGGGATTGCGACTCAAGCTAAGGTTGAGGAGCGCTTGCGTGGTGAGGGCATTTCCCGCTATGACCTTGGTCGTGAAAAATTCCTCGATAAGGTTTGGGAATGGAAAGACGAATATGCCACTACTATCAAGGAACAATGGGGCAAGATGGGGCTCTCTGTAGACTACTCTCGTGAGCGTTTCACGCTTGACGAAGGTTTGTCAAAAGCGGTTCGCAAGGTCTTTGTGGACCTTTACAAGAAAGGCTGGATCTACCGTGGTGAGTTTATCATCAACTGGGATCCAGCAGCTCGCACAGCCCTTTCTGATATCGAAGTTATCCACAAGGACGTGGAAGGTGCCTTCTATCACATGAACTACATGCTTGAAGACGGTTCACGCGCCCTTGAAGTTGCGACAACTCGTCCTGAGACTATGTTTGGGGACGTTGCCGTTGCGGTCAATCCAGAAGACCCACGCTACAAGGATTTGATCGGTAAAAACGTCATCCTTCCAATCGCTAATAAATTGATTCCAATCGTTGGGGACGAACACGCAGATCCTGAGTTTGGTACAGGTGTCGTAAAAATTACTCCTGCTCACGATCCAAACGACTTCTTGGTTGGTCAACGTCACAACTTGCCACAAGTCAATGTTATGAACGATGACGGAACCATGAATGACTTGGCCTTTGAATTTGCAGGCATGGACCGTTTCGAAGCTCGTAAGGCAGTCGTTGCTAAGTTGGAAGAAATCGGCGCCCTCGTTAAAATCGAAAAACGTGTCCACAGTGTTGGTCACTCAGAGCGTACAGGTGTAGTGGTTGAACCACGCTTGTCTACTCAATGGTTTGTGAAGATGGACCAATTAGCTAAGAATGCCATTGCCAACCAAGATACAGATGATAAGGTAGAATTCTACCCACCTCGTTTCAACGATACCTTCCTCCAATGGATGGAAAATGTCCACGACTGGGTAATCTCTCGTCAGCTCTGGTGGGGTCACCAAATCCCTGCTTGGTACAATGCCGAGGGTGAAATGTATGTCGGCGAAGAAGCTCCAGAAGGCGACGGTTGGACTCAGGACGAAGACGTCTTGGATACGTGGTTCAGTTCTGCCCTTTGGCCATTCTCAACTATGGGCTGGCCTGATGTCGATTCAGAAGACTTCAAACGTTACTTCCCAACTTCAACCTTGGTAACAGGTTACGACATCATCTTCTTCTGGGTGTCTCGTATGATCTTCCAATCCTTGGAATTCACTGGCCGTCAGCCATTCCAAAACGTTCTTATCCACGGTCTTATCCGTGACGAGCAAGGACGTAAGATGTCTAAATCTCTCGGTAACGGGATTGACCCAATGGATGTCATCGAGAAATACGGTGCCGATGCCCTTCGCTGGTTCCTTTCAAACGGTTCTGCACCAGGACAAGACGTCCGCTTCTCTTACGAGAAAATGGATGCTTCATGGAACTTCATTAACAAAATCTGGAACATCTCTCGCTACATCCTCATGAACAATGAAGGTTTGACCCTCGAGCAAGCTACTGCCAATGTGGAAAAAGTTGTTAACAAGGAAGCTGGGAACGTCACAGACCGTTGGATTCTCCACAACCTCAATGAAACCATCGGAAAAGTCACTGAAAACTTTGATAAGTTTGAGTTTGGTGTGGCTGGCCACATCCTCTACAACTTCATCTGGGACGAATTTGCGGACTGGTATGTTGAGTTGACTAAGGAAGTCCTTTATAGCGATAACGAAGAAGATAAAGTCATCACACGTTCTGTTCTCCTTTACACTTTGGACAAGATCCTTCGTCTCCTTCACCCAATCATGCCATTCGTGACAGAGGAAATCTTTGGACAAATCTCAGAAGGCTCTATCGTTACAGCAGAATACCCAACTGTTAACCCAGCCTTTGAAGATCTTGCAGCTCACACTGGTGTGGAAAGCCTCAAAGACTTGATCCGTGCCGTTCGTAATGCGCGTGCGGAAGTAAACGTAGCACCAAGCAAGCCTATCACCATCCTTGTGAAGACAAGCGATAGCGACTTGGAAGCCTTCTTTAACAGCAATGTTAACTACATCAAACGCTTCACAAATCCAGAACACTTGGAAATCGCATCAAACATCCCTGCACCTGAACTCGCAATGTCAAGCGTCATCACAGGAGCAGAAATCTACTTGCCACTGGCAGACCTCCTCAATGTCGAAGAAGAACTCGCTCGTCTCGATAAGGAATTGGCTAAGTGGCAAAAAGAACTGGATATGGTCGGTAAGAAGCTCTCTAATGAACGCTTCGTAGCCAACGCCAAACCAGAAGTCGTCCAAAAAGAACGCGACAAACAAGCCGACTACCAAGCGAAATATGACGCGACCATAGCGCGTATTGATGATATGAAGAAGTTAGTTAAATAAACACAGAAACACGGCGGAATGCCGTGTTTCCTACTACCTAAAATAGAAAGTATAGTTATATGACTACTCGAAACGATAATATTGATTTGAAGACGAAGGTTCAAATTATTTGTTTGTATTTCTCAAAATTGCCTAGCAATGATAAAAGAAGAAGTAAAATTATTAGTAAATACCGTGAACTAGAGATTTTAACCGGAATAAAGGCTAATACTATTCGACAATGGACAGATTCATTTGATCCCTATTTCGATAACGGTAGAAAAGGATACCACCAAAGAGATTTAGAAAATGAAAATAAAAGTCTTTGGAAAGTTTATAATGAATATAAAGATTTCTCATTAAGCGAACTTCAAAATAAAGTGTCCGAGATATACAAAAATTTAGACAAGAATTCATATTTCCTTTGTATAGGAGGCAAAGAAGTATATCTTTATAGTATCAAAACCAAAAAAGAAGCAACTTCAACCTCTCTTTACAATTTAGATGCTAGTACAGAGATAATTAATTATAATGTTAGAATCGATAATCTTAACCGATACAATCCTAAAACATCAAATAGTCAAAAACTTAAAGTTGGTGACCTTTTATTTCTTTCTCTAGGTGGAGATAGTGAGAAATGGAAGGAATGGGAAAATGGATTGACAGCTATTGGTCAGGTGGAGAATATTTATGTAGAGAATTCAGCTAATAACTATGAAATTACTGCTAAAGTTTTAATTAAATTACCTACAGAAATAACACCTTCAGATTTATATTACTATCCAGATACTTCAAATGAATTTAATATTGGCCCTAGTCTCAAAGGAACTCCCAACCAAGCTATTAATCGTGTTTCAACAAAAGGTGCGCTTTCTATTTTCAGTGCTATTTGTGATTTATTCCCTGATTATAAAAATAGTATAAAGCTATTGATTGGTAGTGAGAATTTTAAAAGTTTGGACAATGTTCCTAAATTATTAACAGATGGCGAATATGAAGAAAATAGCTTAAAGAATAGTCTAAATCTAGATTTTGAAGGAAATGATGATTTATTAGATAAAATAAATTTATCAAGCGATGAAAATTTTATTGATCAGAGTGAAGCACTAGAAGCTGTCCTTGAAATGGATAAGGATGATAATGAGTTTAAATCAGACATGGAAAAACTTATGATATTGCCTGCCAATGAATTAAAAAGAAAACTATCGGTTACTCAACGAGAGCTTAGTATTTCAGATATCAAAAAATTTTATGATCGATTTATAGAATTTCAAAATGATTACAGTAGCAATGTGGGAATAGATTATACTGATTTAGGCGATGCATTGATTTTGGAACCTAGTTTTCAGCGTGAATATGTTTGGAATCAACCTAAAAAACAACAATTGATCGATAGTATTTTACTTGGTATTCCTATTCCTACTTTTTATTTTTCAATAGATAAAAATGGAAATTTGCTGGTAGTAGATGGAAAACAAAGAATTAATTCAATTTTAGAATTTCTAGAAGGGAAACTTTCTTTGCCATCCAGTTATAGATTTTTATGTTTAAATAAAGATTCAAAAGATTATGTTTATTTTAAAGAACTTGAATCAAGAGTAAAAAGAAAATTTGAAGATTACCCTTTGACATGTTACTTAGTTGACTCTTCAGTTATACCGAGATTTCAAAATGAAATCTTTATGAGAGTTAATAGAGGTGGAGAGAGATTAACTATTCAAGAAATTAGAAATGCTTCAAATGTTGGTAAAGTAACATATTTATTAAATAAAATTTCTGATAATAAAGAGTTACGAATAGTTCCAATAAAAAGAAAGAAAGATCAATACTTAGTATTGAGATTCCTTGCTTATTATCTAATTCATAATAATGATTCATTTAAGAGTATTTATAACTTTGATAGTGATTATGATGGAATTGATAATCTATTGGATAGGGTAATGAAATTTATTAATATTATTAGCGATTCTGAGGTGAAAAAGTTGTATTCATTATATGAATCATGTATTCGAATTTCAAAACGAATGTTTGAGTTGAAATCATATAAAGAATTCAGTCGAAAAGACTCAAACACTGTAAATATGATTATTTTTGAGAGTTGGTTGTTTTTAATATCTAGTTTTGAAAAATCAGTTATTGAAACTAATTTAGATTTATTCTTTGACTTTTATATTAAATTTATTGGCGATGAGAATTTTGAAGATAATATTTTATATAGACGAGATTCTAAAGAAAAACTAACCTGGAGATTTGCTTACATTGAACAATTTATAAAAGCTATCAATCAATCTTTAAAATTGAAGGATAAATTATGAAACTAAAAAGTGTTGAAATTGAAAATTATAAATCGTACGCATTAAATGAGAAAGTTAAATTTTCTAATTTAAATGTTATTACTGGCGTAAATTCTACAGGGAAATCTTCATTGATTGAATCATTGCTTATTTTGGGGCAATCTGACTCACACGATATTTTAAACGGATATTTAAAAAAATTAGGAAGTGTAGATAATTTAAAAAATAATCAATTATCAAAAGAGGAATCAAAAACAATTAAATTTAAGTATTCCTTTGGCGTTCCCACAACTCTAGACCAAATAATTACGATAGAGGATGGGAAGCGTCCCCCTACATATCCGAAAATTATAGATATGGCTTATCTATCGGCTGAGAGAATTGGAATTTTGGATAGTTATAAAAAGAGTAGAGATTTAGAATTATTTAACCCTAGAGGGGAAGGGATAATTTCATTACTTTATGAAAAAAGTGATAGTAAAGAATTTGTTATAAAAAATAGAAAGTTATTTTGTAATAATAATAAAATTCGTGAAATATTTCCTAAACTACCTGTCTATGAATCAGATCCCATGCAACAAACAATTTTGGAACGTGATGGAATTGATTATATAGTTGAAACTAGTAGTAAGGCAGAATTGATTAATATAGTTAATTTTTGGCTTGAAGAGTTCACTGGATATACAGTCTCTGTAGATGATATTAGTTCGAAACTATTGCAATTGAAATATCATAAGGGAGGAAGTGAGTATGAACCACAACATGTTGGCACAGGGGTTACCTTTATACTATTTCAAATATTGGCACTACTTATACTTCCTGAGGAAACAGTAGTTATTATTGAGAACCCAGAAATACATTTACATCCTAGTTTACAATCCAATCTAATGTATTTTTACCAATGGGTATCTGAGTCAAATCGCCAATTATTTATTGAAACTCATAGTGATCACATTTTCAATGTAGCCAAATATTTTAAAATGACGAATTTAGATTGTACAATTTTATTTGCCACTCTTGAAAAAGTTAGTGATGAGAACCTAGGAGAAGTATTAACAACTAAAATTAGAACAGTGGAGTTAGATGAAAATGGTACTGTAATAGAATATCACCAAGGGCTTTTTGATCAGTACTTAAAGGATAATAATAAATTCTATAAAGTTGTATATGAGAAGAGAAGAGAAGATGGCAAAAAATACTGAAAAGAAAACAACATCTTGTACAGAATTTTATGACTTACATCCCAAAATTCCACTATGGATTGTTTTACTTTTTAGAGAATGCGAGAATTTAGATTTAACAAAAACTGAAATAGAATTGCTGAATGATTTACTGACAAGTAAAGGAGAAAAAGATAAATTAATTCTTATATTTAGCCCTTCATTATTATCGGTTCTATATACAAAAAGATATGAATATTCTGAGGTTCAAGATTATTATATTGTGGCAATATTAGACTCTATTATCGATAATTTAACAAAAGCACATCATGAAAAATGTTGTGAGGCTTGGACTCTAAGCTACCAAGAAACACCTAAAAATGGTAAGAAAGTTATTAATCTATCAAAAGACAAGCTAAGTAATTATTTACAGTTTAAATCACCAGAATTCATCACCTTTCCATTAGAAATTATAGACGTTGATAATTTAGGAAATCAATTATCTCATAAATATTCTTTAATTGGAGAAAAAAGAAAGAACTATCTAATAGATGGATATGGTAAACGATGTGATGAAATGCTCAGTCAAAAAGAAAGGCTATTTAGAACTTCTATACGTAATAATAGTGATTTTCACGTCGATGGTCCAGATAACCAAACCCAATCAGGAGGAAAGGAGAAATTGAATTTTTCTCATATACATCCTAAAAAAGATTTTGCGTTCTACTTAATAGATAACTTTTTTGATATAAAAAAGAGCCAAAAAAATCTATGGAAGCATGATGGATATGGTAAAAAATATCGTGTTTCTAGCGAGATAAAAAAAGTATTAAAAGAGCATAATTTTTTTATTCCGAGTGATATCGAATAATTATTAGAGAGTAAAACAATATTTTAAAAAAATTGAAAGCAGGTTACTACATGACAAATTCTGTAAGTTCGAACCGACCTGAGAAGTACAACATTGCAGCTTTCTTCTCAGGTGTTGGGGGAATTGAGTTGGGATTTGAACAGACCAACGAGTTCAGAGTGGTGTATGCCAATGAGTTTGATAAGTATGCGCGTCAGACTTATCAGTTAAACCATCCAGATACCTATTTGGATGGTCGTGATATTCACGATGTTCAGCCAGAGGATATTCCAGCTGAGCGCGTGGATGTGATTATGGGAGGTTTCCCTTGTCAGGCCTTTAGTATTGCGGGTTATCGTAAGGGCTTTGACGATGATCGTGGCGATCTTTTCTTCGAATTGCTTCGCATGATTGAGGGGTGTAAACCTCGCGCCATTTTCATCGAAAACGTCAAAAACATGGTCGGTCATGACCACGGCAATACCTTCAAGGTTATTCGTGAAGCCTTAACCGAGAACAACTACTTCATCAAGTGGAAGGTTCTCAATGGGAAAGACTATGGGAATATCCCGCAAAACCGTGAGCGGATCTACATTGTCGGCTTTGATACCAAAGAAGCTTATGACTTGTTTGAATTTCCAGAGGAAATCAAGTTAACTACGAGTCTTCAAGATGTGATTAACTTTGGTGATAAGCTTGATGAAGTCTACTATTACCGTGAAGGCAAGCAGAATTTCTATGACCAGTTGAAGTTTGAGGTAACCAGTCAAGATACGGTTTACCAGTGGCGCCGTCAATATGTCCGTGAAAATAAAAACGGTGTTGTCCCTACCCTGACAGCAAATATGGGAACAGGTGGGCATAACGTTCCATTGATTTTGACGGATAGTGGTGAGATTCGTAAATTGACACCAAAAGAAACCTTTAACGTTCAAGGCTATCCTAAATCCTTTAAAATCCCAGAAGGGGTTTCCAATGGTCAGCTCTACAAACAAGCTGGAAATAGCGTAGTTGTTCCTGTGATTAAACGTATCGCGGAAAATGTTGCCAAGGCTTTAAATGAAAGTCAAGGGCAGTCTCAGCTGCATCGTTCGGGAAAAATTGCAATTATCTACATTAAGATGAATGGTCAGTTCGAAGGTGAGTCGTATGTTAAAGATTTTGTACGGAATGAAGCTGAGGCATACGAAAAAATCTATACTGAATACAGAGATAATCTTGAGGTTATTTCTTCTAAACAGTATAGATCATTGATTCGTAATAAAAAAAGTAAAGAGTTTTATATGCTGTCCATAAATAGATAATAAATATTTGTGTTTTGTTGTTTCGGATGAAGAGCGTATTACATTGTCCGAAAATCGTGGCAATTTGATAAATTAGAGTATTTTGATAATTTTTCTGAAATATACAAATGGGAACTAGTGCTTAAGCTAGTCTTGTTACAAATATAATATAGGTAGGTGAGACATAATTTATGTGGGAACATCTAAAGTCTGAACAAAAAGAAAAATACAAAACCTTAATTACCAATTTCGCTAGTTTAAGCCAAGCTTTCTCTCAAAAGGCAGAATCCGAAGACGAGGTACAAACAGAGAATTATGTGGCTCCGATCGTTAACTCCAAATTTCAGGAGACAGTTTTCCAGAAGGCTTTTAATGCCGTTGGGGAAGATATTGCCAATACTTCCTATGATGCTTCTGTCGTTGTGGATGAAAATCATAAATACCTAGTGGGTATCAAGTCTTTTGGAATTAATTCGGGAGACCAAAAAATTGCCCAGTTCAAGAAAGATTCTCAATCTTGGACGGACTTGTTGGGTGATATCAAGTTTCATGCAGATATTGCTGCTGATAAAGAAACAGCAGACAAGAAAAACTATCAACGCTATGAAGAGTTGGCGCGAAAGATTGCGACTTTGAGGAATCAGAGAATCGAATCTTCTAAGGCTCAAATCAAGGGTTTCAGCTCTGACTCGGTCAATGTGGAAGCTGTTTATCACGTTCTAATGCCAACACCAAAGGGAGAAAATCCTAAGATTTTTGTCGGTGAAACGACTTATTTACCAGTCGATATTGATAATCTAGTCATTGAAGGCTCAACTACCAAAAACAATCCAACTAATTTCCGATTTACAGATGGACAACACCACTACAAGTATACAGCAGCTGACAGCCAGCTTCACATGACTTTTAACAATAAAGATATTGTGGTAGATACTTGGGATGTCCATTACATCGAAGATCCTTTTTCTCTTTTTGAAAATCTTCATTTGCTAACAGCTGAAAAGGGACAATCCGATATCTTAGAAACGGTGTCTTGGGTAATCACAGACAAACATGGAAATGTAGAAGAAAACTCTGGTTTCAATGCCTTTAATGGTGGTTCAAAATTAGCCAAAAAAGACCGTCTGCCACGAATTTTAAAGATCCAGGATAAATTTAAGAACAGTATGGCTCCTGAAGAACTAGCTTTTGTGACCTTCTCTCTGGAAGAAATCCTCTTGAAGAAATGGATCAGCAAGGAAGAAAAAGCTCAGATGAAGGCGATTCGTGAGGACTTGATTAACTTTGTCCACGAGACTGGCAATGAAAAACTCATCAAAGAAATTGAACAACTTGTGTACCGTCCAGTTAGTGAAGTATACATTCCCCTGCCTGAATCCAAAAACTTCCATGATGCAAGACCTGACTTCTTTGGTCCTAGATTTGGGACCTTTGAACCCGGCACTAAAAAACTAGCTCTATCCAAAGAAGAAAGAACCTTTAAACTACGCTTCTTACCTTCTGGTGATGTTATCAACGCCTATATCAACCAAGAAGCTGGTAAGGCGATTCAGTCAACTGATAAGCAAGAAATTCTTGGAAATTGGATTTTGCGTGGTGTTTTCCAATTGAAGGAACGAGAAGTATTGACAGGACAACGACTCAATGAGCTGGAAATCAACGGTATTCGATTGACTAAGTTTAAAAACGGGGAAATCGGAATTGAATTCATCTGGATCGATACCGAAAATCCACCTAGTGATGCCAGTGGCTGGGTAGCAAAATAGACCTGAACAACACAAAAAATCTCTTAGATTCATTTCTAAGAGATTTTTTCTTACTTCTCTCCCTCACAACCAGCCTTCTTCTTCGGCAGTTTTGGCTGCTTCGGTTCGGTTGCTTGCGCCTAGTTTAGAGAGGATATTGGTCATGTAATTACGGACAGTGCCGTTTGAGAGGTAGAGCTTATCCGCAATTTCTTGGTTGGAGAGACCTTGAGCTACTCCATGTAGAACAGCGACTTCCTGCTCGGTCAAGGGATTGGGATGGGTCATCATGACTTCCATCAGCTCTGGAGAATACTCCTTACGTCCCTCTAATACCGTATGCAGGGTTTGCATGAGCTCAGAGATGCTTCGCTCTTTCAAGACATAGGCGTCGACTCCTGCTTTGACCGCTCGTTCAAAATAACCTGGGCGTTTAAAGGTCGTAACGATAACCACCTTGGTTTCAGGCACTTCTTGTTTGATCCACTCAAGTGCTTCTAGTCCCGTCTTTACTGGCATTTCGACGTCAAGGATGGCAATATCTACTGCTTCTTTCCCCAAAACTTCGATAGCTTCAGCTCCATTTTTCGCCTGCAAGACGGTCTCCACATCTGGTTGAAAGCTTAAGAGCTGGCACATGGCATCTCTAAGCATACTTTGATCTTCTGCGACTAATACTTTCATCTACTTTCTCTCCTTATAAGGCAGATGCACACGCACCTCTGTGGGATCTTTCAAACTGACCAGCTCTACTTGACCTGAGAAGGCTGCTGCACGGTCACGGACTGTATGAAGTTCATTTCCTTTTACAGTTGCAAAACCTTTCCCATCATCTCTAACTGTCAGGACCAATTCCTGATCTGTACGTTCCAGTTTTAGATAGGCTTTTTCAGCTCTGGCATGCTTGATGATATTGGTCGCTAGTTCTAACAAAACCATAGCAGCCGTCGACTCTACATCCTGGGTCAAACTAGCCTTGTCCAAGTGATTGTCAACTTGAACCTCAATGCCAGCAATTTCCAGCATCTTCTTAACAGTCTCAAGCTCTGATGCTAGGGTCCGTGATTTCAGATTTTCCACAATGGTTCGCACTTCATTCATGGAATCCTTGCTGATCTGGTGGATTTCTTTTAATTCCTTCTCCACCTGTGGATAAGCCTCCATCTGAAATAACTGCAAGGCTAAATCTGTCTTGACACTGAGCATAGCAAAAGTATGTCCCAGACTATCATGCAAATCCTGACCGATACGACTACGTTCATTTTCAGCAAGCAATAGATTTATCTGGGCATTTTGCTTGGCTTGCGCTTCTTTCAAATCCTCCACAATACGAACCCGAACTAAACCAAAAGTCATCAAATCGACAAAAGCAAGAATTACAAGTAGATAGAATAGAAATTCAACTTCGATTCTCTGAATAATCAACAGTTGCCCTACAACAAAGACTTGAGTAAGGAGAAAAGTCCAGACATGTAAAGACTTTAAACTACGTACACCAAAATGATAAATTAAGAGATTGGAAAGGAAAAAGAAGAACCAGATATAATTCGCAGCAACAAAGGCAGTATACCCAGCTACATAGATTAGCATGATGCCCCAGAAAAGCCAAGAAAGGCGCTGGTTCTTAGTTATTAAAACACCCAAATACGCCATTACAAATAGAATATCAATCAATAAATGCCAGACAGGAAGCTCCCCAGTCACTACAGGAATGATGGAAAAAACCATAAAAATCAAACTGGCCCAATACATATAGTCTATACTTTTCAGTCTTCCAAGCATTAAGAATTCTCCTTATGACCTTGAAGGTAAATGGTCAAACCAAACAAAACTGCTGAAAAAACAAGTAAATAAACTGTGGCTGATAAATTGATGCCACCCTCGTTTAAGAAGGTCTTGAGCAACTCCATCAACTGATAAGTTGGTAGGCACTTTCCGATTGCTTGCATCCAGTCTGGAAATAAAGAGATGGGCATCCAGAGCCCACCTAAAACAGCCAAGCCTAGATAGAGAAGATTGCCCACGACAGACATCAGCTGACTAGAAGGCAAGAGTGTCAAGGTCAAGCCAAGCGCTACAAAAGCTACACTTCCTACTATCAGCAAGAACGCAGCCCCAATCCAGCTTCCTAGAGGCATATCCACACCTCTGACCAAGTGCCCAACTGAGAAAACAACCAGAATTGAGACCAAATAATCAACCATCATACTTGTTATCTTTGATAGATAATATTCTACCATATTTACAGGGCTATGACGTATTATTTTCTGCCAGTTGTTGATCTTGTCGGTATGTAAAACAACTGGGAATGAAAAGATAGCTGTCGACATCATGGAAAAAGCCGTCATGGAGATGAGGTAGTCGCGCATAAAATTAGCTGGTCCACCTGGTGTTTCCTGGTACATGCCTGAGAAGAATAAATAGAAGGCTGTCGGCATCCCTACGGATAATAGATAATAGACTAATTGTCGTTTGGTCAATAGAAATTCTATCTTGTTTAGTGCGATCCATCGTTTCATCTTAGTCATCTCCCTTTTGTGTTTCTTCAAAGATTGTATCTAGCAAGCTACGGTTATTGACTTCAATTTCTTGAATCCTACATCCTGCTTGCACTAACAGTTCCCAGAAAGCATCCGCTTCGCGTGTGACTACTTGCAGGGCATCTTGTTTTTGTGACCAGTTTTCAACCAGGTTAGACTGCTCAATGACTTCCTTGTAAGCCAGAGGTAGGATGAAGTGCTTTTCAATCTCCTCACTGCGCATGGCTAGAGGTGTCGTATCACGAATCAACTCTCCCTTATTCAAGACCAAGATCCGGTCCGCTGTATGCTCTACCTCTTCGATATAATGGGACGAATAGAGAATAGTTACTCCCTGCGCTTTTAGATCCTGAACAATTTCCCAAAAGCGTTGACGGGTTGAAGTATCCATGGCAGCAGTTGGTTCATCTAAAAAGACAAGCTTTGGTCGGCCAATCAAGGTCAAGACAAAAGAGAAGAGACGCTTTTGCCCACCTGACAATTTTTCTGCCAATTGTTCTTTTTGTTGCTGGTCAAACTGCAATAGTTGATCGATTTCCTGGTTGCTCAAGGGATTTGGGTAAATGCTTTGAAAGAAAGCAATCAACTCTTTGACCTTTAATTTCTGAACGATGACATTTTCTTGAGGGAGGTAGGATCTAATATAGTCTAACTGAGAGCTCGTCACTGGCAAGCCTTGGATGGATACTTGACAGCTGGTGACCAGTTTATCTCCAAGCAAACAGTCCAAGAGTGTTGTCTTTCCAGCACCATTTGGCCCAATCAAGGCGACGCATTCACCTTCCGCTACCTCAAAGGAAATATCCTTCAAAATAGCTTTACCCTTGATGGTTTTATTTAGTCTTTCTACCTTAATCATGTTCATGATATTCTCCTTTCAGCCACTCCTTTCCCATCGGAAAGGCGATAAAAATCATAAATCCTAGACCCCAGGCACCGCGAATGGCTTGGTGAAGGAAGGCTTGATCAAACCAACCTGTAAACATTTCTACCAACCATACCACTAGTGACAGTCCAATAAAAAGATAGAGAATCGCTTTTTTCATTTTTCAAACTCCTTTTTCACATCTGAGACCAATTTCAAACCTTCTCGAATCAACCAAGACATGATTCCAAAGCTTGCAAACAATTCCCAAGGAAAATGATAGAAGCCTTCATCCATCCCAGAAAACATGAGATAAGTCATGACTCCTGCTGCTACTAAACTCATTGCGACAATTACTTTATGTTTCATTTTTTTCTTCCTCCATTTGATACATCTAGTATAATTCTTTGAAGGTAGAATCACTAGAAGCTTCTGTCATGAGGAGATATGACAAATGTCATTAAAAATGATGGAACAAAAATTACTAGATTGGATTGATTTTCTAGCCCCAATCACCTACTGGGTCCAAAACTCATTGCAAACCAAAAAGATCGGGAATCTTTTCCCGACCTCTTTCGTTTTCTATTTCATTCTTATTCCACACTGAAAAGATATGGATACACTGGTTGTTGACCTTGGTGAATTTCTACTTCGACATCTTCGAATTCTTCTGCGATTTCTTGAGCAATTTCATTTGCCAATTCTTCGCTTCCGTCTTCTCCAACATAGAAGGTTACGATTTCACTGTCTTCATCCAACATGTGTTTCAAGGTTTCAGTCAAGGTTTGGTGCATATCAGGGTTTGATACGAGGATCTTACCATCTACCATACCCAGATTGTCATTTTCATGAATTTCTAGACCATCGATAGTCGTGTCACGAACGGCTGTTGTTACACTACCGCTGACCACATCAGCAAGAGCTGCAGTCATACGTTCTTTGTTTTCTTCGATAGACTTGCTTGGATCGAAGGCAAGAAGACTAGTCAATCCTTGAGGAAGGGTACGAGCTTCTACCACTACTGCTGGTTGTTCCAATACCTCTGCTGCAGATTGAGCTGCCATAAAGATATTTTTGTTGTTTGGCAAGAAGATGATGTTGCGAGCATTCACTTGCTCTACAGCCTTGATAAAGTCTTCTGTCGAAGGGTTCATGGTTTGTCCACCCTCGATGACATAGTCCACACCTTGAGCACGGAAGATGTCTGCCAATCCTTGTCCAGCTACTACTGCGATAAGAGCATATTCTTTTTCTTCAGCTGGTTTGCTGACTTGAGCTGCTTCTTTTTCCACTTGTGCTTCGTGTTGGTTACGCATGTTATCGACTTTAACCTTAACCAAGCTACCATATTTAAGACCTTCTTGCATAACAAGACCTGGATCTTCTGTATGGACGTGAACTTTAACGATTTCATCGTCGTTAACAACGAGTAATGAATCCCCAAGTTCGTTCAAGTAGTTACGGAATTCTTCGTAGTCAAACTCTTTAGCATAAGTTGGGCCTTGTTTAAGAGCAACCATGATCTCCGTACAGTAACCAAAGGTGATGTCTTCTGTTGCCACATGTCCAGCTACAGACTTGTGGTGTTCAGCATTGATCATTTCACTCATATTCGCTGGAGTCGCTACAAAGTCTTCAGACGCACTATATTCACCAGTAAGAGCTGAAAGGAATCCTTCATAGATGAAGACCAAACCTTGACCACCTGAGTCCACAACACCAACTTCCTTCAAGACTGGAAGCATGTCTGGAGTCTTAGCAAGGGCTGTTTTAGCTCCTTCCAAGGCTGCACGCATAACCTCAATAGCATCGTCTGTCTGCTCGGCTTTTTTCTTAGCACCGATGGCAGCACCACGTGATACAGTCAAGATTGTTCCTTCAACTGGCTTCATAACAGCCTTGTAGGCTACTTCAACACCAGATTGGAAGGCAAGAGCTAGGTCTTTTCCTGTTAACTCTTCTTTGGTTTTGATGGCTTGTGAAAATCCGCGGAAAAGCTGAGAAGTGATAACTCCAGAGTTCCCACGCGCACCCATCAACAGACCTTTAGCCAAGATACTTGCAGCCTCACCAACTGTTGAAGCTGGTTTGTCTGCTACTTCCTTAGCACCATTTTCGATAGTCATTCCCATGTTTGTTCCTGTATCTCCATCTGGAACTGGGAAGACGTTCAATGAGTTGACATATTCGGCTTGCTTGTTCAAACGAGTAGATGCAGCCTGTACCATTTCTTGAAATAAGCTTGTAGTAATATTTGACACGATTATTCTCCTACAACTTTGATATTTTGAATGTAGACATTCACAGTTTGAGCAGTGATGCCAAGTTGGTTTTCCAAACTAAAGCGTACACGCTCTTGGATGTTTTTTGAGACTTCACTAATCTTAGTTCCGTAGCTCAACACGGTATATACATCAACTGCAATGCTACCATCTTCGGCCGCTTTTACAACGACACCTTTAGAATAATTTTCCTTCCCAAGGAGGGCTTGGAAATTATCTTTGAGGGCTTTCTTACTTGCCATACCGACCACACCAAAAATCTCAGTTGCTGCACCGCCTACAACGGTAGCAATCACTTCATCTGTTAGTTCGATTTGACCATCTTTTGTATTAATTTTTACAGTCATTTTTTCTACCTCAACTAGTTGATACTCTATTTTATCATATTTCAAGCCAAGTGTAAAAGCAGAATACTGTATCGGCGGATATTTGCTCCTTTGACGAGACTTTTTGAGTTTAGAGCAAAAGAAAAAGACCTGATGGCCTTTTACTCTTTATTAAACGCGTTCTACTTTACCTGATTTCAAAGCACGAGCTGAAGCCCAAACTTTTTTAGGTTTACCATCGATAAGTACAGTAACTTTTTGAAGGTTTGGTTTTACGGCACGTTTTGTTTGGTTCATCGCGTGTGAACGGTTGTTTCCTGATACAGTCTTACGACCTGTAAAGTAACATACTTTAGCCATTTGTGTTTTCCTCCTATTAGATCTAATATAGCGGATGTGCTAGCACCACATACTGTACTATGTTATCACACTTTCTCTTTTTTGGCAAGGGGATTGGAAGATTTTTTTATTTAACGTAAACAACTCCTAGTTTCCCAAAAGCTACATCTCCACGGATAATCAAAGTTTTGCTGGTTGGGGCTACAGGGGCATCTGCCTTGGCTGCTCCACAAAAAGTCTCTACCTTTAGATCTACTCTCCAGTGTTGAGGCACGTAGATAACTGCATTCCCAAAACCGACTTCGATATTCAGAGTAGCAAAATCACCTAACATCTCTGCATTGTCATAATAAATCTTGGCATTCCCAAAACCTACCTCAAACTCATCTTCTACCAATGCTTGGTCTTGCTTGTAAAATGTACCCGCCCCAAAAGCGACTTCCTTGTCTGTCAGAATGGTCTTTTCACCGTCATACCACCATTTTTTCCCATTCCAAGTTCTGTTAGAATGAGTGAGTGCGCTGACACCCATTACGATTAAAATACTTGCCCAGAACAATGACTGATTGGGAATCGGTAAAATGTCATAAAAATGATTAGCAATCATGAGGGCTACTAGAGCTGTAAAAGAGGCTGAAGTGAAATGACGACGAAGCAATGCTTCAACTGATTGATAGGCAAAAAATCCAATACCGATCAAGGGCCAAATGTGCCCTCCCAGAGAAGGGATTCCAAAATTCCCCTGCAATAACACTAAAGCTGCCAATACTAGCAACACAATACCAAATGCTTTCTTTTTCATGTTCTTACCTCATGTTTCTTAGATTTTCTTTTAGGAGGGATTGGTAGTGTCGTGACACGTGAACCTCCTTGTGGGTTTGATAAAAGGAAATAGTGCCTGTCCCTGAGAAGGACTTGTCCACCGAGTAGACCTGACGGATATTGGCAATGGTCGACTTAGAAACCCGACTGAAATAACGGGGCAGGATAGACTCCAACTCATAAAGCTTGAGCCGAACCTCGTAGGCCTCTTTCTGGGTATGGGCGTAAATCTTGCTACCTTCCGTCTCAAAGAAGAGGATTTCTGCCAAGTCTAAGTAATACTCACCCGTCCCCTTGTAAAAGATCAACCTAGGAGCCTTGGTTTCTTGCAAGAGTCGTTGCAAGTCAGCTATTTCATCTGTCAGGGCTGCAGCCTTGATGACAATCTCTGTCTCAGTTAATTCACTATCAATCTCGATTCGTAACTTCATCCTATCTCCTTTCTGCATCTACTATACCAAAGCCTAAAAGACTTTACAAGGGCAAAAAAGCAAGTGGTCGCTTTTAACCCGTAAGTGGTTACGAGGCCAAGCCCACTTGCTTTGCTTCTTACAAAATAAAGAAAAGAATTCCCAAGAGGAGGCCACAGGCATAGCCAACCAGAACATCCTTGGGGTAATGAACACCACCCAAGACTCGCACAAGACCGAGAAAAGCTGATAAGACCAACAAAACCAACCCCACAGGTAGATTTGCATGCAGGCAAGCCATGGAAATGATGGTTGCCGAAAAGACATGGCGACTGGGCATTGAATTCCCAGAGCTGTCTTTATCTAGTAGCGGGACAATTTCCCAAGTCTCATAAGGACGCGGTTGATTGATCCACTTACGAACTAGCGTCAATAGGACAAAGCCTAAAGCTGGCACCAAAATATAAGCAGAAAGGTCTTTCTCGATTCCTTTACCTACAAAGTTTGTTCCCAACAGTATCAAGTATGCCAAGGGCATCAGGACTGTCATCATGCGATTAAAGACTCGCATCAATTGCAATAGTTGTGGATGTCGAAGAAGACTTGATTTCCTCTTATCGTACCACTCTTGATAGTTTTTCATTTCTATTTCTCATACTTTTCTAGGACCTGCTGGGCTGTTTTCCCCTTGGCAAGCCAGTCTACTAATTTGTCCAGACGACGGATTTCCTGCATCAGAGGATCCTCAATTTCCTCAATACGAACCCCACAAATCTTTCCTGTAATCGCTATCCGTTCAGGAGCATAAGACGGCGCCTGTCGAAAAAAATCTCCATAAGTAAGGTCTTTATTCAGACAAGTGAGGATGTCACTCACTTCATAACCTGTCAGCCAACTGGTCACTTGGTGAACGGATTCTGCCCTTCCACCCTTTCGCTCAACCTTTGCGATCAAGGCTTGATAGACCGCAGAAAATTTCATATTGTATAATTTCTGACTCATACTCTCCTCTTTCTATTATACCAGTATAAAGAAGAAAAAGAAGGCCGTCAAGCTTTCTTTTGAATTACTATTCTTCTACTTGGTCTTCTGTAAATTGACTATTGTAGAGGTCTGCATAGAAACCACCTTGAGCCATGAGTTCCTCATGATTGCCTTGCTCGATGATATTTCCATCTTTCATGACCAGAATCAAGTCAGCATTGCGGATCGTTGACAAGCGATGGGCAATAACAAAGGATGTGCGTCCCTCCATCAAACGGTCCATAGCCTTTTGAATCAACTCCTCCGTACGAGTATCGACTGAGGATGTTGCTTCGTCCAGAATCAAGAGCGGAGCATCTTTGAGCAGAGCACGAGCAATGGTCAAGAGTTGTTTCTGCCCGACTGACAAGGTCACTGTATCATCTAAGACTGTATCGTATCCATCAGGTAAGGTTGTGATAAAGTGGTGAATTCCTACTGCTTTGGCAGCTTCAATGACACCTTCATCACTGATACCTGTTTGATTGTAGATAAGATTGTCACGAATGGTTCCTTCAAAGAGCCAGGTATCCTGCAAGACCATTGAAAAGGCATCGTGTACTTCTGAACGCGTCATAGCCTTGGTATCCACACCGTCGATGCGAATACTTCCCTTATCAATCTCATAGAATTTCATCAAGAGGTTAACAATGGTCGTCTTCCCAGCACCAGTTGGTCCAACAATGGCAACCTTTTGACCTGCATGAGCTGTCGCAGAAAAGTCATGAATGATCGTTCGCTCCGGTGTGTAGCCAAATGAAACTCTGTCAAAGACCACTTCACCCTTCATGTTGGTCAATTGTCTTTCCTTATGAGATTCATCTTCCATTTCTTCTTCACCAAGAAATTCGAAGACACGAGTCATGGCTGCACTAGCTTGTTGTAAGCTGGTAATTCCTTGGGCAATCTGTGATAAGGGTTGCGAGAAGGTTCGAACATAAACCATGAAGGCTACGATAATCCCGATACTGATATGACCTTCAAGAGCCAAGGCAGCACCGACGATAATGACCAAAACATAACTAAAATTTCCAACAAAGAACATAGCAGGCATCATGAT
This sequence comes from Streptococcus oralis, assembly GCF_964238205.1. Taxonomy (GTDB): domain Bacteria; phylum Bacillota; class Bacilli; order Lactobacillales; family Streptococcaceae; genus Streptococcus; species Streptococcus oralis_CZ. Next base: position 51,690 of record NZ_CAXSLF010000004.1, read on the forward strand.
ATCAGAAATAAACTGAGATTTCCATATACTATCATGTAAATCTTGGTTTAGACTAGCAAATGTTTCTTTTGTTGGCTCCACAGCATTATAGCTGGTCACCACATTGTGGCCAGAGTACATTTCTTCCACATAGCCATTTACAGCTGCTAGGTTATTTTGTTGAGCTTTAAAGTAGCCCTGCGACTTGGCCATAATTACGGAAACCGCCGTAAATCCAACAAGGGTTGAAACAACGGTTACCAGTGCCAAAATCCAGTTCATACCAAACATGGTAATCAAAACTGCAATCAGCAAGAAGCTAGCTGAGATAACTGTCCCTAGACTTTGATTGAGTGACTGAGCCGCCGTATCGACGTCATTGGTTACACGAGAAAGAGTGTCCCCTTGAGAATGACGGTCAAAATAAGCAAGTGGCAAGCGATTGATTTTCTCAGCAATAGCTGTCCGCAAACGTTTTGAGAAATGTTGGATACTAGTTGAAAAAATGTAGGCTTGCGTATAGTTCAGGATAATCCCAAGCACATAGAGGATAACCAAAAAGCTAGCAATACTTGAGACAGCCTCTAGGTCAATCTCTGTCATTAACCCATCTGAAATCAAATTGGTAATTTCTTTGATTTTAGTTGGTCCATAAACCGTGATAATACTTGAACATATAGCCGCCACAACTGCGATTAGTAGGGGAAGTTGGAGACCTGCTAGAAAAGGTCTACACTGTTTCCATAAGGACATTTTCTTATTTTCCATGTTCCAATTCCTCCTTCGATAGTTGTGAATAGGCAATTTCTTGGTAAACTTCATTGCTTGCAAGAAGTTCCTTGTGGGTGCCTTGTCCCACGACTTTACCTTGATCCAATACTAAGATAAGGTCTGCATCCATAATGGTTGAAATGCGTTGAGCAACGATTAACTTGGTCATGGATTGTGTTTTTTCAGCTAATACTTGACGCAAGATACGATCTGTCTTGTAGTCCAAGGCTGAGAATGAATCATCAAAAATGAGAATCTCTGGTTTACGAGCCAAGGCGCGTGCAATGGCCAGACGTTGTCTCTGTCCACCTGAGAAATTGGTCCCGCCTTGAGCTACTTCTGAGTCAAGACCGGCTTCCTTATCCTCTATAAAGTTTTTAGATTGAGCCAATTCCAAAGCTTGCCACATGGCCGTCTCACTTAGTGGTGTTTCTTGACTCTTACCAAAGTCGAGATTGCCCTTAACATCTCCAGAAAAGAGCACAGCTTTTTGTGGGATATAGCCAACTTTATTACGCAAATCTTCTAAGTCATAATTCTGAACATTGACGCCGTCTACTAGAATTTCTCCCTCTGATACATCATAAAAACGGGGCAAGAGGTTCACAAGAGTAGATTTACCAGAACCGGTTGAGCCGATAAAGGCAATGGTTTGCCCTGCTTCTGCCTTGAAGCTGACATGTTCCACAACTGCTTCTGAGTTTTTAGAGTAACGGAAGGTTACGTCGCGGTATTCCACTTGACCTTTTACAGAAGAGTTTGCTGTCTGTGGGTGACTAGGATTTTCAATAGAGGAATGAAGGTCCAAGACTTGATTGATACGACCTGCAGAAACCAAGGTACGAGGCAAGACGATAAAGAGAGCACCCATGAGTAAGAAGCCCATTACCACTTGCATAGCATAGGACATGAAGACCACCATATCGCTAAAGAAGGGTAGACGCTCTGTCAAGCTAGCGTCGTTGATAAGATAAGCACCAATCCAGTAAATAGCCAAGATCAAACCACTGGAAATTGCCTGCATAATTGGGTTCATAATGGCCATTAAGCGACTGACAAAGAGATTGAGTCGTGTGACTTCATCATTGGCTTCTTCGAATTTCTTATCTTGATATTCCTCAGCATTGTATGCACGAACAACCCGAATCCCTGTCAAACTTTCACGAGTGATGCTATTGAGTTTATCTGTCAATTTTTGAATGACAGATTGTTTAGGAAAGGCCAAAGTCATCAAGACAGTTGTCATCAGAACATTGACAATGACTGCCACCACTACTGCCCAAATCCAGTATTCAGACTTGCCAAGTATTTTACCAATGGCCCAAATAGCCATGATAGGACCACGAGTGACCACTTGGAGTCCCATGGTAAAGAGCATCTGAATCTGCGTGATATCATTGGTTGTCCGAGTCAATAGACTGGGAATTGAAAAACGTTTAATTTCTGTCTGGGAGTAATCCAAAACACGATTAAAAATATCGCTTCGTAGATGAGCCGTATAGGATGCTGCAACTCGAGCGGCAAAAAATCCAACTGTTACAGATGATAGGAAGGCTAAGAATGACAAACCCATCATCTTAGTTGCCGGCGACCAAAGGTCTCCCAACTCCGTACCTGGCGTTCCGAGTAATTCTGTTATTTTTGAAACGTAAGTCGGTACTTCTAACTCTAGATAGACCGAGCAACAGGTAAAGAGAACAGTTATTAGAATCATGCTCCACTCTTTTCCTGTGATACGCTTAGCGAGTTTCTTCATTCTTACCTCCTATTTTTTCTACATTTGCTTGTAGTTGGCCCATAACTTCTTCAAAAATAGCGAGATTCTCTTCGGAAATGCCATCAAGCAAACTACGGTTCATTCGATCAAAGAATGATTTGATTTGTTTCATCTGAGAGCGTGATTTTTCGGTCAAATGAACAAATTTCGCTCGTTTATCATTTGGACTCACCTCCAACTCTACCAAACCATTTTGCACCATACGCTTGACCAAATTACTAGCAACTGACTTGGTAATATTGAGCTCTTGTTCAATATCCTTGATGAATGTTAATTCTTGTTCATGCTCACGACGATCTAAAAAACGAATGACCTGCCCTTGCGGACCACCCATAAATTCAATACCACAACGCTTGGCTTCCTTTTGTACCATCAGATGTAACTGGTGACCAAAACGTTTAAAGACCAACATCGGTTTATCCATGCTATCTCCCTTCTAAATAAAAATAGTTCTCTTGAGAATAATTAAGTTTCCATGAGAACTATTTTATCATTTTCAGAAAAGATGTCAAGAAAAAAGTTTCTATGAGAACTATCTCGGTATAAATTGACATCAGCTCTTATTTTATCTATAATAAACACTATCTCACACGAACACAAATCCAGTTTACTAGAAATGAGTCATTCACAAATGAAGCAAAAAGAACAGAAAATCTTAGGAATCCTTGCCATCATCTTTGGAACCCTGGCACTTCTTGGTTCTTGGATACCTATTGTAAACATCCTATCATTTTTCCTTGCCATCGCCTCTTTGATTTTAGGAATTTTTGGCATTGTCCTCAATCTTAGAAACCGTAAAACATTGGCCATTATTGGAACAACCTTAGGTGTTATTTCCATTGTCATTGTTTTGATAACTCAAGTTCTATCTACTAATATCTTTACTGATCTTGCCAGAACCTTTAGTCACCCCTATAGAAACATCACTTTTTCAACTAATACTGAGGAGTATGATGAACTTCCTGATAGTAGTACAACTGAGGAAGATGACGAAGAGGATACCGAATTCTTCACTTGGAGTCAGGAACAGTTCGATGCCTTGGTAGAAGGGGACACTTCTGATAGCGGGAAGGGAGGCAGCAACTACAAAGATATTATCAGGAAACACGGAATCCCAGATTCAGAAACAGATTCAATTATGGGAGACTATGAAATAAAAAGAATCACCTATCTCTCCATCAGTTCAGATCCTAAGACAGTTGTGCTCACCTTCGTAAAACAAGAAAATGGCCAGTTTCTTCTGATCCGTAAATTCGCCATCGGACTAGATCGCAAAGAACAATCTGATTCTGGAGTGAAAATTTAATATAACTAAAAAGGTGCTGGGAATAGCAATCGGTAGACCAAGTCTCGATTTCTAAATCCCAGCACCACGATATTTCCACAATCCATTGGATTATAGACGATTATAGATAACTAATAACGTTTTGGGCAAAAGAGATTTTTGTCTCTTTCTTACCCCTTTTGTCATAACAAGATAAACAAACCCCTTGAAAATATTGAATGTTCAAAGGGGTTATTTTTATTCTTAGAATCCGTCTACGTTTGTGTAGATTTTTTGTACGTCTTCGTCGTCTTCAAGGACTCCGTAGAGTTTTTCAAATGTTTCCAAATCTTCACCTGACAACTCAACTTCTGATTGAGGAATCATTTCCAATTCAGTTACTTGGAATTCTTCAATACCAGACTCACGCAAAGCAACGATAGCCTTGTGAAGGTCAGTTGGTGCAGTGTAGACAGTGATTGTTCCTTCTTCTGCTTCTACATCATCTACATCAACATCTGCTTCAAGCAAGAGTTCAAAAATAGCATCAGCATCGTCACCTGCAAATACGATAACACCCTTGTTGTCAAAGAGATAAGATACAGAACCTGAAGCTCCCATATTTCCGCCGTTTTTACCAAAGGCAGCACGCACGTTGGCAGCTGTACGGTTAACGTTTGAAGTCAAAGTATCAACGATCAACATAGAACCATTTGGTCCGAAACCTTCGTAACGACCTTCTGTAAAGGTTTCGTCTGTGTTTCCTTTTGCTTTATCGATAGCCTTATCAATAACGTGTTTTGGCACTTGCGCTTGTTTGGCACGATCGACAACGAATTTCAAAGCAGTGTTTAATTCTGGATCTGGTTCACCTTTTTTAGCTGCTACATAGATTTCTACACCAAATTTTGCATATACTTTAGAGTTAGCTCCATCTTTAGCTGTTTTCTTAGCTACGATATTGGCCCATTTACGTCCCATTAGGAATCTCCTTTTTTCACATTTTAATCTTTCTTATTATAACACAAGTCTACCTGATTTTCACTAGAGGAAATGGATTTTTCTTTTGTAAATCAAGCTAGGATTTCCCACCAGCAACCAAGATTTTCTTGCCTTCTTTGATCCATGGATGTTTGGAAAGTGAGAAATAAAGTTGAGCAGTCATAACTAGCCAGAGAAGGGGCTCACATAGAATCACACCTGTATAGCCTGTCCAAGGAATAATCCAAGCTACAAACACGATTTTCCCAAATAACTCGATAAAGCTAGATACGAGAGGTAGGAACTTTTGACCTAGCCCTTGTAAACTATTTCTATAGATCAATAAAAGACTCAAAAATGGATAGAATACAGAACTGATGCGTAGGTATAAAGTCCCATTTTCAATCAAGTAGCCGTCTGTCGAACTTGCCAGGAAAGAAACCAGAGTAGGACTTGCAAAAAATAGGAAAATACAGGCAAAGCTCGCCCAAGCCATACTGATATAACTCCCTAGTCGAAGACCGTGAACAATACGTTCTGGACGTTTTGCCCCAAAGTTTTGAGAGATAAATGTGGTCATAGAGGCTGAAATAGCCGTCATTGGCAATAAGGCAAAGGCCATGATTCGGCGTGCTGCCGTCTGAGCGCTGATAATGACTGCTCCAAAACTATTGACAGAGGATTGCAAAATAACACTTCCGACAGAGACGATTGAACCCATCAAGCCCATGGCTAGCCCCTGCTCCAAAAGATCAATATAGAGAGCCTTATTCCATCTGAAATCTTTCCACCTAGGAAGGAGCTCTGGAACACTCTTTCGGATATAGAGATAACAAAGGATAGCTGACAAGCCCTGGGAGATAATGGTTGCAAGACCAGCAGATTGAACACCTAACTGCAGTTGTGTAATAAAATATAAATCTAGAATGACATTAACAATGGCTGAAAAGATAAGAAAAGCAAGTGCTGCAAGGCTGTCACCAATCGAGCGTAGTAATCCTGCAAAGAGATTATAAGCAAAGCTAACTCCCACACAGCTGACAATCATGGAGATGTATTCATAAGACTGGGGGAGAATCTCTGTAGGAGTTTCCAGATATTGGAGAAGTGGATAGAGGCCGACAAATCCTATCGCCATAACAATCACACTTAAAAGGGCTCCTAAGATCCAAGTGGCTGCGACAGCTTCTTTAATCTTCGAAAAGTTACGGGCTCCATAATAGCGGGCAATCACCACTCCCATTCCATTGCCAACTCCGAGAGCAAAACCGATAATCAAGTCAAAGATAGCCGTTGTTGCCCCAACAGCCGCCAAGGAGTCTGGCCCTAGAAAACGTCCAACAATCAAAATATCAGCCGTATTATAAAGTTGCTGAAAGATATTGGATAGTAGAATCGGTAATGCAAAACTAATTAGCGCGGGAAGGATGGGGCCATGAATCAGGTCCACCGTTGATTTTTTATTCATAAGGCTATTATATCAGCTTTCCAGTAGGGGAACAAGAGAGTTTGGATAAGAAAGCGTTGCCTATATACAGACAATCTGGTATAATCATGACAGAAAAGGAGGTTAGGTATGACCTTAACCAGCCAGTTAATTACAGATGTATTCCCAGATCTTGAAAAAGTTGACCAATTAAACAAGGAAGCTTTTCCTGAAGAAGAAAGAGTACCTTTGGAAGAATTTTTACGTTACCAAGATAGGGATGACGCTCACTTTTTCGCTTTTTATAACGAGGAAGAATTTGTTGGCTTCGCTTTTGCTATTGCCAATCAAAAAGCATTCTACATCAGCTTTTTTGCCATTATGCCCCATCTCCGCAGTCATGGCTACGGGAGAGAAATTATTGAAAAACTCATTGATTTTTACCAGCGTACCATGATTCTTGAAGTTGAACGTTTGGATGAGGAATGCGATAACCTCGAACAGCGAAAAGCTCGCATGGACTTTTACTTACAAAATGGCTTTAAAACTGCCAACGCCTTCTTGGAATACGAGGGAATGAGTTTCGAAATTCTCTATCGTGGCGACCACTTTGATGAAGAAGCCTACCGTGATATCTTCCAAAAATTACAAGAAGAAAATTATTTTGACTTCCACATCGAGTACCGTCGCTTTAGTGAACACTAGTCTGGATGGCAACCTTGAGTCTCCATTAAAGATTTGTAATTTTCTCTGTAACCAATATACAATCACCTGCACTACAGGTGATTTTTTGTGATTCCGAAATAAGATGAAAACTTGGAAAAAATTATCACCGCATATCACAAATAAGAGGCTAGGACTTTTGTCCTAGCCTCTCAATTATCTTTGGATTGTCGAGCAAGACGCAGTGGTTGAGTGGGCTCTACTACGCTGATTTCATCAGCTTTTACAGCCCTACTCAACTGTGCGGAGGTGGGACGACAAAATCGAATTCTAACGAATTACCGATTTCTGTCCCACTCTCTTATCATGATTTGTCTCATAAAGATGCACGAAGTTTACGCTTCTGTTCCTGCTTCAGGCATAATAACCCATAGAATGATATAAGCAAGCACTCCTGAACCACCTAACAAAGTGAAGAGGATCCAAAGTGCACGAACCAGAGTAGGGTCAATATCAAAATAGTCAGCAAGACCTGCACAAACACCAGCAATTTTTTTATCTTGAACATTACGAACTAAACGTTTTTCCATAAGAATCTCCTTATACTAATTTTTCTTTGAATTTATTTTATCATCAAACCAAATCTTTTTCAATAGTCTTTCTACTTTTTATCAGAAGATGCTAGTTTTAGCAAACCATATACTCTCATTGTTTCAGTTCTTTATACTCTTCGAAAATCAAATTCAAACCACGTCAGCTTCGCCTTGTCGTATATATGGTTACTGACTTCGTCAGTTTCATCTACAACCTCAAAGCAGTGCTTTGAGCAACCTGCGGCTCGCTTCCTAGTTTGCTCTTTGATTTTCATTGAGTATTAGTCCAAGATAACAGAAAAAGTGGGGATGCCTCCACCACTTTTACTTTTTAATCTTCAATTTCGATTTCAAGATCATCGCCAAGGTCAAGAGTCACTTCTTGATTAGCTACTTCTGATTCCACAGGTGTAACTTTTTCATCGGCCACTGCATCATCTTCAATCAAGCCAAACTTGACACGAACTTGGTGGTCAATCTCGTCAAAGATTTCTGGGTGATCTGCCAAGTATTTCTTAGCATTTTCAGAACCTTGCCCGATTTTCTCATCCTTATAAGAGTACCATGCTCCTGCTTTCTTGATGATGTCAAGATCACTTGCAATCTTCAAAAGCTCACCAGTTCTTGAAATTCCTTCTCCATACATGATTTCAACAAAGGCTTCTTTGAATGGTGGAGCTACCTTGTTTTTAACAACCTTAATCTTGGTTTCCTTACCTACGCTCGTATCTTTTTGGTCACCAGTTCCCTTGATTTGTGTGCTTCCACGAACATCTAAACGGACAGAAGCGTAGAATTTAAGGGCACGTCCACCAGGAGTTGTCTCTGGATTACCAAACATAACTCCTACTTTTTCACGCAATTGGTTAATGAAGATAGCAATTGTCTTAGTCTTATTAATAGAAGCTCCGAGTTTACGCATAGCCTGGCTCATCATACGAGCTTGAAGACCAACGTGGCTATCTCCGATATCTCCATCGATTTCTGCACGAGGTACAAGGGCAGCAACTGAGTCGATAACAACAAGATCAACTGCACCTGAGTCAATCAATTTCCCAGCAATTTCAAGACCTTGCTCACCTGAATCTGGTTGTGACAAGAGCAATTCATCGATATTAACACCAAGCGCTGCTGCATAGGCTGGATCAAGAGCGTGCTCCGCATCGATAAAGGCAGCAATTCCGCCTTCTTTTTGGGCTTGTGCTACAGCGTGAAGGGCAACCGTTGTCTTACCTGATGATTCTGGCCCGTAGATTTCGATGATACGTCCCTTTGGATAACCACCTGATCCGAGTGCGATATCAAGGGCCAAAGAACCTGAGCTCATCACTTGGACCTTTTGCTCTGCACGTTCACCCAAGCGCATGATTGATCCCTTACCGAAATCTTTTTCAATCAATTTAAGGGCATCGTTTAGGGCTTTTTCACGATCAGCACCAAATTTTTTGCCAATTTCGTCTAATTTTTTTGTTGGTTTTTTCGCCATTTTATTCTCCTGTATTCTAATAGTCCTTAGACCTTCTTCTATTATAACAAATCTCCAGCACTTAATAAAGCTTTGCGAACTAGGTTAAAAGCATGTAAGACTGCAATTTCTCGCACATCTGCACGACTTCTACCTGCGATATTGGCCTGGATAACTTCTGTCCCCGAAGCTTGCGCCAAAGCGATAAAGACTGTACCTGCTGGATGACCTTCTAGGCTATCTGGTCCAGCCACTCCTGTCAAACTAATGCCAAAATCTGACTGAGTCTTGATTCGCGCCTGTTCAGCCATTTTTTCAGCAGTAAAGGCTGAGACGACTCCGTGTTTTTCCAATTCCGCTTGTGGAATATTAAGCATCTTAGCTTTTTCCTCAAGACTATAGGTCACAAAGCCACCTTTAAAGATAGAAGATACACCTGAAAAATCTGCCAAAGTAGCTTGAAAAAGACCTGCAGTCAAGCTTTCTGCTGCAGTGATAGTTTTCTTTTGCTTTTTCAACTCTTCTACTACCAGGCTAGCCAAGCTGGTTTCTTCCCCATAGCCATAGCAAATTTCTCGAAGTAAAACACCTTCAAAGGTTTCTCTTTCAAGGATTTTTTGTTCTAAAGCATCTAGAACACGATCCGCTTCTTCTTGACTCTTAGCCTTGGTCGATAAGCGAAGCGTCACTTCCCCAGTTTTAGCATAAGGCGCCAAGGTTGGATCCGTCTGCTGGTCAATCAAATCTGATAATATGGTCACTAGCTGGCTCTCACCAATCCCAAAGAAACGAAGCACACGTGAATAGAGCTTAGATCCCGTTGTCAATCTTGGAAGCAACTCATTTAAGACCATAGGTTTCAATTCACTTGGAGGTCCTGGTAAAACGACGTAGGTTACCCCAGCCACCTCGATCATGCCACCGACTGCCAGCCCTGTTTCGTTTGGTAATGGAGTTGAACCTTGAACGATTTGAGCCTGGCGTTCATTATTTGGAGTTCTAGCATAATCTGGTCGATGAGCAAAAAAGTCATCTAGCTTAGCCTGAGCCTGAGGATCAAAAGTCAAGTCACGTCCCAAAAATTGGGCCAAAGTTTGCTTGGTCAAATCATCTTCCGTTGGCCCCAAGCCACCTGTTAAAATAACTAGACTACTGCGATTCTGAGCAATTTCTAACAAGGATAAGAGACGAGCCTCGTTATCTCCTACAGCTGTCTGAAAATAGACATCTACACCGATTTCAGCCAACTTTTCAGACAAGAATTGCGCATTGGTATTGACAATTTGACCTGTCAAAATCTCTGTTCCAACAGCTATAATTTCTGCTTTCATTTTTTCCTCCTACTTACCTATTCGGATTTCTTTGAAAAAATCGCAGGATAATTCCTACGATTTGACCAATAGTTTCCTATTATTCTAACTCTTCTACTGCAACACTAGTAGATTGAGGCAACTGCCCCTGACCATAAAGATTCTCATACAAGACTACGTTGGTCTCCAAATTCGTAACTTCTGGTTGCCCGAGCGAACGGCGTAAAAGATTTTGCATCTCTAACATATGCTCAGATGTCACGATTTGGTAAGATGTCCCTTGAAGCATTGCATCTTCTCCACGCAATTGTTGAGACTCAATATTCTTAAATGAATCTTGATAACCCATCAACTGAGGAATCGTTGTTGTTGTAATTTCGATATTTGTCTGCATATTGTCACTAAGAGCCTTCAGAATCTCTTGATAGTGACTCACACTGTTCAGACTAAGAATCTTCTCAACAACTTTTTGAATCACTTCACGCTGACGTTTTTGACGACCATAGTCTCCTTCTGGATCCTGATAACGCATACGTGAATAAACAAGGGCTTCTTCACCATTTAGCTTCTGTTCACCAACACCGATAGAAATTGTATTAAATGGTTCCTGATCTTGGATAGAGATTGGGAAACCTAGAGTGTTGTTCACTGTAATTCCACCTACTGCATCAACCATTCTTTGAAGTCCATGCATGTTGACCATCACATAACGGTCAATGTGGATATTCATCATTTTTTGAATCGTTGAAATAGACAACTCTGCTCCACCATTGGCATAGGCGGCATTGAGTTTTGCCTCCGTTACACTACCATCTGGCTGCTGGATTTGTGTGAGAATATCGCGCTCCAAACTCATCATGACTGTCTTCTTGGTTTTAGGATTCACCGTCACCAAGATCATTGAATCACTATTACCAGCCCATGGATCTGTACGTTCAACATTCCCTGTGTCCACTCCCATAAGCAAAATCGTCAGAGGTTCGGTCGCTTCAATGACCTTGGTTTCTTCTCCGATTTTTTTATAGGTTTTGGCCAAAGTCTGCGTACTCTGTTGGTAAATCGTATAGGCATAAGCTCCCACACCAAGTACTGTCACAAGAACAAAGCCTAAAAACATTCCGATTATCTTTTTTGCCATACTTTTATTCATCTATCAGTTGACCCATTAGGTAAACATCTAGAAATTCTCCTCCTTCTATACAAGCACCACGTTCCTGTAATCCTTCTATGTTAAAGCCCATTTTTTCATACAGATGTACCGCAGCAAGATTTCTTTTTTGAACTGTCAATTGTAAACGTCGAATACTACCACTTGATTTGGCCCATTCAATAGTTTCTTCCATCAAGATACTACCGAGACCATTTCCCCAGTAAGCTTTTTTTATTCCTAAAAAGACATCTCCAATATGACGGACTCGCGGACGTTGATCAGCTGTTGTATTGATGATTCCTACTAACTCGTCATTCAAAAAAGCGAGTAGGGTAATTTGATTATCCGACTGGGCCTGCTTATCCAAAAAATGTTGCATTTCAGACTCACTCATTGCAATCCCATTTTCATCCAGACTGGTAAAACTAGTCTCTTGACCAATTTGATCTAAGAGAGCAATGACCGCTGAAGCATCCTGGGCTTCCGCTTCACGGATTAAAAGATCATACTCCATCCGTCAATCCTTTCAAAAGTTCTGTCGCTCTTTGGCCATGAGCATGAAAGACGATTTCTCGGCCCTCATCTTTTTTAAGGATTTCTAACTCCAGATAATCTGATGGAAGATTTTCCCCCAATAGATGTCCCCACTCAATAACCGTTACACCTGAACCAAAAAGAAATTCATCCAAGTCGATAGAATCTGCATCCCCTTCGATGCGATAAACATCTAAGTGATACAAGGGGAGACGTCCTTCATATTCTCTAACAATGGTATAAGTAGGACTCTTAATCATTTGATGAATGCCTAATCCCTTAGCCAGACCCTTTGTTAGCGTTGTTTTCCCAGCACCTAATTCACCAGTCAAAATCAACACATCATTTTTTTCTAACAAGTGCCCTAGCTTTTCCCCAAGTGCAATCAACTCATCTTCATTTTTTGTGTACATGTAATTATTATACCAAAAAGTTTTATTTTGTGATATTTCCATCAACAAAAAAAGAGGAGACTCCCCTCTTTTTTTAGTTTTTTTCATTAGTTAAGAGCCATACTGATGTAGTTCAAGATAAACAAGGCATCCAAAATCCAAATCATGACATGCACATCTTTCACTTGACCTTTGACAACCTTCGTCAAAGTATAAGTTAAGAAACCAACAGCAATCCCTTGTGTGATTGAGTAGCTGAATCCCATAAAGATAGATGTGAAGAAAGCTGGAACAGCTTCAGCCATATCATCCCAAGGGATATTTTTCAAGTTAGAAAGCATCATAATTCCGACGATGATCAAAATTGGTGCAGTTGCAGCTGTTGGAACAATTGCTAGAAGTGGGCTAAAGAAGCTTGATAGGGCAAAACAGATGGCAACAACCAAAGCTGTCAAACCAGTACGTCCACCAGCACCGATACCCGCTGCAGACTCAACATAAGTTGTAACGTTTGAAGTACCTGCAATAGCACCTACTGAAGTTGCCACCAAGTCAGAGTAAAGAGCCTTATCCAATTTAGCTGACTCATGGTTTTCACCACTTGTTGCAATGATACCAACTTTTTCACCAGTACCGATAAGAGTACCGATAGTATCAAAAATATCTGTCAATGAGAAAGCAAGAATGGCCATCAAGGTTTCTGGCAAACGAGAAGTGTTTGAAATCAGAGATCCCAATCCTTCTGAACCAAGAGCAGCACCAAACAAAGTTCCTAGGTCGTTAACTGCTGATGAAAGATTATTGCTTGCAAAGTCAATGCTAGACAAATTAACAAGACCAACAGCAATCGCAAGAACTGTCGTTGTCAAAATAGAAAGGATGATACCACCTTTGATCCCCTTAACAACGAAGAAGATAGTAATGGCAATACCTGCAAGAGCTACCAAGACAGCTGGAGTGTTGAAGTCTACCAATCCTGGAACAGCTGCTGAGTTTGCAGTAAGTGCTGCTTGAGCCTTATCTGCTCCTTCACCTGCTACTGTATAAGTACCTGGGTCAATCGAGAATTTCAAGAGACCAGCATTTTTAATCCCAACATAAGCAAGGAAAACCCCAATACCTGCTGAAATCGCTGAACGAAGAGTTGTAGGAATAGATTCGATGATCATTTTACGAACATTGGTCAATGTAATAATCAATGAAATAATCCCACAGATGAAGACCATTCCAAGGGCTTCTTGCCATTTATAACCCATCCCAAATACGACGGTAAATGTGAAGAAGGCATTTAGTCCCATACCTGGAGCTTGCGCATATGGCAAGTTAGCATAGAAGGCCATCATCAAAGTTCCCACAACAGAACCGATAATTGTCGCCAAGAATACACCCTGAACAGGCATTCCTGTTTGTGAAAGCATTTGAGGGTTTACAAAGAGAATATAACTCATTGCAAAGAAAGTTGTTAAACCAGCAAGAACCTCTGTACGGACATCTGTCCCGTGCTCTTTTAGTTTAAATAGTTTGTCCATTTTTAATCTCCTTTGTCATTTTACGAACAATACTACCATTATATCACCAATCATTCATCTTTTCAAGATGTTTTTTCTAATTTTAAAAATTCTTATGAGATATTATTGTCTCTATTTTCGCTTATTATCAGCTTTTCTAGTCACTTTCTGATATAATAGAAAACATCTTATCTGAAACTAGATTCGGGAGGATTTTATGACTAAAAAAATGATTGCCGTCGATTTGGACGGAACCTTGCTCAACTCTGAAAGCAAACTTTCTGATTTTACTATTGAAACGATTAAGAAAATCTCTAAAAAAGGCCACCAAGTTGTTATCGCAACTGGTCGCCCTTACCGTATGGCCAAAGATTTTTATGACCAACTTGAACTTGAAACCCCTATGATCAACTTCAACGGCTCACTAACTCACCTACCAGGTAAGACTTGGAAACATGAAAAGTGTCTGACTGTGGACAAAAAATACCTCTTGGATATCGTGAAACGAAAAGAGGATATTGAGGCAGACTTTATCGCAGGTGAATACCGTAAAAAGTTTTACATTACAACCCCAAACAAAGAAATTGCCGACCCTAAATTATTTGGTGTTGAAAACTTTCGCCCAGAAAATCAATTCCAGTCTGATTTAGTGACCAAGGGGCCTAACTGTATTCTATTACAAACTAGGGCAGACGATAAATATGCACTAGCAGAAGAGATGAACAGCTTCTACAAGCACCAACTCAATATTAATACTTGGGGTGGCCCCTTAAATATCCTTGAATGCACTCCCAAAGGAGTTCACAAGGCCTTTGCCCTTGAATATCTTCTCAATGTCATGAACATAGACAAACAGAATTTAATTGCCTTTGGTGACGAACATAATGACCAAGAGATGCTTTCTTTTGCAGGTAAAGGCTATGCCATGAAAAATGCAAATCCTGCTCTGTTACCTTTCGCAGACGAGCAATTACCATTGACCAACGAAGAAGATGGCGTCGCTCACTTTTTACAAGAACGATTTCTTTAATTTCACTCATTCTATACTTTTGTGGTAGACATTAGCTACCTTGAAAGTATGGAATTTTTTTGAGCTCAAAGTCAATGAAAAAGGATTTGCACCTGTTTTAGCCAGATCCAAATCCTTACAGAATATCTATTTTTTTAAGACAATACGATCAGAAACGCCGCGGCCCATGTCATCGATAATAATCTGGTTCTCTTCTGCCACATAAATCTTGACATCATCACCGATGATGACTTTCTGATTTTCTGGTTCGAAGGTCACCTTCTTAACCTCTTGATCTCCGTCCGCTTCAACTTCTGTCCACGTTCCGGTATTTCCAGTAACTACAAGAGTAATGCTATCACCCTCGTCTTGGCCCTTGTAGGTCCCATCTATATTAGTAGTTGTGTCAGTCTTTGCACTAGTAGTAGAACTAGAAGCACTGGTTTCTGATACTTGACTAGTGCTCGCTTCAGAGCTAGTGCTTGCTTGGGATGAAGGTGTCGACTCAGTTGTTGACGAGCAAGCAACTAAAAGACTAAGACTGGCCACAGTAGCAAGAGAAAGTGTAAATTTTTTTAGTGACATAAGGTCTCCTTCCTTTCAGGAGCTAAAGGCAGAAAAACTGCAGAATTATTCTACTTATACTATATCAAATAAAGGAAACAAGGTCAATCAAGCAACTATGTTTTTATAAGGTAGGCACGAACTTCAGATATAAAATAGAGGGAACCTGTAACAAACAGTAAGTCTTTCTCACCTGCAGACTTTTCAAAATCATCTATAAAGTCTCGATAGGAAGCAACTCTATGATAGCCGCTCAAATCCTGCTCCTCCAAAGATCCCTGATAGTCAAAACTCGTCACATAGAGAGCTGTATCAGGTAAATGATCTGTCAGATAACCAAGCATGCCACTGTAATCTTTACGCTTTAAAGCACCAAAAAGGATTTGAGGTTGATAACCTTGCTGAATTTTTTCCTGGATAAATTCAACCAATCGTTCTAAAGCCGGTAGATTATGGGCACCATCTAAATAAATGTGCTCCGTCACAGCTTCTAGACGCCCAGCCCAGCTGGTTGTTTTCAGAGCACGCCGGATAGCTTCCTCATTGACTTTTTCACCTCTCGCTGTCATAAACAACAGAAATACCTGCAAAGCCAAAGCAGCATTCTCCTCTTGATAAGTTCCTTCCAAACCTAGTTTTAGTCGGGACAAGTTCGCAATAGAAGAAGAAAAAACTCCTGATTTGAAAGAAAAATCTCGGTCAGCTTGGTAGAGAGTAACATCTAAATCTTCTGATATCTTTTGACAAACGAGCTGGGCTTCAGGAGCTAAGTTTGCAATCACTGCTGTTCTTCCTGGCTTAAAAATTCCTGCTTTCTGTTCAGCGATTTCTTCCAGACTATTGCCCAAGGTCTCCTGGTGATCTAGGCCGATTGATGTAATAACTGCGATTTCTCCAGTCACCACATTGGTCGTGTCAAGCAAGCCACCAATTCCAACTTCTAATAGAACTAGATCCACCTCTTGTTCTTTAAAATAAAGCAAAGCAATCACAGTTAACAATTCAAAAAAAGATAGCTGATCGTGGGTTTCTAGAAGTCTTTGCTCCATTTCCTTAACTTGATTTGCTAAACGGATAAAGTCTGCGTCCGATATGGGTTGACCATTGATGCAAATCCGATCATGGATGCTAACAATGTGGGGCGAAGTAAAGGTCCCCACCTTCTTGCCGTGCGAAACAAAGAGCTCTCTCATAAAGGCGATGGTTGAACCCTTTCCATTTGTCCCTGTCACATGGATAATAGGATAGGCTTGCTCAGGGTTCCCCAGCAAGTCTACCGCTCTCTGCATCCGCCCCAAACCTGATCTGAAATTCAAACCGATTCGACTATGAAGCCATTTTTCTACTTCAAACACGCTTAATCTCCTTAATCCTTAATAAAAAAGCGAAGATTCTCTTCGCTTTTTACTTCATTAGCTAGTATTTAATTCTAGTATGGGAGAAAAATGTCCCTCGGACGTTCCTGCTTTTTCTTATTTCTAGAAGCAGGAGTAAAAACATCCCCGGACTTACCAGTTCTCTCTTATTTCAAGGAACTGGGCTGATACAGTCTCCCAGACTTACTTACGGTCTTTACTTTTAGCGTAAGGCTAAAAACGTTCCCCGAACGTTCCAACTCTTTCCAGTTTCTAGGAGTTGGGCTAAAAACGTTCCCCGGAATTACCAGTTCTCTCTTATTTTAAGGAACTGGGCTAAAAACATCCACTGGATGTTTTTACTCCTCCATAAAGCTGTTGAAGACTTCTTCAATCATGTTCCATTCATCTTCTGAATCTTCAGGGATTGGTTGCAATTCGCCTTCTGTTCCATCTTCATTTTCGATGAATGAATAAGCTTGGATTTCAACTTCGCCGTTTTCATCTTCTTCTGCATTAACTGGCACAAGAAGAACATAGTTTTTACCAAATTCTTCTTTTCCGTCAATAGTCAAAAGGATTTCAAATAAAGTTTCGTTTCCTTGCTCATCTACAAGTGTAATAAGTTCACGTTCTTCGTGATCGTGGTTGTGATCGTGTGACATAGTTTCTCCTCTGTCTTAAAATTTTCTATCTAAATAATTTTGCAAAATCAATTGAGCGGCTAATTTATCAATAACTTTTTTACGCTTATTACGACTAATATCCGCTTGCTCAATCAACATACGCTCTGCAGCGACCGTAGTTAGGCGTTCATCTTGATACTCTACTGGTAGACCAAAGAGTTCTTCTAGTTTAGCCCCATAGGCTTGACTGGCTTCCACGCGTGGTCCGCTGGTATTGTTCATATTTTTAGGCAAACCAACAACAAAACGGTCTACCTTATAGGTTTCAACGAGTTCCTTGAGGCGTTCAAAACCAAACTGACCTTGATCTTCATTGATTTGGATGATTTCAAGCCCTTGTGCCGTAAAACCTAACGGATCGCTAATCGCTACTCCTACCGTTTTGGAACCAACGTCCAATCCCATAATTCTCATAGATTATAGATCGACTCCTTGTCCTTTAAGGTAGTAGCGAACCAGTTCTTCAACGATTTCATCTCGCTCATACTTACGGATTTGATTTCGTGCATTGTTATAACGAGGAACGTAAGCTGGGTCTCCACTGAGAACATAGCCCACGATCTGGTTAATAGGGTTATAGCCCTTTTCATTCAAAGAAGCATAGACATCTGTCAATGTTTCACTGATTTCTTTTTTATTGGAATCGTCCAATTTAAAACGTACGGTTTCTTCAGTAAATCCCATTCTAACACCCTCTTTCCTTAGAATAGTACTATTATAGCACATTCGCGGTCGTTCTACAAATCACACAGTCTGATTCTGCTGATTTTCTCTGACTTTTTACTGGACTGTTGCCCCATTTGCAACACGATTAGCAATATAGTCCTCTGGTTCGTTTTTCAATAGATTTTCCAGTCCAACATTCTTCAAGTATTCGTTTTCACTCGCTTTTTTGAGATCCAGTGTTTGGAAATCATAGCTAGTCTTGGTTTCCATTTCTTTCTCATTTAAAAGAGTCGTTTCAATGGTAAAGCCTGAAATTTTTCGAGCCGCTTGAACAGACTCATCCTTGTCCTCAGCTTCTTTAAGAGCTTTTTTAGCTTCATCTAATCCTCGCTCAGAAATATAATTTTTTAAATCTTCTGATACAGGACGTTTCTGCTGAATGGTCAAGCTTAAAAATTGATTGCCTTTGTAAGTAATGATTTGAGTTTGCTGTGCTCCACTCTCATCAGCTGGCAAAACCAAGGTCTTGGTAACAACTGTATTCTTGGTTGCATTTTCTAATACGGGCAAGGTAGACTGTAGAGCTTCCTGAGAACTCTCAGTAGTTGAAGCGGCTGTTTCTTTTTTCTGACCACATCCAACGAGCAAAAATAGTGCTGCGAATGTTCCAATGACTAACTTTTTCATAAATCCTCACATGTTATCAAATTTGTACTCAATGAAAATCAAAGAGCAAACTAGGAAGCTAGCCGCAGGCTGTACTTGAGTACGGCAAGGTGAAGCTGACGTGGTTTGAATTTGATTTTCGAAGAGTATTAAATATTAGAGAAGGCCAGGAGTCACTCCCAGCCTTGATGTTTTATAGAGCCGCACGTAAACGCGCTTCTGCATTTTCCACATTACGGACAGAGCGTGGCAAAAAGGCACGGATATCGTCTTCTTTATAGCCTACTTGTAGGCGTTTCTCATCTACAAGAATCGGACTTTTCAAGATACGTGGTGTTTCCATAATCAGGTTGAGCACTTCATTCACACTCAAATCTTCGATATCAACACCAAGGGCCTTTGCATAACGATTTTTCGATGATACGATACTTGCAATTCCATTGTCTGTTTTTGTCAAAATATCAAGTAGTTCTTCTCTCGAAATTCCTTCCTTACCGAGGTTTTGTTCTTTATAACTTAACTGGTGGGCATTGAGCCAGGTCTTCGCTTTTTTACAGCTAGTACAACTTGAGACTGTATAAATTTTGATCATGTACCTACCCCTTTCGCTACATGTTACTATCAGTTTAGACTATTATACCATAAAAAACATCGGACTTGCGACCTATTTTTAAAAAATTTTAACTTTTTTGGCAATTTTTGAACTTTTTTCTTGACAAAATACGAACTATAACCATTCTTTATATTTCTTAATGTAAAATTTCTTAATAACTGTGACGCTAAACATATACAAGAAAATAATACAGATTAAGAATAGGAAATAAGGAAGTCCTAATGGAGCTAAACGAAGAATATTTACTAGCGGTCCATAGGGTAGACTAGTTACGAAAAAGGCTGCAATCAGAGTCATCAAAATCACAAGCCAAGCTGGTCTGCTTTGTACAAAAGGAACTTTTGCTGTACGAAGCATATGGATGACCATGGTTTGAGACCACATAGATTCGATGAACCATCCTGTTTGGAACAAGATAATAAACTGAAGGGCAGATTCAGATCCATGGACATAATGATGACCTGTCACCAAAGGAACAATGATAAAGTAGAGGAAGATAAAGGTCAAAATATCAAAGACAGATGAGATTGGTCCCATCCAAACCATAAATCGCGTAATGGATTTTGCTTCCCATGTATGGGGTTGTTTAAGGAAGTCTTGATCCACATTATCAAATGGCAATGCCACACAAGACAAATCATAGACTAGGTTTAGGACAATGAGATGAACAGGAGCCATTGGTAAAAATGGTAAGAAAATACTCGCAACAAGGAGTGAGAAGATATTCCCAAAGTTTGAGCTAACGGTCATCTTGATGTACTTGGTCATGTTGGCGTAGACCTTACGGCCCTCAACGATACCAGTTTCAAGGACCATGAGATCCTTGTCTAGCAAAATAACATCCGCTGTTTCCTTAGCGATATCGACTGCTGTATCTACAGAAATACCGACATCTGCCACCTTCATGGATGGAGCGTCATTAATACCGTCCCCCATATAACCAACACCGTGACCATTTTTCTTTAACTGTAGAATAATCCGCGCTTTTTGATCCGGAGACAATTTAGCAAATACTGTTACACTTTCAACCGCTTCTGCCAATTCTTGATCTGTCATTTGGTCAATGTCAGCCCCTAAGATCATATGCTCAACGTCCAAACCAACCTTTTCACAAATGGCTTGGGTTACTTTTTCGTTATCCCCAGTTAAAATTTTTGTTTTGACACCATGCTCAAGTAGAGCTTGAATAGCTGGTGCTGCAGATGGTTTTGGCGGATCCAAAAAGGCAAGGTAACCTGTAAGGATCATGTCACTTTCATCAGTCACAGCATAGGCATAATCTTCACGTAGACCTGACTTGTAACCAACACCTAAAACACGCAAACCTTGACGGTTTAATTGGCCAACTTCTGCTAATACTTCTTGGCGAATGTCTTCGGTTAGGGGAATGATTTCTCCGCGATATTCCACATAAGTCGAAATGGTCAACATTTCTTCCAAAGCACCTTTGGTAACCATGCTAACGACATTGCTGTCGTCTTTGACAATGACACTCATGCGTCTGCGTTCAAAGTCAAAAGGCAGTTCATCGATTTTTTGGAAGCTAGTATCCAAATCTTGTAGAATAGCGTGTTCTTTAGCTTCTTTTTCAGTTCTACTGATAATGGCACGGTCCATCAAGTTTTTCAAACCGGTTTGGAAATGTGAATTTAGATAAGCTCTTCTTAAGACAGCCATATCCAAATCGCCATGGATATCCAAAGGGTATTCCAAGACAATCTCATCTTGCGTTAGAGTTCCAGTTTTATCCGTACATAGGATATCGATGGCTCCTAAGTCCTGGATAGCATTGAGTTTTTTGATAACCACCTTTTCCTTGGCCATGATAATGGAACCTTTGGCCAAGCTAGCTGTAATAATCATCGGAAGCATTTCTGGTGTAAGTCCAACACCGACACTCAAGGCAAAGACTCCAGCCTCTAGCCAGTCTCCATCGGTCAAACCATTTGCGAAAAACACGATCGGAACCATGACAAGCATCAAGCGGATCAAGAGCCAAGAAATGCTGTTCATTTCACGTTCAAAAGAAGTTGGTTCATCGTAGGTGTTGAGAGTCTGCTCAATAGCTCCCATCATGGTGTCATCACCAACAGCGAGAACCATAGCTGTAGCACTTCCTGAGATAACGTTTGTCCCCATGAATGCCAAGGATTCTGCTTCTAAAAGACTCTCTACATTTTGACTAGTAGCTTTATTTAAAGCAAGCTTTTCGACTGCATCGCTTTCTCCAGTCAAACCTGACTGTTGAACGAAAAAGTCGCGGGATTCAAACAAGATAACATCTGCAGGAATCATATCTCCCGCACTCAATTTCACGAGATCTCCTACAACCAACTCATCGATGGGTAACTCTTGTTCAAGACCATCACGAATAACAGTTGCAGTGTTGACAATCATTTTTGAAAGATTGGTTGTTGCCTTGTCGCTCCGCAATTCTTGGACAAAACGGATACCTCCTGAAATCAAAACCAAGACAACGATAATGATAGAAGTCGTTGGATCCTCTTGACCAGGTTTGGCAAGCCAGACGTTTGTAACGAGAGAGATAAAGGCAATCACAAGCAAAATGATTGTGAAAGGATTGATAATGGACTCATAAATCTTTTTAAAGATGGAATCCTCTTGACCTTTTGTGATGGTGTTTTCACCATATAGGTCACGGTTTTCTTCGACTTGTTCTGAATCTAAGCCTTTTAGACTTGTATGATAAAAAGCTAGACTCTCTTTTAATGGTGTTTGAATAGCTGCTGCTAATCTTTCTTTTGTAGTTTTCATTGGTTTCTCCTATCTGTATGAATGGTGATTTCATACACAGGGACCAATCACTTTATAAGGACAGAACGACACAAATCAGCGATTGGCTGTGTATGTGCGGTTCTGGATGATCGTCAATTTGCATCGTTTGTCTCCTTTCTTTGTTCTAAAACAGCAGAAAATCCTGCCATAAAATGGCAGGACTAAAAAACTGATTATCTGTTTTCGTTCAAGCTTTAACTCCATAGGGCGATGTAATGAGCTTAGTCTTGACCTTTGCGACCAGGACTGTTGACCAACGAGTAGTGTCTCCACTGCTTTGCGGTAGTCATCCGTATCCCTATGGTAGCCTCACCTACCGTTTTCGCCTTTCAGTATAAACCTTTAACTAGTAAAAGTCAACGATTTATCTCATTTTTCTTAGATTACGATTAATTCTTTTGGAGCAAGGGTTAATAACTCACAACCGGTATCTGTAATCAGGATATCATCTTCGATACGAACTCCGTATTTACCTTCAATATAAATACCCGGTTCATCAGTCAAGACCATACCAGTTTTGATAACTTCTTTGGAAGTTTGGCTAAAGTAAGGTTCTTCGTGGATATCAAGTCCGATACCGTGCCCGATACCGTGTGTAAAGTATTCTCCATAGCCTGCTTCAACAATAATATCACGAGGGATTTTATCAAAATCACGGAAACCTAAGCCATCCTTAGCTTGGTCTATCAGAGCTTGGTTGGCCTTCAAAACGGTGTTGTAAATTTCTGCTTGTTCATCACTGACATGACCTAGGTAAATAGTACGAGTCATATCACTGACATAGTGATCATAAAGACAACCGAAGTCCATGGTAATAGCTTCGCCTAGTTCTACTGGCTTGTGCATTGGGTGGGCATGAGGTTTAGAAGAGTTGATTCCACTCGCTAGAATCGTATCAAAAGACAAACCAGCAGCGCCTAATTCACGCATACGGAAGTCCAGGAAGTTGGCAATTTCAATTTCTGTCTTACCTGGCTTGATAAAGTCAAGAGCATCGTGGAAAGCTTGGTCTGAGATGGAACAAGCCTTACGAATAGTCGCAATCTCTGTCTCGTCCTTAATCATACGAAGGGCTTCAACAAACTGAGTCTGTGGAACTAGTTCTAAACCTTCAAAGGCTGTTTGCATACGGTGGTAATAAGAAACTGAAATCTCATCTTCAAACCCGATACGAGAAAGTCCCATGTCTTTTGCAATCTTTGCGATAGTAGCTAACTCATCACGCTCTGCAAAAATCTCAAAACCAGTAACTTCTTGCTTGGCAGCGATAATATAGCGGGCATCTGTCACTAAGACCTGACGGTCACGACTGATAAAGACTGTCCCATTTGAACCCCAAAATCCTGTCAAATAGTAGACATTTTTAAGGTTATTGATAATGATTCCATCTAGTTCTTTTTCTTGCATTTTATCTAAAAATGCTTGCACACGTTTATTCATGATGTAACTTTCCTTTCAAATACTGTCCTGTATAGCTAGCTTCATTAGCAGCTACTTCCTCTGGTGTCCCTGTTGCGATAATAGTTCCGCCTCCAACACCACCTTCTGGTCCTAAGTCGATAATATAGTCTGCTGTTTTGATAACATCCAGATTGTGCTCAATGACGAGAACTGTATTTCCATCATCGACAAAGCGGGACAAAACGGTGAGCAGACGAGCGATGTCCTCAGTATGCAACCCAGTCGTTGGCTCATCTAGAATGTAGAAGGATTTACCGGTCGAGCGCTTGTGGAGTTCACTAGCCAACTTCATACGCTGCGCTTCTCCACCAGAAAGTGTCGTAGCTGGTTGTCCTAAGGTCACATAACCTAGACCAACATCTTTGATAGTCTGGAGTTTGCGTTGAATTTTCGGAATGTGTTGGAAAAATTCTACTGCGTCATTGACCGTCATATCCAAAACTTGCGAGATATTCTTTTCCTTGTAGTGAACTTCCAGGGTTTCGCTATTGTAGCGAGTCCCATGACAAACTTCACAAGCTACGTATACATCTGGTAAGAAGTGCATTTCAATCTTGATAATCCCGTCACCCGAGCAGGCCTCACAGCGCCCACCCTTGACATTAAAACTGAAACGCCCCTTCTTATAGCCACGAATCTTGGCTTCATTTGTCTGAGCAAAGAGGTCTCGAATGTCATCAAAGACACCTGTATAGGTCGCAGGGTTGGACCTCGGTGTTCGTCCGATTGGACTTTGGTCAATATCTATCAGACGATCGATATGCTCGATTCCTGTAATCGTCTTAAACTTACCAGGTTTGTCTGAATTGCGATTGAGCTTTTGTGCAATAGCCTTTTTGAGGATGCTGTTAATCAAGGTAGACTTCCCTGAACCAGAGACACCTGTCACTGCAATGAATTTCCCGAGTGGGAAGCGAGCGGTGATATTTTGCAAGTTGTTCTCACGCGCACCTGTCACTTCGATAAAGCGACCATTGCCTACACGGCGTTCTGACGGCACTGGAATCGCGCGTTTTCCTGATAGATACTGTCCTGTGATGGACTTGCTGTTGCGAGCTACCTGCTTAGGCGTTCCTGCAGCAACAATTTCTCCACCAAAGACACCTGCTCCAGGGCCAACGTCAATCAGATAATCGGCTTCTCGCATGGTATCTTCATCGTGTTCTACCACGATCAAGGTGTTCCCCAAGTCACGCATCTTTTTCAGACTGGCAATTAGGCGGTCATTGTCCCTTTGGTGAAGACCGATGGACGGCTCATCTAGGATATAGAGAACTCCTGAGAGATTAGAACCAATCTGGGTCGCTAAGCGAATACGTTGGCTCTCCCCGCCTGATAAAGTTCCCGCTGAACGAGAAAGCGTTAGATAGTTAAGCCCGACATTATTGAGGAAGGTCAAGCGATCCTTGATTTCCTTGAGGATTGGACGAGCGATAATAGCTTCATTTTCAGATAGGGTTAGCTGTTCAATAACTTCCAAATGATCTGCGATGGAGAGGTCTGAAATTTCTCCGATATGAGGACCTTTCTCTCCTCCTACACGAACAGATAAGGCTTGGTCATTGAGACGATAACCGTGACAGGTCTCACAAGTTAGCTCGTTCATATAAAGACGCATCTGAGTACGAGTGTAGTCGCTATTGGTTTCATGATAGCGACGCTTGATATTACCAAGCACTCCTTCAAATGGAATATCGATATCACGAACTCCACCGAATTCATTTTCATAGTGGAAATGGAATTCTTTCCCATCTGAACCATAGAAAATGAGATGTTTATCCGCCTCAGACAAGTCCTCAAAAGGCCTATCCATATCCACTCCAAAAGCTGTCATAGCTTGTTCCAGCATGTTTGGATAATAGTTAGAAGAGATAGGGTTCCAAGGCGCCAAAGCGCCCTCGCGAAGAGTCTTGCTAGCATCTGGCACTACCAAGTCCGTATCAACCTCTAGCTTGATTCCCAAACCATCACACTCACTACAGGAGCCAAAGGGTGCATTGAAGGAGAAGAGACGGGGTTCTAGCTCTGGAACTGTAAAACCACAGACTGGACAAGCATAGTGTTCTGAGAAGAGCAACTCTGAATCATCCATAGTATCAATAACGACATAACCTTCAGCGATACGGAGAGCTGCTTCAATCGAATCAAAGAGACGACTACGGATACCATCCTTGATGATGATACGGTCTACCACCACGTCAATGTTGTGTTGTTTATTCTTTTCAAGTTCAGGAACTTCGGTCACATCGTAGACAACCCCATCGACACGGACACGGACGTAACCGTCCTTTTGAATCTTTTCGATCAGCGTCTTGTGTTGCCCTTTTTTCTTACGAACAACAGGAGCCAAAATCTGCAGACGCTGGCGTTCTGGCAATTCCAAAACCTTATCCACAATCTGCTCTACAGACGAAGCCTTGATAGCTCCGTGCCCATTGATACAGTAGGGTGTCCCTACACGTGCATAGAGAAGACGTAGATAATCGTTGATTTCCGTCGTTGTTCCAACCGTCGAACGAGGATTTTTGCTGGTCGTTTTCTGGTCAATGGAAATGGCAGGGCTGAGACCATCGATAGAATCCACATCTGGCTTTTCCATATTGCCCAAGAACTGACGAGCATAGGCTGACAGACTTTCAACGTAGCGACGTTGCCCTTCTGCATAAAGGGTATCAAAGGCTAAACTAGACTTTCCTGATCCAGATAGTCCCGTCACCACAACTAGCTTGTCACGCGGAATTTCCACATCTATATTTTTTAAATTATGGGCGCGTGCCCCATGGATGACAATCTTATCTTGCATATTACTTCTTTCTAGTTCATTGTTGCTTTCCATTATACCAAAAAAAGTGAAATTCTATTACCAAAAAAGCCGATTTTGTAGTATAATAGTACGGTGTCAAAAATCACTGAAACACGGATTAGATTAGGAAAGGATCGGAGATATGAAACAAGTCTTTCTCTCAACAACAACTGAATTTAAAGAGATCGATACGCTCCAGCCGGGCACTTGGATCAATCTCGTCAATCCTACTCAAAGCGAATCGATGGAAATCGCCTCAGCCTTTGATATTGATATCGCCGATCTCCGTGCACCGCTCGATGCGGAAGAGATGTCACGTATCACCATCGAAGATGAGTACACCTTGATCATCGTGGACGTTCCCATTACTGAGGAAAGAAACAACCAGACCTACTACGTGACCATTCCCTTGGGGATTATCCTCACAGAAGAGGCTATTATTACCACTTGCTTGGAGCCTCTACCACTTCTTGATGTCTTTATCAATCGTAGACTTCGGAATTTCTATACCTTCATGCGTTCGCGCTTCATCTTCCAAATCCTATACCGCAATGCGGAGATTTACCTAACTGCCCTCCGTTCGATTGAACGTAAGAGTGAGCAGATTGAGAGTCAACTTCACAAATCTACTCGAAACGAAGAATTGATTGAACTCATGGAGTTGGAAAAGACTATCGTCTACTTCAAAGCTTCGCTTAAGACAAATGAGCGCGTGATTAAAAAATTGACCAGCGCAACTAGCAATATCAAGAAATATCTCGAAGACGAAGACTTACTGGAAGATACCTTGATTGAAACGCAACAGGCCATCGAGATGGCGGACATCTATGGAAACGTCCTTCACTCTATGACAGAGACCTTTGCTTCTATCATTTCGAACAACCAGAACAATATCATGAAAACCTTGGCCCTCGTGACCATCGTTATGTCCATCCCGACCATGATTTTCTCAGCCTACGGAATGAACTTTAAGGATAATGAAATTCCTTTAAACGGAGAACCGCATGCTTTCTGGCTCATCGTCTTTATCGCCTTTGCTATGAGTGTCTCTCTCACTCTTTACCTCATCCATAAAAAATGGTTCTAAACAGGAGTTATTATGTCACAGATTGATTTAAAAGAATTAACCAAGAAAAACCAAGAATTTATCCACATTGCAACCCAGCAGTTTCTTAAAGATGGAAAAACCGACGCTGAAATCAAGGCCATCCTTGAAGAGGCCATTCCTCATATCCTAGAAGAACAACCAAAAGGTGTGACCGCTCGCTCTATCTACGGAGCACCAACTCACTGGGCTCACAGCTTTAGCGAAAAAGAGCAATACGAAAAAGAACATCCAAAAGAAAACGACGATCCAAAACTGATGATGTTGGATTCAGCCCTTTTCATTACAGGACTGTTTGCAGTAGTTAGTGCCTTGATGAGCTTCTTCTCAAACCAACCAGTGGCTTACGGATTGGTAACACTTATCAGTGTAGGGGCCTTTGGTGGGGTTGCCTTCTACCTGCTCTATCACTTCATCTACCGCTACTACGGACCAGATACTGACCGTAGTCAACGCCCTCCATTCTGGAAATCGCTTTTGGTTATGTTAGCGACTATGTTTGCTTGGGTTCTCATCCTCTTCTTGAGTAACTTCATTCCACAAGCCATCAACATTAGTCTCCCTCCACTTGTTTTGTTGGTGATCGGTGGAGCTCTCCTTGCCCTACGTTTCTACCTCAAGAAACGCTTCAACATCAAGAGCGCAAGTGCAGGACCAGCTAGATATTAAGATAAACAATAAAAGTAGTGTGTTTTGTAGACAGACTACTTTTATTCTGGCTCCAAACCATTTTTCGATCCTCCAAAGAAGAGTAGCTACATTTTCTAAAAACGTTCTAATGTAAAGGCTTTCCTTAGAATCCCAAGGTTTTATCCTTGAATCCAAGTTGTTTTTCTGTTATACTAATAAAGTAATAAGGAGAAATATATATGACTAAACAGAGAATTAATCAAATTGTTGGTTCAATTGGTGCCTTTATCGGAATTATTGTATTTATAGCCTACATCCCTCAAATTTTTGCCAATTTACAAGGAAACAAAGCTCAACCATTTCAACCTTTATCAGCAGCAGTCTCTTGCTTAATCTGGGTCATTTATGGATGGACAAAAGAGCCTAAGAAAGACTGGATTCTAATCATTCCAAACTCAGCCGGGGTTATCCTTGGCGGACTGACTTTCCTTACTGCTCTATAAGAATACAACTACTATAAAAAGCAACCACATCGAGCGGTTGCTTTTTTACTATTTTCTCGATCTAAAAGTCTTCTTCTGACTCTAATTCTTGTTGTTTCCCCTCATCTTTTGTGATACAATAGCATCAATTTATTTTTAGGAGGATAATATATGACTTCTACTATTGGTATTATAAGTTTATCTAGTGGGACTATGGGTGAAGACTTTGTCAAGCACGAAGTGGACTTGGGTATTCAACGTCTCAAGGACCTCGGACTCAATCCTATCTTTTTACCTCATTCGCTAAAAGGCTTAG
Organism: Streptococcus oralis; assembly: GCF_964238205.1. Taxonomy (GTDB): domain Bacteria; phylum Bacillota; class Bacilli; order Lactobacillales; family Streptococcaceae; genus Streptococcus; species Streptococcus oralis_CZ. Next base: position 80,655 of record NZ_CAXSLF010000004.1, read on the forward strand.
ACTTTATCAAGAACCATCCTGAAGCACGTGCAGAGGATTTAATTCAGGCCTTTTCTGATGATAGCATCGACATGATACTATGTGCCATCGGTGGAGACGATACCTATCGTTTATTACCCTATCTTTTTGAAAATGACCAACTAGAAACAGTTATCAAACAAAAGATTTTTCTTGGCTTCTCGGATACGACCATGAACCACCTCATGTTGCATAAACTAGGCATCAAGACTTTTTACGGCCAATCATTTCTAGCAGACATTTGTGAGTTAGACAAAGAAATGTTGCCATATAGCCTCCACTACTTCAAAGAATTGATTGAGACGGGAAGAATCTCGGAAATCCGCCCTAGTGACGTTTGGTATGAGGAAAGAACTGACTTCAGTCCCAAGGCTCTGGGGACACCTCGTGTCAGTCATGCAAACACTGGTTTTGACTTGTTGCAAGGAAATGCCCAATTCGAAGGGGAAATCCTCGGCGGTTGCCTCGAATCCCTCTACGATATCTTTGACAACTCTCTACACGCAGATAGCACAGACCTCTGCCAAAAATACAAACTTTTTCCTGACTTATCCGACTGGGAAGGAAAGATTCTATTGCTAGAAACAAGTGAAGAAAAGCCTGAACCTGATGATTTCAAAAAAATGTTGCAGGCTTTAAAGAACACTGGGATATTTGAAGTTATCAGTGGACTCTTGGTCGGAAAACCTATGGATGAAACCTTCTATGACGACTATAAGGAGGCTTTAATGGACACCATTGATAGCAATATCCCGATTGTCTATAATCTAAACGTTGGCCATGCTACACCAAGAGCAATTGTTCCCTTTGGAGTCCACGCGTATGTAGACGCAACGGAGCAAGTCATTCGCTTTGACTATAACAAAGAAAGCTGAGATGAATTTCTCAGCTTTTTCTCATTATCATTACTGGCATTTTCATCACATACTACTGATAGCTAAAATGATCAAGGAAAGGCTGTTGCTTAACATATGAACCAGTAAGGGATAGTAGATATTCTCCTTTTCTTTCACATAAATAATTGAAAAGGCCAGGCCACCACCTAGATAACCGACTGAACCGACCCACTCTGACAAAGACAAACTGTGCATATGAGTAAGCGCAAAGGCAAGACCAACCAAAAAGACACTCAGCCAAGTTGGCAGACTTTTCCTCAAATATCTCAATAAAATTTGACGGAAAAAGAGCTCTTCCACTAAAGGTCCAATGATGCAGGCGAAAACCGCTATCAGTAGTGGTTGCTCTTTAAAGGCAGTTTGTATATTAGCCTCGTTTAGTCCCTGTCCGCTTAATCCCAACACCTGTTTCACTATTTCCGATAGGAGCCCAAAGAGAATGGTTAAAAGGAAAAGCAAGACCCAGCCTTTTAAAACCCCAAAGATAAATTTCCTTTTAGAACTTCTAACCTCTTCCCACTTTTGGAGCAATAGTGACTTAAATAAGAAGCAACCATACACAAACATGATGGTATAGACTAAATAAGTCCCTGCAGAAGAAGGCAATGGAGCATCAAATACTCGTATACCATCAAACACAAAGAGAACTATATAGAGAATCGCAAAAATCAGAATTCCCTTATTTTTGTTAGACATCATTTAAGACCCTTCCATTCACAATCATTCTCGTGGTCATCAACTAATCCTGCAGCTTGTAGAAAGGATAAAACAGCGACTGGTCCTGTGAACTTGAAGCCTCGTTTTTTGAGACCCTTGGATATTTTTTCAGACAAAGGCGTTTTGGCTGGTGCTTGACTGTAGTCCGGAATATCATTGACCATGGTTTTCCCATCCACAAAAGACCAGAGATAAGCATCAAAAGAGCCATACTCTTTCTGAACTTGTAGAAAGGCCTGGGCATTAGCTCGCGTCGCAAAAATCTTGGCACGATTGCGGATAATTGCTGGATTATTCATCAAAGCTTCCAGTTCTTCATCCGTCATGTCTGCAACAGCTTGAATTTGGTAACCATGAAAAACTTGACGGAAGGCCTGGCGTTTATTGAGCACCGTTTCCCAAGATAGACCGGCCTGATAGGTCTCCATACACAACAACTCAAAAAGGGCCTGATCATCATGGAGGGGCTGACCCCATTCTTCATCATGGTAAGCTACATATAGCGGGTTGTTCATTTTGACCCAGCCACAGCGTTTTGGCATAGAAATCTCCTATTTCACCAACATCTTAAGGGCAGATTTGATGTAGTTTTCAGCTGTATCAGTCGTTCCTTCAAAGAATTTCTTGATTTTCTTAAGCTCAGCCGCCTTGTAGCCCAAGGCCAACATGGCTTCCATAGCTTCCTCCAATTCTTGATTGTCACTGCTAGATGGAACAGCAGTCTTAGCAGGGAGGTCGTCACTGGCCACAACCACCTTACCTTCTAGATCCAAGACCATCTGTTGGGCTGTTTTCTTACCGATTTTAGGGAATTTAGTCAAGTAGGTGATATTCTTTGTCTCGATAGCTTGAACGAGCCCTGCATTGTCATCAGCTGCGATAATAGCAAGAGCTGATACAGGACCAATGCCTGACACCGAGATCAAGCTGAGAAAGAGTTTTTTCTCGTCTTCTGAACGAAAGCCGTAAAGCAGGTGAGCATCTTCGCGAACAACTTGATGGACATAGATTTGCGCTTCTTGATTGACTTGTCCTGAGTAAGCATAGGGGTTAGCCACGTGCAAAATGTAGCCGATCCCGTTAGCTTCTAGAACAATGTATTTAGCAGTAATTTTGGTAATAATACCCTTTAGATATTCGTACATAATTTTCCTTTAAATTTAGTATTTCCCTAGTTCGCGTAGGCTTGTATGATTTTCTTGAATGCGACGGAACATCTTTTCCATATCTGACTTGGTAAAATGCACCAAAACAGGACGTCCGTGCGGACAGTTATATGGGTTGTCACATTGAGAGAGCTGATAGAGGAGCTGTCTAGCCGAGTGGTCATCAATACGATGGTTGGCCTTGATGGACCGCTTGCAGGACATCATAATCGCTAGTTCAGCTCGGTATTTCTTGATAGAAACTTCCTTGGTCAAGAGGAGCATGTCGCACATTTCATAGATCCCAGACTCGATTTCCTCCTCTGCCATCCAAATGGGATGTTCGCGCAGGATGAATTGATTCTCCCCGTACTCTGCTAGAAAGACGCCAACTTCCTCTAAGAGAGACATTCTTTCCTTGAGACGAAGGGCATCATCCGCAGGAAATTCAAAGATATAGGGCACTAGGAGTTGCTGCTGGCTCTGGTCAACATTGCCAATACTTTCGCGATACTCCTCATACTTAACCCGCTCCTGAGCTGCGTGTTGGTCTATGATGTAAAGCCCATCTCTACCTTGGGCAAAGAGGTAGGTCCCGTGCATCTGACCAAAAAATTCCAACTCTGGGAAGTTTGAAGATTCTTCCCGCTCCAACTTATCATAAGCCTTATCCAAACTAGCTAGATCTAACTCTGGATGGTCCAGTTGGTCATAGCTAGCAGGCTTTCTCTCTGCAAAATGCAGTTTAGCAGGCTTGGTCAGCTGGTCCAAGGTTTCCTTAGCAAACAGATTCAAATCCTGTTTCTCTTCAGTAAGGATCACCTGATGGTCTGCCACCTCAGCTTGTGTCGGTCTTGTCGGTTCATTTTTTTCATAATAGAGCGTATTTTCTCTCAGTGGCAAAGTTGTTTGCTCTACCTTTTCACGATTGCGAACAGTAGATTTTGCCAGATTTTCCAAGGCATCTGGAATCAAGGTCTGTTCCTTGAGACTCTTTGCAATAGCTTCTGAAACCAGCGCCATTAATTCTCTTTCCTTGGAAATCCGCACCTCTTGCTTGGTCGGGTGCACATTGACATCCGCTAGATAAGGGTCAATATGAATGTGAATGACAGCTAGTGGAAAACGCCCCACCATGAGCTTGCTACCGTAACCATCTAAAATGGCACGATTGAGTAGGAAGTTTTTGATATAACGGCCATTGATAAAAAGACTGATATAGTTGCGATTAGCCCGCGTTAATTCCGGCAAGGACACAAAACCTGAAATTTCAAAGTCTAGGTCAGAATTCTCAATCTCAACCATCTTTTTGGCACTAGCTAAACCATAAATCCCAGCAATGGCTTGGCGCAGTTGACCCGTACCAGCTGTTCGTGTCATTTCCTTGCCATCACTAATCAGGCTAAAAGAAATCTCAGGATGGGCTAGCCCCAGACGGTTGACAATATCAATGATGTGAGACAACTCTGCCTGCTGACTCTTCATATACTTGAGACGGGCCGGTGTGTTGAAAAAGAGATCCTCCACACAAACCTTGGTCCCAACAGGACTGGTCGCTGGAATGATTTCCTCAACTTCTCCCCCACGAGCCACTAGCTTGGTCCCGTGACTGGCACCGTCCACCGCTGTCAACAAAGTCAAAACACTGACAGATGCGATAGAAGGCAGGGCTTCACCACGAAAGCCGAGGGTCCGAATCCGAAAAAGATCCGCTTGATTCTTAATCTTACTAGTGGCATGACGACGGAGGGCCAACTCTACTTCATCGTGGGCAATCCCGTGACCATTATCGGTGATTTGGATCTTCTTAAGTCCAGCTTCTTCAATCTCAACGATAATCTGGCTTGAGCCAGCATCAATAGCATTTTCAACTAATTCTTTGACAACGCTAGCAGGACGCTCGATAACTTCTCCTGCTGCAATCTGGTTGGCCAATACTTCTGGCAATTCAATAATATGAGACATTTTTCAGCCCCTTTCTCAACTATTTTTATCTATTTCTCTGAAAATAATACTCTTCAAAAATCTCTTCAAACCACGTCAGTCTCGCCTTGCCGTACTCGAGTACAGCCTTCGGCTAGCTTCCTAGTTTGCTCTTTGATTTTCATTGAGTATAAGCTAGTGCTATTATACCATATTTCACTCGTTTCCAAAAAAGTCCAAGCAGCAACTTTCTTCCCGATTTTACTAGGTTATTTGCTAAGTTTGTGGTACAATAGGTAGAAACAATATTTTAAAAAGGAGAAAAGACACATGCACATTTTTGATGAGCTAAAAGAGCGTGGTTTGATTTTTCAAACGACTGATGAAGAAGCTTTGCGTAAAGCCCTAGAAGAAGGTCAAGTTTCTTATTATACTGGCTACGATCCAACTGCTGACAGCCTTCACCTAGGCCACCTTGTCGCAATTTTGACAAGTCGTCGTTTGCAGTTAGCAGGTCACAAACCTTATGCGCTCGTTGGCGGTGCTACAGGTCTCATCGGAGATCCGTCCTTCAAAGATGCTGAGCGTAGTCTCCAAACAAAAGACACAGTAGATGGCTGGGTCAAGTCTATCCAAGGACAACTTTCTCGCTTTCTTGATTTTGAAAATGGTGAAAATAAAGCTGTCATGGTCAACAACTACGACTGGTTTGGCAGCATCAGCTTCATTGACTTCCTCCGTGATATCGGAAAATACTTCACTGTCAACTACATGATGAGCAAGGAGTCTGTGAAGAAACGGATCGAAACAGGGATTTCTTACACTGAGTTTGCCTACCAAATCATGCAAGGGTACGACTTTTTTGTCCTTAACCAAGACCACAATGTAACCCTCCAAATCGGTGGTTCTGACCAATGGGGAAATATGACAGCTGGTACAGAATTGCTTCGTCGTAAAGCTGACAAGACTGGCCATGTTATCACTGTTCCACTCATCACAGACGCAACTGGTAAGAAATTTGGTAAATCTGAAGGGAACGCTGTTTGGCTCAACCCTGAAAAGACTTCTCCATACGAAATGTACCAATTCTGGATGAATGTTATGGACGCTGACGCTGTTCGCTTCTTGAAAATCTTTACTTTCTTGTCACTTGATGAGATTGAAGACATCCGCAAACAATTTGAAGCAGCTCCACACGAACGCTTGGCTCAAAAAGTCCTCGCTCGTGAAGTCGTAACACTTGTTCACGGAGAAGAAGCTTACAAAGAAGCTCTTAACATCACTGAGCAACTCTTTGCTGGAAATATCAAAAACCTTTCTGTCAAAGAACTCAAACAAGGACTTCGTGGCGTGCCAAACTACCAAGTACAAGCAGATGAAAATCACAATATCGTAGAACTTCTCGTGTCATCTGGTGTGGTTAACTCAAAACGCCAAGCCCGTGAAGATGTTCAAAACGGAGCCATCTACGTCAACGGCGACCGCATTCAAGACCTTGACTATGTCTTGAGTGACGCAGATAAGTTAGAGAACGAACTCACTGTTATCCGACGTGGGAAGAAGAAATATTTTGTATTGACTTACTAAACTGTTCAACATTTACCTATAAAAAAAGGAGTTAACCTCGAGAAAGGTAACTCCTTTTTGTTGTTGATAACCATATCTATCTAGCCTTAATAGACAGGCTACGCAGTACAATACGTAAGGTTGTTAGATTATGTAAGATAGAGAGATTTGAAGGACTGAGCCAATTAAACAAGCCAAAGCCAATCAAACTACTATTTACGATAACGGTATCTTGAATATTCTTCTTGATGAGTGTTTGCAAAGATGATGATAGCCAATCCAACTCTTGGAAGAAATCCAAGCGATTATCTAACAATAAGATATCGCTCATCTGCTTAGAAATGTCTGCACTCTCATTCATCACCACACCGATATCTGATAGGGTTAGAGCTGCTGAGTCATTCAATCCATCTCCAACCATCAAAATAGTGTGACCTGCTTTCTGCAGTTCCTCTACTAGCTCAAATTTCCCATCAGGTTTCAAGTCTGTATAGACCTGATCAAAGGGCAAATCTTTGACTAATTCCTCTGTTCTAACCAAGGTGTCCCCTGTTGCCAGAATCAATTTTTTCCCTTGTGCCTTAAGTTTCTCCAAGGCTGCTTTTGCTTCTTTTCTCAAAGGAGTATGAATACAGAACATTCCAATCAATTCATTCTGGTAGGCTAAGAATAAGAGATTGTAGTGACTCTTGTACTCTTCAATTAAAGCATTTTGTTCTGAACTGATATGAATCTGTTCATCCTGCATCAAGACATAATTCCCAATAAGAACTGGTTGCCCATCTATATGAGATTTGATCCCCTTACTTGCAATATATTGGAGTTTCCCATGCATTTCCTCATGTTCAATCCCCTCTATCTCAGCTTGCTTGACAATGGCATTAGCAATAGGATGATAAATGTGTTCCTCAAGACAGGCACTGATTCTGAGAATATCTTCCTCACTATAGTCTCCAAAAGGTAACACCTTTTCAACTATCGGATAACTAGTTGTGATTGTTCCCGTCTTATCAAATAAGAAGGTATCGACTTCCAGATATTTCTCCAGAACATCCCCATCCTTAATTACCATTTCACGGTTCAACCCCTCCTTGATAGCTGTCAAATAAGCTACAGGAGTAGAGATTTTCAAAGCGCAGGAGAAATCGACCAATAAGAAAGAAATAGCCTTAGAAAAAGAACCTGTTAATAGGTAAGTCAGCCCAGCCCCCAAGAAATTATATTTGACGACCTTGTCCGCCATCTTGATGAAATAGCGTTGTTTCGTTTTCTTGTTTTCTTCAGATTTCTTCATCAACTCAATCAGCTGTAAAATACGGCTGTTCATCTGATTATCGGTTACACGAATGCGTAACTCTCCAGTTTCTAATACTGTATTTGCACAAACCAAATCAGACTCTCTTTTTTCAACTGGAAAACTCTCTCCTGTCAAGGAACTTTCGTTGACCATACCTAAACCTGAAACTACTTGTCCATCAAATAAAATTTCATTTCCTTGAGATAGGACCAAGACATCTCCTACTTGAACATCGGAACTCTTGATACTAACAACCGTATCACCCTGTACTAAGAATACATCGCTCTCTTTTGCAAGAAGACTCTGTTCTAAATCCGTTGCAGTTTTTTTCAAGGACCATTGATCTAAATGATTCCCCAAATCAAGCATAAACATGATATTACTTGCCGTCTTGGATTGGTTCATAAACAAGGACAATAAAATCGCCGAACAGTCCAAGACTTCCATTGTTAGTTCCTTACGCGCTAGTGTTTGATAGGCTTCTCTAATATAGCCAAAAGCCTGATAACAAGTCCATATATAGCGAATAGGATACGGCACAAAACTACGAAAAAGTACACGCTTAATCGCTGCACCTGAAACAATAGAATAAGCACTCTCTTCTCTACGAATGGGAAGAGTCATCAACTCAGAAACTTTCCCTTTATCAATTCTTTTTAAAAAGGCTTCTGCATTATCTAATACAGAAAAGCCTTCTTTTATACGTAGAGTAAAGTGCTGTTGATCCATGTAAAACTGGATAGACTCAATCCCCTTTTCATCTCTCGCCAAGGAACGAAGATAGTCTTGAATATCCAAGGTGAGTGAAAAAGAAGATGATAGTCGGATATGTTGGTATCCTCTATGTAGCACTTTAAAAGACATATTATTCTCCTATAAGGCTATCTAATTGCTCTTCTTTTTTCTCTTGCTCGTACAAATATTTGGCATCTTGCAAGACATCGTCTCCATGTTGTTTCACAACAGAAACAGATGCATCTAGCCCGTCTTTCAACTTGTAAGCCTTAGCCAAAGCTTTAGAATAACCTTTTTTAGCTTCCTTACTTGCTAAGATTTTCAAGCCAAGGGTACCAAATGCGACACCACCCAAAAAGAGTGATGATTTTTTCGCAACTTTTGCAACGGTTAATACTTCTTTTAACATACTTATTTCCTCCTTATCATTATTATATAGAAATTTAGATATAAAAGCAATTTTATTCTATAAATTGGAGAATTAGTTTTATTTCTACTGAATCTCCCATCTACTTATTCCTAAAGTTGCTTTCATTTGCCTCTTTTGATACACTTAAACTATGAATACAAACCTCAAACCAAAACTCCAGCGTTTTGCTTCTGCGACTGCCTTTTCCTGCCCTATCTGCCAAAAAAAACTCACCTTGGTAGAAACTAGTCTCAAGTGTGATAATCGCCATTCTTTTGACCTTGCAAAATTCGGCTATGTCAATCTGGCACCTCAAATCAAGCAATCTGCCAACTACGACAAGGAAAACTTCCAAAATCGCCAGCAAATCCTAGAAGCTGGGTTTTATCAGGCTATTTTAGAAGGCATCTCGGACTTACTAGCGACTAAACCATCCGCAAAAATAGTCTTGGATATAGGTTGTGGCGAAGGCTTCTACTCTCGTAAACTCCAAGAAGTGCACCCTGAAAAAACCTTTTATGCCTTTGACATTTCAAAAGACTCGATTCAAATCGCTGCCAAAAGTGAACCCAACTGGGCAGTCAATTGGTTTGTTGGTGACTTAGCTCGCCTTCCTATAAAAGACGCCAGCATGGATATCCTACTTGATATTTTCTCACCTGCCAACTACGGAGAATTCCGACGAGTCTTATCAAAGGACGGCATCTTAATCAAGGTCATTCCTACTGAAAACCACCTCAAGGAAATCCGTCAAATGGTACAGGACCAGCTGACAAAGAAGGATTATTCTAATCAAGATATTAAGGAACACTTCCAAGAACACTTCAGCATCCAATCTAGTCAGATTGTTTCTCTGACCAAACCTATCACAACAGAGCAACGCCAAGCCTTACTCAGCATGACGCCCCTGCTCTTTCATGTCGACCAGAGCAAGATTAACTGGAGTCAGTTGACAGAAATTACCATCGAAGCAGAGATTCTGGTCGGAAAAGCACTGTAAATAAATTTTTGAGATACTACAAAGCCCGCACCTCTTCTTGAGATGCGGGTTTAAAACACGATTTTAACTGTCTTTCCGAAAAGTATTAAAAGTTTTGACCTCTCCATTTATTTTCGATTCGAAATGACAAATTTATCAATAAATAGCAAGTGATATAAGGCAAGTGATACCCCATAACAACATCCATGAAAAGAGATTTCTTGATGAGTAAGCGGAAACGAGAAACTATTACCCATATAAAGGCATGACCAAATTACAAAAAGAATCCAAAATAAATCAGTCCATTTATATTTTGAAAAATATTTTTTCCACATAAGAACACCCTCTTTCTTTACTATAATAATATTATAATACTGTTTGTAAACAAATACAAGAAATTTGAGGTAATAGCTAAGAAGAACCTGAGGTTTAAAGGTAGTACAACCAGCCTTCTTAGTGTTCGCTAGGTCTGATTTTTAAGTCTAGAAATTATTGACAAATTATCTTTTCTTTTGAGACCAGTCAACCTCAAATCCATAACATTCAAAAAAAGCGAATTTCAATTGAAACTCGCTTTTTTGCTAGATAGTGTACTAACTATTAAATTTTATATCTTAGTTCAAGTGCCAGATATCTTCGTTGTACTGAGCGATTGTACGGTCAGATGAGAAGAATCCTGCTTTGGCAATGTTAACGATGACTTTATCCAACCATGCGTCACGGTCTTCGTAGTCAGCAAGCATTTGCTCTTTAACCTTGATGTAGTCTTCCAAGTCAAGAAGAGTCATGAACCAGTCTTTGTTGATCAATTCGTTGTAAAGACGTTCCAAGCGCTCTTTATTTCCAGCTGCAAGAACAGCGTCGCTCACGATGAAGTCAACCAATGGTTTGATAGCTTCACGTGCGTAGAATTCACTTGATTTGTATGCTGATTTCGCGTAAAGGTCGATAACAGTTTCTGAATCCTCACCGAAGATGTAGATGTTTTCGTCGCCAACCAATTCAGCGATTTCCACGTTAGCCCCGTCCATAGTACCAAGAGTCAAAGCTCCGTTCAACATGAATTTCATGTTACCAGTACCTGAAGCCTCTTTAGAAGCCAATGAGATTTGTTCTGAGATGTCACATGCTGGGATCAAGAAGCTTGCTGCAGTAACGTTGTAGTTTTCAACCATAACCACTTGCAAGTGTGGGGCTACTTCTGGGTCGTTCGCGATTACTTCTGACAAGCAAAGAATCAAGTGGATGATGTCTTGAGCAATTGTGTAAGCAGGAGCTGCTTTACCACCAAAGAATACTGTGATTGGACGAGCAGGGATGTTACCAGCCTTGATGTCAAGATATTTGTGGATGACATACAAAGCGTTCATTTGTTGACGTTTGTACTCGTGGAGACGTTTGATTTGGATATCAAAGATAGAGTTTGTATTGATTTCCACACCTTGGTGCTCCTTCAAGTGACGAGCCAATTTACGTTTGTTGTGAGCTTTAATGCTTTCCAATTTTTCTTTGACAGCAGCCTTATCTTCGTATGAAAGAAGGTCTTCCAATTTAGAAGCTTCGTGGTGCCATTCGCGTCCAAGAATCTCATCCAAGTAGTGAGACAAGCTTGGGTTAGCATGCATGAGCCAACGACGGAAAGTAATACCGTTTGTTTTGTTGTTGAATTTTTCTGGGTAGATGTCGTAGAAAGCTTTCAACTCTGAGTTCTTCAAGATTTCAGTGTGAAGAGCCGCAACCCCGTTAACACTGTATCCGTAGTGGATATCCATGTGAGCCATGTGTACACGATCATTCTCATCGATGATTTGAACAGCTGGATCTTTGTATTCTGCTTTAACACGGCGATCCAATTCTTTGATGATTGGTACCAAGTGAGGAACCACTTCTTCCAAGAATTCAAGAGGCCATTTTTCAAGGGCTTCAGCAAGGATTGTGTGGTTTGTGTAAGCAGTCATGCTACGAACGATAGAGATTGCTTCATCAAGCTCGATACCACGTTCAGTCAAAAGACGGATCAATTCAGGGATAACCATTGATGGGTGAGTATCGTTGATTTGTACAACTGCGTAGTCAGCAAGGTCGTGCAAGTTGCTTCCTTTTTCGATTGCTTCATCGATGATTAATTGCGCACCGTTTGAAACCATGAAGTATTGTTGGAAGATACGGAGCAATTCACCTTGTTTATCGCTATCGTCTGGGTAAAGGAAAAGAGTCAAGTTACGAGCGATATCTGTCTTGTCAAAGTTGATACCATCTTTGATGATTGAAGAATCAACTGAATCCAAGTCAAACAAACGCAAACGGTTTTTAGTAGCTGTTTTGTATCCAGGTACATCGATATCGTAAAGAGTAGATGTCAATGTAAAGTGTGCAAATGGTACTTGGTAGCTACGGCTTGAACGAACCAACCAGTTTTGGTCAGTCAACCAAGCGTTAGGAATCGTTTCTTGTTGGTTGTTTTTAAGAACTTGTTGGAAAAGACCGAAGTGGTAGTTCAAACCAACACCGTCACCGTTCAAACCAAGTGTAGCGATTGAGTCGATAAAGCAGGCTGCCAAACGTCCCAAACCACCGTTACCAAGTGATGGTTCCAATTCTACTTCTTCAATTTCGATCAACTCTTTACCTGCATCAGCAAGTTCTTTTTTAACTTCGTCATAAAGACCAAGGTTAATCAAGTTGTTTGACAAGAGTTTACCAATCAAGAACTCAGCTGAGATGTAGTAAACTTTTTTCTTACCAGTGTTCACTGGTTTTTGGCTGCTAGCAAGTTTGCTGTAGTTAAGAAGAGCAAGATAAAGCTCTTCGTTGCTGCATTCTGCGATAGATTTATTGTAACGATTTTGTACAAATTCTTTTAATGGTAACATTTTTGTGTCTCCTGATAATGTCTTATTTCTTTAATTCTACCAAATTTTCATTGATACGGCGATAAATTGTAGTCAAGTCAAGCAAAGTTTCTTCGACAGCAGGAGTCAATTGTTCCTCTGTCATACGCCATGACCAGTTTCCACCAAGAGTAGATGGGAAGTTCATACGAGCTGAACCATCCAACTCTAGCAAATCTTGCATAGTAGCAATCGTCATGAAACTTACTGATGCGAAAGCTGTACGAAGCATAGCATGCACCACTGTTTCGTACTCTTTACGGTTTGTGTAACGAGCCATGTACTCACGAGTTGGATCATCAATCTCATCACGGTACCAACCAAGAACAGTGTTGTTATCGTGTGTTCCAGTGTACATAACTGAGTTGGCTGGTGCCAAGTGTGGGCTGTCGATACTTTCGTGTTCTGGATTGAAAGCAAATTGAAGGACTTTCATTCCTGGGAATCCAGTGCGCTCGCGAAGCTCGATAACTTCGTCAGTCATAAATCCAAGGTCTTCTGCGATGATGTTCAAGTCACCAAGTTCTTCTTTAACCGCTGCAAAGAGTTTGTAGTCAGGTCCTTTCACCCATTTACCAGGTGCTGCTGTTTCAGAACCAGCTGGAATTTCCCAATAAGATTCAAATCCACGGAAGTGGTCGATACGCACGATATCGTAGATTTTGAAGCTTTCACGCAAGCGTTCAATCCACCATTTGTAGCCATCTTTATCCATTGCTTCCCAGTCATAGATTGGGTTCCCCCAAAGCTGACCAGTCGCAGAAAACTCATCTGGTGGGCATCCTGCGATGCAAGTTGCTTTCCCGTTTTCATCTGTTTTAAAGAGGTGTGGATTTGCCCACATATCGCTTGAATCTTCAGCAACATAGATCGGCATATCCCCCACAATTTCGATGTGGTTTTCGTTAGCGTATGCTTTCAATTTCAACCATTGTTGGAAGAAGAGATATTGGGTTACACGGTGGTAAACAAGTTTGTCTGCCAATTGTTCACGGTAGCTTTCAAGAGCTGAAGCTTTACGCGCACGAATATCTGCATCTGGCCACTCTGTCCAAGCGAGATTATCAAAATGCTCTTTGATAGCCATATACTCTGCAAAAAGTTCAAGCCATGATTGGTTCTCTTGAGCAAATTTTTCAAAATCTTGGACATCCCCAACTTCAAGGAAACGTTTAACTGCTTTTTCTAGAAGCGGACGACGTGCGTAATAAATCTTAGCGTAATCAACTTCAGTTGGGTTGCTACCGAAGTCTACTCCCTCAAGATCACTTGCTTCTAACAAGCCCTGCTCTACCAAAATATCAAGATCGATAAAATGAGTGTTCCCAGCAAAGGCTGAGAAAGATTGATAAGGAGAATCTCCGTAGCTTGTTGTTCCTAAAGGAAGGATTTGCCAGTAACGTTGTTTGGTACGAACCAAGAAGTCAACGAAATCATAGGCGCTTTGACCAAATGATCCGATTCCGTAAGCTCCTGGAAGTGATGAGATGTGCATCAACACACCACTTTGACGTTTTTTCATAATAGCACCTCAAGTGTTTTTTTAATTAATTGTTTCAAATTTGTGCGCAAACGTTTGCGCTAAGTAAAGTATAACCCATTTCAAAAAGAAATGCAAGCGTTTTTAAAAAACTTTTATGATTTATTTTTTATTGATAAACTTTTAAGTTACTATATTCTTATTTTTAAAATCCTTTCATTAAGCATCCCAATCATGCAATCGTTTCCCTTCAATTATTTTTGAATCGAAATTTGCATGATTTTCTATTTCTCTTCTATTATACAAACAATTTTAGGAATTAGCCAGCAACAAGCTTTTTAAAATTTTTTCAAAAAAACGCTTGCAACCGTTTTCTGTTTGTGCTATACTATGGTCATAAGGGAAAACGTTTGCGTTTCCTCGAAATTAAAATTTGTTATTCTTTAGGAGGAATACACTATGTCAACTAAATTCATGAAGAGCGCAGCTGTACTTGGTACTGCTACTCTTGCTAGCTTGCTTTTGGTAGCTTGCGGAAGCAAAACTGCTGATAAAGCGGCTGATTCTGGTTCATCTGAAGGTAAAGAACTTACTTTATACGTTGAAGACCAATATAAAGCATTTGCTGAATCAGCTGCACAAGCTTACGAAAAAGAAGCTGGAGTAAAAGTTACTATCAAAACAGGAGACCAAATGGGTGGTCTCGATAACCTTTCTCTAGATAACCAATCTGGTAAAGCTGCTGACGTTATGATGGCACCATACGACCGAGTAGGTAGCCTTGGTAAAGACGGACAACTTTCAGAAGTGAAATTGAGCGACGGTGCTAAAACAGATGATAAAACTAAATCTCTTGTAACAGCTGCTGACGGTAAAGTTTACGGTGCTCCTGCTGTTATCGAGTCACTTGTTTTGTACTATAATAAAGACTTGATTAAAGAAGCTCCAAAAACTTTTGCTGAATTAGAAGAACTTGCTAAAGATAGCAAATATGCCTTCGCTGGTGAAGATGGTAAAACAACTGCCTTCCTTGCTGACTGGACAAACTTCTACTATGCATACGGACTTCTTGCTGGTAACGGCGGTTACGTATTCGGCCAAAACGGTAAAGATCCTAAAGATATCGGACTTGCAAACGAAGGAGCTATCACTGCTATCAACTACGCTAAAACTTGGTACGAAAAATGGCCTAAAGGTATGCAAGATACAGAAGGAGCTCCAAACCTAATCCAAACTCAATTCCAAGAAGGTAAAACAGCTGCTATCATCGATGGTCCTTGGAAAGCTCAGGCCTTCAAAGATGCTAAAGTAAACTACAGTGTTGCAACTATCCCAACTCTTCCAAACGGTAAAAACTATGAAACATTCGGTGGTGGTAAAGCTTGGATCATCCCATCAAGTACTAAGAACCTTGAAGCTGCTCAAAAATTTGTAGACTTCCTTGTTTCAACTGAAGAACAAAAAGCCTTCTACGATAAAACTAACGAAATCCCAGCTAACACTGAGGCTCGTTCATATGCTGAAGGTAAAAACGATGAGTTGACAACAGCTGTTATCAAACAGTTCCAAAATGCTCAACCAATGCCAAACATCCCTCAAATGTCAGCTGTTTGGGACCCAGCTAAAACAATGCTATTTGAAGCTGTAAGTGGTAAGAAAGATGCTAAGACAGCTGCAAACGATGCTGTAACATTGATCAAAGAAACAATCAAACAAAAATTTGGTGAATAAAAAATTTGTTCAAGGGGGGTGGAATTCAAATCCCCCTTTGAATTTATCAATAGAAAACATATATAGTTTAGGTTTTAATTAGAAACCAGTATCCTATGAAAGGAGTTATTATGGAAAAGCAACAACCTAGTAAAGCAGCACTGCTGTCTCTCATTCCTGGGTTAGGACAGATTTACAACAAACAAAAGGCAAAAGGTTTTATCTTCCTTGGTGTAACCATCGTATTTGTCCTTTATTTCCTAGCACTTGCAGCCCCTGAATTGAGCAACCTCATTACTCTTGGTGACAAGCCAGGTCGTGATAATTCCCTCTTCATGCTGATTCGTGGTGCCTTCCATTTAATCTTTGTAGTCGTTTATGTACTCTTTTATTTCTCAAATATTAAAGATGCACATACTATCGCAAAACGTATTAACAATGGAATTCCAGTACCACTTACGCTAAAAGATATGATCAAAGGAATCTATGAAAATGGCTTCCCTTATCTCTTGATTATTCCGTCTTATATTGCCATGACCTTTGCAATCATCTTCCCCGTTGTCGTAACCTTGATGATTGCCTTCACAAACTATGACTTCCAACACTTGCCACCAAACAAATTGTTAGACTGGGTTGGTTTGACCAACTTTACAAACATTTGGAGCTTGAGCACCTTCCGTTCTGCCTTTGGTTCTGTTCTTTCTTGGACTATCATTTGGGCTTTATCTGCCTCAACTTTACAGATCGTGATTGGTATCTTCACAGCTATCATTGCTAACCAACCATTTATCAAAGGAAAACGTATCTTTGGTGTTATTTTCCTTCTTCCTTGGGCTGTCCCAGCCTTCATCACTATCTTGACATTCTCAAACATGTTTAACGATAGTGTTGGAGCAATCAATACCCAAGTTATCCCTCTCTTTGCTAAGGTTCTTCCTTTCCTTGATGGGGCGCTTATTCCTTGGAAAACAGACCCAACTTGGACTAAGGTTGCCTTGATTATGATGCAAGGCTGGCTTGGATTCCCATATATCTACGTTTTGACTTTGGGTATCTTGCAATCTATTCCTAACGACCTTTACGAAGCAGCTTATATTGACGGTGCCAATGCTTGGCAAAAATTCCGCAACATCACTTTCCCAATGATCTTGGCTGTTGCAGCACCTACTTTGATTAGCCAATACACCTTCAACTTTAACAACTTCTCTATCATGTACCTCTTCAATGGTGGAGGACCTGGTACTGTCGGAGGGGGAGCTGGTTCAACTGATATCTTGATCTCATGGATCTACCGCTTGACAACAGGTACATCTCCTCAATACTCTATGGCGGCAGCTGTTACCTTGATTATTTCTATCATTGTCATCTCAATCTCTATGATCGCATTCAAGAAACTACACGCATTTGATATGGAGGACGTCTAAGATGAATAACTCAATTAAACTCAAACGTAGACTGACTCAAACCCTTACTTACCTTTACTTGATTGGCCTTTCAATCGTGATTATCTATCCACTGTTGATTACTATCATGTCAGCCTTCAAGGCAGGTAACGTGGCAGCCTTTAAACTAGACAGCAACATCGATTTTAATTTTGATAACTTTAAAGGACTCTTCACTGAAACCTTATACGGTACTTGGTACCTCAATACTTTGATTATCGCCTTGATTACCATGGTTGTGCAAACAAGTATTATCGTACTTGCTGGTTATGCTTATAGCCGTTACAACTTCTTGGCTCGTAAACAAAGTTTGGTCTTCTTCTTGATTATCCAAATGGTGCCAACAATGGCCGCTTTGACTGCCTTCTTCGTTATGGCACTTATGTTGAACGCCCTTAACCACAGCTGGTTCCTCATCTTCCTCTACGTTGGTGGAGGTATCCCAATGAATGCTTGGCTCATGAAAGGCTACTTCGATACAGTGCCAATGTCTCTAGACGAATCTGCAAAACTAGACGGTGCAGGACACTTCCGCCGCTTCTGGCAAATTGTTCTTCCACTGGTTCGCCCAATGGTTGCTGTACAAGCTCTCTGGGCCTTCATGGGACCTTTCGGAGACTACATCCTCTCTAGTTTCTTGCTTCGTGAGAAAGAATACTTTACCGTTGCCGTAGGTCTCCAAACCTTCGTTAGCAATGTGAAAAACATGAAGATCGCCTACTTCTCAGCAGGTGCTATCCTCATCGCCCTTCCAATCTGTATTCTCTTCTTCTTCCTACAAAAGAACTTTGTTTCAGGACTTACAAGTGGTGGCGACAAGGGGTAATATACTCCCGCCATCCTTTTTCTTTTTTGAACTTGTGCTGATATAGTCTGATGAAAAACAAGAACTTATTGAAAATCCCCTCATGGTTAGTTGATAATTTTTATTAAAAGTCTACTTTTAACAAGGATTTGTCTCCCCTGCTTGAAATAAAATACATTTCTCTATATAATACTCATATAGAAAAATGCCTATAGAAAGAGATTTATGTTACCATATCCATTTTCTTATTTTAATAGTATCTGGGGATTTCGTAAGCCCCTATCTCAACGTTTTGGTCTCAACTGGTTTCAACTGATTTTTACCAGTATTTTCCTGATTAGCTTGTCTATGGTCCCTATTGCCATCCAGAACAGTTCTCAGGAAACTCATCCTTTAGAAACTTTCATCGATGATGTCTACACTCCTTTGACGGATAGTGTGGTTCAGGATTTGGCTGCCAATGCAAAGATTGTAGATGGTAAGTTGAGCTATACAGGTTCATCTCCTCATCAAGCTTCTATCCAAATCGGAGACCCTTCTAGTTCAAACTTCCCTGAGGAATTACTTCTGAACTTTGAACCTGAGAAACTCATCATCAGTAAGCAAGGAAAAGAATTGACCAGCATTCGCTATCACGCGATAACGACTGAGAGCTTCCAAAGCAAGGAAAGCTTAACACAAGCCATTTCTAAAGACTGGTATCAACAGAATCGCGTCTATATTAGTCTCTTTCTTGTGCTTGGTTCTAGCTTCCTCTTTGGACTTAATTTTTTTATTGTTGCTTTAGGTGCTAGCCTCTTGCTCTACTTTACGAAAAAATCGCGTCTCTTTTCATTTAAAAGCTACAAAGAGTGCTATCATTTCATTTTGAACTGTTTAGGATTACCAACCTTACTTGCCATGATTCTCGGTCTCCTAGGCCAAAATATGGCAACTTTGATTACTGTTCAAAACATTTTATTTGTTCTATACCTGGTCACTATCTTTTACAAAACGCATTTCCGTGATCCAGACTACCATAAGTAGGAGATTATTATGCCTGTTACGATTAAAGACGTGGCCAAGGCTGCAGGTGTTTCACCCTCAACCGTAACCCGTGTTATTCAAAACAAATCAACCATTAGTGATGAAACCAAAAAACGAGTTCGAAAAGCTATGAAGGAACTCAACTATCATCCTAATCTTAATGCCCGAAGCCTGGTTAGTAGTTATACGCAGGTTATCGGCTTGGTTCTTCCAGATGATTCAGACGTTTTCTATCAAAATCCTTTCTTTCCTTCTGTCCTTAGAGGGATTGCACAAGTTGCTTCAGAAAACCACTATGCCATCCAGATTGCAACTGGAAAAGACGAAAAAGAGCGCTTAAATGCCATTTCACAGATGGTCTATGGAAAGCGTGTAGACGGTCTTATCTTCTTGTATGCCCAAGAAAATGACCCCTTGGTTAAACTCGTTACTGAAGAACAATTTCCCTTCCTCATCCTTGGGAAATCACTATCACCTTTTATTCCGCTTGTTGACAACGATAACATCCAAGCCGGATTTGATGCAGCCGAATACTTCATCAAAAAAGGATGCAGCCGCATTGCTTTCATCGGTGGTACCAAGAAACTCTACGTTACCCAGGATCGTCTAAGAGGTTACGAGCAAGCCCTTCAAGAACACAAACTAGATCTTGATAGTCATCGTACCTTCTTTGCAGATGAATTTCTTGAAGAAAAGGGCTATAAATTTAGCAAACAACTTTTTGAATACGATCCAAAAACCGATGCTGTTATCACAACAGATAGCCTCTTAGCTGAAGGTGTTTGTAACTACCTCAACGAACATCAGCTTAATGTCCCTGTTCTCAGCTTTGACTCTGTTAATCCAAGATTAAACCTAGCGGCCTATGTCAATATTAATAGTCTTGCTCTTGGTCGCACTTCGTTTGAAACGATTCTTCAAATCATCAATGATGTCAAAGAAAATCGTCAAATCTGCTATCGTCAAGTGATTGCACATGAAATCATTGAAAAATAAGAAAAACCAACTCTAACATTTTTTGCTTAGAGTTGGTTTTTTGTAATCTATTTTTATAATTGATTAGTTTTCGACTTCGACAAATCGTCCTAGAATATGAACATTTTCTGAAACAGAAACAAAGGCTGTTGGATCGACTTGCTTCATGATCAATTTAAAATCATTGAACTCTGCACGAGTGATAACTGTAATCAAAACAGCCTTACGTTCGTGGTTATAAGTTCCTTCAGCATCATGGATCATGGTTGCTCCACGATGCAATTTATTATGGATCTTCTCAATGACGGCATCTGGATTGCTAGTGACAATCATAGCCTGCATGCGTTTTTGTTTGGTGAAAACTGCATCTGTCACACGACTTGATACAAAGATGGTAATCATGGAATAAAGGGCATATTTCCAACCAAAGGTCACTCCTGCAATCAGCATGATTGTGCCATTGACCAAGAAAGAGATACTTCCGACGTTACGCCCAGTCTTCTTACGAATGGTTAAGCTGACAATGTCTGTTCCACCACTGGAGATGTTATGACGTAAAGCAAAGCCGATCCCCAGTCCCATAACGACACCCCCAAAAAGGGCATTGATGATGGGATCCTCTGTTAAGACCACCACTGGCACAAACTGGATAAAGAGCGAGCTCATGGATACCGTGATAAAGGTAAAAATCGTGAACTTATGCCCAATTTGGTACCAGGCCAAAATCATGAGAGGAATATTGATGGCATAAAAGGCTACTGAAATCGGGAAATGAAAACCAAACCAGTGGTTACTAAGGGCAGATATAATCTGGGCCAAACCTGTCGCACCACTTGAATAAACGTGCCCTGGTTGGAAAAAGAAATTGACGGCTACTGCTGATAGAAAACCATATACCAGAGAAGCTGAGATTTTTTCATCGTATTTTTCTCGAGAAATACTTTGTAAAACACGCAAAATCTTTACTCGATAAGCAAAGCGACGAAGATAATGGTACCACTTTTTAGTTAGTTTCGTTTGTTTCATCTTGTTCTACTTGTAGATTAAGTTCCTCTAGTTGTTTAAGAGCTACTGTTGATGGTGCTTGCGTCATTGGGTCGCTAGCCTTGTTATTCTTAGGAAAGGCAATGACTTCACGGATATTTTCCTCTCCAGCAAGCAACATGACAAAACGATCAAGACCGATAGCCAAGCCACCGTGTGGTGGGAATCCATAGTCCATAGCTTCCAAAAGGAAACCAAACTGGTCATTTGCTTCTTCTGCTGAGAAACCAAGAGCTTTGAACATACGTTCTTGAAGTTCTTTTTGGTTGATACGAAGACTACCGCCACCAAGTTCATAACCATTCAAGACGATATCATAGGCAATGGCACGAACCTTAGCCAATTCACCTTCGAGTTCATGAGCAGTATCTGCTTGAGGAAGGGTAAATGGATGGTGGGCGCTCATATAACGGCCTTCTTCTTCAGACCATTCAAACATTGGCCAGTCAACAACCCAAAGGAAGTTAAATTTATCCTGATCAATCAAGCCTAATTCTTTAGCAATACGTCCACGAAGGGCTCCAAGTGTTGCATTAGCTACTTCAAGCGTATCAGCAACAAAGAGAACCAAGTCTTTATCTTCAAGACCAAGCGCTGTTGCCAAGTCTGCTTGGATACCAGTCAAGAATTTCGCAACTGGTCCGTTTAATTCACCGTCAACTACCTTGACCCAAGCAAGACCTTTAGCACCATACTGCTTAGCTACCTCTGTCATCTTGTCAATATCTTTACGAGAGTAATTGTCTGCTGCACCTTTAACTACAATGGCTTTAACCGCAGGAGCTTCTGAGAAGACTTTGAAATCTACACCCTTGACAAGATCTGTCAAGTCCTGAAGCAACATCTCAAAACGAGTATCAGGCTTGTCAGAACCATAAAGAGCCATAGCATCATCATACTTCATTCGAGGGAATGGCAGTGTTACTTCAATCCCTTTTGTTTCCTTCATCACGCGCGCAATCAAGCCTTCTGTGATATCTTGGATTTCTTGCTCAGTAAGGAATGAAGTTTCCAAGTCGACCTGGGTAAATTCAGGCTGACGGTCACCACGCAAATCTTCATCGCGGAAACATTTAACGATTTGGTAGTAACGGTCAAATCCAGCATTCATCAACAACTGTTTTGTAATCTGCGGACTTTGAGGAAGGGCATAGAAATGGCCCTTATTAACACGAGATGGCACCAAGTAGTCACGCGCCCCTTCTGGTGTTGATTTAGAAAGGAATGGTGTTTCCACATCGATAAATTCCAACTCATCCAAGTAGTTACGGATAGAATGAGTTACCTTGGCACGAAGTTTAAGGTTTTCCAACATCTCTGGACGACGAAGGTCAAGGTAACGGTAACGTAGACGCGTATCATCGTTCGCTTCAATGCCATCCTTGATTTCAAATGGTGTTGTTTTGGCTGTGTTAAGCACAGTAAGAGCCGTTACATTCAGTTCAACCGCTCCAGTCGCCAATTTATCATTGGCCTGCTCACGTGCTGCAACTTGTCCAGTCACCTCGATGACAAATTCACTACGAAGGCTTTCAGCTGTTGCCATCACTTCCGCAGAAACTTTCTCAGGATTGATAACCAACTGCATAATCCCTTCACGGTCACGAAGGTCGATAAAGATCAAACCACCAAGGTCACGACGACGTGCAACCCAGCCTTTCAAGGTAATTTCTTGTCCGATGTGCTCCTCACGAACACGACCAGCATACATACTACGTTTCATGTTTTCTCTCCTCTTTTATTCTGTTACTATTTTACCATAAAAGCGCAGGCTCTTCATGAAAATCATCAGAAAAGTTGAGAAGAATCCTGCTATAAATGAAAAAATCCAGCAAAGTCATTCGCTGGATCTTATTTTACTTGGTATTTCTTTATTTTTTTCGCTTTTCAGCAATCTCTGCAGCCTTTTTAGGGAGAACAATCTCCGTTGCATAGGCTGTCGCAAATCGCATAATCCCTGCGATTGGTGCAAAGATAACTGCTAGATGGTTATAAAAGAAATCCCCTTTAAAAGCATAGGCAAGCGCTCCAATGATAAAGAAGAGAACAACTGCCTGAATCACTGCTAATAATATCACTCGTTTCATGACTTCCTCCTGAGTCTATTATAGCATGAGAATCATTAAAAATCCGATTAAATTATTTAAAGCATGTAAAGCAATGCTGTAAGCCAGTCCACCCTTGCTGATATAAGCCAACCCCAAGCTCAAACCGAGGGAACCATACACTAGGAATTGTTGTGGAGTTCCAGGGAAATGAACAAGGGCAAAGATGATGCTTGTTACTAGTAGAAAGAGAGCTGTCTGCTTGATGTTATCCTGCTGAGGGAAGACATAACGAGCTAGCATACCTCTAAAGGTTAACTCTTCTGTCAGGGGCGCAAAGACAACTATCATGAAGAAAGCGAAGAGAGGTTGATTATGAGTCAATTGTTCTGCCGTCTGTTGATTGACTGATGGATCATTTGGCAAAAAGAATTGGGCAACAATGACAAGGGCCCATACCAAGGCAGGCAACCAGATGTATTTGTTAAGGGCTGTTTTTTCAATCGTAACGGTTCCTGTCTTATACCACTTGTAGGTAACGAAGGTGAAAATTCCTGCTAATAAGACATAAATTGGGACAGCAACATATTCAGGCGCACCTATTTTCATGGTTTCTAAGCCTACGCCCTGAATAAAACTATAGACCATAATAAATGATAAGAAAGTAAGACTATACCAACCGATATTTTGAAGTGTTTTCATAAGATTCTCCTATTTTCCTTTATAACTATTTTTCAATTCAAAGAGACATGCTAGGCCTAGAACAAGGACCCATGACAATAAAAGACCAAGATTTTCCAGAGACAATTCTCCTCCACCTTCTTTTAATAGACCTACAAAAGGACCGATAAAAGAATAGTCCAACAGTTTTTGAACCGTATCATTTTGAGAAGCAATCGTGGGTAAAAAAGAGACAATTAACATAGGAAAGATACTATAGACTTGCGCTTTAGATTGAGTATCTGATACTGCACCGATTAGAAGGTTGAGAAAAATAATACAAATAGTTGCTAGAAGCAAATAGATAGCATAGGCAAATAAATAACCAGATACGTTTACTTTAAGATAGATGGGAAGCACAATCATAGCAAGTAACATTATCAGAATAGGGAGAACAAGCATACTGAAAGTATATTCTGTTGCTGTCACACCACTTAGAATGAGTGATTTGAGATTTCGTTTTTCCTTATCTTCTGCCATCATAATCGATACCATGTAACCACTTCCCATGCTCAAGACCATCGTCAAGCTAGCAGATAGTAAAAATAGGCTCACTTCTCCATTCTTATTTAAAAATTCATTTAATAAAACAGCAATACCAAAAGGCATCAATAAAGTGGCTAACAAAGTTGAATTGCTAATAAGAACTTGTAATCTTAACCATAGTAAGGCATTTAATTTTCTAAACATCTAACTTTTCTCCTGTCAATCTGATAAAGATCTCTTCTAAAGTTGGTTCACAAGAGTGAACAACCATCAAATCTGTCGTGTCTAAATGCGGCAATTCTTCAAACAGAACTATTTGTTCTCTTCCATCTTTATAACCTACACGTACTTTCTTATCCACATGGTATTTTTGAATAATCTCTTGTGGACTTCCATACTCTATTAAATTTCCCTTATTTAAAAGAGATAAGCGATCACAAAGCAAAGTTGCTTCATTCATATCATGCGTGGTCAGAAAGATAGTTGTCCCAGCTTGCTTTAATTCTTGAAGTAGGGTATGAATCATCTTAGATGTTGTAGGGTCTAGCCCACTGGTTGGCTCATCTAGAAAAAGAATCTTAGGAGCATTAAGAAGGGCACGGGCCAAGAACATTCGTTGTTTCATTCCTGTAGACAGTTTTTCTGCGATAATATCTTTAGCATCTGCCAAACCAACCTGTTTGAGCACCTGATTTACTCTATCTGACTTGAGGCCATATAACTTAGCGTAAATGAGAAGATTTTTGTAAAGACTCATCTTTTCATAAAAACCACTGCCATCACTAACTATACCGATTTGTTCCAAATCATTTGAGGTTAAATCTTGAGAATTCTTGCCTAACAAAATTGTGTTACCTTGATCTGCAGTTAACTGGCCAGTTAAGACATTGATCATGGTTGTTTTACCTGAACCAGAAGGCCCAAGAAAACCAAAGATTTCACCCTCCTTAATCTCAAAAGAAATCTGATGAAGGGCTTTTTTGTTCCCAAAACTTTTGCTTACATTTTCAACACGAATCATAGAAACTCCTTTTATTTAAAATAACGTTTTGTTTTTCTTAATTGTGCGATAGTTATATAAAGATGAATGACGACTAAAAGAACTAAGGCAACTACTTGTATTTCTCGTAAAACAACTGATAATACTATCAATAAAAAATAGAGTGATGGCAGTAAAATCTGATTCAACCTAAACAGAGTTAAATAGGCACTTTCCATCTCCGCCTGCTTTTCTCCCTCATCATAACTGTTAAGATAGGCTAAAATATCTTTTGGAGTGTAATAAACAGACAGTTTATAGTGTCTAACGATAAAAATAGTTCGCAGCAAGTAATTGGCAACAATAATGTATAAGCATAATAGAATAAGAGCAGGAAAAATTAGCAAGGTATTCTTAAATATCGGAGAAATCAATATGATCCCACTGGTCATCATTGCTATCATCAAAACATTTGAAGAAACCAAACCATAATCTAAGTAACGATAGGCTCTTACATAAGTCTGATCACTATCTTCTTCCTCTGTCCCCCTTTGATAAAGAGTATAAACTTCTCGACTTTTACCAAGATAATACATGGCTAAAACGAAGGAAATTCCTCCAATAACGAGAGCAAGTCCATAAACAGTGTGTAAGACTTGTGACATTTGAATCTGTTCAGCTATACCTCTAAGAGTGTAAGCAAAGGCTCCTACAAAAGCACTTAACATACACACTACTACTCTCAACCATTTACGATTATTTTTCATTTTCTGACCTCTATCTAAACCAACTAATAACTTTTAGTAGTTTCAGTGATCGTTTCTATTTGAAATAACGTTTTATCATCGGTATCTGCATTAAATTGATATAGATATGAACTACAGCTACGGCTAAAAGGGCTAATAACTGAATTTCTCTTGTAAGCACAGAAACGATAGTAATCAAAATATACAAACCATGTAAAACATATTGGTTTAATTGGAATAAAACCCGAAAACTTTGTTCCAAATTAGCTTGTCGTTCTCCTTCATCGTAAGAATTTACATAATCTAACACATCCTTTGGCATGGAGAAAAATGCCAAATCGAACTGACGAACAATCGAAATTGTCTTTAATAAATATTTTTGAACAACAAATAGCAACATCAAACCTAGTAAAGAGAGTACTAAGGTTAAATAACTATTACCAAGTATAAGCACTTCAGTCGCCGATATAAAAAATGCTAACAAAGTCGTAACTGAAACTATGTTAGAAGCAATTGTTCCAAACTCAAGATTTCGATACATTTGCACATAATAAGTTTCATTCAGATTGTCATCCATTTCCTCTTGATACAAGGAGTGAAATCCCCTACTTTTCTTTAGGAAATTGAAAGCCAAAAGGATGCTAATCAATGCCAATAATAAACTAGAGCCAGAAAGCCAAGGAATCAAATCTGTTAGATTGAAACTGACTCCCATTGCCAAAGCACGTCCCATAAACATACCTGTAATAAATGCTGATATAAACAATAATAATAAATATAGCACTCGTTTCTTTTTCATATTCATCCCCCTCTAAACCAATCCAGCCAACCACTGACCAAAGGATTTACCTGATTCAAAAATAGCTGTCAATCCCTCTGCTCCAAGTGACACCAAAAGCAAACAAACAACAAGTAAGATAATAGCTTGGTTTCTTGCTTTTTTCGCTCCATCTCCTAATGGCTCATTGCCAAGCCAACCTGCTAGATAAGCATAGAGAGTCACTGTTATAATCCCGAACTCCGTCGAAGAAAGAAACAACAAGACTGTCACCAAACGAACGACATTGGTCTGGATGTTAAAATAGTTTCCTAGACCTGCACAAACACCTGCAAGTTCTTTGTTCTCAGTATCTACTTGAAAACCTGCTAAAAATTCTTTCATAATTTTTCTCCTTTTACGATCTCTTTAAACTTTATCTTTCTCTCTACCCATCTAAAGACCAATAGTAGAACTAAATTTATCCAGAAGAGATATTTACTTTCAACGATAGTAAACCAACCAAATAGGGTTCCAATCATGGCCAAAAGATTAACGATAAACACAACTATACATAGATAATAAATCCCTTTATACTTGTTCATCATTCATCCTCCTCTAGGCGAAAGACTGACTCGACTGGCTCATGGAATATCTGAGCAATCTTCAGGGCAATGACGATGGATGGCGTGTACTCATCTCGCTCCAGTAGACTAATGGTCTGCCTGGACACGCCTGCTAGCTTGGCCAGTTCGGTTTGATTGAGGCCATCGCGAGCCCGAAGCTCTTTTAGACGATTTTTTAGTTGCATGTCACACACCTACTTTCCGTCAAATTCAACGGTTTGGATATCCTCAATGCGTTGTAGTTTGAATTTTTCTTTTCCTTTTTTATTTACACGGCGTAGCTTGACCCACTCCTCATCAACATCTACAACTTCCCAATTGTCTGTCCCAAAAACTTGTCCAAAGATTGTTGGTTTTTTCCCAATCAATTCTTTTAATAATCTTGACATTTCTTTATTTCCTTTCTGTTTTTGCTCAATTCTTTTGATTTTATTCTCTAGTTTCTTGACCCTTTGGGTATGATAGAGATAAAACATAAACACAAGAGGTACAAATCCTAATGCCCACATAATTGTTCCTTTCTCCTTTTCTCTTAACTTGATTATATTGTAACACATCTTTTTCTTTTTGACAAGCATATTTGTCAAAAAGTTTATGATTTTTGTCATTTTGCAAAAGAAAACGGTCAGGAGTAAAATCCTGACCAGTTTATGTGTTATTAAAATCCTAGTTTTTCAAAGGTTTCTGAGAAATTTTGACTGATAGCACCAAGCGAAACTTGAACTTCTTCTCGAGTTTGGTTATTCTTAACTGTCACTTGTCCGCTTTCGACCTCGCTCTCTCCAAGAGTGATGAGGGTCTTAGCTGCAAAGACATCGGCTGACTTAAACTGAGCTTTAAGCTTGCGGTTGAGGTAATCACGCTCTGCTTTGAAACCTTGTTGGCGAAGAGCCTGTACTAATTCCAAGGCCTTAACATTTGCTCCTTCTCCCAAGACTGCGATATAGACATCTAGGGCGTTTTCGATAGGAAGTGCTACACCTTGTTTTTCAAGGACCAAAAGAAGACGCTCAACACCAAGTCCAAAACCAAATCCAGCAGTCTCAGGACCACCGAAATAAGCAACTAAGCCATCATAGCGACCACCTGCACAGACTGTCAAGTCATTGCCCTCGATTTCTGTGATAAACTCAAAAATCGTGTGGTTATAGTAGTCCAAACCACGCACCATGTTGGTATCGATGATATAGGCTACTCCGAGATTTTCCAACATCTGACGAACAGCATCAAAGTGAGCTTGGCTTTCTGCATCCAGGTAATCCAATATAGATGGTGCATTCTCCACAGCCACCTTGTCTTCTTTTTCCTTAGAGTCCAAGACACGGAGAGGATTTTCCTCCAAGCGACGTTGGCTATCCTTAGACAAGGTCTCCTTGAGCGGTGTTAAGTAGTCAATCAAGGCCTGACGGTAAGCCGCACGGCTCTCAGGATTTCCAAGAGTGTTGAGGTGTAGTTTGACACCTTGAACACCGATTGCTTTCAAGAAGTGGGCTGACATAGCGATCGTTTCTACATCGGTAGCTGGATTGCTAGATCCAAAGCACTCCACTCCAATCTGGTGGAATTGGCGTAAACGACCTGCTTGTGGGCGCTCATAGCGGAACATTGGCCCCATGTAGTAGAACTTACTTGGCTTTTGCACTTCTGGGGCGAAGAGTTTATTTTCCACATAAGAACGGACAACGGGCGCAGTTCCTTCTGGACGGAGGGTGATATGGCGGTCACCCTTATCATAGAAGTCATACATTTCCTTAGTTACGATATCCGTTGTATCGCCGACAGAGCGGCTGATGACCTCGTAATGCTCAAAAATAGGCGTGCGCACTTCCGCATAGTTATAGCGCTTGAAAATCTCACGGGCAAAGCCCTCAACGTACTGCCATTTGGCAGATTCAGCAGGTAAAATATCCTGCGTTCCTTTTGGTTTTTGTAATTTCATAGGGAATCCTCTTTAAACTTAATAGTCTTATTTTACCATAAATAGAGGGATTAAGACAGTGAGAAAAAAATTTGGATTTAGATATCATTTTTGAGATTAATAACTGTCAAAAGAATAGCTAGCAAGGAAAAACCAACAAATAGCATCCAAGTCAACTGTATATTCCATACGGCTACAAGTGAAAAACAAGCTGTTCCCACAGGTATGGATAAGGTAAACAATAAACCTAAAAAATTACTGGTACGAGCTAAAACTTCTGGAGCTAGATTTTTCATGAGCATGGCACTAATCTTTGGTGAAACTTTACCAGACACATACAGAGTTAAAAAGAGAAATAGCAAACCAAGCACGACTTGATTGAATACGTTAGCCAGACCAATTAGACTGAGTCCTACGGTAGCCCACATCATCAATCTAGGCAAGGACTGTTTCCCAACATAATCATTGCCCGTAAGGCTACTGATGATGATTGCTAACAAAGCACAGAATTGACTGATAAATAACGCCTCTGTGTAAGAAAAATCCAAAAGTGAATGGCTCAAAAAGAATATATTATAAATTCCACCCAAAGCGCCACCCAAGGCATTGATAAGCAAAACAGCAAAGAGCATAAAACCAAAGTTTTTCTGTCCACTTTTAAGAAAAACAAGGCGTAAATTTCGGTAAATCGTTAGAAATTGGTCTTTGATAGAAAGCTTCTCATTCTTTAGGATTTCACCATCAGCAGATGAAATTGACAGGCTCAATTTGCTTTTTCCTAAAAAGAGAACAGAGGCTGATACGAGGAAGAAACAGGCATTGATTCCCGCTACGAGCGAAAAGTTCTGTGTTGACACCCCTAATAGCCAAACTCCAAAAGCTTGGCCGCCAATCGCAGAGATGTAGGTAATAAACTGCGAAAAGGAATAGGCCTCCATCAGATCCTGCTCCGCGACCTTCTCTTTAACGAGAGGCATTCGCAAGCCACCAGCAAAATCACTGGCTACATCACTAAGGACATTGATGAGGCAAAGGGTCGAAAAGGCAAAGAAACTAGCTTGCTGAACAACTAGGGCTGCTAGAAAAAATAAAACCGCCTGAAATAAACCGACATAGGTCATCCATTTGACCTTGTCCTTGGTATAATCTGCCCGAATTCCCACAAAAACTGTAAAAAGAGTTGGAAGCATCATCACAACATTCGCCATGGCAACGGCAACAGAAGCCTCTGGCAAAGTCGAGGCATAGACCACAAATACTAAATTAAAAATGGAAGCGCCAAAAGCATTGAAAAATCGTGATAAGCTCAAAACTCTGTAAGCTTGATTTCTTAGTAATAGTTTCATATAGATTCCTTTCTTTCTCACATTCTACTTTTATGGTAGTTCTAGTATAGCATCAAGAATCCCTCGAGAATACTTTTTTGAATATATGCAACAGATTAAACGAATAACGAAAACGCTATAATTTTCTACTACTATTAAGTATCTTCACAGTCCTATCGTTTCAATTTCATTTATCCAGTTGCAGATATTCAACACTCATGGCACTTCTATAATAATCTGCAGATTTGCGACAACCGATCATCTCGAAAATACGGATAGCGTCCTCCATTTTTCTCTGTCCTTCCTCCGCTCTTCCTTGCTTACTATCAAGCAAACCTTCTGCCCATAGGTAGACTATTCGAAAATAGGTTTCATTTTCTTCAAAGAAGTTCTTTTCAATTTGTTTTTTGAAATAAAGGGCATTGGTAAAATCATCAACTTCAATACAGGCCATAAAACCATTGAGGAGCAGGGTGTGCATCATATTTCGATTTTTCCCAACTCCTTGCAAGAAATCTGACTTCCACAACATTTCCCGGGTATACTTTGTTAAAAGCTGGACTGATAAAAGAGGAGAGCAGGAAGAAAAGAACAACAGTTCATAGTATCCCCAAATTTCAACAGAAAATAGATAATCATGTAGGACTCTTTCTTCCTCAAATGTCAATGTAACCGTCTCATCAATGGCTTTCATATAGGATTTTATTAAAATAGCATTGAGAATGTGTTGCTGTTTATCCTTTGAAAAAGGAAGTTGTTGGTATTCTCTCTGGTAGATAGTGCGCAAGGATGTCAAATCTTGAGGGTCGATAGCCTCGACTATTCTGTTTCTAAATTCAGAATAGGCATCCTGATGAAAACCTCTCGCCAAAAATAACAATTCTTCCATACTCGCATGAATATTCTCCAAAGCTGTGATTAACTTTGGAGCAGATATTTCACTCTGACCATTTTCAAAACGCGACAATAAGGATGCTGAAAAGCGTCCACCTGTTGCTTTTCTCAAGGAAATTTTTCTTGATTCTCGTAGCTCTTTAAAAACTTTTCCTAAATTCTTCATCCTCTTACCACTCGTCTTTTATTTTTTCCTATTTTACCACATTTCCTAATAAATACTAGTTCCAAACCAGCATTTACAATCTGCCACAGGCATGATACAATGAATAACATCAGATATACGAAGGAGAACTTATGAAAAAGAATATCTTGACGACCCTTGTAGCTGCTCTTGTCTACTTTCTCTGTATCGGAGTGGGGGTTCTACTAGGGAACCTTGTCGACCACACTGGAAATATGTTTTACGCCCCTGCCTTTTCTGCTCTTGTGGGTGGTAGCGTCTATATAATCCTTTTAGCAAAAGTGCCTCGTTTTGGAGCGATTACTACGATTGGACTTGTAATTTCTCTATTTTTCCTCGGGAGCAAGCATGGTGCTGGAGCCTTTCTGCCAGGAATCATCTGTGGACTTGTGGCAGATGGTATTGCTCATCTTGGCCACTACAAAGATAAGATTAAGAACCTTCTTTCCTTCCTAGTTTTTGCTTTTGGTACTACTGGTCCCATCCTACTCATGTGGTTGACACCTCAAGCTTACATAGCAACCCTAGTTGCTCGTGGAAAATCTCAGGACTATATTGATCGCATCATGGTCGCTCCTAATCCTGGTACTATCCTTCTCTTTGTAGCAAGTGTCCTCATTGGTGCTTTACTTGGTGCCTTGATCGGACAAAAACTTAGTAAGAAGTTTGCAGACAAAATGTGATAGAAAAAGAAGCACACGGCTCTCAGAAGGTAGACAAATCCTTTCGGTAATTTTACTACATCTTGAAAACTCTTAGAAATGCTGAAACATGCC
This sequence comes from Streptococcus oralis, assembly GCF_964238205.1. Lineage (GTDB taxonomy): Bacteria > Bacillota > Bacilli > Lactobacillales > Streptococcaceae > Streptococcus > Streptococcus oralis_CZ. Next base: position 113,169 of record NZ_CAXSLF010000004.1, read on the forward strand.
ATTTTTAAGAGTTTTTTATTTTCTCTAGTAAAAGAAAAAGATTGAAGAAAATTGTCCAAAATTGACTTTTTCTTCAATCTGAGAGCTAGCTGGCTCTTTTTTTTATTTATGACTTAATTTCTTGGTCAAAAAGTCTCCCAAGAACTGAATTGTAAAGATAATCAGGATAATGATGAGAGTCGCAAGGACTGTTACATCATGATTGAAACGGTTAAATCCGTAGGCGATAGCTACGTTACCGATACCACCTGCTCCGACCGCTCCCGCCATGGCTGTTTCACCGACTAGTGAAATCAAGGTTACAGTCGTCACACGGATCAAGTCTGGAAGACCTTCTGATAGGTAAACACCAACGATATCCCAGAAGGTCGCTCCACTAGCTTGAGCTGCCTCAATGACACCACCATCTAGCTCAGCCAATACCACCTGTACTTGACGGGCAAAGAAGGCAAAGACTGCAAAAGATAGGGGTACGATAGCCGCATTTGGACCAATGCTTGTTCCTACGATTAGATGAGAAAAGGGTGACAAGACTGCCAAGAGAATGATAAATGGTACCGCACGGAAAATAGAGGTAATCTTATCCAAAATCCAGAAAACAACTTTATTTTCCAAGACACCACCTGGAGCTGTCAAGACAAGGAAAAGCCCTGCAACCAGTCCTAGGAAACCTCCGATGATAAAGGAAAGAACCGTCATATAAAGAGTCAAGTAGATAGCTGTTCCCCAGCCAGCTTGACCAGACCAACCCATCTTGTAGACGTTTGGTAAGTATGCTTTAATTAATTCTGCCATCTTACTGTCCTCCCTTCAATACTTTTAGTTGCACACCTGCCTGACGGATGGCCTCTTGAGCGCTTGCCAAGGCTTCTTTTTCCCCTGACAAGACAACCACAAGCTCACCAACAGGAGTACCATCCAAAATTTCGATGTTTCCATAGAGAATATTGGCTGTTACTTGGTAGTGCTTATACAATTCATTTAAAAGTGGCTCATCTGTAGAAGCTCCTGCATACTTGAGTTGTACCAGAATACTATTATCAGATAAGTGCTCTACGATTTCTTGTTTCTCAATCTTGACCATAGCTTCGTCAATACCTGTGGCTGTTGAGATGAAGTCTTGAGTCAAAGGTTGTTTAGGGTCTGAGAAGATTTCAAGAACGCTACCTTCTTCAATCAAGCGACCGTCTTGCATAACGGCTACACGGTTAGCAATGTCTTTGACAATCTGCATCTCGTGTGTAATCAAGACAACGGTCAAACCTAGTTTTTGGTTCAAATCTTGCAGCAAAGCTAAGATTTGCTTGGTTGTCTTAGGGTCAAGGGCAGAAGTTGATTCATCTGAAATCAAGATTTTTGGATCATTTGCCAAGGCACGCGCAATAGCCACACGTTGTTTTTGACCTCCAGAAAGCTGCGAAGGGTAGTTTTCGGCACGGTCCGCAAGACCAACCAAGTCAAGCAGTTTAGCTACTTTAGCCTTCTTTTCTTCCTTGCTGAGACCAGAGTGTTTGAGGGCAAAGGCTACATTCTCCTCTGCCGTCTTCTGACTCATCAGGTTGAAATGCTGGAAAATCATCCCGATATCCTGACGTTTACGACGCAACTGCTCGGCCGTCAAGGTCACCTTGCCATCAAAAATCACATCGTCATCAATGGTAATTTTGCCTGCAGATGGCTTTTGTAAGAGGTTAATAACACGAACTAGGGTTGATTTCCCTGCTCCAGAATATCCAACGATTCCGTAGATATCCCCTTCTTGAATGTGAATGGTCACATCCTTGACCGCTGTGATTGTTCTTTTCTTTTGGTGAAAAGTCACATCGATCTGATCTAACTTAATAATATCTCTACTCATAGCTTCTAATCAGCTCCTCTACTAATTCAATATGGGTATAATAATCGGCGATTCGCACATTTTCATCTCCACCATGGTCTCGGCTATTAGCATTTCCAAGCCCAAAGGCAACCATGGGTACTTCTAAGGCATCAAATACCGTATGCATAGGTCCTGTCCCAGCTGTAGTCGGCAAGACTGAAACGCCCTGTGGATAGAATTTCTTGGCCAACTCGATCACATTGAGAATGGCTAGCGCACTCATATCGCTCCGATAGCTCATCTCACCCAAGGTATAGTACAATTCTACCTTATCAAAGCCGTTTTTGTCTAGTTGTTTCCGGATTTTATCCAAAACATCATGTGGTTCCAAGCCTGGAACCAATCTAACTTCTAGCTTGGCACTAGCCTCAGCCGGTAGAATCGTTTTAACTCCTTGCCCCTGATAACCAGACTGGATCCCTTCGATATTGAGTGCTGGTTCAAAGAAGAAACGTTTGAGAAAGGCTGTACGTTCCTCTTGTAAAAGTGGCAATTCCAAGCCATAAATCTGGCTGATTTCCTCTGGATTGCGTTGGGCATAGGTTTCAACCAAGGCTAACTCACGTTCGTTCGGTTCCTGCACATCATCGTACAAACCTTCTACCAAAATACGCCCATCAGCAGCACGAAGACTGGTCAAGGCTTGGATCAGGTACCAGGGAGCTGACTCCACAATACCACCATAGCTAGAATGGATATCGACGTCTGCACTCTTGACCTTGGCATCAAAGGTCACAATTCCCTTGTTTCCACCAGAGATTTCTAACTGTTCTAAGGCATTCTTGGTCCCTTGCTCCCAGATCAATAAATCTGCCCCACGGAGTTTATCTGCATGTTTTTCTAGATATTTATCTAAGTCCATAGAGGCAGACTCTTCAGCTCCTTCCATGATGAAGCTGATATTGACAGGCAGATCATCATGATGTTGCATATATTTTCTCAAAGCACTCAAACGAGCTGTGATATGCCCCTTGTCATCATCAACCCCGCGTCCATACATGATGCCATCACGCACAGAAAGCGTAAATGGATCCTCTGTCCAGACTTGGTCGCTATCCGCAGGTACTGTGTCATAGTGGTTGTAGAAAATGATAGTCTTGGCATTTGGACGTGAACTTTTAAAATGCGCCATGACAAAGGGTGCCGTATAACTCTCATCAATCTCGACCTCTGCACCTACACGCTTGAAGATCTCGCCTAGATAACGAGCCACCTCTTTAAGGCCGACTTGTTGGGCAAAGACTGATTTTTTAGAAATCAGGGTACGCAAAACTTCAAAGTAATGTTGCGCTACATGATCCTTTTCAAACTTTTCAATTTGTTCTTCTTGGCTAGGGAAAACCATTTTCTCTCTACCTTTCTACTAGGACTTGTACCTTTGGAATCAATACAAGTGGATATTCCTTTTCTTTAGTCTCTATATAAAAGCAAGAGGTGGAAAAATCTCTCCCACCTCCCTGTGTTTATTACCAAACTGGTTGATCCAAGCCGTCTGAAGTTTCTTCGATAACTTTTTTCACTTCATCAGTGTGGTAAGCTGCGATAATTTTCTTGATTGCATCAGCTTTAGGTGATGATTCCCAATCTTTTTTCGCAACGATGATGTTGTACCATTGTTTTGAGTTTTCGTCAGCTTGCTCTTTAAAGAGTGCTTTCTTGTAGTCCAATTTTGCTTCTGTAACAAAAGTGTTGTTGACAACAGCCGCATCAACGGATGACAATGAACGAGCTGTTTGGCTTGCGTCTAATTCAGTGATTTTCAAGTTCTTTGGATTTTCTGTGATGTTTGCGATTGTCGCAAGCGCAGTTCCTGAAACGTCCAATTTGATCAAACCAGCTGATTGAAGAAGGTAAAGAGCACGACTTTCGTTAGTAGCATCGTTAGGTACAGCGATTTCTCCGTTTGCTGGGATTTCTTCCACTTTAGTGTACTTGTTTTCTTCTCCGTTTTTACCTGAGTAAAGGCGGATTGGTGAGATATAAGTATCTGCAATCGCTACAAGATCTTTACCGTTTTCTTTGTTCCAGTTGTTCAAGAAGTTATAGTGTTGGAATGCGTTCAAGTCTACTTCACCATCAGCAGTTGCTTTGTTTGGTTGTGAGTAGTCTGTAAACTCTGTGAATTCCAATTTAATTCCGTCTTTTTCAACCAATTCTTGAACTTTGTCCCAGCGTGCTTCTTCTGAACCGCTACGGTTAACAGTCGCAATTTTAACTGTAGTTGCATTGTCTGCTTTCTTTTCTGAATTTCCGCAAGCTGCAAGTGCAAGGCCTGCTACTGTAGCGATAGCTGCTACGCCTAACCATTTTTTGATTTTCATGATTCGTTCTCCTTTAAAAATAATACTGTAATAGTATCTCATACTTTATTTGATTTAGCAAATTGTTATTAGATAGGCAGGGTTATAGTTTGAAACTATAGGCCTAAAAATTACAAAATCATCCACCTACGAGAGAATGGATGATTTACAAACTTATTTAATATCAGCTTCTGCTGGAAGGTAAGAACCACCAAAGAATTGTTGAGATAATTTTTCAAGAGTTCCGTCTTTGTATAGTTCTTGGATGCGTTTGTCAACAAATGATTTCAATTCATCTTGACCTTTTGCAAGAAGTGGGTAAACGTAAGGTTGTTGGTCGCTTGGAAGTTCGATGACTTTCAAGTTATCCAAACCTTGGTTTTTGATAACTGTTTCTACACCGATTTTATCAAAAATCTTGTAGTCGAATTGTCCGTCGCTCAAACGTCCCATGATTTGTTGGAAGTCAGCTTTTGTGTAGTTAAGGACAGTTGGGTTATCTGCGTGTTGTTTGTTGTATTCTTCCAATTGTTTAGCTGATGTTGTTCCTTGAACGACTTCAGTAGATTTTCCACCGATATCATCAAGCGACTTGATACTGTTATCATCTTTCTTAACTACGAGAACGTTAGGATTTTTAGCAGTTGGTGCTGCGTAAAGGTACTTTTCTGCACGTTCTTTAGTGTAGCTGATGTTGTTAACTGCCATTTGGTAACGATCTGCGTCAAGACCTGCAAAGATACCTGACCATTCTGTCTTTTCAAACTTGACAGTATACTTGTCAGAGTCTTTAAAGATAGCGCGAACAACCTCAATCTCAAAACCAGTCAACTCACCGTTTTCTTCATAGTTAAATGGTTTTGGTGACGCGTTAGTTGCTACGACGATTTCTTTCTTATCAGATGTTGCTTCACCAGATGCCGCCTCTTTCTTTTCACCACCTGAGCAAGCTGCCAATACACCTGCGGCTACAAGCCCTAGGGCAGCAAGTGATGAATATTTAACGATTTTTTTCATGATATTTCCTCCAAAATAGAATACAATCTTATCTTAACAGAAAAAAAGGAATTACGCTATTATATGATTTCTATATTTGTGATAGGTTTTCTTTATGGCTGATTAAAAGACCAAACGTAGGACTGCTATCAAGACCACCCCAAAGAGAACAGTCCCTACCAGATTGCGATAGCGAAAGGCTACAAAAGCCGTTGGAAAGACTGCTAAAAAGTCTAACCACTTTATCTGCGGAAGGCTTCCAACTTTTCCTGTCACAACACTTGAAAGAATCAATGCAAAGATAATAGAAACTGGTAGAAATTTTAAAAAACGCTCGACAATAGGTGGCAAACCCTTGTACTTGGCTAAGATGAATGGAATCATTCTTGGAATCCAAGTCACCAAACCAGAAAAGACGATTGCCATTAAAATATACTTACTGACCATCCAAGACCACCCCCATGGTACAACCTAGCAAGGTCGCAAACAAGACAGCTAATGACTGAGACACCACCGTCAAGAGCAAAAAGAAAGATACAGCTACAACCGCTAAAATTATGAAGAGATTGCGCAAAGGAATCCGTTTTTGCATAATCTGAAACTGGGAAGAAAAAATCCCAATAAACATCCCCACTAGGGCAAAATCTAAGCCAAAAATTTCTGGATTTGGTAGAAGTCCACCTAGAGCAGTTCCGACTACGGTTCCGACAAACCAAGCTACATAGCTGTTAAGATTGTTCCCGTGCATCCACATGGGGTTAACCTTATCCGTATGCACCAACTCGCCCATCAAAACGCCATAGGTCTCATCAGTCAAGAGGCTAGACATACTGATGTTTTGCCAAAGACTGGTATGGCGAAAATAGGTCGACGCATGCAAACTCAGCAAAAAGAGGCGCAGATTAATCAAAAAGACCGTCATGGCAATAGCAGCTACTGGAGCTTGAACTGCTATCAAGGCTATCATAGCAAACTGGGCACTTCCAGCATAGACAAAGAGACTCATTAGGCCCATTTCTACTGGTGTTACATAGGGAGATCCGATAATTCCACAGGCAAGGCCAATACTAACATAACCCAGAGCCGTCGGCATGGCTGCCTGCACACCTTCCCAAAATCCTTTTTCTTTCATAAACTTCCTCACTAATCATTCCTTCAGCAACTGCTTTTCAAACAGTCACAGCAAACATTATTATAACATATTCGTAAAATAGAACAAAGTCTGCTGATTGATAAGAACAGAAAAAGACTGGGAGGCCAGTCTTACGATGCAACTTATAAACTATTTTAGATTTAGTACCCAAATACCAATAAACTAACAACGATTAAAAATGTATTCCACAAGATATGAAGAGCCATTGACCAATACACTGAATGAGTATAACGAAATAGCATAGAGAGTAGCATACCTGCACCTGCATAAACGATGAAGTCTGTTAACACCCATCCATATTGTAAAACATGGATGAGACTAAAGAGTGTGGAGGAAACGACGACATCAACATAATACTTTTTAAATTTGGACAACGCCGTCATTAGAAGCCCACGAAAAACCAACTCTTCAACGATAGGAGCAATGAGACTGCCATAGAGAATGCGCATTATAAAGTAACTAATTCCTGTCAAGTTAGCAGCTTCTTTCATCATTTCGCTCCCATTTTGCGTGCTAGGAAAAATCAGAGTCGTTATATTTACCCACACAAACATCAGTATAAAGAAAAGAAAGAAGACACCCAGATAAGCCCAACGGAACTGGAAACGACCGCATTCTCTCCAACCTTGACTCTTTACAAGAACCACTGTAGCAGCAATCCCCTCAAGAACTATCAATAAAATTTGCAAGCCATAAAATCCAAAATCTGATAATTGGTTAACAAATTCTAACCTTGCTACAAAATTAAAAATCAAGTAATAGGTGGCTATGATCAAAACAGTTGTCAAGTAGAATTTCCTGTCTTTCCCTTTCATCATTGATACTTTTCTATTTTATTTACATCGTCTCTCAGCCAAACCTCTCCAGAGTCCTTTTATCCAATCAAAATCACCACGATGAGGACATATCCCTTTATTTATGATTCTTAAAATCCACTAAAATAACAAAGGCAGAATTTGACCAATGGCATTATCAACTATATGCAGTCCAATAGACCAATAAATAGACTTTGTCACTCTAAAAAAGACTGCCATTATTAGACCACCACCCATATATACGAAAAAGTCTGTCAAGACCCAACCATGACTACTGATATGCAAGATTCCAAATAAAGCAGCCGAACCAAGCACATCCAGTCCCCACTTCTTCCCTTTTTCCAGAGCTGTCATCACCAATCCACGATAGATCATCTCTTCAAAAATGGGACCTGCGATCACTGGATAGAAAAAATACATCAAAAATGCAGTAAGACCTGTAAAAGTAGGAAGATCCAGTTGATAAGAAATTTCATTTTGGGTGGACGGGAAAATAAAAAATGTAACGAAATTCCAAACAAAAAAAGCTAGAAGAGCTAAAAAGAAATAGAAAAGATAGGACCATTTAAATTTTCTGCTATTGATTTGTTGCCATTTTCCTGACCAAATCATGGCAACAAGAGCAAGCAAAACCACAAGAAAATTCAACATCATATTCGAAAAATAATAGCCAAAATCAGATAGACCAGCAGCCAAGTCGCTGTGTAAAACCAGACGGATGAAGAACTGGTCCGCAATGATAAGTAGAATGGCTACAAAAAAGTAGTAGCGTGAGATTATCTTTTTCATATATCACCCTTCTAAAATCCAAACACCAATAAGCTAACAATAAGCAAGAAGGTATTCCATGAAGCATGTAAAGCTATGGTCCAATAAATAGAGCGTGTACAGCGAAACATCATGCAAAATATCAAGCCCATTACAAAGTAGAGTATGAAATCTGTCGTTATCCAACCATGCTGTAAAACATGCATAGCGCCAAATATGCCAGCAGAAACAAGAACATCAATATAGTAGTTTTTAAATTTAGACAAGCTTGTCATCAAAAAACCACGACACACGATTTCTTCTGCTATAGGTGCGATAAGGCTACCGTAAAGTACACGCGTAATAAAATAGCTAATTCCTGTCAAACTGGTGGCTATTTCCACTACCGTACTTCCATTTTGCGTACGAGGAAAGATACGTGTTGCTAGATTTGCCCACACAAATAATAAGAAAAAAGAAAGAAAGAAAACACCTAGGTAAGACCAACGAAACTGGAAACGACCGCACTCTTTCCAATGTTCACTTTTGACAAAAATAATTGTAGATACAGTTCCCAGGATAAGTACTAATAAAACCTGGAACACATAGTAGATCTCATCAGACAAAGCTACAGTAAAATCTAAGTCTGGTATGACATTAAAAATGAGGTAATAGGTCAAAAGCAACAAGCCAGTTGCTAGATGAAATTTCATTTCTTTCATTTTCTTCATTTAATTACTTCCTATACTATTTTACCGACGACGTCTTAACCACTCACCTGTTGGCTCTACAGCCCAATCAAAAGCACCACGATGAGGACTCTTCACTTGATTTATGATTCTCAAAATCCTCTAAAATAACAAAGGAAGTATATGCCCGATACCGTTATAGACTATATGCAGTCCAATAGACCAATAAATAGACTTTGTCACTCTAAACAAGACCGCAAATATGATACCGCCACCCATATATACGAAAAAGTCTGTCAAGACCCAACCATAATCACTAATATGCAGAATTCCAAATAAAGCAGCAGAACCAAGCACGTCCAGTCCCCATTTTTTCCATTTTTCCAAAGCGGTCATCACCAATCCACGATAAATCATCTCTTCAAAAATGGGACCTGCAATCACAGGATAGAAAAAATACATCAAAAATGCCGTAGCTCCTGTAAAAGTCGGAACAGCGAGTTGGTAAGCAAGTCCATTTTGGGTAGGTGGGAATAGGAAAAATGTAACAAAATTCCAAATAAATAATGCAAGAAAAGCTAAAAAAGAATAAAAAAGATAGGATCCTTTAAATTTTCTACTGTTGATTTGTTGCCATTTTCCTGCCCAAATCATGGCAACAAGAGCAAGCAGAACCACAAGAAATTTCAACATCATATCCGAAAAATAATAGCCAAATTTAGATAGACCAGCAGTAAAATCGTTGTTTAAAACCAGACCACTGAAGTACTGGTAAACAATGACAAGTAGAATGGCTACAAAAAAGTAGTAGCGTGAGATGATCTTTTTCATTCTTTTTTCTCCTATACTATGGAATGAAGACAGTATAACACGAAAAATTCCATATTTTTAAAAATCGCATATTTGACATTTTTTCTGATAGGAATTTCACATTTGCGATTTCTAACTAATCGATAAGTGCTTTGTATTGCTGTAAACGTAATTCAAAAAGTGCTGATAATTGTGGGTTTTCTAATATTTGCAGAGATTGGATAAAGTGTTCAATCTCTTTTTGATTGCTTCCCTTGGTTTGAAGGAAAACACTCAATTTCTTTAAAAATTGCCATGATACTTTCTCAAAAACATCATACGGACGGAGCATACTCTCCAACTCGGACTCAAAGATTGGGATGTAAGAGAAAAGTTTGCGCTCCATAAGCTCTGAGATGATATTGAGAAAGCCACTTTTCATATACAGTCTATTGTGTGCCAATTCTTTAAATTCCTTTGATTTTTCGAGTAAGGAGGTTGATAAAAAGATCAGATCTTGATTGCTCAAAAAAGGCATGGTATTGCAAAAAATATAGAGTTCAAACCAGGTCCAAGACTCGATAGCATAGAGATAGGTGGTTAAAAACTCGCTATCCTCCTCTGCTAGCGGATAGCTTTTATCTAGTGAATGGATAGCATCTTTAATCACAATAGAGTTCAAACGGCGATAAGTCTGCGCCATCTGTTCTTGCTCAATTTCTTTCAACAATTGTTCTAAGCCAGCTATATCTTGATGGGCAAAGCGATCCACAACCCTTCTACCAAATCGCATATGTGGAGACTCTTGGTAGTTGTTGAGCTTGTGCCCAAACTCATCGAAGGTCACATTGATCCCTTGGATAGCTAGGATCAACTTATCTGCAGATAGCATAGACTGCCCTAACTCAAACTTGGATAGCTGAGAGGCTGTTAGTCCAGCACAAGCCACATCTGACTGCTTGAGCTTTCTCGCCAAACGTAATTCCTTGTAAAATTCTCCTAATTCCTGTTTTTCAATCATGGTCAAACTCCCTTTTTAAGATTCCCTTTACTATTCTATTCGTAAAAACTTTTACTTTTTTAACATATTATAAAATATTTTAGCAAAAAAGCCAGCTTCAAGCTGACTTTTTATTCTATAGTATCAAAAGCAAGACTTGGTTTGGCGTTTAGCTCCAAGCCTGCAAAGTTTTCTTTGTTCCACTCGCTAACGCTGGCATAGGCAATCATACCCGCATTGTCTCCACAGAGACGCAGGGGTGGAATGATGACCTTAACGTCAGTGATTTCAGCTGCCAAGCGTTCTCTTAATCCTTTGTTAGCTGCTACACCACCAGCCACAACTAGAGTTTTAACAGGGTATTTTTCTAAGGCCTTCTTGGTTTTTGCCATGAGAATATCCATAACTGCTGCTTGGAAGGAAGCCGATAGGTCTTCCTTGGACAAGCTTTCTCCCTTTTGCTCAGCATTGTGGTGAAGATTGATAAAGGCAGATTTCAAACCTGAGAATGAGAACTCCAGATTATCTTCCTTAATCATGGCACGTGGGAAATCATAAATATCCTGACCTTGGTGGGCTAACTCGTCAATCTCCCGACCTGCTGGATAGGTCAAGCCCATGACACGACCGACCTTGTCATAGGCTTCACCAACCGCATCATCACGAGTTTCACCAACAATCTTATAATCACCAGCCTCAGAAACATAGACCAACTCTGTGTGTCCACCACTGACTAATAGAGCTAGTAAGGGGAATTCCGAGGGCTCGACACTTTGAGCTGCCATGAGGTGGCCAGCCATGTGGTTAACGGGAATTAGAGGTAGTCCATGTGCCCAGGCAAAAGCCTTGGCAGCTGACAAACCAACTAGCAAGGCTCCGACCAAGCCTGGTCCATAAGTAACCGCAACAGCTGTTACATCTTCTTCTGTAATCCCTGCTTCTGCCAGCGCCTCCTCGATACAGGCTGTAATGACCTCAACATGGTGACGACTAGCCACTTCAGGAACTACGCCCCCAAAACGTTTGTGACTCTCAATTTGACTAGCAATGACATTGGACAAGAGCTCATCATCGTTTTTTAAGACAGCGACACTGGTCTCATCACAGGATGTCTCGAATGCTAAAATATATCTATCCTTCATCTATTTCTCTCTTCATGATAATGGCGTCCTCAACTGGATTATGGTAATAGGCCTTTCTCTCAGCGATGACTGCCATTTTTTCTTTCTTGTAAAATGCTTGCGCTCGGTGGTTGGACTTTCTGACTTCGAGGAAAATTTCCTTATCTATTGGCAAAGTTGCAAACAAGACCGAGGCTATCCCCTGACCTTGATAGGCTTTTTTGACAGCAATTTGCAAGACTTCTGCTTCAAAAAGATTCTCCTGAACAGCTAAAAAACCTATCACTTCTATCCCTTCGTAAGCCAATGCATACCAAGTCTGGTCTTGAGACAGGTCTGCTTGGATTTGTTCCAGAGTCCAAGGACTAACTGGATAAACATCTGCCATAACAGCATAGATGGCTTGTGCCAAGTCAGGCTGCTGGTGGATTCGTTTAATCTCTATCATAGGCGTTTAATGTAAGATTCGCCAGACTCCGTATGGTTTTTAAGCCAGTTTTCCTCAGCTTCGACACGCTTGAGGTAATTCGGCACAAAGTCGTGCAAGGAGTCTGCTTCCTTGTCCCAGGCCCAAAGAGCAAGATTGGCTGCGTTTGGTAAGGTTTCTAGATAGTTGGCTTGTGGCAATTGTTCTTGGATTTGATCCACAAAGGCTCCAACTTCACCGACAAAGGCTACCTGCTCAGCATCCTTGACTTTTTCTAACACCCCTTCAAAAGATAGGTGCGCTTCTGGAAAGACTGGCTGGGCATTTTCATAAAATCCTGCATACACATTGTTACGGCGTGCGTCCATCAAAGGGACAACCAAACCTTCCTGCTGGCTCGGCACCAGGGCTAAAAGACTTGACATCCCAACTAACTCGATGTTCAGAGTATGAGCCAGCGTCTTAGCAGTTGCTACTGCGATTCGCAAGCCTGTGTAGCTACCTGGCCCCTCTGCCACTACGATTCGATCCAAATCCTTAGGTGTCAAATCCAAACTTGCCATCAAAAAATCGATGGCAGGCATAAGGGTAATACTGTGATTTTTCTTGATATTGATTGTCGTCTCGGCAAGAAGCTGCTTGTCCTCTAAAATAGCAAGAGAGAGAGCCTTGCTGGACGTATCAAAAGCTAATACTTTCATAACACATTCCTATCTTTTTGTCTGCTTACTATTATACTACAAAAGAAGGCACATGGGAATTTTCTTTGTTTTGTATCAAAAATCACAGTGAAAAGAAATCTTCAAAAAAATCGCAACTTTTCCTTTTCGTTTCCGAATATAAAAGTGAACAAGAAAAAAGGAGGAAAGTTCAATGACAAATTTCGAAAATATTGACAATCAATTTGTATCGCTATCTGAAAATGAATTATCAGATATTGATGGTGGTCTCGCTCCCTTGGTTATCTTTGGTGTAGCAGTTTCTTGGAAAGCTGTTGCTGGCGGAACAGCACTTGTAGGCTCTGGCTTAGCAGCTGGTTATTTTTTAGGAGGTTAGTATGATTAAAGATTTAGACAAATATCATGAAATTTCCAATAAAGAATTGCAAGAAATCAAGGGTGGTTTTGGTGTAGGTGTTGGTATAGCTTTATTTATGGCAGCTTATACCATTGGAAAAGATCTCCGTAAAAAGTTTGGATAAGTCATGCTAGATAAAAGACACATTTATAGAAGGATGAATTTTATTTTCTTCATATCTTACAGTTTAATCAGTATTCTCAACGATTTAAGCATTACTACTATACCATTGCCAATTGATTTATCTGTTTGTATTGTCTTATTTTTATGCTTCAACTCTTTTTTTGAACAAAGCAATCATAACTGTAAAAATAAGGATAGGGCCTGAAAATATAACCTCTGTTTGAGGAAAAATTGGACACCGAATTTGAGAAAAAGTTGAAAAATCCACCCTATCTTAATAGTTGGGATGGATTTTTTTTGTAACTAGATTCGCTATCTTTTTATACCAGATATTCGTTCAATCAGCAGATATAAATAAACAACTGAAGTTAAGTATTCAAACCAAAGTAAAATACAAACCAGACCACATAAGTCACAAGGAGAAGGAAAAACGAATACAGAGTCACGAAGCTAATCTTCCAAAAGAATTTGGCTTTCCGATACTCTAGCCGAGTATACAAAACATTTCCTCCGTAAACACAGGCAACAAAAATCATAAAAGCTACCAAACGAATACCGATAGCAAAAGAAAATAAGTTATACATAGGGCAACCTCCTTGGTATAGAAACGTCTCTGCTAACTTTATTATAGCACTTGCATCTGAAGTCTTCAAATACTTATACAAGGCAAAATGAAACCCATTTCAAGCTCCTTACTTCCATGTTTCCTGCTTTTACTAATTCCCCTTTTTATGTTATAATTGAGATAATTGTAACGAATCAAGGTCAATAAAGACAAAAAATGAACTGGAATCAAACCAGCTTCAAACTGAGCATTTTTGAATAAAGCTGACCTTAAAGCAGAAAGGAAACATATGATTTACAAAGTTTTTTATCAAGAAACAAAAGACCGTAGCCCACGTCGTGAAACAACACGCTCACTATACTTAGACATCGATGCTAGTTCAGAACTTGAAGGACGTATCGCTGCTCGCCAACTTGTCGAAGAAAATCGTCCAGAATATAATATCGAGTATATCGAACTCTTGTCTGACAAATTGCTAGACTACGAAAAAGAAACTGGCGCATTCGAAATTACGGAGTTCTAATATGGCCTACACTCTTAAACCAGAAGAAGTTGGCGTTTTTGCTATTGGTGGTCTAGGAGAAATCGGTAAAAATACATACGGAATCGAATATCAAGACGAAATTATCATCGTTGATGCAGGGATTAAATTCCCTGAGGATGACCTGCTTGGTATCGACTACGTTATCCCTGATTACTCTTATATTGTAGAAAATATCGACCGCGTCAAGGCTCTCTTGATTACACACGGACACGAGGACCATATCGGAGGGATTCCTTTCTTGCTCAAGCAAGCAAACATCCCTATCTATGCAGGTCCACTGGCCCTTGCCTTAATCCGTGGAAAACTCGAAGAGCATGGACTTTTGCGTAATGCTACACTTCACGAAATCAACCACAACACGGAGTTGACCTTTAAAAACCTTAAAGCAACTTTCTTTAGAACAACCCACTCGATTCCAGAACCATTGGGAATTGTCATCCACACACCTCAAGGGAAAATCGTCTGTACGGGAGACTTCAAGTTTGACTTTACACCAGTTGGTGAACCTGCAGACTTGCACCGCATGGCAGCTCTAGGTGAAGATGGAGTACTTTGTTTGCTCTCTGACTCGACCAATGCTGAAGTGCCAACCTTTACAAACTCTGAAAAGGTTGTCGGCCAGTCGATCATGAAGATTATCCAAGGTATCGAGGGACGTATCATCTTTGCATCCTTCGCCTCAAATATCTTCCGTCTCCAACAAGCTACTGACGCTGCTGTTAAAACAGGTCGTAAGATTGCTGTCTTTGGACGCTCTATGGAAAAGGCCATTGTCAACGGGATTGAACTAGGTTACATCAAGGCTCCTAAGGGAACCTTCATCGAACCAAATGAAATCAAAGACTATCCTGCGGGTGAGATTCTGATCCTCTGTACAGGTAGTCAGGGCGAACCTATGGCGGCCCTCTCTCGTATCGCTAACGGAACTCACCGTCAAGTGCAACTCCAACCTGGTGATACTGTTATCTTCTCATCTAGCCCAATTCCAGGAAACACCACTAGCGTTAACAAATTGATTAACATCATTTCTGAAGCTGGTGTTGAAGTCATCCATGGTAAGATTAACAACATCCATACATCTGGACACGGTGGTCAGCAAGAGCAAAAACTTATGCTCCGCTTGATTAAGCCAAAATACTTCATGCCTGTTCACGGTGAATACCGCATGCAGAAAGTCCACGCTGGACTAGCAGTGGATACTGGCGTAGAGAAGGACAATATCTTTATCATGAGTAATGGTGATGTGCTTGCCCTCACTGCAAACTCTGCTCGTATCGCAGGTCATTTCAATGCTCAGGATATCTACGTCGATGGAAATCGTATCGGCGAAATCGGTGCAGCTGTGCTTAAAGATCGTCGTGATTTATCTGAAGATGGTGTTGTACTGGCTGTCGCAACCGTTGACTTCAAGTCTCAGATGATCCTATCTGGACCAGATATCCTCAGTCGCGGATTCGTCTACATGCGCGAATCTGGTGACTTGATCCGCCAAAGCCAACGAATCCTTTTCAATGCAATTCGTATCGCATTGAAAAACAAAGATGCCAGCGTCCAGTCTGTCAATGGCGCTATCGTAAATGCCATTCGACCATTCCTTTATGAAAATACTGAACGTGAACCAATCATCATTCCGATGATTCTCACACCAGATGAAGAATAAGAAAAAATTCTCTGAAATCCTATGACTTCAGAGAATTTTTTTATTTTACAATAAGTTGTACTAATTATTTTTCTTTAATCAACTAGTCTATAAATCCTATCGCTCTCACCGACGCTTGGTCTCAATAGCTTTTTTCACCAAAATCTGTTGATAAGCTTCCATATCTCCGCGTTTCAATGATTCTTCTTCATGAATGGATAATCGCCATTTATAAGCCTGAATTTCCTTATCCAACAACTCCTGAGGTGCGCCAATCAGATTCAAAATAGTCAGACGCTCTTCAATACTCTTTAAAGGATAAACATCTGCAAGATTAACTGTTCTAGTCACACTTGTGGATCGTTTTCTATGAATATAAATGGCTTTATTCATATAGGCAATCTTATCTGCTTGAAGGTAAGCCTTATAGGTCGTATAATCGTCTTCTACCTTCTGATCCGTTGGATAGACAATATCCTTGAAAAGCTCCGCTTTATAGAGTTTTGCCCACGGAACAGTAAAACATTGACTAAGATTATATTTTCCGTCATATTGATGATGGAACCAATCAAAAGGGCTATACACTTGTTCAAAATAGTTATCTGCACCTACATGGATTAAAAAACTTCCCTGATCTTCAATAAACTGAGTGAAATTACCAATTGCAATATCTGCATCCGTTTTTTTCAATAAATCATAAAGGCTTTGGATATGGTCTAACTCTAGCCAATCATCATTATCCACAAAGACAATGTAATCACCTGTCACAGCTTCCAAGGCACGATTGCGACTGGAAGCAACTCCTCCATTTGGCTTATGGTAAACTTTAACACGCGCATCTTGATTTTTATATCGTTGACAAATAGCTGCCGAACCATCAGTTGAACCATCATTGATTAAAATAACTTCAAGATTTTGATAAGTTTGTTGAAGAATGCTATCTAAACATTTTTCAAGATAGGCCTCTGACATATAAACAGGGACGATAACACTTATTTTTTCCATTTTTATTTCTCTCTTTATTCAATTTTTAGTCTAAGTTCTTCAAATATTGCTGGATTGAGGCAATCATATCCTCAACTTTATCTACACTGAAACAGTAAGCATTATTTTCATTCTCACTATGACTATGTTGGGTAACATCAAAAGAAAAAATAGGTTTTTCAAGTGTAGTTACCTTGTTAATAATATCGTAAATTTCTTCATGGTAATTAATATCCAGATAAAAATCCATATGCTCTAACGCCACCTGAGCGTTATAAAGAGTAAATCGAGGGTAGAGAGAAACGTTTTGATAAGACTCCAAAGCAATGACACCTGGTGCAAAATTTGTATGTGCTAAAATTTCAAACTGAACATCAGGTAGTGCTCCTATCAAAGTTTCAAGTTGTTCCATCGTAGCTGAATTTGTGAATATCGCTGTATGATAACGAGGCCTCTTCACCAGATCCTTAAACCCATGTTTGAGAACACTCTTTCTAAGTAAGACTTCAGACCATTCTAATCCATAATAGAACCACCAAATATCGCGACAACGATTCAAATTCCACTGATTCCATGGCTTATCTCCTGCATAATGAATGATGACCGCTTCTTTTTCTAACTGATTCGCTCGATCATACCACTCAAAAGCATTAAAAGTATGAGCAAAGGTATCCATACCAACCATCACATTATATTTTTCTGGTAATTTTTTCCAGCGTCCTCTAAAATATCGATTTAAGATCCCTTGATCACCAAATTCTTCCTCATGATAACGATTGGTTAACTCCAATAGTTGCTGACAGACATTTTCTTCTCTCCAAAGAGCAGTATCAATCAGTAAAACACCTGCATTGAATTTATTCACATCTAAACCATCAGTTACAGCTGCTAAAGCATATCCTTCTAAATCCATCTCAAAGAGAGGAGTTAAATCGCCTGTAACAACGATATCTGCATCTATATAAAGAGCTCGATTCTCTGCGACTACTTCACCAATAAAATAGCGATAAAAAGTTGCATAAGAAAGATGATCCATAGGCAAGGAATAGCCCTTTATCTGATCGGAAGAAATTTTAACATTCTGAATTTCTGACTGAACAGACTCTAAGCGATTATTCATCAACCAGAACCACTCCTGAGGAAGATTATCATTGATAACATAAAAATTAATATGACTGTTTGTTGCAACAATAGATTTTATGGCAACTTCTAACTTCTCCATATAACCATTATCACCTGCAAGTACGATTGCCCTTCTCACTACCCCATTCTCCTTTTCTTTTCTCAATTATCCTATCTATTAAATACTTATTTATTTTTAAACGAATAAAGTAAACTTGAACCCTACGAATACATATCGGACAAGATCTAGATTTTATTTAGTACTATTCTTCTATATTATCCCCAGTATAACAATAGATGCCATAAAAATATTTGGAATTCACGATACTTCCCTTATTTATTCGTCATTTAAAGAAGTAACTTCAATTCTTCCCTGGTCACTAAGCACGGATTCATCTTTTGTTTATCATAAGCAGATTGATATTTTTCTGGATTTGCAAGTTGGGATAGTTCGTCAATCATCTCTGCGATACAATCCCTTGGAAACACATGGTCAGTAGCATAAAACTCTGGCTGGTGACACGTTTCCTTAAAAGCATAAAGGATCATGCCATTTTCAAGAGCTGCACGGCTACCATCAAGTATTTCCTGCGCATGAGAAATATCCAGATAAATGCTACACGTTTGTAAAAGTTTCTCATATATCTCTCTAGACAGACCTGGGTAGAGATGAACATTTGCATGACAATCCAGATCTAGCAGGCGCCCTCCCATTACTGTTAAAGCAGCAATATGAAATTCAAAATTCGGTAGGGCAGATACAAGGACTTCAATTTGCTCTAGTTCTTGCGTATCTGTCAAAATTAAAATATGCGGATGAAACTCCCTAAAGGCGCCAAGAAACGTTGGTAGATAAATCAGGGGAAGATTCATATTGTCTATCTTTAATTTCAAATCTCGAGTCAGTAGTTTCCCACAACGATCTTTTAGATACGAAATATCTTCCGCGGATAACTCTTCTCTCATATAAAATACTAACTGATTAGATGAGAAGTTAGGTATCTCCCTAAGTAAGCTTATATCTGATAATACTAAACAATCACCTGTAGATAATTGTTTATCTAAAATCAGTTTTCTTGCTTCATCAATTGAAGAAAGCCCCTGTTCCTGACCGTTTGCCTCTCGATAAAGTGCACGATTATGAGATGAAAAAAGATAGAGTTGCTCTTGATTTTCCTGACCATAAATGTCTATCTCTTTTTTCCCACCACTCCAAATTTCTCTATGAAAACAAGTTCCCGATAAATCGTAATGATCTCTGGCACAACAAACACCTTTGTTATCATACCATTCGACTACCTCCACCATTTGTGGCCACTGAGGATAACAGAAAATCTTCCCTTTTTTATTTCCTTCCGCAACGATATCACCTGTAGAAAGAACCTCCCAAAATCGAGGTAAGGGAAGTTGAGTCATGTGTAAGGGACTTGAATTTTCATGATTAGAAAAAAAACTAGTAAAAATATTGTTAATCATTAATGGTTTCAGATCCATCCCCATGAGTTCTAAATCTTTTTTTAGGCGATCGTCATCTGAAGACCATTCCCTCGTCAGATAATAATACATCATTTCTTTTTTATTCCCATTCTCTAGTCAACAATTCATACCATTTTTTTGTTATGCAGTCTGATAAATATTCTTCAGCCAAGCGATAAGAGCCTTCCCTGAACTGTTTGATTTGTTTGAAGGCTTTCTCTAAAGCTTTTGTTAAATCAACCACAATTTCCTCATCCGAACGAGCATCAAAAGGAACTAAATAACCATTTTTACCCTCTTGAATAAATGTCTGATTTCCATAAGGTACATCTAAACCAACAAGAGCTTGTCCAGAACCAATTGCTTCTAACAAAGTTATACCAAAAGTTTCCCATTCCGAGGTAGCCAGGTAAAGTTCATACTCTTTGAAACGGTTTGAAATTGTCTGATGCCCCTTAAGATGGATATAATTTTGTGCTCCTAGATTGGCAATCTCTGCTTCAATATCCTGCCATAGCATCCCTTGACCATAGATATCTAAGTTGACATCTGGACAAATTTCATGAAAAGCAACGATGGCTTTGATTGCTAAGTCTAATCGTTTTCGGCGTTCAAACCGCGCGGCAATCATCACAGTATAAGGTTTTCGTTCATCAGCTAATTGCAACTGTTCTAGGGCAGCTACTGGAAGAACGCGAACTTGACCAGTTTTTCCTAGTAATCCTAAATGCCCTTCTAATTCTTCCTTTTGTGCTTGTGTTGATACTAAAATATCATCAAATTCTTCGGCATATTGAAAAAGGTGATAGTATTCAGAATTGATCTGATCTCCCCAATGATGGATGGAGTGCACAACACAGGATAATCTTGCTTCTCCTTTTAAACGTAAAAGAGGTGATGTGAAGGGAAGATTCTCTAGCCGATCAAGAAATACATGATCCTCTTTACTAAACTGCAACTCTGATAAGGCTCGCTCTAAAAATTCAGACTCACTATAGAACCACTCCCCTCCACACCGATAAACTGCTTCAGTATTCTCACCAGGTTCTTTCTTAATCTCTTCAAAGGCTACTGAACCATCTCTATTATGAAACAGTCGGCGAACAACTCTAGCTTCTAGACCAAATCCAGTATCCACTGCTGTAAAAAATTCTGTGAACAGCTTTTTCTTACCATAATGTTCTCTACGAAGTAAACGACCAAATACATAATAATCTACATAATCCACATAATCCGATTTTAGACTGTTTTTATGTAGAATGGTAGTCACACCATCTTGTTCTTGAAAACTCAACTCGTGATTATTTTCCTTATATTCAGCGGTCAGCTGTAAGAGCTGCTTCATATCATCTATACGGATCCCTAAACTCATATCACGCTGATCTGTCAACAACATATGTGCTAATAGGATTTCTTCCTCAAGATGACCCAAAGAAAGGTAATAGTCCCATTTAAATCGAGGAGGGACCTGTGTAAAAACAAAACTGGCAGGAAGGTCCAAGTCGCGAAAAACCTTCCCACGATATGCTTGAGCAACATCTACACCATTTGGTTCTAAACCAACCATAAGATTAAAAGTGTAAAGCATTCTTTAACTCCAAACTAAACTCTAATCACAAGCATCAAATCATAGACTCCATAAAAGAAGTGAACTAACGAATGATTAGATTATCTACTAAAACTTTCTCATTTATCTAACGAATTGAGGTAAGCTTTTATCGCTACTACCATCGTTTCAGGAGTTTGTGAAGAAAAAATCTGACTTCCTCCTGTTTGATCCTTACTAGTATTATCAAAAGCAAAGATCGGTTTCCCTAATTTATGAATCTCCTGAGTGATATTCATAATTTCATTAAAATGATTGATATCTAAATAAAAATCGATTTTATATTCCTTTTATCTAACGTTTATTTTCTTCTCTATTGATTAATAAAATCTGTCGAATCTCATCTACCATTTTTTGCGGTTCTTCATGAGCAAACACTTTATCAAGGAGTTCTGCTCGATGGGCTACATTATCAAAGGCCAGCACAGTTTTCCCCTTAGCAATGGCACGGTCGACAATCTCATCAACCTGTCCCCAATGATTGATATCTAAGTAAATATCTGCTTTTTCTAATAAATCTTCGATAATGTCACCATGGTGAACATTTGTATAAAGAGTGACATTGTCATAAGCATTAAAGGCCTCTAAACAATCCGAAACATTTGTTTTTGCTGCAATATGAAAGGCTACCTCAGGTAAATTTTCCACAAGATAAGTTAAATTTTCTAGGGTATCCGAAGCCGTTAAAGTAAACACATGATAATCCAACTGAGGACGTTCCTTTATCACCAACTCTTCCTTGCTGAATACGATTGAATTACTTGGAATATCCTTATGGATGACTGCTCCTGCACCGATGATAACATTATCGCCAATAGTTACCCCTTTAAGAATGACAACATTAGAGCCAATCCAGCAGTTTTTTCCTATGATAACTGGCCCAGTATTAAAACTGATTTTTTCCACATGATAATTTGAATACTGGTGATTATGATCAAAAATACGTACACCATCTCCAAACATGGTATCTTTTCCAATCTCTATGTATTTCCCACAACGAATTGTACAATGATCATTGAAAAAAACGCGATTTCCTAGCTTTAGAGTCGCTCCATGTCCCACCTCTACACTTACAAAAGAACGTATAGTGACATCCTGTCCTATTTCTACATTAGCTGTAGAAGCAATTTCAATATGTTGATACTCCCCTACTTTGTGAAAGTCCACCATCGTTAGTCCTCTCCTTTTCTAATCTTATCAATAGATCTTGCTAGCTCTTGCCAGTTCTCTCTTGCAAAAAGTCGTTGACCATGCTCAGTTGATTTTAAGTCTTGGAATGCCAAGATTGGTTTATGATCTCGACTAAAACGATCCAGAATTTCAATCGTTTTTTCTCCTGGGTTGATATCTAATAGTACATTGCTTGTCATAACCAATTCATCATCTAGTCCATGCAATTCACTAATTCCAGAATAAACTGTTACATTAGAATACCTTATCAATCTTGCTAAACTGTCTGCTACATGCACACGAGCTGCTATTTTAAAGTTTACTTGCGGAAGTGCTCGAATGAAGTCTTCCAAATGTGGTATTTCTGCCATACTTGTGTAAATGAGACAGGTAAAGGGTCTGCCTTCAGGATAAAGCATCGTCTCACGAAGAGGTTCTAAACCAATATTCTCTGAGACTTCTGACCAGTCCAATTGAGCATAAAACCACCAAACATCACGATAGGTTTGTGCAGCCAGTGGAAACCAAGGCTTCCTGTGAGATAAATAATGGATAACCTTAGGATAAGACTGCCCATTTGGAATCTGGTAGCTGGTAAAATGACTATGAAGAACCACATGGTTAAAATCAAAAGGTAATTCCAACCAATTATTTTCAAACACCATATTGAGAATAGATTGGTCTGCCTGATCTACCTTATCATGCCATTTATTCGTCATCTCAATCAGGTATTGACTCATTTGTTTTGCCTTCCAATAAGCATTGTCAATGACTAAAAATCCTGCATTAAAGATCTCACGATTATAGAAAACACGTCCTCCGTGGTCTCTAACTGCTGCGATAGGATGACCTTCTAAGTCAAGTGAAAAGAGCTCATCTAGAGGTCCTGTCACCACCATATCACAGTCCATATATATGACACGGTCCTCCTTGACAAAATCAGGGACAAAATAGCGAAGGAAAACGGTATAGGAAATATCTGTCTTATACTGTTGAATCTGCTCCATACTTACTCGACAGTTAATAATTTCACTATCCAGGCACTGTAAATGCCGATTGATCCCCGTAAACCACTCCTGCGGAAAATCACCGTTAATCAGATAGAAACGAATATTTCTATGATGATAGAGAACTGATTTAATAGTTGCTAGCACTTGGTCCACATAAGGATAATTAGCTGCAAGTACAATGGCATGTTGCGGTTCAGTTTGCGATTTTGGCACATAACTTAATACATGATTTTTCTCTTTAATTTGACGATAAGTCTCACTACTCTCTAAACCATGAAGCCTACCATTCTCCAGACATGATTTTAGCATCGTTCGATAAACATTAATATGTTTTTCAAGAGGATAACCTCGACTAGCTAAAAGCGCCAATCGTTCCTCCATCGCATAAACCAAGGCAGACATCCAGTCATCCGTCCAAGTACGAGAGAGGCTTCCAGAGCGTTCCCGATAAGCATATAAACCCTTATTTAGATAGACCACTCTCTCACAGATCAAAAAAGCCTTCAAATTAAAGAAACCATCTTCCCCTATTCGTCCCTTTGGAAATAATAACTCATCAAACAAGGAACGTTTGTAAAGTTTTCCCCAAGCAGATATAAGTGCAAGACTCTTATTAAATTTTTTCTCATAAAGTCCATCAATTAGCTGCACAGGGGTATAGAGGCGCTCATAATAATCCTGCTCTCCCATAAAGAAATAAAAGAGACTCTCTGCATCATTATAGAGATAATAATTAGCTATCGCTATATCTGCGTTATAAGTTATTAACTTGTTATACAATTCTTCTACATAGTTTTTCTCTATCCAATCATCTGAATCAACAAAGGTCACATATTCGCCAGATGTCAGTTGTAGTCCAACATTTCTTGTGTCAGAAATTCCAGAATTTTCCTTAATATGATAGGAAATTCGTTCATCCTTTTTAAGATACTCTCGACAAATCGCATCACTTCCATCAGTTGAGCCATCATTGATAATCAGTATCTCTAAATTTTGATAGGTTTGACTAAGAATGCTATCCAAACACTGTCTAAGGTATTTTTCAACGTTATATACGGGTACAATTACACTAATTTTTTCTGTCATTTTTATATTTCTCTTTGTACTATTCTTAAGTTAGGGAAACGGCTCTCCCGTAGATTCCCAACTCACTACTAGCTTTCTCTAGTTTGTGGAAGAAATCCTTTGATGAAAGCTGAAATATCTTTACTCATGATTTTATCCAGCCTCTCAGCAATCAATTCCTCTGACCAGTTCCACCAGGCAATTTCTTGCATTTGCTTACGGGCAGTAGAATCTGTTATTCGGTAACGAATAAGCTTAGCAGGATTTCCTCCAACAATAGCATAGGGTTCCACATCCTTGGTTACTACAGCACCTGTTGCTATCACCGCTCCATCTCCAATAGCTACCCCTGCCATAATCTGAACATTGTTTCCAATCCAAACATCATTCCCAACACGAGTAGGAATCTTCAATATGTGGTCATCCGTCATATCCAGGGGCTTGTCTGTGTAAAACAACTCCAAACTCTTAAATGGATAAGTAGTAATCAATTCCACATCATGATTTGCTGTTACAAATTGAACATTTTGTCCAATAGAACAATAATCACCAATAATGACCTGGCCTCCATGATCATAATCAACTAATTGAGGAATACCATAAGTATGATTGCCCACTGTTAAGGACCCATAGTCAATCAAATAGCGACTGGTAAATTTCGTTAGGTAATCAAACAGATCTGAACGCGAATCATAGATACGAATTTCCAGAGGAATCGTTCCCTGATGCAGACCTTCCCAATAGGAATAGCCTACTTCCTCATAACAACAGTCAAAAACCGCCGTCAACTCTTTCGAGCTAGAAAATAGTTGAAGCTTATTCTCCTGCATATGCCAAAACCGCTCATTATCATGACCGGTTCCACCAATATCCTTGATTTGACCATCAGGTAAAAGTTGAAAAAAGCGCTGATGTTGTTTATTTTTATGTGAAAATATACAGAATTTTCCAGATACTGATACCATTGCTAATCTTCCCCTTATAACTTCGACCAAGAACACGAGTCTCTATAGAGAGTTTTTTCCCAAAAATCTTTATAAAAATCTAGTATTTTTTAGTCAAAAGCCTAGATTTATTCCATTATAATTATACCTTATTTTTAGCAAAAGAGCTATCATATAAATAAATCTATTAGATATTATTTCAGCATTGAACTATCAATATAAGTCAATCCTCTTTATTCAGTAAAAATATTTGATATATAGAATTATCTTCTAAACTTTAGATTATTTCCTTATTTTTCAAGAATCAAAAAACCTAAACTCTAACAGCTAGTAAATAACTAACGATTAAAGTCTAGGTTTACTCAAAGAATAATCATTATTTCACGACAAGCTCGTAACGAGTTTTGCTAGTGAAAGTTTGGCCTGCTTTGAGGATGACTTGATCTTTAAGATCGCTATGAATAGCATCTGGTAAAGCTTGCGCTTCTAGAGCAATTCCATTGTGCTGAATCATTGGCTGACCAGCGATGATGACACTCTCGTCCACAAAGTTTGCTGTGTAGACCACAAAGCAAGGAGCCTCTGTCTTGAAGAGCAAGAAGCGACCTGAACCTTGGTCATAGAGGAATCCAGTATTGTCATGTCCTGCAGGAAGCGCAAATGGATGGTCCAAACCAGATACGAGTTGGATTTGCTCATCTTCTTCTGCAAAGATATCCTTCAACAAGGCACCATTATAGATATGTTTGACCACATCACGGTTAGCATCTGGGGTTTTAGCTGGAACACCATCAGGAGCTATTGGATAGATACCCTCTGTATTCAGTTGGAAAACATGGCGGTCAACTGTCTGAGTGAAATCACCTGACAAGTTAAAGTAGCTATGGTTAGTTGGATTGACCAAGGTATCCTGGTCTGTCGTTACCTTGTAACTAACCTCGTAGGCACCACTTTCTTCCATGTTGTAACTAATCCAGATCTTAAGATTTCCAGGGAAACCTCCTGTACCGTCTGCTCTTTCTGTGTAAAGAGTCAAACCATGGTCACTCACTTCGACTAGCTCAAACAAGCTAGAATCCCAACCAGTTGAGCCACTGTGGTTACAGTTGCTAGCATTGTTAACTTCGAGTTCATAGGTCTTCCCATTGAGTTCAAATGTTGCACCTGCGATACGACCTGCAACTGGACCTACACTTGCTCCATGTTTAGGGCTATTGCCCACATAGCTTTCAAAATCATCAAAACCAAGAATAACATTGGCAAAATTGCCAGCCTTATCTGGAGTTACATAGCGTAGAATTGTGGCTCCATAAGTCATGATTTCCAGTTGATAACCTGCCTCCGTTTCAAAACGGTAAGCGAGGATATCCTTGCCATCAACTTTCCCAAATACACGTTCTGTGTATGCTTTCATCCTTCTCTCCTTTTTCTATTTCAATTAAGTAAACAAACCATAGAAAGCGCATTCACGTTCTATGGTTTTATTTTATGATTTACAGACACCTTTGTCAAGAAACCATAAATATTTTCTTAACAAAAGTAATTCCTTCTATTTCTATTCTATGCTTCTACACGTTCAGTCCATGAAGTAGCTGTTGTTTGAAGTACTTTATTGAGTTCATCGATGTTCTCAAAACCAGTTGTACGGAGCCATTCGCGAGCGGCTGCTTCACCGTCTTTGATGTAAGCTTCAACTGATCCTGCCCATGTAGCACGTCCACAAAGAACACCATTGAAGTTTGCACCTGATTCGTGAGCAAATACAAGAGTTTCTTGGAAGAGCTTAGCTGACACGCCAGCACTCAAGTAGATGTAAGGAAGATTAGTAGCTTCATCTTGAGCTTTGAAGAAAGCAACTGCTTCTTCACGTGTATGAACAATTTCACCATCCCCAAATCCTTCAACGTATTTCACATTGACTGGAACTTCCACTTTCAAAACATCGATGTTAAAGCGTGGGTCTGAGAAGACTTTCATCGCACCGATAACCTTGTGTGGTTTTACTTTAGCGTATTCAGCAGAACCTGCATCAGCAATCTTTTCATCGTAAGCAAGAATTTCAAGGAAGAATGGAATGTCTTCAGCCACACACTCAGAACCAATACGTTCAATGTAGGCTTGTTTTTGTTGGTTGAGTTCGTCAGAGCTATCTACGTCATAGTAAAGCAAGAACTTAACAGCATCTGCACCTTGTTCCTTGATACGTTTTGCAGACCAAACATCCAAGCAGTCTGGCAAGCGTTTTGTGCTTGTTGTATCGTATCCAGTTTTCTCATAAGCAAGGAGAAGACCAGCATTTGGAGCAAGAGCTTTAGTCGCTGGAAGTCCATACTCAGGGTCAAGAAGCATAGATGAAGCGTATTTAGTCAATTCATCCGCTACCAACACTTTAAGTTCTTCCATTTGAGTAACTGTTGGCTCTTCTGTCTGGTATTGAGCCATGAGGCGTTTCAAAGCACCACGTTGGTCAAAAGCAAGAGCTGAGATGATACCATTTTCGTCTGAGAGTTTTTGCAAGCAAGCAAGTTTATTTGGGCTTAATGTTAATTTACTCATAGATTCTTCCTTATTTTTCAAATTCGTGAATAATGACACCTTGAACAACACGGTTCACTGTACCTGTAGGTGATGGTGTATCTGGTCTGTTACCAACTTTAAGCGAAGTCAAAAGAGCAAATAACTGACCGTAAACGATATAAGGGAAGACACGGTAAACATCATTCAAAACGCCACCGCAGCCAAGCGCTACTTCCTTAACATTTTCAAGTCCAAAGGCTTGGTCACTCAAGAGAACAACACGACGAGCAATTTTGTCACCTGCAACTTCACGAACCAAGTCTAAGTCATACTTACGAGTATAATCTGTTGTAGTACCAAAGACCAAAACGACAGTATCTTCATTGATAAGAGATTTTGGACCGTGACGGAAGCCAACTGGGCTTTCATACATAGTCGCAACCTGACCAGCAGTCAATTCCAAAATTTTAAGCTGTGCTTCTTGAGCAAGTCCGAAGAATGGGCCCGCACCTAGATAAATCACTCGATTAAAGTCTAGGTCAACCAACTCTTTGACATCTGCTACATTGTCAAGTACTTTACGAGCTAAACTAGATAGCACTTCAAAACGTTCAGCTTTAACAGCAAATTCTGTTGGATCAAATACCAAAAGTGCTGTCAACATCATTGAAGTGAAGCTTGAAGTCATAGCAAAGCCAGCATCGTTAGAAGCAGCTGGTTGTAGCAACAAGAGGTTGCGGTCATCACCATGCGCTTGAAGAGCCAATTTCCCTTCAGCCGCACATGTGATAGTTACTTGATAAAGTTCATCAACCAAGGCCTTAGCCAAGTCAACTGTTGCCACACTCTCAGGTGAGTTCCCGCTACGCGCGAATGATACCAAAACAGTCGCCACATCTTTTTTTAAATAAGTTTGTGGGTTTGCTACGATATCAGTTGTCGCAATAGCATTAAAATTCCATTTACGTTCATCATAAACTTCCTTGAAGTAAGGAACGAGAGTATCACCTACATAAGCAGAAGTTCCAGCACCAGTCAGGATAACCTTGATGTAGTCATGTTTATCAGCAATTCCTTGCAAGAAGGCTGCAATTTCATCACGTCGTGCTTGATAAGCTTCAAAAGCTTCTTGCCAAACGTCTGGTTGTTGGTAAATTTCGCGAGTTGTGATTTCTGCCCCCAACTCAAGCAATTCTTCTTTTGTATAATCTAGCATTGAGTCCCTCTAATCTATTATTATATTGTTTTTTATTTAAAATATGGGAATGGGAGTAAGCCCCATTCCCATGTATATTCTATATAAAATGCTCTAACGGTTTTCACGTTGTCACATCGTATACTCAATGAAAATCAAAGAGCAAACTAGGAAGCTAGCCGAAGGCTGTACTCAAGTACGGCAAGGCGAAGCTGACGTGGTTTGAATTTGATTTTTGAAGAGTATTATTCATCTTCATCGTCATCGAAGCTTGCCAATAAATCATTAACTTTGACAATGCTTTCTGAAGCACGACTCTTATAATCTGCATCAGCGCCAGTTAGACTCGCATTGATAAATTCGATAACCATTGGAAGATTCATTCCTGCATAAAGTTCAATGTCACGACCTTCCATAATCAGACGGCTCACCACATTACATGGTGTTCCACCAAGGAGGTCAGCAAAGACTAGGAAATCATCCAAACCTTCGACAGCGGCTTCAAATTTCGCAGTGAAATCTTCTGGTCCATCTTCTGGAAGAAGAGCAACTGCATGAATATTTTCCTGTGGACCCATAATCATTTCTGTGCTACCTTTAAGTTCTTCACAAAAACGTCCATGACTCACTAAAATTAATGATTTAGTCATAAATTATGCGCCCATTCCAAGTAAGAATTTACCGATGAATGAAAGTCCAACAGCAAGAGCAATGATGATACCGATTGCTTTAGTTGAGTTCATACCTTTCTTACCAAGCAACCAGAAGATGAATGCTGTGAAGATTGCTGGAAGCAAGCGTGGGAAGATTGAGTTCAAGATATCTTGGAAGTCAATCATTTTCTCACCGATTGGCAATTTATATGAAATTTCAAAGTTGATCATTGTTGCTACAAGAGCACCCATCATGAATACACCAAGAACAGATGCAGCTTCAATCAAAGCTGTCAAAGTGCTTTGCATGTTGTTGATAAGGTTAACCCCTTCTTTGTATGCAAATTCCAATTGTTTCCAACGGAAGATGTCATACGCTACTGCAACTGCAATCCAAAGGAAGATACCCCAAGGTTGACCAGCGATAGCCATTGTTGCAGCGATAGATCCCATGATAGCAGGTACAAGTGAACCAAAGATAGTATCTCCAAGAGGAGCGAATGGTCCCATCAAACCTGTCTTGATACCGTTAACCGCATCTTTTGAGTCAACGCCATCTTTTTCTTCCATGGCAAGGTCAAAACCAGCGATGATTGTGTGGAAGAATGGTGAAGTGTTGAAGAATTGAGTATGAACTTTCATCATTTCTTTCAACTCAGGAGTTCCATCTCCATACATTTTACGCAATTGTGGCAAGATCATGTAAAGGTAACCTGATGCTTGCATACGTTCGTAGTTCCATCCCAATTGGAAAGTGAACAAGCTACGTTTGTTAATTTGATTAAAATCTTCTTTTGTTAATTTGTAATTAGAATTCGTCATCTTCAATTTCCCCACTTTCTGATGGTGTAGAAGGTGCTGCTACAGCAACTTTCTGGCTGTTCTTGAAGTGAACAACTGCAAGGAAGATACCTACGATAGAGACACCGATCATAGACAAACCTTTGAAGTTGTTGGCAAAGCCAATTTTTTCAGCAACGTCAGCAGGAAGAGTGCCAATGAGACCAGCAACTGCTCCACCAAGACCTGTTACGTATGAGTAAAGTACAGTCAACATAGCTGTCAAACCGAATCCCATAGCAAGGTAGTGAAGGTTACGTTTAACTGGAAGGTAACGAAGCAAGATAGCGAATCCAAGACCTGGAAGCATACGACCTGCAAGAGTCAAACCGTCTGCAACCCATTGGAATTCTTTAACAAAGTTTACAACTGCTTGTACGAATTCTCCACCAAAAGCAAGAGCGAAGAATACTGGAAGGGCACGAGAAGCAGCCCATGGAAGCGCACCAAGAAGGTAGTTACGTTCGATTCCTTTGTAGTCAAAGCGTTCGATCGCAGCATCAATACGGTGTGCGAAGAATGTAGTAGTCATACGACCAAGTACGTCGAAGTAAGTCAAAAGTGCCGCTACTGGTACAGCGATTGTAGTGATCGCAAGGTCAGTTTCGATACCTTGTGAAACTGAGAAAGCAGTCGCAAGAACCGCACCAGAAGTTGCGTCGATACGAGAAGCACCACCAAAGGTACCTACCCCAAGTACGAACAACTGCAAGCTACCACCGATAAACAAACCAGTTGTCAAATCTCCCATGATCAAACCAGTAATGAAACCAGCGAATACAGGGGAACCTGCAGAAGAAACGATCGTCAACTCATCACAGATTTGATAAGCTGAGTACAGAGTGAGAAGTAAAATTTGCCACCATTGTATCATAACAATGACCTCCTAAAAATTTTTTCCTATTTTAATAAGCTCAAAAAGTCTGAAACTGGATCATTTGGAACCATTTGAGCAGTAAGTTTAACACCTTTTTCCGCCAATTTGTGGAAATCTTCCACGTCTTTATCTACAACGTTGATAGAACGTGTGATCGCACGTGTTTCTGGTGTTTGAGACATGTTGCCGACATTGACAGTTTCAAGTGGCACACCTGCTTCTACCAAACCGAGGAAACGGTCAGGTTTGCGTGCTACAATCAAAAGACGTTGGCTATCGTATTTACCAGCAAGGATATTGGCTGCAGCTTTTTCAACTGGCAAAATGCTAAGTTTTACACCTGGTGGTGTTGCAAGTTTCAATCCGCTCTTTTCAACATCGTTGTTAACAACTTCATTGTCAACGACCATGATACGTGAAACATTAAGTTTAGCAGACCAAAGGTTTGCTACTTGTCCGTGGATCAAACGTCCATCGATACGGCATCCTACAATTGTCATAAATTTTCCCCCTTTATATGTTTTAGTGTAGGTTTACGAGTTAAATGTATGTGATCTTTATACTCCCCTTCAGTTTCAAAGATAATGATGCGGTTAGCACCTTCCTTGAGATAGCTGTGCGGAATATAAAGCGATAAGGTTGGACCAACATTCCAGAAACGTCCGAGATGATGGCCATTGACATAGGCAATCCCTTTACCAAACTCAGATAAGTCTAAGTAGGTATCCTTTGGCACCTCAACTTCAAAGTCGTAGGCGTAAAAGGCAGGTTGTCCTTCTGTCCATCCTTTTGAGAAATCAATCTTTTCAGGATTATCTAGTGGAAGCGGATAGTGTTCCCAGTTCAGCATAAAGTGTAGGTCTTTGCAGACACCTGTACGAATCCCTTTTCGTTGTGTATCTGCTAGGAACTTATGCCCGTAATTGACACGCCCCATATTTTCAATAAGGACGTCAAATCTAGAGAGCGCTTTCTTTTTTCCTTGATAGAAGATATCTTCTCCAATTTCAGTCTGGTACTGAGTTGCGACCCATTTCCCATCTACAAATAGCTGAGCTCTATCGCGTCCATCAATGATACGGATGCGTTCTTCTTCTGCGTCCCAGCTAGCTTCTGTACGATAGAGTAGGTAGCCATAGCTTTGTCCCAACTCTTCCATTTTCTTAGGATAGAGACTCTCGATAGGACTTGTTAGGCTATCCAAGGTTTCAAAGAGAGAAACTTTCTCAACCAGTGGAATGTTTTCGACTTCCATACTCTCTTTGTAAAGTGGCTCTAATTGTGGATACTCAGGATAGTAAGTCGCCATCATTTCCTTAACTGCCAGGTATTTAGCAGTTGGATTGCCCGCTTCATTAAGGAGAGCGTCATAATCATAAGATGTTACTTGTGGTAAATCGATGGTTCCTCGAGCTGAACAACCATTCATAAAACCAAAGTTAGTTCCACCGTGGAACATGTAAAGGTTGATAGAGCCTTGCTCTAGCACCTCATGTACGGCTTCTGCTAACTCCTCTGGCTCACGCGTGATGACTGGTTCTTTCCATCGGTTAAACCATCCATCCCAGAATTCCATACACATGAGTGGCCATTTCTTGCCATACTCATCAAAGAACTCTTGCATTTGCGAGAAGTTAAAGTTAGCTTTTGAACCAAAGTTCCCTGTCACAAAGAGATCATCTTCAATCAAGGTACCAGCTTTCAGAGTTGCTCGCCATGGACCATCAGATGTAAAGAGCGGACAAGTCACTGAACGTTCTTCCATCAATCGGCGAATCTCACGCAAGTAGGTCTTGTCCTCACCGTATGAACCGTACTCATTTTCAACCTGCATCATGAGGATATTACCACCATTGTCCAACAATCTTGAAACAAGACGCGGAAGTAAATGATCGTAGTAACGTCCTACCATTTCAACAAAGGCTGGATCAGAAGAACGGATTCGCATGTCTTTATTTAAAAGCCATGCTGGTAAACCACCGAATTCCCACTCTGCACAGATAAAGGGAGATGGTCGAACAATAGCATACAAGCCTAAGTCCTGAGCTGTCTGAAGAAATTTTTCAATATCAAGATTGCCTTCAAAATTGAAGTTTCCTTCAGTTGGCTCATGCAAATTCCAAGCGACGTAGGTTTCAACAGTGTTAAAACCTAAAGCCTTGAGATTGTACAATGAATGGTACCAGTCTTCTTCAGGAATTCTAAAATAATGAATGGCACCAGATAAAATTTTGAATGGTTCCCCATCTAGGTAAAAATCATCCTCAATTTTAAACCTTGTCATTTTACCACCCCATACTTTTCCGTTTGCGCTTTCATTTGTTGTTATATTAAATGATAAACTAATGAATCCATCTTGTCAATAGATTTTTCGAAAATTATTTAAAATTTTTCTTTTTTTTACTGAATTGTTTTCTAAAATTCTTGTAAAAATTTTTTTTCTTAAATATTTTCGATCTAGATAGCATAAATGTATGAGTTTTTAACCGTAAATAATATGTAAGTCAATCGCTTAGAATATTATTTTATTTTTTTACATTATTTACTATCATTTTCAAACTATTTATGGTAAAATCGAAGATGGAGAAGGAAAAAATGAGGTGAAAATATGGCAATTCCAAAGTATCAATATATCAAAGATGAATTGAAAAACAAAATCATTTCAGGTCAATTTGCAAGTGGCGACAAGTTCTACACTGAAGCAGAATTGATTTCAATGTATGACGTAAGTTCAATCACTGTTGTTCGCGCCTTAAACGACCTTGCTAAAGACGGTTATATTGTCCGCCAACAAGGAAAAGGAACCTTTGTGGCTCGCGCTCGCAAGCACAAACTCGTGGAATTTTCTGATGTAGAAATTTTTGAAACCAAGGACGATAAAGTCACCGTTCTTTCTATTGAACGCGGTAACGATCTTAACTACTTAGAAAAATTGGGATTGCGTGGCGATCAATTTTATTACAAAATCGAACGTATCCGTGAATCTAACGGTGTTACTTATATCTACCACACATCTTATATCCCTGAACAATACATCAATGCAAACTATCCAAATCTTGAATACTATAGTTCTATCTATAATCGTTTCAAATTGGACTACCACATTCACATGAATGACGAGCATTTTGAAGAAATCAATGAAATTGTATTTCCAACTCCAGAACATGCTGCTTCTATCCTAGGAATCGACTCTCAGTTCCCAACTGTTCTCCAAACCAAGACAACTAAACTTGAGTCAACTGGCCAAGTATTGGAATACATTGAAACTTACAAACGTTCTGATTTCTATAAGATTAAATTTATCTCATGTGGTCGCGATCACTAAACATTAAAAAGTCTGAGACAATCGTTTCAGGCTTTTCTGTTTTTCATTATAGCACGCTAGCTTTTAGTAGGAAATATCAAATGACTTTAAACTATAATTTGGAGAAATTTTACTAAAAACAGAGTAAAAATTGAAAATTAGTTCAAATTAAATAACTTCTTATATTTTTTATAGGTATTTTATTAAAATACTTGACTTTACTAGTTTCAGATAATACAATGGAATCAGTTTGTGAAAACGCTACCAAAACAATAAATTAGGAGGTTATTTAATGAAACCAGAAAATAAACAGCGTTTCTCTATTCGTAAATACGCAATCGGAGCAGCTTCTGTCTTGATCGGCTTTGCCTTTCATGCGCAAGCTGTTGCCGCTGATGGAGTCGTACCTACTACAACAGAGAATCAACCTACTATCCAAGCTACAGGTGAATCGTCTCCACAGGCCAGCGAAGAAAAACTTGAAACTAGTCCTACACCAGAAGCCGTAGTTCCTGCAGTTCCAGTGACACCTGTAACAAACACTGAAGCACCAAAAGTTGAAGCTACTCCTGCACCTATCGTAGAAAAAACTGTTGCAACTGAAGAAACTCCAGCAAAACCAGAAGTAACTGAAGAAGCTAAGCAGCCAGAACCAGAAAAGGCAGAAAACAAAGAAGTTGCTAAAATTG
The DNA here is from genome assembly GCF_964238205.1 of Streptococcus oralis. Lineage (GTDB taxonomy): Bacteria > Bacillota > Bacilli > Lactobacillales > Streptococcaceae > Streptococcus > Streptococcus oralis_CZ. The sequence goes on from NZ_CAXSLF010000004.1 coordinate 148,485, forward strand.
AAGCTCCTGTAGTCGCTACAGAGAAAGCAGCTCAAGTCAATGAAAAACTAGCTAAAAAGAAAATCGTTTCAATCGATGCAGGGCGTAAATACTTCTCTCCTGAACAATTGAAAGAAATCATCGACAAAGCCAAACACTATGGCTACACTGATCTTCATCTCCTAGTCGGCAATGATGGCTTGCGCTTTATGCTTGATGATATGTCTCTAACTGTAGGGGACAAGACTTATGCAAGCGATGATGTCAAACGTGCTATTGAAAATGGAACAAATGCCTACTACAACGATCCAAACGGCAATCATCTAACTGAAAGCCAAATGACCGACTTGATTAACTATGCTAAAGATAAAGGTATTGGACTTATCCCATCTGTTAACAGTCCTGGTCACATGGACGCTATCCTCAATGCCATGAAAGAACTGGGTATTGAAAAGCCTAACTTTAACTATTTTGGTAAAGAATCAGCACGTACTGTCGACCTTGACAATGAAAAAGCAGTTGCCTTCACAAAAGCTTTGATTGACAAGTATGCAGGCTACTTTGCTGGTAAGTCTGAAATCTTCAACATCGGTTTGGATGAGTACGCTAACGATGCTACGGATGCTAAAGGATGGAGCGTTCTTCAAGCCTATAAATGGTATCCAGAAGATGGATTCCCAGACAAGGGCTATGACAAATTCATCGCCTATGCTAATGACCTAGCTCGTATCGTCAAATCTCACGGTCTAAAACCTATGGCCTTCAACGACGGTATCTACTATAATAGCGATACAAGTTTTGGTACCTTTGACAAGGACATCATCGTCTCTATGTGGACTGGTGGCTGGGGCGGTTACGATGTCGCTTCTTCTAAATTACTAGCTGAAAAAGGACACGAAATCCTCAATACTAACGATGCTTGGTACTACGTTCTCGGCCGTAATGCCGACGGACAAGGTTGGTACAACCTGGACCAAGGATTGAACGGTATTAAGAGCACACCGATTACTTCTGTACCAAAAACAGAAGGAGCTGACGTTCCTATTATCGGTGGTATGGTAGCTGCTTGGGCTGATACTCCATCTGCTCGCTACTCTCCATCTCGTCTCTTCAAACTCATGCGTCAATTCGCAAACTCAAATGCTGAATACTTCGCTGCTGACTACGAGTCTGCTGAACAAGCTCTGAAAGAAGTTCCAACAGACCTTACTCGCTACACAGAAGAAAGTATTGCAGCCGTTAAAGATGCTGAAAAAGCCATCCGTGCTCTCGATAGCAACCTCAGCCGTGCTCAACAAGATACTATTGATCAAGCGATCGCAAAACTCCAAGAAGCTGTTAGCAACTTGACCTTCACTCCAGAAGCTCAAAAAGAAGAAGATGCTAAACGTGAAGTTGAAAAACTAGCTAAGAACAAGGTCATCTCTATCGATGCTGGTCGTAAATACTTCACGCTAGACCAACTTAAACGTATCGTTGACAAGGCTAGTGAGCTCGGCTACTCTGACCTCCACTTGCTACTTGGAAATGATGGACTTCGCTTCCTCTTGGATGATATGAGTATCTCAGCAAACGGCAAGACTTATGCAAGCGACGATGTGAAAAAGGCCATCATAGAAGGAACAAAATCTTACTACGATGATCCTAACGGAACTACTTTGAACCAAGCTGAAATCACTGAGCTTATCCAGTATGCTAAGGACAAAGGGATTGGATTGATCCCAGCTATCAATAGCCCAGGTCACATGGATGCTATGCTTGTCGCTATGGAAAAATTAGGCATTGCAAACCCTCAAGCTAACTTTGACAAGGTTTCAAAAACAACTATGGACCTTGAAAACGAAGAAGCAATGAACTTTACAAAAGCCCTTATTGGCAAGTACATGGACTTCTTTGCAGGCAAGACTAAGATCTTTAACTATGGTACAGATGAGTATGCCAATGACGCTACCAACGCTCAAGGTTGGTACTACCTCAAGTGGTATGGACTCTACGGTAAATTTGCTGAATACGCTAATAGTCTAGCTGCCATGGCTAAAGAAAAAGGTCTTCAACCAATGGCCTTTAACGACGGCTTCTACTATGAAGACAAGGATGATGTTGAGTTTGATAAAGACGTTATCATCTCTTACTGGTCTAAAGGCTGGTGGGGTTACAACCTTGCGTCTCCTCAATATCTAGCAAGCAAAGGTTATAAATTCCTTAACACAAATGGAGATTGGTACTACATTCTCGGTCAAAAACCAGAAGATGGCGGTGGCTTCCTCAAGAAAGCTATTGAAAATACTGAAAAAACTCCATTTAACCAGTTAGCATCAACTAAATATCCTGAAGTTGACCTACCTACTGTTGGTAGTATGTTAGCTATCTGGGCTGATAGACCAAGCGCAGAATACAAGGAAGAAGAAATCTTTGAACTCATGACTGCCTTTGCAGATCACAACAAAGACTACTTCCGTGCTGACTACAAAGCACTACGCGAAGAACTTGCTCAAATCCCTGAAAACTTAGAAGGATACAGTACAGAAAGTCTCAACGCTCTCAAGGCTGCTAAAGACGCTCTTAACTACAACCTCAATCGTAACAAACAAGCTGAATTGGACACACTTGTAGCTAATCTCAAAGCTGCTAGACTTGGTCTTAAACCAGCTGCCACTCACTCAGGAAGCCTCGATGAGAGTGAAACTGCTGCTGCAGTTGAAAACCGACCAGAGCTTCTAGTTAAGACAGAAGAAATTCCGTTTGAGATTGTTAAGAAAGAAAATCCTAACCTTCCAGCAGGACAAGAGAAAGTCATCACTGAAGGTGTCAAAGGTGAACGGACTATCTATCTTTCAGTTGTAACTGAAAATGGCAAGCAAACAGAAACAGTTCTTGAAAGACAAGTAACGAAAGAAGCTGTCAATCAAGTTGTCGAAGTTGGAACATTAACAACTCATGTAGGAGACGAAAAAGGTCAAGCTCCTGTTGTAAATAAACCTCGAGTAGTCATCGAAGATGAAGAAATTCCATTTACAACCATCACTCGCGAGACTCCTTCACTACCTAAGGGACAAACTCGTCTAGTAACTGCAGGTGTCAACGGTCGTCGTAGCCATTTCTACTCTGTAACTACTGCTGCTGATGGATCTGAAGTTAAAACATTGGTTACAAGTGTTGTCGCTCAAGAACCAGTCGCTCAAGTGATCGAAGTTGGAAATCCTGTCACTCATGTCGGCGATGAACATGGTCAAGCAGCTATCGCTGAAGAAAAACCAAAACTAGAAATTCCAAATGAACCAGCTCCAGCAACTGTTCCTGCTGAGGAAAACAAAGCTCTTCCTCAAGGTCCAGCTCCTGTAGCAAAAGAAAATAAACTTCCTGAAACAGGAAGCCAAGGTTCAGAATGGTTGATTGCTACTGGTCTTATGACTGCTCTCACAGCTTACGGACTTAGCAAGAAAAAAGATTAAGCACAAATAAAAAGCGGGACAAAAGTCTCGCTTTTTATTGTGATTATTAGTCACCCAAACCGATGCGTTCGAAGATCTCATCCACACGTTTGGTATAGTAAGTTGGGTTAAAGATTTCGTCGATTTCTTCTTGAGTCAGGCGTGAAGTCACTTCTGGATCTGCTTCAAGAAGTGGTTTAAAGTCTACTTGGTTATCCCATGATTGAGCTGTCTTTGGTTGTACAAGGTCGTAAGCTTGCTCACGCGTCATACCTTTTTCAATCAAAGCAAGCATAGCACGTTGACTGAAGATCAAACCAAATGTAGAGTTCATGTTGCGGATCATGTTTTCTGGGAAGACTGTCAAGTTCTTAACGATGTTTCCGAAACGGTTGAGCATGTAGTCAATCAAGATAGTTGTATCTGGTGCAATGATCCGCTCAGCTGATGAGTGAGAGATATCACGTTCGTGCCAGAGTGATACATTTTCATAAGCTGTTACCATGTGACCACGGATCACACGCGCAAGACCTGTCATGTTTTCAGAACCGATAGGGTTACGTTTGTGCGGCATTGCTGAAGACCCTTTTTGACCCTTTGCAAAGAACTCTTCTACTTCACGTTGTTCTGATTTTTGAAGACCACGAATCTCAGTCGCCATACGCTCGATAGAAGTTGCGATGCTAGCAAGAACTGCAAAGTACTCAGCGTGAAGGTCACGAGGAAGAACCTGTGTAGAGATTTCTTGAGCACGGATTCCCAATTTATCGCAGACGTATTTTTCAACGAATGGTGGGATGTTGGCAAAGTTACCAACCGCACCAGAAATCTTACCAGCTTCCACGCCAGCAGCCGCATGCTCGAAACGCTCGATGTTACGTTTCATTTCGCTGTACCAAGTCGCCAATTTTAGACCAAAAGTTGTAGGTTCAGCGTGCACACCGTGGGTACGCCCCATCATGATAGTGAACTTGTGTTCTTTCGCTTTGTCAGCGATGATATTGAGGAAGTTTTCAAGATCCTTGCGGATGATGTCGTTGGCCTGCTTGTAAAGGTAACCGTAGGCAGTATCGACTACGTCAGTAGAAGTCAAACCATAGTGGACCCACTTACGCTCTTCACCAAGCGTCTCAGAAACCGCACGCGTGAAAGCCACCACATCGTGACGAGTCTCCTGCTCAATTTCCAAAATACGGTCGATGTCAAAGTCCGCCTTCTCGCGAATCAAAGCCACATCTTCCTTAGGGATTTCTCCCAATTCAGCCCATGCCTCGTCAGCCAAGATTTCCACCTCAAGCCAAGCACGGTATTTATTTTCTTCACTCCAAATGTTCGCCATCTCAGGGCGAGAGTAACGTTCGATCATTGTTATATTTTCCTTTCTTTTGATGTTTCACATCAGTTAGCAAGCGGCAATCACTTTATTCAAATTCTTCTTTCCCAATCCACACAGATGGATAGTGATCGAGTGTATTCAAATCCGTATCTAACGGTAGATCATAGATAGCTAAATAGTTTTCAGGATATTGAGCAAGAAACTCTTCATACTTAGCTTTCACCTTTTCGTGATCACTACTAGCATACAAGACTTCGACGACTGCTCCAGTCTTCTCTTTTTCGACAAATGCGTTGACAATGAGTTGTATCATAAAAAACTCCTAAATCGAAATGCCCTTCATATTTGCTTCCAGAATAGGCATATTCACACCTAACACCTGACCGGTCTGATAAACACTTTGACAACAATAGAAGATGTCCTGTTTATCATTGTGCAAAGTCATAATTTTTCGGGTCAGCTCATTTTTCGCAAACATGACTTTCATGGCCTTGCCGGCTATCCAAGCGGGAATTTTGTATGGCAATAGTTCTGCTTGGTAAAGCTTCAAATTCACGCCACGCGCTTCTACGACTTTCAAAGCTTCTCGAATGGCCTTGATGGCCAATGATAATTCCGATGAACTATTCATCAAGTTCAAAGCCAGTTCTTCTGGATTTTCCAAATTTCCTGAGCGAGCAGCTGTCGAAGTGACACCTGCGTTAATCGCCATGTGAATCCAAATCCACTCGACCATATCATGAGGCACTTCCCACTTCAAATCTGCAGAAACTAGTAAAGCCGTCAGATCAGCATAGTTAGAAATGTGTGCTTTTTGCTCACCTTCTAGCATTAAATGGTCGAACAAGACACCATCCAAATGGTTCTCCTGTATATGACCACCCGCTGTCGGAAAGGCCAAAATATAGTCGTAATCCCCTGCCCACTCTTGGACCTCTTTTCGATTATCCCAGAAATTACAAAAGAAAACAAGGGTGCCTTTGATATTGTTTTTTCGCAAGGTTTCCACAGCTTCTTTGACAAGTCCATGACGCACACTGAGAAAAATAAAATCATATTCCGAATGAGCTTCTGCCACATGAACCTCATAAGTATCATGATTGTTCTCACCTTTGGAATGATAGCGACCATCTAGCAGATCAACTGACAACTCCTTCGGTGCATTGTTTTTCTTACTATCTCTCAGTACGTGTTCCACTTGATGGCCTGCTTTTTGAAAGGCGTAGGCATAAGTGGTCCCGATCACTCCGAGTCCTAGAATCGCTATTTTCACTTAAAAATCAATCCCTTTCCCAAATTCCTCTACCTCATCCGGTTCATCACTAAACAAAGTCACGTGTCCCATCTTGCGGTTGTGCTTCGCTTCTATTTTACCATATAAGTGGAGGTGAGCGCTTGGATTTTCTGTCACATATGTTTCAGCAGCCTCGACATGCTGGCCGAGAACATTGAGCATGACTGCTGGTGCATGTAGTTTGATGTCTGGCAATGGTGCTCCCAGAACGCCCAAGATATGAGTGTCAAACTGAGAAAAGTCGCAGGCTTCAATCGAGTAGTGGCCTGAGTTGTGTGGACGTGGTGCAATTTCATTGACAATGATGTCGTCAGCAGTCGCAAACATTTCCACGCAAAGAGTTCCGGAAAGGTTCAGTTGTTCAGCAATTCGCACTGCCATAGCTTTGGCTTTGTCTGCTAGACTTTCAGAAATGCGAGCTGGCACAATGGTTTTTGAAAGAATGTTGTTGCGATGAATATTTTCCTGAACTGGGAAAACTGTCACATCCTTTCCATTTCCTGACACGATGACAGAAATCTCAAAGTCAAAGTTGACAAATTCTTCCAAGACACAGTCTGCTGAATCAGCTAGTGCATAGGCTTCTTCCAAGTCTGCTTCCGAACGAATGACCTTCTGACCATGGCCATCGTAACCACCAGTCGCCGTCTTGAGGACATAGTTTTTCGATAGATCGATAACTGCCAAGTCTTGACTTGAGGTCACAACCTTGTAAGGTGCAACGGTGACTTTGGCCTTGTTTGAGAGAAAGTCCTTTTCAAAAATGCGATTTTGGGAGATGCGAAGCAGGTTTGTCCCTTGAGGGAGTTGCCCATCCTTGATAACAGCATCCAAACCGTCGGCATCCACATTTTCAAATTCGTAAGTGAGAACATCACAGCGATCTGCCAACTGACGTAGAGCATCCACATCGTTGTAAGGAGCCACGATAATTTCCGCCACACGGGAGGCTGGGCAATCAGCTGCTGGATCTAACGCGATAACCTTGTGACCCATGTAGATAGCAGAAATGGCCATCATCTGACCAAGCTGACCGCCACCAATAATTCCGATTGTTTTAGATGAGCTCATTTGTAGACTCCTCTGCGATTTTTCCTTGTTCTTCAGCAAAATTAGCAAGTGCTGTCGCAATAGCCTGGTCCTCTACTGAGAGGAGACGGAGGGCAAAGAGAGCAGCGTTGGTCGCACCTGCTTCACCTATAGCCATAGTTGCGACTGGTACGCCTCCCGGCATCTGAACGATAGAGTAGAGAGAATCCACACCGCTAAGCGCACGTGATTTGACGGGCACACCAATGACTGGAAGGGTTGTTTTTGCAGCAACCATCCCTGGCAAGTGGGCAGCGCCACCCGCACCAGCGATGATGACTTTAATGCCTCGACTACGTGCTTCTTCCGCATGTTTGAACATGAGGTCTGGTGTACGGTGTGCGGAAACAACTTTCTTTTCGTAGGCTACACCGAAGCGGTCTAAGACTTCTGCTGTTTTTTGCATGGTTGCCCAGTCGGACTTTGATCCCATGATGATGGAAATTACTGGTTTCATAGTTAATAATATCCTCTTCTTTTTTGATAATGGTCTTAGGTGGTGGGGACGGAAGCAAACCTTCGGTTTCATTCCTAAACTTTGAGCCTAAGGTCTCAAAGTTCCCCCCCGACCAGAACATTCACTGTTCTGTCCTTTCACCACGGCGACCATTATCCTATTCTAGCTCGCTTTCGCTCGCCAATGACAACTATAATATCTGTTAATCTTTGATTGCTTTACTACCAATGTCATTTCGGTAGAACAACCCTTCTGTGTTTTGTTTGTTGAGTTCGTTGTAGATAATGTTTTGGCCATCTTTGACGGTGTCTGCTGTTGTGACGAGCATGTAGACACGTCCGCCGTTTGAGAGGAGGTCTTGGCTATTTTCAGCGAATTTTGCACCGGCATAGTAAGTGATGATGTCACCTTCTGTCTTAGCTGGAAGCTTGACACCCTTCTCATAAGCGAGTGGATAGCCATTTGAGGCTACAACCACACCTAGTGTCACACCCTTGTCCGTCCAAGTGATGGCTGGCTCTTTGCCATCCAAAATGTCAGTGATGTTTTCTGCAAAGTCAGATGTCAAACGAGGCAAGATGATTTGCGTTTCTGGATCTCCAAAGCGTGAGTTGAACTCGATGACTTTCGGTCCATCAGTTGTCAAGATAAGCCCCGCGTAAAGGACACCAAGATACGGACGACCTTCTTTGATCATGCCTTCAAGAACTGGCTTGACAATGGTGTCAACCGCTGTGTCAACCACGCTCTGTGGTAAGTGAGGAACTGGTGCATAGGCACCCATCCCACCAGTGTTAGGACCCTTGTCGCCATCATAAGCACGTTTGTGGTCCTGAGCCGTTGGCATGATATAGAACTTGTCTCCATTGACAAAGGCAAAGAGAGAGAACTCTTCCCCGTCAAGGAATTCCTCGATGACCACGCGCGCGCCTGAATCACCGAATTTATTGTCCAAAAGCATCTCATGAGCGACTTCAACTGCTTGCTCAACTGTCTCCGCAACAACGACACCTTTCCCAAGGGCCAAACCATCTGCCTTGACGACTATTGGAGCGCCTTTTCCCTCGATGTAAGCCTTAGCTTCCTTGAAGTCTGAAAAGGTCCCATAGGCCCCTGTCGGAACGTCGTACTTGACCATGATTTCCTTAGCAAAATCCTTGGACCACTCCAGCTCAGCCGCAGCTTTTGTCGGACCAAAAGCCTTGAGCCCAGCTGCATTGAAATCATCCACGATTCCAGCAGCAAGGGCATCATCTGGACCGATAAAGGTCCAAGCAATATCGTTGACTTTTGCGAAGTCGATCAACTTAGAATGTTCGGAAATAGAGATATTTACCAAATCAAGTCCATCTAAGGTCATACCGTCATTTCCAGGTGCCACGAAAACTTTCTCAACGTCTTTAGACTCTAATAATTTCTTAGCAATCGCATGCTCACGACCACCTGAGCCAACAACCAACAGTTTCATCTCTCAACCTCTTTTGCGAATTATTTACTAACATTATACCATAAACGTTCGTTTTAATCTTGTTTCGTTCAGCTTTTTAATCAAAAAAAGGAAAGAAACTGTTTTCTTCCCTTTCATTTTCTTAATGTCTAAAATGTCTCACTCCTGTGAAGACCATAGTCAAGCCATATTTATCAGCCGCTTCGATTGACTCTTGGTCACGGACTGATCCACCTGGTTGGATGATAGCCTTGATACCTGCTTTGGCGATTTCTTCCACGTTATCCGCAAATGGGAAGAAGGCGTCTGAAGCAAGAACAGCGCCATCAAGACGGTCTTTAGCCTGGTCAATAGCGATGCGGACTGAAGCCACGCGATTGGTTTGACCTGGGCCAACACCAAGTGTCATGTGGTCATTGGTCACGATGATACCGTTAGATTTGACGTACTTGATAGCCTTCCAAGCAAACTCAAGAGCTGTCGCTTCTGTCTCAGTTGGTTGGCGTTTAGTCACCACTTGCCAGTCAGCTGGACTTTCTTTGACAACGTCTTGGTTTTGAACGAGGAGACCACCAACAACACCTGTGTATTCTGCTTCTGCTTCGCTGGCATCTTGTGCGTCAAATGGCAAGGCAAGAATGCGCAAGTTTTTCTTCTTAGTCGTCAAGATTTCAAGTGCTTCGTCAGAATAGCTTGGTGCAATGATGATTTCAAGGAAAACACCGTGCATTTTTTGAGCTGTCGCAGCATCTACTTCACGGTTTAGAACGACGATACCGCCGAAGATGGATACTGGGTCAGACTTATAAGCGTAGTCCCAAGCAGTTTCGATGTCGTCAGCTTGACCGATCCCACATGGGTTCATGTGTTTGAGAGCCACCACGGTTGGACGATCTTTGAAGTCACGGATGATACGGATAGCGGCATCAGCATCACGGATATTGTTGAAGGACAATTCTTTCCCATTCAGCTGTTTAGCGGATGCAATGGAGTAATCCGTTGGCAAAGCTTTTTGGTAGAAGTCTGCGTCTTGTTGAGGGTTTTCACCGTAACGCATTGGTTGCTTAAGGTCATACGTCAAAGTGAGTTTCTCAGGTTTACTTTCCCCTACTTGAGCTGTGAAGTATTCTGCGATTAAGGCATCATAGGCTGCTGTGTGGCGGAAGACTTTCGCTGCCAAACGTTGGCGAGTTTCGTAGCTTGTTTCGCCGTTCGCTGACAATTCGTCAAGAACAACAGCATAGTCAGCAGGATCTACCACAACTGTGACGCTAGCGTGGTTCTTCGCTGCAGAGCGAAGCATAGATGGCCCACCAATATCGATATTTTCAACCGCATCCGCGTAAGTCACATCTGGTTTAAGAATCGTTTCCTTGAATGGGTAAAGGTTGACCACAACAAGGTCAATGAGCTCAATCTTGTTGTCTTTAGCCGCTTCCAAGTGGCTATCCAAGTCACGACGAGCCAAGAGTCCGCCATGAATATTTGGATGGAGGGTCTTCACACGACCGTCCATCATTTCCGGGAAACCAGTCACATCGTCAATGGCAATGGTATCAACACCGGCATTATCAAGGGCAATCTTGGTCCCACCTGTAGAGATGATATCCCAACCAAGTTTTTTAAGTTCTTGGGCAAATTCAACAATGCCCGCTTTGTCTGAGACTGAAATAAGTGCTCGTTTAGTCATTTTCTTTCTTTTCCTTTTTTAAAAAAGTTCTTTCTCTGCTACAGTCGAAAATTTTCCTTCAGCTCTAGCGCTTCCTTATTTGCGTGCCACTCCCAAACTATCCAAGACTTCTGGATAAAGTTTGTACTCTGTTTTGTGGATGCGAGTCTCGAAAATATCAAGGGTATCCCCTTCAAGGCGTGGCACACGGACTTGTTTGATGACCTTACCGGTATCAACACCAGAGTCCACCCAATGAATAGTCACGCCAGACTGGTCTACACCTGCATTCCAAGCATCTTCAATGCCATGAGCACCTGGAAATTCAGGGAGGTAAGCTGGGTGAATATTGATGATACGGCCTTCATAAGTTGCTAGCAAGGTTGGACCGACGATCTTCATGTAGCCTGCCAGACAAACGAGGTCAATCTGGTGTTCATCCAAGAGTTCGACGATGGCTCCTTCGTAGTCGGCCTTGTTCTCAAACTCTTTAAGTTCAAAGGCATAAGATAAAACACCGAGTTTTTCTGCACGCTCAAGGACATAGGCATCACGGTGATCTGAAAAAACAAATTCTATTGGAAATTGTTCCGCAATCACCTGAAAGTTTGAGCCGTTACCAGAGGCAAAAACAGCAATTTTTTTAGCCATTATTTAATCACCACACTTGCGCCATCTTTCTTCACAATACGACCAATTTCATAAACAGGTTCGTCAAGAAGTTCTTTGACACGTTCCACATTTTCTGGTTTAACCGCAAGCATAAGACCAATCCCCATGTTGAAGATTTCAAACATTTCTTCATGCTTGATTTGGCCATATTTTTCAAGGGCTTTGAAAATTGAAAGAACTGGGACTTTGCTTTCATCAATTTCAGCAGCTAAGTCATCAGCGAACATACGTGGTACATTTTCGATAAAACCACCACCTGTGATATGGGCAATCCCGTTGACCAATTCTTCTTTGATGAGTGGCAAAGCTGCTTTGACATAGATACGAGTTGGTTCAAGAAGAACGTCTTTAAGTTTTTTGCCTTCAAGTTCTGGAAGAACTTCTTCACCTGTATAGTCCGCAAAGACACGACGGACAAGTGAATAACCATTTGAGTGGATACCGCTTGAAGCAAGCCCCAGAATCACATCCCCTTCAGCTACTTTTGAGCCATCGATGATTTGAGATTTTTCTGCAACACCGACAGCAAATCCAGCCAAGTCATAGTCGTCTTCACCATACATACCAGGCATTTCAGCTGTTTCCCCACCGATGAGAGCTGCACCGGCTTGCACGCAACCTTCTGCAACACCTGCAACGACTTGTTCTAGTTTAGCTGGTTCATTTTTCCCAGTTGCGATATAGTCCAAGAAGTAAAGAGGCTCTGCCCCTGCAGCAATGATATCGTTGACACACATGGCTACACAATCTTGACCAATGGTATCATGCTTGTCGTACTTAATAGCAAGCATGAGTTTAGTTCCGACACCATCTGTACCTGAGATCAAAACCGGCTCTTTGACACCTGTTTTTGAAAGGTCAAACATACCGCCGAAACCACCAAGAGCTCCCATGACACCTGCACGCTCCGTACGTGCCACGTGTTTTTTGATCCGTTCAACAACTTCATAACCCGCTTCAACGTCCACACCAGACTGCGCATAAGCATTTTTATTCGTCATTTTATTCATTCCTTTTCTTTTTTTGAGAAAGACTGCGACGTATTTTTAGATAAACAATTATTTTATCTAAAAATACTAGTCAGGTCTCTAGCTTTGGTCCCATAGGAGAAAGCGTCTACTGACAAATGCTTTAGCTTTTAGTCAGTAGTGAGACGTGGAGCGTATGCATTTTTATTTGTCATTTGTTTTTTCCTTTTCCTTTCCTTCAATGGGATTTTTTATTCGTAAAAACTTGTTTTTTCTCCTAAACTTCTACGATATTCTTCTTCATAATCATAGAGAGGAGTTGGATAGTTCCCATCAAAGTAAGCCACACAGAGACCGCCATTTGGCGCATCTGTTTCAATCCCAATAGAGTCAATCAATCCATCAATAGAAAGATAAGTCAGGCTATCCGCACCAATGATTTGGCAAGTTTCCTCAACGGTATGATTGGCCGCAATCAACTCCTGACGTGTCTGGATATCAATCCCGTAAAAACATGGATAGGCAAGAGCAGGACTACCAATGGCAACATGCACTTCTGATGCTCCTGCTTCTTTCAAAAGCTGAACAATGCGACGTGATGTTGTTCCTCGTACGATAGAGTCATCAATCATGACCACACGTTTGCCTTTAACGACACCAGAAACGGCAGACAATTTCATTCGAACTCCTTGCTCGCGCAATTCTTGAGTCGGCTGGATAAAGGTCCGTTGTGTATATTGGTTCTTGATAAGACCCATTTCATTTGGCAGACCTGATTCTTCGGCAAAGCCCATAGCTGCACTGAGTGAGGAGTTTGGCACACCGACCACAATGTCAGCTTCATGCTTGAACTCACGTGCTAATTGAGCTCCCATTCGCTTACGAGCCGTATGGACATTGACACCATGGATATTGGAGTCAGGACGGGCAAAGTAGATATACTCCATGGAACAGATAGCCAGTTGAGTATCATTTGTATAGCTGTCATACTGGATGCCATTATCATCAATAATAACAATCTCGCCTGGTTTCACATCGCGAATCCACTCAGCACCGATGACTTCAAAGGCACAGGTTTCAGATGAAACCACTACTGCTCCATTCCCCATTTTTCCGATTGACAGAGGACGAAAGCCGTTTGGATCAAGGGCTGCAAGCAACTTATCTTCAAACATCAAGAGATAAGCAAAACCACCTTTAACCAGACTGAGTGCTTCTTTGATTTTACCCATTAGACTTGGATTGTGGCTACGGCGAATCAAGTGAGCCAAGATTTCTGAATCAGAGGTTGAACTGAAGATTGCCCCTCTTTGTTCCAATTCTTGCTTGAGAGATTCTGCATTGGTCAGATTACCGTTATGAGCCAAACCAAACTGCATATCGTGAAAGCGAAAGAGGAAAGGTTGGATATTGTCTACAGAAGCTTCTCCCGCAGTCGCATAACGCACATGTCCAATCGCTCCAGTTCCTGTCAATTTATCCAAATTAGCAGGATTTTTGAAGACTTCTGATAAAAGCCCCATATCACGATGACGCTTCAATTGTCCATGGTCATTGGAGAGGATACCTGCCCCCTCCTGACCACGGTGCTGAAGACTATGGAGTCCAAAATAGGTCATTTTGGCAGCATCTGGGTGGCCCCAGATACCAAAAACACCACATTCTTCATTAAGAGATTTTACTTCGTATGTCATTTTATATACCTAATTTTTATTTGTGTATCATTCCTTAACAATACTACAACGGAATGATACGGTAGAAGCTCGTTTCACTCGCAACAACAAATCATTTGCAATTATCGCAAGTTACATCTACTTGATTTTACATTCACTGATGGTTATCTATTAAAAAATCTGCAAATCTTACTTCCCAGTAAAGTATTTCACAGCTGATGCAAAGAGGTGCTGGTCTTTATTTCCTGGAATATTTTGGAAGAGACCATCTTCGAAACGTTCTGAGTGACCCATCTTACCAATAATTTGACCGTTCTTACTTGTAATACCTTCGATAGCATTGACAGATCCGTTAGGATTGTATTTTGAATCCATGCTTGGTTTCCCTTCGAAGTCAACATATTGGGTAAAGATTTGACCATTGTCACGAAGCTCTGCAAATTCCTCAGCTGTCACGACAAATTTACCTTCACCATGTGATACTGGAATGGCATGGATGTCACCAACTTCTACTCCGGCAAGCCATGGTGAGTTGGTGTTGGCAATACGTGTCTCAACCATCTTGGCCACGTGTTGGTTAGCATCATTGTAGAAGAGGGTTGGACTCGTGCTGCTTGCATCTTCAAAGTTTCCATATGGAAGAAGACCTGATTTGACAAGAGCTTGGAATCCGTTACAGATACCGATAATCAAACCACCACCTTCGATGAAGCTATCAATGGCTGCACGCACTTTTTCATTGAGCAAGATGTTAACGATAAATTTAGCTGATCCATCTGGTTCATCGGCTGCTGAGAAGCCACCTGCAAAGAAGATAATATTTGCTTTTTCGATATTATCAACCATGGTGTCAACAGACTTGACAATCGCTTCTTCATTCAGTGTTACAAATGGTACCAAGTTGACTTTGGCACCTTCTTTTTCAAAGGCCTTAGCTGAATCATACTCAGAGTTAGTACCTGGGAATACCGGGATGTAAACCACAGGTGTCCCAACTGTTTCTTTAGCTTTGATCACAGCATCTGATGCCACTGCAGGTACTTCTTCCAACTCAGTTGCTTGTGCAAATTCCGTTGGGTAAACCTCTTCCAATTTACCTTGGAAGGCACTGTCAAGTTTGTGTCCATCAAGTGTTACACCATTGACAGTAAGTGTAAAGTCAGCTACTGTTCGTCCAATCTTGGCAACACCTGCAATGTCTTCAGGCGATGTGAAGACGAATCCACCCAATTGAGCTGTCAAGCTAGTGTCAAGGCCAGCTAATTCAACGTTTGCACCAATATGGTTACCAAATGTTGCAAGGGCAAGAGCTTCAACCACACCACCATATTTGACAGCTGATGCAGATGTGACTTTATGGTCAGCTTGAATTGCTTCAAATTGAGCAAAGTTAGACTTGATAAGATCAAAATCAATTTCTTGTGCCAAAGCTTGACCTGGAATATAGTAAATATTTTCACCAACAGCCTTAAATTCTGGAGATAGGACCTTACGGCTATCTGCTGTTGTCACACCAAAAGCAACCAAGGTTGGTGGTACGGTCAATTCTTCAAAGGTACCAGACATAGAGTCTTTACCACCGATAGATGGCAAACCAAGTTGAATCTGAGCTTCAATGGATCCAAGGAGAGCAGCCACTGGTTGACCAAAACGCTCTGCTTGTTTATCCATTCGCTCGAAGTATTCTTGATAAGAGAAACGAGCCTTAGACCATTTTGCACCAGCAGCAACCAAACGAGCAGTTGCTTCGATAACCGCATAAGCAGCGCCATGGTATGGAGACCATTCTGCTACATAAGGGTTGAATCCTTGCGCCATGACAGAAGCAGTTGTTGTCACACCATGTTGAACTGGCAATTTCTGTACAGAAGCTTCCGTTGGTGTGATTTGGTAGCGACCACCGAGTGGATGATTAACTGTTGAACGACCAACTGAGCTATCAAAGATGGTTTGTAAACCTTTTTGACTGGCATGGTTAAGGTCAGCCAAGACTTCAAGAGTATCAGCTTCAAGGGTTTCAGCAGATGTTTGACGTTCTTCTGGAAGCTTGACATCCTTGTCAACCACCTTAGCATCTACAACCACACGTACACCGTTTGTATCAAGGAAACGACGTTCCAAATCAACAATGGTTTCACCATTCCAGTGCATGACAAGGTTTGGTTTCTCAGTCACCGTCGCAACGACAACAGCATCAATATTTTCTTTGTTACATGCTGCAATAAAGGCAGCTATATCTTCTGGACGAACCACTACAGCCATACGCTCTTGAGATTCAGAGATAGCAATTTCTGTACCGTTCAATCCTTGGTATTTCAATGGTACTTTGTCTAGATCAATTTCAAGACCATCTGCCAATTCACCGATAGCCACACAGACACCACCAGCACCAAAGTCATTTGATTTCTTGATTAGACGTGTCACTTCTCCATTACGGAAAAGACGTTGAATCTTACGTTCTTCGATGGCATTCCCTTTTTGAACTTCAGCACCAGCTGTTTCAACAGATTCAACCGTTTGAACTTTAGAAGAACCTGTCGCACCACCGACACCGTCACGTCCAGTCTTACCACCAAGCAAGATAATCACATCACCTGCTTCAGGTTTTTCACGGACAACATTTTCCTTAGGAGCCGCACCGACAACTGCACCTAGCTCCATACGCTTAGCGACGAAACCTGGGTGGAAGTATTCACGAACATAAGTTGTTGCAAGACCAATTTGGTTACCGTATGAAGAATAACCGTGAGCCGCTGTTTTAGAAATCACCTGTTGTGGCAATTTACCAGCGCGAGTTTCTGAAATTGGAGCTGTGATATCACCAGCACCTGAGATACGCATGGCTTGATAAACGTATGAACGTCCTGACAATGGATCACGAATGGCACCACCGATACAAGTAGCTGCCCCACCAAATGGTTCAATTTCAGTTGGGTGGTTATGAGTTTCGTTTTTGAACATGAGGAGCCATGGTTCTTTGACACCATTAACATCCACTTCAATTTCAACAGAGCAGGCATTGATTTCATCAGACACTTCCATGTCGTCCAAACGATCATTGGCACGCTCATAGCGACCAAAAATAGTCGCCATATCCATCAAGGTTTGAGGTTTTTCTGTGCGTCCCAACTCATAACGCATGGCAATATACTTGTCATAAGTCGCCTGCAATTGTTTTTCAAATTTAGAAGCTGAGAAGTCGATGGTTTTCAACTCAGTTTCGAAAGTTGTGTGACGGCAGTGGTCAGACCAGTAAGTATCCAAAACCTTCAACTCAGTCTCAGTTGGCACACGTCCAATAGATTTGAAGTAATCTTGAATGAAGAGAAGGTCATCCACTTCCATTGCCAAGCCTTGCTCAGCCTTATACTTAGCAAAATCTTCTGCTGTATAGCTTTCAAAGAAATCCAAGTTTGGAATGGTCTTGTCAGACTCAGAGAAATCCTGCTTCGCAATGCCAACAGTGATATCTTTGAAACGAGAATCCACTGGATTCAAGAGGTAATTTTTGACAGCTTCCAACTCATTCGCATCAATATCCTTGTTAACCAAGTAAAGTTGCGCTGTATTAACTGTTACATCATTTGAACTACCAAGCAACAGCAAAGCTTCTTGTGAAGATGCCGCACGTTGGTCAAATTGACCCGGCAAACTTTCGATAGCAAAGAATGCATACTTCTCAAGATCAGCCTTAACCGCAGCCTCGTCCAAAACAGTATCGGTCACTTGTTCAGAGAAGATATGTTTTTCCGCACGCGCAAACAAGTCCTCTGCCAAATTAAAGACATCGTAAACCTGAACGATTCGAAGATCATTCAACGTTTTCAACTGAAGATTATGCTGCAATTCTTTTACTAATGAGTCCGATTTCACACGAAAATCAGCTTTTTTCTCAACGAAAATACGTTTATCCATTTTATTTCCTTTATTTCTATTCAAATAGGTTATCGAAGACGAAGGTTTTCCGTTTCAAACAAGTTACTTCAAGCCCTGCAATTTTTCTAAAACGACCTTGTAAACATCCGTTAAACTGCCCAAATCTCTACGAAAAACATCTTTATCCATGTGATGACCTTCCGCATCCCAAAGACGGCAGTTGTCTGGTGAGAATTCATCTGCCAAGATAATCTTACCGTCCTTATCAAAACCAAATTCCAATTTGAAGTCAATCAAGCGAAGACCAATTTGTGCAAACCAATCTTTCAGCAATTCATTGATACGACGCGTTTCTTCCTTGATATAAACAATTTGCTCATCATTGGCAATATCCAAGAACTTCACATGCTCATCATTGATGAATGGGTCATCCAAATCATCGTTCTTGTAGTAAAATTCAACGATTGGAGTTTCCAGATTCAAACCTTCTTCCACACCAAAACGTTTTGAGAAAGAACCCGCAGTCACGTTACGAAGAACAACCTCCAAAGGAATGATTGTCACTTTCTTGTTGAGTTGTTCTGTGTCAGAAATACGTTCGAGAAAGTGTGTCGCCACACCAGCCGCATTCAATTTTTCAAAAATAAGAGACGAAATCTGATTATTCAGCACACCTTTACCCTCAATGGTCTCTTTGCGAGCTCCATTCAGCATGGTTGCCTGGTCCTTGTAGACCGACTTAATCACATTTTCGTCTTCTGTAGTATAGATATCTTTAGCTTTTCCCGTATAAATAAGTTTACTGGACATTTTCTTGTTCGCCTTTCGTATTACTTTACATCATTCTAACACAACAGACACCAAAAATCAAATATTTCACGAACTATATTTGATATCATATCTGAAAAAGTACAGAAAAATCGCAAACGAATTTTCATTTGCGATTTTCTAAGATTGAATTGAGTTAAAATGAGAACTTTATTCTTGTTTCAAAAAACGATCAAGATAGTAGCGTAAAAAACTCTTCCTACCTGTAATCATAGTCAAACGACCTTCAAGTCCATAACGAAGTTTTTCTGCTTGTTCAGCATTCAAATCCGTCTCTGCCTCTAATTTAAAGAAATTGCCCTTTTCTGTCTGAGTCGCACTGGTATCGATATTCGTAATCTTGGATGTCAATACTAGCTGCTTATTGGCATCCGTTACCGTTGTAAATCGTACCTCATTTCCAGGCTTGAGACCAGCCACTTCCTTAGAACTGATATAAGCTGTCAGTTTTGCCTTCCTCTCTCTAGCCAACTGCGGAAAAAGGTGAGCGAGGATAGTTCCTTCTGGAATGATGGTAGATCGACTATGCTCAGGATTCAAATGTAGAACACCATCTTCTGTTGCTGTAATTTTCTCCTTCTCTAAAAGATTCCCTTGAATCTTTTTACCCGACTCCGCTTCAAGAATTTTCTGATCCAAGAGCGTTAATTCCTGGCCTACCTTGGCTAGTTGCTGAGATTTTAATGACTCCAACTGACTTCCCAATCCAGATGCATAAGCTTGCTGGGCTCCTGAACCTGCATACTGTACTCGATAACCTGCAAGAGTTGACTCCAACTGAGTGATTTGAGCATCTAGCTGAGATAAGGCCTGCTGTTTGGTTTCCGATCCTTGCTCCTTTGTCGACTGATAAATAGCATAAGCTGGATGATCACTCTCTAAGTGTCCATCACCCTGAATAGCAGACTTGGCTTGCTGATATTCTTTAATTTTGGACTGAGTTTCTCCGATGAGATTGCCTAACTCTGCCTGACTACCACTGGCTGCTGCATTTTGAGATGATATACTAGCATTTTGCTGCTCAACCTGACTTCGAAGACTAGCAGCTTGATTTAGATAATCTAAAAAACTATTCTGATAACCAAATTTATCTGCTTCAGGAAATTGATCACTTCCTGCTTGAAGGCTTGCTTTTAAATACTCCAGTTGAACCTTCTGATCCTTGAGCATTTCCAACTGACTAGCATAATTCTCAGCCTGAACTGCTTCTGCTCCCTCTTGGTATTGAACGAGAAGATCCCCTTGCTTGACAAACTTATTTTCAGCCAAATGGTTCGCAACAATCTTACTATTACTACTAGACTGAATGGTAGCAATGATACGAGCAGGTTCTACCGTAGCTCCAGCTGTCAAGCTTATCTCCTTTTGTGCAAAGATTGAAAAAACGATCAGGAACAAAAACAAGATAAAACTTGGAAAAATCACATAACTAGAAAAATTATGGTAACGACGATTGTAAAACTCTGCACTTTCTAAAAATTCTGATTGCATCTTTTCTCCTCTCTAACTATTCACCAAGTGGGCATAAAAACCACCCTGAGCCAGTAAATCCATATGTGTACCCTCTTCGACAATCTTGCCTTGATCCAAAACGACAACCTTCTCTGTCCGCTCAGCAATGGTTAAACGGTGGGCGATGAAAATCAAGGTCTTATCCAAAGCCATGAGATTATCGACAATTCGCTTCTCGGTCAAAATATCTAGACTGCTGGTCGCCTCATCCAAGATCAAGACAGGCGCATCGGTCAAGAGAGCACGCGCCAAAGCGATCCTCTGACGTTGTCCACCTGAAATGCCAGCTCCATCCGAAGTCAATTCTGTCTGGTAATTCAGTGGCATGCGCTCAATATCCTCCCGAATCTCTGCCAACTCCACTGCTCTCAAGATATCCTCCTGGGTCGTCCCCTCCTTAGCTCCGAGGAGAAGATTCTCCAAAATCGTTCCGTTAAAGACGTAGGGCTGCTGAGGCAGGTAGTTGATATACTGGCGCAGAGCCTTTTTATCAATCTGATTGAGATTGACACCACCCAGACTAATCTCTCCCTGACTAGGATCGTAAAAATTAACCATCATCTTAGCCAACGTCGTCTTACCGGACCCTGAAATCCCCACAAAAGCCACCTTAGAACCGTGCGAAATGGTTAGATTGATGTCCGACAAGACATCTCGACCATAGCCATACTTGTAGTGAACCTGCTTGAAAGCTATATTCCCTTCTAACAAGTTCAAATCCGAGACTGTTTTCTTTTCCTCAAACTCAGATGCAACCAGATAAACTTCATTGAGACGGTTATTAGCAACCTGTGCTGTCTGAAGTTTGGTTTGCAGATTGATGATATTTTCCAAAGGATTTGTAAAGTAAATAAGCAAGGTATTATAGGTAATCAACTGGCCCAAACTCATCTTATTATCCATGACTAGGAGAGCCCCCATCCAGAGAATGGCAACATTGAGCAAGAGTTGGGCAAGCTTTTTCAGAGCCTTTTGCTGACTTTCTGCCCGACTGTAAGTAAAAGATTTTTTCAGATAATCTACAAATTCCTTGTCAATCTTTTGGTAGCGTAAACTTTCACTAGTTAAGGACTTGATGGTCTCAATGCCATTGATGTCCTCAATGATAGAAGAAGACAGAACCGCATTGGCTTCCATAGTTTCCCGATTCATCTTTTCAAAGGGCTTCATAAAAGCAAAGATAATCACTGTGTAGATAGGAAGGGCTAGTAAACTCATGAAAAAGAGATTGCTATTCTGCGAAAATAGAACTACTGAAATAATCAAGACAGTAGATACATCCAAAAAGATTGACAGAATAGTCGAAGCCAGTGCATCGATGATACTATTCGCATCCGTGAAACGAGACACTATTTCCCCTGTCCGTCGTGTCGCAAAAAAGGACATGGGCAAATGAAAAACATGCTTGATATAGGACAAAATCACATCAATGGATAAGCGTTGCCCCAAAACAAGCAAGAGATACTCCTGGGCATAAGATAAGATTTGCTGAAGGACATAAACGATGACTAGCCCTATCGAAATAATTCCCAGTGTCGAGCGCATTTGATCTGGTACATAAGTGTCAATGATAGACTGCAGATAATAAGAACCCACAATGTTAATCAAGGTCACCAAGAGGGTCGCCAAAACGATATTAACAATCAAACCTCGCTGTTTCACTAATATAGGGATAAAGGAAAGCAGACCATTTTTTTGTTCCTTATGAGGCTTATAAGTCGGAGATGGTGCCATAAAAATAGTGATTCCTGTCCACTCCTTGGCAAAGCGCTCACGAGAAATCTTGGTCAGCTTAACACTAGGATCTGGATCAGCAATATGAATGTTGTTCTTGTCCTGCCCAGTCACCACATAATAATGGAGCAATTTCCCTTCCTTAAGCACATGAGCCACAAAAGGAAAAGTTACATCCGGCAAATCAAACAAGGTCATGTCCGCCTTTATTGCTCGCGTCTCAAAACCTATCTCCTCAGCAACCTTGACTAAGCCTAAAGCCGTAGTCCCATCCATGGTCGTCTTGGCCAACTCTCGCAAGTGAGCCAGAGAATAATAACTACCATAATAACCAAAGACCATGGCTAATGAAGCCACACCGCAGTCCATCTGGTCTACCTGAGGACGATAATGCCGTTTACTAAATTTCATATCCTACTCCTTTTCCTAACAATCTCCAAAGAAAACTTTGTAAGATTATTTTATCCAAACAAAGAAGCAAAAAGAAAATTATTTCTAAAAAAACAATAACTGCACCTGAACGGCACTTTTTCCTAAATAAAAATAGGTAGAACAAACGTCCTACCTAGAAAATATAAGTATAATGATTAATATTTCTTACCTTTTCAAATTTTTTTACGATTTGCCACAAATTTTTAAATTAACGTCTACTTCCTAGATAACGTCCAAACATATAAGAAGTTCCTCCTAAAACTCCCCAAGCAATCGCCGTAGAAGCACTAGCAATGAAACCTCCCTTAGTTACAGCCAAGTCTTCCTCTGTCATAATAGCAAATTTTTTATTCAGTTTCTTCATCTTTCATCTACTCCTTTTTAAACAATACTAGCTAATCCAATAGCTACTCCAACCAAAAGTCCTACTATTCCTGAGGCTGATATAATTATTGCCGCAAATTCTTCTGAGATATTCATTTATTTCTCCATTTTTTTAGTTCTTATTTCATTGATAACAACTAAAAGATGATTATTCTATAGCATTTGCCACATACTAATAATAATTCTCTTTAAACCTTGTCTTTACCTGAATCTAAATAACTCATCATCAAAATAAGCATCGGAACAAATAACTCTGTTTGGAAATATTTTTCAACATTAAAGGTAATTACATTTAAATCTCCTAATATGCAAAGCACTCCAAAAATAATTAAAAAGGCTCCCATTACATTTTTTAGATTTTTCATACAAGTTCACTTTTATTCCTTTTTAGTTCAACTTAATGATTAGTTTCTAATAGATCATTTTTTATTTTCTGAATTACACTTATACCCTACATAAAACAGACCAAACAGAATTGGATAGGTTTCTAGATAAAACAAGGTATTGATCGGTTTTTTCAAAATCAAATACGTTACAATATAGATAATGACTGACACGATAAAATAACCTTCAGAAAATCCCGATAAAAAATTTTTTATGACAATCCTATTTAATTTTTAATAGTATGTATCTGATTTCTACAAAGTATTTTATCTTAGCTAAAATAACCCCATACAGCTAGTCCTACAGCAGATATTCCTCCGACAACATACCCCGCAACCTTAATTCCTACCGGAACAGCTACTGCTGCTGCAGGAACTACTCCTCCAGCGACCGTTGCTAATTCATTTTCTGTCATTGCTGTAAAACGACTATCATTTACTAAAATCTCCATTTTTGAATCTCCTTACTCTAATTCACTTTCACTTTAAATATTTCTTTTCTATTAATATAGTATGTCAATACCACTAACAGAATGCAGTTCTCCAATGATACCTTTTCTAAATTAAGTAGAGAATAAATTAATAATATACTGTAAGATATTAAAACAAATCCTACATATATATTTTTCAACATTATATTCATAAAACTCACCTAAAGTTTTATTTCAAATTTTTTCCAACGTGATAAAGTCCTGCTCCTAGCATAATAGCGCCCCCTGTTACAGAAAAACCTTTAAACGCAGCTACTCCAAATGCTACTACTAGTGGTGCAACTCCCCCATCCACTTCCATCAGCTCTTCTTCCGTAAGAGCTACAAAGTTCTGTTCCATTTTGTCAAAGTTTGTCATTTGTTTCCTCCTTTATTTTTATAGTTTTTTGTTTATAATTTTTAACCTTTAAACTATTTTAAAAGCCAAGTTGGATAAATAACTGAAATAATCATTTCTAATCTCCTTCCTCTTCTTCTCACTTATCTATTCGAGAAATCATTTTAAAATTAATGAATAAATTTATTTTATTTAAAATACAATTTGATAAACCATGGAAGTAAAATTGGTAAATACATTAATCAAACTCCTTTCCTTTTCTTCTTACTTATCTATTCGATAAAATAATTTCAAAATAAACAACTAAGTCAAATTTATTTTAAAAACCACTTGATCAACCACGGATAAAGACCTGTCACATACATCAGTAATCCTCCTTTTTTGTTCTCATCTCTTTATTCGTAAACTCAACTGTAAAATTTCAAAATCTTATCTTTTTTCGAGAAACAAAAAAACAACATGACTTGCATGTTGTTATATGTTAGATTTTATCTTTAATGGCTTTCAATACATCTGCCACACTTTGGAGGTGGTCGATTTCTTCATCACTAATTTCGATTCCAAATTCATCTTCAATGGTTAGTACGAATTCCATCAAATCTACCGAATCAGCATCCAAATCATCCTTCAAGCTCAAAGCCTCTGTGACTACAAAGTCTTCCCCCTGACGTTCTTGGATAATGGTCACGACACGGTCAAAAATTTCTTTATCTGTCATATATATTATTCTCCTGAAAATTCATGCGCAGTTTGAGCAACTACGTCTGTTTCTAGCATAGTACGAATCTGACGAATCGTACTGTATACAGCCTTGGCATCACTTGAGCCATGAGTCTTAACAACCGGCGCCTTAACACCAAACAAGACCGCACCCCCAACATCTGAATAGTTGAGCTGCTTTTTCAAGCCTTTAAGGCTATCCTTAAGAAGAAGAGCACCAAGTTTTGCTCGAAGTCCACCACCTGTAATAGCATTTTTAAGTAAGCCCATGATTCCCATGGCTGTACCTTCGATGGATTTTAGCACAGCGTTTCCCGTGAAACCGTCTGCCACGACAACATCTGCAACACCCTCCATCAAATCACGCGCTTCCACATTACCGACAAAGTTCAAACTCTCATCAGCTGCTAGCAAGTCATAAGTTTCCTTGCGGAGTGGATCTCCCTTGCTGCTCTCTGTCCCGTTATTTAGCAAACCAACTCGTGGTTTTGCAATTCCACGAACATTTTTAGCGTAGAAAGAACCTAGGATGGCATATTGATGAAGGTGATGGGCTGTGTTTTCTGCATTGGCACCAAGGTCTAGCATATCAAAACCTTTCCCATCAACTGTTGGTAAGGTTGACATAAGTCCAGGTCGGTCAATATTCTTGATGCGACCAACGATGAAAAATCCTGCCGCTAGCAAAGCACCTGTATTTCCTGCAGAGAGCACGGCATCTGCCTCCCCATCTTTGACAGCCTTGGCCGCCAAGACCATGCTGGCATTTTTCTTCTTACGGATGGCTTTTGTTGGCTCGTCATCCGAATCAATTTTCTCATCTGTATGGATAATGCTGACGCGATCTGTCGCTGTTAGATATTGCTTAATCTTGCTCTCATCTCCGTAAAGTTGAATCTCAATATCTGAAAAGTCAGCAAGGGCTTGATTGACACCCTCAACGATGGCTTGAGGTGCGTAATCGCCACCCATTGCATCTACTGCGATTTTTTTCATTTGTCTTCCTCTTTTAGTAATTGTCCCCAATCAGCTAGGGAATCAATAAATTTCTTTGATTTTAGGTGAATTCCTACGTATTCTTCATAAATTTGATCCATGAACTGACGCAATTCTTGCTTGATTTCAGACTTGAGAGAAATAGTCTCTAAAGTCTCAAAGTTAATAGCTTGAAATTGATTGAGCAGATAGGGAATGTTTGGATTCAGATGACAACGTTTCTCATCCTCATGATAATGCTCAGGACATAAGCAAGCGCTATATTTGAAAGAAAAATCAAAAGCCTGACCCACCCGATGGCAAAAAACACACTCATTAAAGTTAAGACTGATCCCAAAACGTGTCAAAATCTGAATTTCAAAAATATTGGTCAAAACTTGATAATCCAGACCCTCTTCCATCAACTCTAAAGTCCTTTGTAAAAAAGCAAACAAGGGAGCATCCTGTTGATTGTCCTGCAAACTAGCATCTGCCAGAGCTGCCACATAGGTCGCATAGGCCATGACAAAGAGATCACTATTGATTTTTGGAAAGGTCATCACCTCATGATAGTCTTCAATATAACTAAGCCCATCATCATTGATTCGCAAAAGAAAACGAGCCAGCACCAAAGGTTGAATAACTGGAGCCAGTTTGGATTGACCGGCATGTTTGACAAAAAACATGCGCTTACCGACCTGCTCTGTAAAAATCTTGACTAGCTTGTCATCCTCACGAAAATTACGATTGTAGAGCACCAACCCCTGACTCATAATAGACTGAATCATGCTTCTCTCATGTACTCCTCAAGACGTTTCATAGCCTCTCTGATAGTTTCCATACTAGCCGCATAAGACAAGCGCACATAACCTTCTCCATATTGACCAAAAGCTGCACCAGGGATAAAGGCAACAGCCTTCTTCTGAGCAAAATCCTTCAGAAAAGCAAAGGAATCTTGATTATAGCCTGCTGGAATCTTAGCAAAGATATAAAAAGCCCCATCTGGTTTGATAATCTCAAAGCCAAGGTCAGTCATCTTCTCGATAATGTAGTCCCGACGTTGGATATATTCCTTCTTCATGGGTTCTGCATCGTTCTTACCAGCTGTCAATGCTTCCACAGCAGCATGTTGCGCCATGGTGTTTGCAGCAGTTACCAAGTACTGATGACTCTTGATTAACTGGGCTGTGAAATTTGCTGGAGCAAAGATAAAACCTAAACGCCAACCTGTCATAGCATGGGATTTGGATAGACCGTTGATGATAATAGCCTGATCTCTCAGCATCGTTCCCAAAGATACATGATTTCCCCCTGTATAAGTTAATTCTGAATAGACCTCATCACAGACAACGAAAACCTCATACTTACGTAAAACGTCTGCCAAGTCTTCCAACTGTTCGCGACTATAAGTAATTCCTGTAGGGTTAGCTGGATAGTTGAGAATAACTGCCTTGAGCTTATCACCTTGCTCGATAATAGCTTTCTCTAGCATTTCAGGAGTTAAGACAAAACCGTTCTCAGTCGTATCAATCTCGACAATCTCTGCACCAACTAGATTAACAATTGGTTCATAACCAGGATAGGCAGGAGCTGGCAAGAGAACCTTGTCACCCTCTTCTAAAATAGCTGTCAAAGTAGCTGATAGAGCCTCTGTCGCACCAATTGTGACCAAGATTTCATTTTCAGGATTATAGTCTAGCTGGTATTTTTCTCTTACAAAGTCACTAGCTGCCTGGCGTAAGGTCATCAAACCACTCATCCCTGTATAGTAAGATTGATTTTGGTCAATAGCGCGCTTAGCCGCCTCCTTGACATGGTCTGGAGTTGTAAAGTCAGGCTCTCCCAATGTCAGACGTAGAACCCCAGGAATCTCTGAAATAGCCTGGTCAAACTGACGAATCAAGGAAACTTGAATCTTATCTAACTGTTTATTAAAGCGCTTGGTTAAGTCCATAGATACCCTCCTTGCTTAAAGGACATATGTCTATTATACTACAAAAGCCCCCTGACCGCAAAAATACATTATAGAATAAGGCTAGCATAACAAATTGAAGTATGTTCATTTAAATTCATTACAACACTACGTTTTTAGAATCCTCAATGAAAATCTCATGAAACTAGGAATCGAGGTGAAAGCATAACTAAAGTTAGGTAAGCCGAAGATGACAAGGTATTAGGAGATTTTCGACGAGTATTGAGAAGTTACGTAAGGAAACAAATCGGATAGGGGTCAATATAAATCAGATCACAAAAAAAGTAAACGAAGATAATCAGGCTAACCTAAATGAATTTAGTCAGATTCTTGAATTTCAGAAACATTTGAAAGATACAGTCAGACAATTTATTCAAAAACAAGAAAATCAAACAAAGGTACAGGACAGATGGTTGTAATAAGAATTATTGTTGACATTCTCTCTTATTTGTCCTAAACGATAACTAAGGATAGGATGATGTCGGATGACTGGTAACAGTTTTCTCAAAGGTTGCTGATGATTCAGGCACTACCTTCAGCTTTAGGCTGTAAAGAACCCGCTCCACCACTGGTTCTATTCGTTTCACTCTTGGAGTATATTCAAGAGTTTTTTCTTGCAAAAAAAGTTCAAAAAATATATACTGGCTATACACGATATAGAACGGAGATATACCATGACTACATCACTTGTTAAGCAATATAATTTTAAAATCAATGAGTTAGCAATGGAACAAGCTAGAGCCATTATCAAGGAAAAAGGAATGACCATGACGGATGCTATTACTCTTTTTATAGAGCAGATTGTCCTCGAACAGGACTTGCCAATCAAGACTGCAGAAGATTTACACCGTGAACAGTTGATTGAGGAATTACAAGCTCAATCCAAAAGAGCCTTAAGAGAATATGAAGCAGGAAAAGGGACTTCCCTAGACAGTATGAGGGCACGCTATGGCTTATAAAGTAATTATTTCTGATGAAGTGAGCCAAGCTATTGACAGTATTCATGATTACATCACTACTGTTCTTTTATCATCTCAGTCTGCTAAAAATACTGTGGGTAAAATTTTAGATGGCTTAAAAAGTTTAGAAGTCTTTCCTGAGGCTGGTTTTGACGCCGATGAAAAAATTGGTGTAAAGATTAACAGTAAGTTCCCTACACGAGGAAAAATTATTGGTCAGTATGTTTTACTCTACTTCATCGACCAAAAACGAAACACTGTTTTTTTATCTCACCTCTTCCACACAAAAAGCGACTATGTCACTTTGCTACAAAATGGTAATAAAAAAAGCTCAACTGATTGAGACATCTTTCTTTATTTTATAAGCTCCGAAACCTTAATTTTTGGTACCGTCTTGGTTTAACAATACGCTGTATATATAATATTTTACAGCTACTTTTTCTTTAGAAACGTTGATTTAATAAGGATTTAAATATTACAGAGTATACCTTTGTAAAATACGGTTTTGCTAATCTTCGTTACAACTATTCTAGCACCATTATTGATTACTAGATCGGTAATGTCATTTCTGAGTGGATAGTCAGAAAGTGGCTAGACAAGCGCGACAAAAAATATAACCTGAGTTTAGTTTTAATATGACTAGACAAACAGAAATACCAGAGGTGGAGCTCTGGTATTTCTGTTTTTGCCAAGACTTCGTTACAGTTCTTGTACAGCTATTATCACATAAATTTGAGAAACTTGTCAAATAATTATTAAACTTTACTTTCTCTTTACTTTTCTGACAGATAAGATTATAATAAGGAGTATTTATTTTCGGAGGTTTTTATGTCATTTCTATCAAAAAATTGGGCTGGACTTTTGGTCTGTCTTATCATATCTATCATTTCTTGGATTTTAGGAGGCTTCTTGCCTGTTGTCGGGGCACCTGTCTTTGCCATCTTTATTGGCATGATTCTCCACCCATTTCTCACTTCCTATAAACAACTAGATGCTGGTTTGACTTACAGCTCCAAGAAATTGCTTCAGTATGCAGTTATCTTGCTTGGGTTTGGACTCAATATCTCTCAAGTTTTCGCAGTAGGAAAATCTTCCCTTCCTGTCATCCTCTCAACTATTTCAATTGCTTTGATTATAGCTTTCTTTTTCCAACGCTTTTTTAATCTGGATACTAAGCTAGCTACCTTGGTTGGTGTAGGCTCTTCTATCTGTGGCGGTTCTGCCATTGCAGCGACTGCTCCTGTCATCCATGCCAAGGAAAAAGAAGTCGCACAAGCCATATCTGTTATCTTTTTCTTCAATGTCTTAGCAGCGCTTATTTTCCCAACCCTAGGTTCTTGGCTCCATCTTTCCAACGAAGGCTTTGCTCTCTTTGCAGGAACTGCGGTCAACGATACTTCCTCTGTAACAGCCACTGCTAGTGCCTGGGATAGTCTATACAATACAAACACTCTTGAAGCTGCCACCATTGTCAAATTGACCCGTACCCTAGCTATTATCCCTATCACTCTCTTCCTCTCTTACTGGCAAAGTCGTCAACAAGGGAACAACCAAGGGGTAAAACTTAAAAAAATCTTCCCTGTTTTCATTCTCTACTTCATCCTAGCTTCTCTGCTAACCACCGTCCTTACTTCTTTCGGTGTCAGCAATAGCTTCTTTGCACCTCTCAAACAACTCTCCAAATTCCTCATCATCATGGCTATGAGTGCTATTGGTCTCAAAACCAACCTCATTGCTATGATTAAGTCCAGCGGTAAATCCATTCTTCTTGGTGCCCTCTGCTGGATTGCCATCATCCTGACTAGTCTCGGGATGCAGACCCTTATCGGTATTTTCTAATACTCTTCGAAAATCAAATTCAAACCACGTCAACGTCGCCTTGCCGTAGGTATGGTTACTGACTTCGTCAGTTCTATCTGCAACCTCAAAACAGTGTTTTGAGCAACCTGCGGCTAGTTTGCTCTCTGATTTTCATTGAGTATAACACAAAAGGTAGCTCGCAAGCTACCTTTTTATTGTTCAAGAATTAAGCGTGTATGTTCTCTCTTAATACAACGGTTCATCACGATATCATCGCAACCTCCAGCACGCAAGATTTCTTCCGCTTCTAGACTTTCAAGTCCTAGTTGCGCCCAGAAAATCTTAGCATTAGCCTTGAGAAAATCACGTGCTACATCAGGCAGAAATTCACTACGACGATAGACATTGACGATATCTACAGGGAAAGGAATCTCAGCTAGACTGGCATAAGCCTTTTCTCCCAAGATTTCCCCACCTGCAGCCTTAGGGTTTACTGGTATGATTTTATAGCCACGAGCCTGCATTTCCTTTGTCACTCGATTGCTAGTTGTTTCTTCACGATCAGACAAGCCTACTACTGCTAGAGTCTTACTGTTTGCTAGATACTGACGGATCACGCCATCACTTGGATTGATAAATTCTTGAGTCATAAAAATCCTCCTTTTTCATCAGTATAGCATATTTTGAAAGGGTTTGCAGAAATTTACTATAAAATCAAAAAATCCTCCCAAAATTAAACTATTTCATTTAATTTGAGGAGGATTCATAAAAATTTTATTTAAAGATTATTCTCTTGTTGGTTTATACTGAAGGCTTTCTCCATGTTGTTTGACAAAGTCACTCATCTCTGAGTCAGGAATTTGTCGAAGGTAGAGATTGGCACGAATCGTATCATCTTCTTCACGACAAGTAGAAAGAACAAGATATTTATCCTTAGCTGATACCTTAACATTTGGTTTCTTAACCTCTGCAGTATCATAAATAATATTTAGCTGTTTCTCAAAATCCGCATCATCATCAAAAGAAGTACGGTAAAAAGCTGTTTCTTCTGGAACAATAATCATAGCAACAGCTTCATAATAATACTTTCTCTCTGGAGTTTCAATGACTACATAAGGATGTGCATCAAAATATTCTTGGCGACTGAAGTAATTCACATCTTTAAACATACGGTGGTCAGCCACTTTACTACCACGAGCGTGACCAAATAACCAAGTCAATCGATCGCTAAAGTCCTTCTTGTTATCGGCGTCCATAAAGACTGCCCCCATTAAAGGCTCATTAACGCCATCAAAACGCTTATCTAAATAAGTCGCATTATCCGTTGTTTGAACAACTGGTTCATCTAACTGGGTACCAGGAATATATACGTAACCAACCGTCTCAGAGTTTGTTGCAAGCAAGCCTTTAAATTTATTTGCGAGGTATTCCTTTTCTTCTGCGCTAGCAGTATAGGCTTGTTTTGGAGCTTCCTGAGTAACCTTTGCATCATTTTGCTTATCTCCACTTGGAGCTAGGAAGCTTTTATAGATAAAGAAGCTTCCCAAAGCAACGATAGCTACTGCAACGATTGAAGCAATTATTTTAGTAATTGGTGATTTCTTTGTCGTAGAACGTCTACTCATCTTTTCCTCCTCATTTTTTACCAAAAAAATCACTGAAACCAAGTTTCAGTGATTGGCTACTTTTTAAATAAAATTATTTAGCAGCGTGTGTTTTTGGAAGAGCTTT
The DNA here is from genome assembly GCF_964238205.1 of Streptococcus oralis. Lineage (GTDB taxonomy): Bacteria > Bacillota > Bacilli > Lactobacillales > Streptococcaceae > Streptococcus > Streptococcus oralis_CZ. Next base: position 180,634 of record NZ_CAXSLF010000004.1, read on the forward strand.
TTGACCTGCTTTAGCATTTGCTCCAGCTTTTTTAGCTGCAGCGTCTGCTTTTTTAGCTTGGTCTGTAGCACCTGGTTTACCAGGTTCTGGTTGAGCTGCTGCTTGGTCAGCTGCTGCTTGTTCTTCTGTTACTGCAGGACGACCAGTTTGGTTAGCTTGGTCTTCAGCAATACGAGTTGGGTTAGGTTTGTTGTCTTCAACACCAGTTGGGTCGTTCCAGTAGTTACCTTGAGCTTTAGCTGCGTTACGGTATGTTTCTTGCAAGTATTGGATTGCACGGTTACGTTGTGAATTTGTTGCGTCAGCCAAAACTTCATCAAGGTTAGCTTTAGCAGTTGCTACAGCTTTTTCATGAGTGTGACCAACGATTGCTTGAGCTTTAGCAAGTTCTGCACGAGCTGCAATCACTGAAGGTTCTTTTTCAACAGCTGCTGCGATATCTTCTGGGTGAGCTTCTACGTATGCATAAGCTTGATCTGCAATATCACGTTCAGAAACATATTTCTTTTGGATCAATTGGTTAGAAGAAGCTGGGTTTTCTCCTTGTGCAAAAACTGGAGCTGCTGCTGAGAATACTGCAAGAGCTGCTACTGATGCCAATAAAACTTTTTTCATTGTTTTATCTCCTCTTTAAGTTTAATTTTAATTATAAGGATAATCCTTATTACCTCAAATTATATCACATATATTAGAGTTGTCAAGATATTTCTTAAACTTTTTTTAAAATTCCTGGTAAAAAACGAGTAAAATTTATTATATTCTTAAAAAACAAGCAATATTCTCGAAAGATTAAGGAAAAAAATGGACTAAAAAACGAACAATTAGTGAAATTTTCACATTTTCTGATCTAATTAAGAAAACTCCCAACAAGGTCTATCACTTTATCAAGAGTTTTGTCTGATCCAACGAATTCGTTAGATTTTTTTCTCAATACTAAATAATGGAGATAGAGGACGTTTTTCATGGATACGGATGATAGCATCTGCCAAGAGATGAGCGATAGAGATTTGCTCAATCTTATCAATCAAACGTTCTTCTGGTAGGTAGATAGTATCCAAAACAACTAATTTTTTAATAGCTGATTTTTGGATATTATCCATAGCAGGCCCTGAAAGAACTGGGTGCGTACAGCTTGCGTAAACTTCGACAGCACCAGCTTCTGCAAGAGCATCTGCCGCATGACAAATAGTTCCAGCTGTATCGATCATATCGTCAATCAAGATACAAGTCTTACCTTCTACCTTACCAATGATGTTCATCACTTCACTGGTATTCATCTTGTCTACGCTACGACGTTTGTCAATAATAGCAATTGGAGTTTTCAAAAACTCTGCCAATTTACGAGCACGAGTCACCCCACCATGGTCTGGGCTGACAACCACATAGTCAGAACCAACCATGCCACGACGCTCAAAGTAGTCTGCAATCAAAGGAGCACCCATCAAGTGATCGACAGGAATATCAAAGAATCCCTGAATCTGTGCAGCGTGCAAGTCAATCGTCAACAAACGATCCACTCCAGCTACTTCTAGCATATTTGCTACAAGTTTTGAAGTGATTGGCTCACGCGCTCTCGCCTTTCTATCCTGACGTGCATAGCCATAGTAAGGCATAACAACGTTGACAGATTCTGCACTGGCACGTTTCAAAGCATCTACCATAATCAAAATTTCTAGCAGATTGTCATTTACAGGTGAGCTAGTTGATTGTAAGATAAAGACGTGTTTTCCACGGATTGATTCTTCGATATTAACTTGAATTTCTCCATCTGAAAATTGACGTACGGTTGATTTTCCCAACTCTATCCCAATCTCTTGCGCCACACGCTCTGCCAATTCTCTATTTGAAGAAAGGGCAAACAGCTTTAAATCAGAAAAAGACATGATTTCCTCCAGTATTTATGTATCACTTGTGTTTTTTCACAACATTTTTCCAACTACCATTGTAGCGCTTTTTTCTTGATTTTTCAATAAAAAATAAGACAAGAATGGACATTTATCCCCTTGTCTTGTGCTCATTTATATTCCTTATATTCAAGCTGAAATGTGACAACTTAGACATTCTATCTCATAGGAAGATAGGAATTCACAAAGGAAAAGTTAGTATACCTCTCTCATACTGCCTGTATCCACATCGTAAACAGCCCCTGAAATAACCACATCATCTGGAATCAATGGGCATTCTCGAAGTAACTGCATATCCTCACGAACACTCTCCTCAACGTCTTGAAAAGGGAGAAAATCTTGACCCGAGACATCAACCCCTAATTCAGTTTTTAAATGTTCTTGAAACTCTTCGTTTTGAAATGTCTGAGCACCACAGTCTGTATGATGAAGAACCACAATCTCTCTTGTTCCCATTTGTTGCTGAGAAATCACGAGTGAGCGAATCATATCGTCTGTCACTCGACCTCCCGCATTCCGTAAAATGTGAGCATCTCCAAGTGCTAACCCCAAAGCTTGTGCAACGTGCAGACGTGAGTCCATACAAGTCACAATGGCTACTCTTGTTTTCGGCTTGATTGGCAGATTTAACTGCCCATGCAGGGCAACATAAGCCTGGTTGGCTTGCATAAACTGTTCAAAATACGACATGACAACACACTTTCTTACTTTTAAGATAATTTGAACACCAAATTATTTATCTTCTATCTTACCATCTTTTCTTTGTCTTGTCAGCTGTCAACCTCCTTATTAAAAAACCAGGACAGAGACATCCAGCTTCTAGCTTGAGTTTCTGCCCTAGTTTTTTTATTATTATGAACCTTTTTGGATATACTTGTTAAGAGAGCCTGCAAAGCTTTGAAGATTGAGACTTTGTACATAGACCTCACCGGTACCTCGGAAGGTATTCACCACTCCTTCGCCTGTACCAATAGACTGCCAGAAGCCATTTTCTAAGTGGATATTATAGTCCAAAGATTGACTCCAAGCTACCACATGGGCATTGTCGATGGTTATTTCTTGGTTTTGTAGCTCAATTTTCTTAATAGAACCAAAAGCATTGGCCAAAAGAGTTCCCTGACCTTGAGTAGTCATTACGAAAAGACCACCTTGACCCCCGAAAAGTGCTTTCCCAATAGATTGGTGCTCCATTGTATAGAAAGCCGTCCCATCAAGAGCCAGAAAAGCCCCATCATTCAATCGATACTGCTTTTCACCTAGTTCAAGAGCAATCACTTGACCAGGAGTATCTGGTGCTAAAGCAAGATGTCCGTTGTCAGACTCTGCAATAGCTTGAGTAATGAAGGTACTTTCACCAGAAACCATAGAACGTCCCACAGCTTTGACAAAACGCCCCAAACCAGAACCACTCGCATTAAGTTGGGTATTGAGGCTGACATTAGGTGTGTGGTAAACCATGCTACCGCGCTGGATAAAGACTGTTTCTCCTTGGTTGAGCGATAACTCTACCAAAGGAAATTGCATTTGACTATCCATAGAAAATTTCATCAGAAATTCCTCCTTGTTTTTAATAAATATTGGCTATAAAGTGTTTTGCAATCTAAAACTGAGTAAGACTATTAGGCAAATACTTTTTTCAAGACTTCTCCGATAGTCGTCACTCCAATCACCTGAATTTCCTTAGGTGGCTTAATACCTGTCAAGGAATTTTTCGGTACATAGATTTTTGTAAATCCAAGTTTCGCTGCTTCATTGATACGCTGCTCGATACGATTCACGCGCCGAATTTCTCCAGTCAAACCTAATTCTCCTACAAAACATTCCTGAGGATTGGTTGGCTTGTCCTTATAGCTCGAAGCTATAGCAACCGCAACTGCCAAATCAATAGCAGGCTCATCTAATTTGACACCTCCAGCTGATTTGAGATAGGCATCCTGATTTTGAAGGAGCAAGCCTGCCCGTTTCTCCAAAACAGCCATAATCAAGCTAGCACGATTGAAATCAAGGCCTGTTGTAGTCCTCTTGGCATTTCCAAACATAGTCGGTGTCACCAAGGCCTGTACCTCTGCTAAAATCGGACGCGTCCCTTCCATAGTCACCACGATGGATGAACCCGTTGCTCCATCTAAACGTTCTTCTAGGAAAACTTGACTAGGATTGAGCACCTCAACCAAGCCACCTGATTGCATCTCAAAAATCCCAATCTCATTAGTGGAGCCAAAACGGTTCTTGACCGCTCTCAAGATACGAAAGGTATGGTGGCGCTCCCCTTCAAAGTAAAGCACCGTATCCACCATATGCTCCAACATACGAGGACCCGCCAAGGTTCCTTCCTTGGTCACATGCCCTACAATAAAGATAGCAATGTTATTGGTTTTGGCCAGCTGCATGAGTTCTGCAGTCACCTCACGCACCTGAGACACAGAACCTTGAACTCCAGAAATCTCAGGAGACATGATGGTCTGGATAGAGTCGATGATGAGAAAATCTGGCTGAATTCTCTCTATTTCTGCCCGCACGCTCTGCATATTGGTCTCTGCATAGAGATAAAACTCACTATCAATATCCCCCAAGCGCTCTGCACGGAGTTTGATCTGTTGAGCAGACTCCTCCCCACTGACATAGAGAACTGTCCCTACTTGAGACAGCTGGGTTGAGACTTGTAAGAGAAGCGTAGATTTCCCAATCCCAGGATCCCCACCAATGAGTACAAGACTTCCTGGTACCACACCCCCACCGAGTACACGGTTGAATTCCTCCATTTCGGTCTTTGTTCGATTGACGTTGATGGAGGTCACTTCAGCCAGTTTCATAGGCTTGGTTTTCTCCCCTGTCAAGGACACACGCGCATTTTTGACCTCGGCAACCTCAACCTCTTCTACAAAGGAAGACCAAGACCCACAGTTAGGGCATCGTCCCAGATATTTAGGGGAATTATATCCACAATTTTGACATACAAATGTCGCTTTTTTCTTTGCGATGATAAACCTCTTTCTATATCTCTATCTCACATTCAATCACTTGGCAAAAATCAATCTTCTCATTTGGTACAAACTGGCGCATGAGCATGCGATGGGCTACAACTACCACAGTTTGATGTTCCCGATACTTAGCCATGCATTCTAGAAAACGAGACTTCATCTCTACAGCTGTCTCATATTGAACAGGGGAATTTGGGAGCAACTTCCCCTTGTTTTCTAAAAACAGACATCTAGCTGTTTCAAAGTTCTCTATACCTGTTTCATAAACCTGCCATTCATGCAATAATGGCTCTACCCTCAAAGGAAGGCCAGTAGCACAGGATACATAAAAAGCCGTTTCTAAAGCTCGCGTCACTGCAGAAGACACCAGGATATCAGCTGAGCCAAACAAAGGATTTTTGCTCAGTTCCTGAGCTTGTTGTCTTCCTTTCTCAGATAAGGGTGCCAAATCTATCCCGAATCCAGTATAGGAACGCTCCTCTAACTCACGGTAATTTGGCTCCCCGTGACGGATAAAAATAATTTTCATATTAAGATCCCCATAAAACTATTAATTCTCCTTGGTAGCTGCCAAAACGGAAGCCTTAACACAGCCATTGCCATCTACCCCTATAAACTCTATGCTTTTAGCACCGTTTTCCTCTAAAAAATCTTTTAAATCTGGATTAGTAAAGCAAGAAGCCCGACGCTTCTCAAAGATACGAGAAGATACAAGCAGCAAGCCGGTCGCAAATTTCTTCTTTCTGTCTTTTCTCCCCCGTCAAGGACACACGCGCATTCTTGACCTCTGCAACCTCAACCTCTTCGACAAAAGAAGACCAAGACCCACAGTTTGGACAGCGCCCTAAATACTTGGGGGAATTATATTCACAATTTTGACACACAAATGTCGCCTTTTTCTTTGCGATGATAAATCTCTTTCTATATCTCTATCTCACATTCAATCACTTGGCAAAAATCAATCTTCTCATTTGGTACAAACTGGCGCATGAGCATTCCGTGAGTTACAATGATAATAGTTTTATAATTTTTATATTTTTCCAAAGCACTTAAAAAACGATGACGCATCTCTAGACCAGTTTCATAGCGATAAGGAGAATCTTCAGATAAACCTCCTTGATGTTTTAGATAATATTCATGAGCTACCAACACACTAGTTAAATCAGAGTTAGTGCCATCTAAGTCTGGACGCCACTCATGAAAAAACGGCTCCACAAATAAGTCCAATCCTGTTTCAATCGCTATATAATGTGCTGTTTCTAAAGCCCTCGTCACAGACGATGAAATAATAATCTCTGCCTTTCCAAAACATGCAGTTTTAGCAACTTCTTTTGCCAGACTGCGACCTTTTCCTGTCAATGGTGCTAAATCACGACCAAAACCACTATAGAGTTGCGGATTTTCAAGTTTATCAAGCATACTATAATCTGGCTCTCCATGACGTACAAAGATAATCTTCATCTTAGTGCCCAGTTGATCCAAACCCACCAGTACGAACTCCGTCTGCCTCATCTCCATCTGCGATTAAAAATGGTGCAAAGACAGCCTGAACCACACGTTCCCCAACTTCAAGAACAACCTCTTGGTTTGTAATATTCTTCATCTGCGCAAAAATATGCCCTTCATTTCCAGGATTTCCATAATAATCCCCATCAATAACCCCAACTGAGTTAATCAAGACCAAACCTTTTTTACGAGGATTTGATGAACGGTCATAAAGATAAAGCACTTCAGTCGGCTGCATATAAGCCTTGACACCCGTTGGGACAAGAACAATCTCTCCTGGAGCAATCACAGTACGTTCTGCAACCTTTAAATCGTAACCAGCTGCGTGAGCTGTCTCACGCTTGGGTAGCAAACTCTCATCTGTAAAACTAGAAACTAATTCAAAACCACGAATTTTCATATTTTCCCTCTTTTTAATCTTTCATTCTAGGCTATTTTATCTTATTTATTCGAAAAAAGCACGAAAAATCTTCTATATAAAATAAAGAAAAGTGTCCTATCAAAAAGCAAACAATAAAATCATACAAAAAAATTTAAAGATATTTCAAATGTCCCTTACCTTTTATTAACAAACTCATTCTTTTTTAGCCACACTTAAACTATTTTCTTTAAAGCACAAAAAAAGAGCACACAATTCACTTCGCTTAGGGCTGCTGGATTCCTCCCCTGACCCGCTTCACGCAGAACTGTTGCTCCACTAGTTATTATACCACATTCCCAAAGATTTTAAAAGAGAAATTATTTTTTCCGTCGATTTCTGAAAAATTCCTGCATAATACCTGCACATTCACTCTCTAAAATGCCCGTCTCAACCTCTACACGATGATTAAGACGCTCGTCTGTCAAGATATCATACAGACTTCCAGCTGCACCAAATTTCTGATTTTTAGCCCCATAGACCACGTTTGGAATCCGTGCGAGCCCAATTGCCCCACTACACATGACACAAGGCTCAATGGTCACAAAAAGTGTGCAGTCTAACAAACGCCAGCTCTCTTCCCTCAGATTCGCATTCTCGATGGCCATAATTTCCGCATGCATGACCGCACGTTGCAACTCCTCACGTGCATTGTGCCCCCGACCAATGATTTCTCCATCCTTTACAATTACGCAACCTATTGGGATTTCATCATTCTCTAAAGCAATCTCTGCCTCCTTTAAGGCCTCTCTCATAAATGCTTCTTTTTCTTCAACTGTATAATCCATAGCTTCTCTCTTTTCTCGCCTATCAATTCTATCATTATAGCATGTTTTCCTAGACAAAAAAAGAGCTCTGTAATATTTGCAGTAACTAACTTTTCTATAGATAGTAATCTATCTCTGGATTGTAGAAATAAAGTTTTAAAAAGAGTATAATAGTAGCAAAATTTAGAGAAACACTAGAAATCATGAACTGAGAGTAATGGAGACAACTGATACAGAATGTCCAGATCTGTCGGAAGATTTTTAACTATAAGTCTCCAAGAGATGATTATCCTGAGATTTAAATAATAAACAAGATGAAAGAGTAAATAATGAAATTAGAATTTTTACAGGATGAACCAAAACTTACCTTGATGTTTCCATATAAAGATACATTTAATAGAGTAGGGGGAACATCCATGATATCTATATCTGTTATGATTCTCTGGATTCTGAAGCGTCTAATGACTTACAATACTGATTTTGCAGACAAGATTGTTATGGCGGTAGCGCTTATTTATGCTCCCTTCCTTATATGGTTTATGGGGTATTATCTCTTCATAAATGGAGTAAAATTAGAAATTTATAAAAACAATATTGTTCAGTATTATACCTATAGCAGTAGAGGCCACAGCCTATTACATTATCAATTTGGACTTCAAGATATCGAACAAATAACCATTAAAAAGCGTCCTTTTAATTGCGTAAAGTTAAGCATAAAAATTAGAAATCCTATTTTTTTAGAAGGACATGAAAAAAAACTAAATAAGCTAGTCAGAGTCAGTATCATCACAGATAAACTAAAGGCAGATGCTTTTATGAATGAAATGAACCTATTTCAAAGTGATAAATCAGGCAATCAATTTATCAAGTAAGCTGATTCAGAAAAAATTCAAGTTTGTCTAACTTACAAATTCTCAAGAAAATAGTCCACTGATGAGGCTGGGATCAAAAATCCCAACCTCATTTTTGCTTAGTTATGAGCCTTTGATGTGTTAGCCAACTGAACGATTTGTTGGTATTTTAGAATTCAAAAAGCTCCTTTTACCGAAACTTCTTTTCTCCAACTAATCTACCAAAATGTTGAAACCTCACAGATCTGGGTGTACCAAATCGAGAGTTGGTCTAAAGATTTCTGTCCCACTGTTTTTTTCTTTGTCTTAAAAGTAAAGAAGCCACCTAAATATGACTTAAAAGCTGACAAAAAAAGCCACCGAATGCGGTGACTTTATAGGGAGATTATTATGAAAAAGAAAAGTTTAGGATATTTGTTACAACAAGTTAGGAGGTCTTCTTGTAACTGTCTATAGTATAGCTGAACTATCTTAAACAAATCTTAAAAAATCTCTTATGACCAAACACTTTCTAAAATATTTGTTTGTTCACGACCAGGACCTACTGAGAAAGTAGAGATACGAACGCCAACCAATTCGCTAACACGACGAACATAGTTACGTGCATTTTCAGGAAGATCTTCCAAAGTACGTACTCCAGTGATATCTTCTGACCAACCTGGTAATTCTTCATAAATAGGTTTACAACGTTTCAATTGTTCAAGACTAGCTGGATAGTAGTCAATGCGTTGACCGTCAAGATCATAAGCAACACAGATTTTAACTGTATCCAAACCACTCAAAACATCGATAGAGTTCAAAGATAAATTTGTAATGCCAGAAACACGGCGACTATGACGCATCACAACTGAGTCAAACCAACCTACACGACGTGGACGACCTGTTGTAGTACCATACTCATGACCAACTTCACGAATGCGTTCTCCCACTTCATCAAACAATTCAGTTGGGAATGGACCATCACCAACACGACTTGTATAAGCTTTACATACACCTACAACCTTGTCAATCTTGCTTGGACCAACACCAGAACCAATTGTCACACCACCAGCAACAGGGTTTGAAGAAGTAACAAACGGATAAGTTCCTTGATCAATATCTAACATGACCCCTTGTGCACCTTCAAAAAGAACACGTTTGCCATTATCAAGTGCATCATTCAAGATAACAGAAGTATCTGTTACATATTGCTTGATTTGTTGGCCATACTCATAATATTCTTCAAAAATATCATCAAATGAAATAGGTTCGCTATCATACAATTTTACAAATTGACGATTTTTCTCAGCAAGATTGCGTTCTAAACGTTCACGGAAAATCTCTTTATCCAAAAGATCCGCAATACGGATTCCAACACGAGCAGCCTTATCCATATAAGCTGGTCCGATACCCTTGATAGTAGTACCAATCTTATTTTCACCCTTAGCTTCTTCTTGCAGACGGTCTAACTCGATGTGGTACGGCAAAATAACATGCGCACGATCAGAAATACGTAGATTATCTGTTGTAACACCTTCATCATGAAGATAGCTCAACTCTTTCACAAGTGACTTAGGATTTACAACCATCCCATTCCCAATGACAGAAATTTTTTCAGGGAAGAAAATTCCAGAAGGAATCAAGTGCAACTTAAATTTCTTTCCATCGATCACAATTGTGTGACCAGCATTATCGCCACCTTGGTAACGTGCAATCACTTCTGCATTAGCTGAAAGGAAGTCTGTAATCTTCCCTTTACCTTCATCACCCCACTGGGTACCTACAACAACAACTGAAGTCATAATCTTGTCTGAGCCCTTAGGCTCTTCCTTTCTCACATACATGGCAGGAATCTCACCTGCAATTATATCTTACAATTTATTATAATAAAGATTCTCAATTTTTTCAAGACCAAAGACCAGAAACATTAGGGAATTAAAGAAAATTAGAAAATTAATATTAAAAAAATATTGTAAATTTATATTATGAAAAGAAAAAACTATAAAATCGTTCGGAAATATGAAAATTATAAATTATCCCCCAACCCAGTCATTTGAAATCAATAACTGTTCAATGTACAAACGGTAGCAAGCTCTATAGTGGTAAGAAAATAAAGGATGCATAATATCAAGCTTGTACCGAACTAAATAATATAGTAAAAATCGAAGATGAAAAACTTCCCATTCTAAATCATTATCTACTAAATAACTATATTCCTTTTCAATAACATCATAAAAATCAAGATATTGTTCATAAATCTGTTCAATCATTTTATTTGACTCCATTTCTATTGATAAAATGAGTATAACAAAAAAATAGAAGAAGCTGGGAGAATACTTCTATCATGTCCTATTGTGAATAGTAAAATTAATAACAGTTACAGAAAATTGACAGAACAGATATATAAAAATACATTTCAAAATAAAAAAGAGCTATAGGAAAAATCATTGTAGAAAATATGGGAGCTAACTTAATTGAAAAAGAATCATAAGAACAAAAAAACAACCCCTCACAATCCATTAAAGATTTACTTCTGATACTCAATTAAAATCACAGAGCACTTTTTATTAATAACCTGCTTAAGAAATATCATGTTCAAAGTATAAACTTGAAAACTTATCATCCGATTGATGGACTTACCGTATTCTAATAAGTCAACGAAAAAGTTTTTAATAAAAACTAAGACATATATGTTTAAACATTGAAATTTCTACACTATTTGATTTTAAATGAGTGTGAAATCTATTAAATATACTACAAAATTACTTAAAATAAAAGAATCAAATATAACAAACTTATAAAAGATATTAAATATTAATAAAGAGCTAAATAAAAAAAGGATCAAGATGACCTCTGAAAGATAAATAAAAAAACGTTCCTTAGAACGTTTACATACTCCGCCAGTAGGACTCGAACCTACGACATCATGATTAACAGTCATGCGCTACTACCAACTGAGCTATGGCGGATT
>NZ_CAXSLF010000005.1:0-154924 GCF_964238205.1 Streptococcus oralis
GATACAACTAAATTTGACGCAGCTAACAAGGACAACATCCAATCAGTAGGAATCTCAGATGACTACGATGAAACTAAATTAGAGCTTGATGCAACTAAGATCAAAGCTTACGATTCAGTAACAGGTGATGATGTCACAGCTAAGTTCGATATCACAGTTGAAGGTGGAGTGATTACTGCAACACTTAAAGCTGGCTTCACTAAGTCACTTGGCGATGCAGAAAATACTCAAGTTATCGACACAACTAAGTTCGCCTTCGGACGTTACTACAAATTTGATATCCCAACAACAGTGAAAGCTGATGTACCTGGCGGTGTAGATATCGAAAATACTGCGGCTCAAGTAGTTAACTACTACAACCCAACTACGAAGAAAGTTGAAAAACCAAGCAAACCAACTGAAAAACGTGTCAACAGCGTACCAGTACAAGTAGAGTTCAACTTCACTAAACGCTTGGAAGGTCGTGAGTTGAAAGCGAACGAATTCAGCTTCGTTCTTAAAGATTCAACAGGTAAAGTTGTTGAAACTGTAACGAACGATGCATCTGGAAACGTTAAGTTCTCAGCTATCGAATTCAAGAAAGAACAAGCAGGCGTTCACAACTACACAGTTGAAGAGGTAGCTGGAACAGACGCAACCGTTACATACGATACTATGAAAGCGAATGTAACAGTAACTGTTTCTCACGATGGAACAGCTAAAGTTCTTGTGGCTACTGTTGGCGATATCGCTGATAAAGAATTCAACAACCGCGTAACTCCTCCAGAAGAACCTAAGTTCCAACCAGAGAAATACGTTGTTTCTGAAGAGAAATTCGATATCACAGGCGACAAGCTCGTTGACGATGACAAAGAATTGGCAGATAAGGTCGCAGATACAAATGCCAACCCATATGCGGATGATGCATCAAACAACGAAGCACAAAACTTGAATACGAAGACTGTGAAACGTGGCGATAAATTGGTTTATCAAGTTTGGTTGGATACAACTAAATTTGACGCAGCTAATAAGGACAACATCCAATCAGTAGGAATCTCAGATGACTACGACGAAACTAAGTTGGATCTTGATTCTACTAAGATCAAAGCTTACGATTCAGTAACAGGTGATGATGTCACAGCTAAATTCGATATCGCTGTGAACAATGGTGTGATCACTGCAACCCTTAAAGCTGGCTTCACGAAGTCACTTGGCGACGCAGAAAACACTCAAGTGATCGACACAACTAAATTCGCCTTCGGACGTTACTACAAGTTTGACATCCCAACAACAGTGAAAGCTGATGTACCTGGTGGTGTAGATATTGAAAATACTGCGGCTCAAGTAGTCAACTACTACAACCCAACTTCTAAGACAGTTGAAAAACCAAGCAAACCAACTGAAAAACGTGTGAACAGCGTACCAGTACAAGTAGAATTCAACTTCACTAAACGCTTGGAAGGTCGTGAGTTGAAAGCGAACGAATTCAGCTTCGTTCTTAAAGATTCAACAGGTAAAGTTGTTGAAACTGTAATGAACGATGCGTCTGGAAACGTTAAGTTCTCAGCTATCGAATTCAAGAAAGAGGAAGCAGGCGTTCACAACTACACTGTAGAAGAAGTAGCTGGAACAGACGCAACCGTTACATACGATACCATGAAAGCGAATGTAACAGTTACAGTTAAACACGATGGAACAGCTAAAGTTCTTATCGCAACTGTAGGCGACATTGCGGATAAAGAATTTAACAACGTCGTAACTCCTCCAGAAGAACCTAAGTTCCAACCAGAGAAATACGTTGTTTCTGAAGAGAAATTCGATATCACTGGCGACAAGCTTCTTGATGATGATTCTGAGTTGACTGATAAATATGGTGAAACAAATACAAATCCATATGTAGATGGAACTTCAAACAACGAAGAACAAAACTTGAACACTAAGACTGTTAAACGTGGCGCTAAATTGGTTTACCAAGTATGGTTGGATACAACTAAATTTGACGCAGCTAACAAGGACAACATCCAATCAGTAGGAATCTCTGATGACTACGATGAAGCGAAGTTGGAACTTGATTCTACTAAGATCAAAGCTTACGATTCAGTAACAGGCGCAGAAGTAACAGATAAATTCGACATCACTGTGAACAACGGTGTGATGACTGCAACTCTTAAAGCTGGCTTCACTAAGTCACTTGGAGACGCAGACAACACTCAAATCATCGATACAACTAAGTTCGCATTTGGACGTTACTACAAGTTCGACATCCCAACAACAGTGAAAGAATCTGTTAAAGCTGGTGCAGATATCGAAAATACTGCAGCTCAAGTCGTTAACTACTACAACCCAACAACTAAGAAGGTTGAAAAACCAAGCAAACCAACTGAAAAACGTGTAAATAGCGTTCCAGTTCCACTTGATCTTAAATTCACGAAATCTCTTGAAGGTCGTCAATTGCAAGATCAAGAATTCACATTCGTTCTTAAGAAAGATGGCAATGTTGTCGAAACAGTGAAGAATGACGCTACTGGTAAAATTACCTTCAAGACTCTTGAATTTGGTAAAGACGATCTTGGTAAGACTTATAACTACACTGTAGAAGAAGTAGCTGGAACAGACGCAACCGTTACATACGATACTATGAAAGCGAATGTAACAGTAACTGTTTCTCACGATGGAACAGCTAAAGTTCTTGTGGCAACTGTTGGCGATATCGCTGATAAAGAGTTCAACAACGTTGTAACTCCACCAGAAGAGCCTAAGTTCCAACCAGAGAAATATGTCTTGAATGAAGAGAAATTCTCAATCACTGACAACAAACTTCTTGATGATGATTCTGAATTGACTGATAAATATGGTGAAACAAATACAAATCCATATGTCGATGGAACTGACAACAACGAAGCTCAAAACATCAATACTAAGTCTGTTAAACGTGGTCAAAAACTTTACTACCAAGTATGGCTTGATACAACTAAATTTGACGCAACTAACAAAGACAACGTTCAATCTGTAGGAATCACTGATGACTTCGATGAAACGAAAGTCGATGTAGATGCTTCAGCTATCAAGGCTTACGATTCAATAAGTGGAGCAGATGTAACAGACAAGTTCGATATCAAGGTTGAAAATGGTGTGATGACTGCAACTCTTAAAGCTGGCTTCACTAAGTCACTTGGAGACGCAGAAAATACTCAAATCATTGACACAACTAAATTCGAATTCGGACGTTACTACAAGTTTGACATCCCAGCAACTGTTAAAGCTGACGTTAAAGGTGGAGTAGACATCGAAAATACTGCGGCTCAAATTGTAAACTACTACAACCCAGTAAGCAAGACTGTTGAAAAACCAAGCAAACCAACTGAAAAACGTGTGAACAGCGTACCAGTATCAGTAGAATTCAACTTCACTAAACGTTTGGAAGGTCGTGAGCTTAAAGCCAACGAATTCAGCTTCGTTCTTAAAGATTCAACAGGTAAAGTTGTTGAAACTGTAACGAACGATGCATCTGGAAACGTTAAGTTCTCAGCTATCGAATTCAAGAAAGAACAAGCAGGCGTTCACAACTACACTGTTGAAGAAGTGAAAGGTACTGATGGAACTGTCACTTATGATGAGATGAAAGCAGTAGTAACTGTAGAAGTTAAACATGACGGAACAGTGAAAGCTCTCATCACTAACGTAACTGATCCAGCAGACAAAGAGTTCAACAACAAGGTGACTCCACCAGAAACTCCTGAGTTCAATCCAGAGAAATATATTCTTAATGAAGAGAAATTTGATATCACTGGAAATAAACTCCTTGATGATGATAAAGAGTTGACTGATAAAGTAGCTGATACCAACAAAGATCCATACGTGGACAAAGTTGATAATAATGAAAAGCAAAATATCAATACTCAAACACTCCATAAGGGTGATAAGGTTGTTTACCAAGTATGGTTAGATACAACTAAATTCACTGAAGCTCACAATATTCAATCTGTTGGTATTACAGATAAATATGATAGCGAAAACTTGGATGTTAATGTAGCTGAAATTAAGGCTTATGATTCAGTAACTGGTGAAGATGTAACAGCTAAGTTTGATATCTCAATTGTGGATGGTGTCATTACTGCTACATCTAAGGCTGACTTGACTAAGTCACTTGGAGGTGCAGAAAATACTCAAGTAATCGACATTGCTAAATTAGCATTTGGACGTTACTACAAGTTTGATATTCCAGCACGTATCAAGGGAACTGCTAAAGAAGGTGTAGATATTGAAAATACAGCTTCTCAAATTGTTCACCAATATGATCCAACTAAGAAATCAGTTGAAAAACCAGAAAAACCAACTGAAAAACGTGTTGTTAATATTCCAGTGAAAGTTGAATTCAACTTCACGAAGAAATTGGAAGGTCGTGCGTTGAAAGCTGGTGAATTCAGCTTCGTATTGAAAGACAAAGATGGTAACGTGATTGAAACCGTAAGCAATGATGCTGAAGGTAAGATCAAGTTCTCAGCTCTTGAATTCAAACGTGGTCAAGAAGGTACTTATATCTATCATGTAGAAGAAGTGAAAGGTACAGAGGCTGGAGTTGAGTACGATAAGATGGTAGCGACTGTTGGAGTTACTGTAACTAAGGATGGTAAAGTGTTGACTCTTACTTCACAAATGCCTGAAGATACTGAGTTTAACAACAAGGTAACACCACCAACACCACCAACACCACCAACACCACCAACACCGCCAACACCGCCAACACCGCCAACACCGCCAACACCGCCAACACCACCAACACCACCAACACCACCAACACCACCAACACCGCCAACACCACCAACACCACCAACACCGCCAACACCACCAACACCACCAACACCAGAAAAACCTAAAGGTCCTGAATTGCCAAACACTGGTGAACAATCTAAATCTGGAATTGCTGCACTTGGTGCTGCACTTGGTCTTGTAGGTCTAGGTTTGGTTGTGAAACGCAAAAAAGAAGATGAAGCTTAATATTTCTAGTTTTCTAGAATGATTCAAGATTTATCTTTGAGTATCTAAACCAAAGATATTCTAAAGTTGGTTATACATTTATTAAATAAGTGTATGTAAACGCAAGAAGAGAGGTTCATGCCTCTCTTTTTGTTTTATAATTTATTTAAGAAACCGAAAACTTTGAATAAAAATAAAACTTTAAAATTAATTAAACAAATGGTCAGTAATTGTATATTTTTTAAATAAGTATGGTATAATTTGATTAGATAATCAAATGTTTTCTAATCGTAAAGGAGGTTATTATGAAGCATAAATTGTCTAGATGTTTAACATTTTTTTAATGTTTTTGCTAATAGGCTTATCAATAGTTAAATTAGCAAAAACAGTTCAAGCAGATTCGGTGACGGGTTATAATCTTGATACTAAGATTATTCATGAGAGATCTGGTCTTGAATTGAGTGATGATGTGGAAGTTATTGCTGGGGAACGTTTAATCGCAACTTATCAATTAACTTTTCCAGATAGTCAGAGTATCTCTGAGAATGATCAATTGATTTTAGATATTCCTAGAGAGCTTAGATTGATTACAAATTTGACCTTTGACGTTACAAATAGTAAGGGCACGAAGGTTGGTATTGCTCAAACAGATCCTAGTACAGGAAAAGTTACGGTAACTTTCACAGATTATTTTGCTAAGAGGCCTGAGAATAAAGAGCTTTCTTTACAGTTTAATTTAACTATTAATCGAGAAGTCATTAAGGAGAGTCAAACAGTTACTGTTACCATTGGTCATAAGACTTATAGTTTCAAGTACAAACAAGACAGTGGTGAAGCAGGCGACTATGAAATGAAATACGGTTATCAAGATGATACAGATCCAAGTATTATTAAGTGGCGTATTCTCTTGAATGCCAATCAAGATATGATTCGTGGGATGACAATTACGGATACTTTTGGTAATGGACAAACCTTAATTCCTGAGTCATTTAGAGCTGTTCGTTATGATACACAACCTACAAAAATTCGTAATGAGGCTCATATTCTTACGTTAGAGCCATCAGATAACTTTTCAAACAAGGCAGTATTCACTAAAAATGCTCAAGGAGGAATCACAGGCTTTACGATTCCATTTGGAGATAACTATCATTGGGCAATGTATATTGAATACTCTACTAAATTACCAGATGGAGTTCCTGCAGGTTCATTAGTATCGAATAATTTGGCATGGTCTGCCACAAATTTTAAGACACGTAGTATGGTACGTGAAGTCCGTCTAGAGTCAGGATCAGGTTTTGGTAACGCAGAAAAATCAGAATCAGTTATCTTAAAGGCTCACAAAACTTTAAAAGGGAAAACACTAGAAAAAGATCAGTTTAACTTTGCACTTTATGATGCTGCAAACCCTAGTGAACCTCTTCAAATTGTAAAAAATGCTGAAGATGGAAGTGTAACCTTCAATGCTATTAAGTATAAAAAAGAAGGAGTTTACAACTATATCATTCGTGAAGTTATTCCTGAAAGCACTGATAATTACGATTATGATAGTCATGAACTAAAGGTTACTGTAACAGTAACGGATGATGATGGTATCAAAATGGGAACAGTGTCTTACGGTGAAGAGGAAACTACATTTACCAATACTTATCGAGGAACTACAAGTATAAAAGGTAAGAAAATTTGGAATGATACAGATAACAAAGCTGGCATTCGTCCAGATGCTATAACTGTTCGTCTTTTAGCTAACGGTAAAGAAGTAGCAAGTAAATCTGTTAAATCAGAAGATAATTGGAACTTTACATTTGATCAGCTACCTGAAAATGATGCTGAAGGAAAGGCAATTGTTTATACTGTAGCAGAAGACAAAGTTGAGGGGTATACGACAGAAATAGATCAGACAAACTATATCATCACTAATACACATGTCCCTAATATTCCAGATACTCCTGAAGTGACAGAATTAAAAGTCAGCAAGAGTTGGGAGGATGCTGATAATAAAGCTGGGAAACGCCCAAATAGCATTAAGGTACAACTCTATGCTGATGGAAGTAAAGTAGGGCAAGAAGTTATTTTGAACGAAGATAATAATTGGACTCATACTTTTACAAATCTTCCGAAATATTTAGCAGGAAAAATGATTAGCTATACAATTAGTGAAGTCAATGTTCCTGAGGGATATGTATCAAAAATAGTTCGAGATAATGAAACGAACCTAGTTTTGATTAATACCTATCAACCACCAGTACCTCCGGGTCCAGTAACGCCTCCAGGCCCAGTAACGCCTCCAGGCCCAGTAACACCTCCAGGTCCAGTAACACCTCCAGGTCCAGTAACGCCTCCAGGCCCAGTAACACCTCCAGGTCCAGTAACACCTCCAGGTCCAGTAACGCCTCCAGGTCCAGTAACGCCTCCAGGCCCAGTAACGCCTCCGGGTCCAGTAACACCTCCAGCACCAGGAACATCATCAACGCCTGAAAAGAAAAAGGCCAATGAGTTACCGAAAACAGGTGAACAGAAAACTACAGTTTTAATCGTTTTAGGAGTAGCACTTGGTTTAGTTGGATTGAGTTTGGTTGCTAAACGTAAAAAATAATATAAGAAAAAGAATCATTTTCTAAAATATAATCAGGAAGTGTTTCTGATATAAGATTTAAGAGAGGACGTCAAACTCCTCTCTTTTTTTGTTTAAGGGTAGAACTCTTAATTGCTTTGTTTAGTATATTTATATTTCCAACAAAAATAAACCGTTTTCACTTGACAAAAATTGGTCTATACCATATAATGAAATAAAGAATATGGAGGACAAAATTATGAAAGTTATTCAAGTGGAAAATCCAATTGAAGGTGGAAAAGTTGCTTTTGATATCTTAAAAGAAAAATTGGAAAACGGTGCACAAACATTAGGGCTTGCAACAGGAAGTAGCCCTCTGGAATTTTACCAACGAATCGTTGAGAGCGATCTTGATTTTTCAAATCTCACAAGTGTAAACTTGGATGAATACGTAGGTCTTGATGGGGATAATCCTCAATCATACCGTTACTTTATGCAAGAAAATCTATTTAACAAGAAACCGTTTAAAGAAAGTTTCTTGCCACGTGGTGTCAAGGATAATGCAGAAGCAGAAGTAGAACGCTACAACCAAATTCTTGCTGACCATCCAGTTGACCTACAAATTTTAGGAATTGGTCGCAATGGTCATATTGGCTTTAATGAACCAGGCACACCATTTGATAGCCAAACTCACCTTGTAGAGCTTGACCAGTCTACAATCGAAGCTAACGCGCGCTTCTTTGAGAAGATTGAAGATGTTCCAACACAAGCTATTTCAATGGGGATTAAAAATATTTTGGATGCTAAATCTATCCTTCTCTTTGCTTATGGGGAATCAAAAGCAGAAGCTATCGCTGGAACTGTTGAAGGTCCTGTGACAGAAAGTCTTCCAGCAAGCAGCCTGCAAAACCATCCAGATGTGACTATTATCGCAGATGCAGCAGCACTCAGCTTGTTAAAGAAATAAGATTTTTTTCATTAAAAACCATTCGATCCTATAGATTGGGTGGTTTTTTGGTTTGGATATGTTCAAAAAATGAATACAGTTTATCTGAAAGTGGTACAATAGTTCTAATAGAAGAGTGCGTGATAGATTATCCCTTGAAAAGAAGAATATATAATCCTCATTTTTTAAAAAATAAATGGAATGATTGGGGGGAATTTCATTTTTTTCTTGACAATTTTCTTCTTTCCGTGTAAAATAGAATAGATCTTGAACTTGAAGGGAGTGAAAAAAATGTCTAAAACAGTAGTACGTAAGAATGAATCTCTTGACGATGCTCTTCGTCGTTTCAAACGTGCAGTTACTAAAGCTGGTACTCTTCAAGAAACACGCAAACGTGAATTCTATGAAAAACCTTCTGTAAAACGTAAACGTAAATCAGAAGCAGCTCGTAAACGTAAAAAATTCTAATTAATAAGAAAGGCTAGACTTGTCTAGTCTTTTTTGTTAGCTTCTAAGAGTGAAACCTCAGAGAAGATAGTTAATTCAGTGTTAAATAGATATAATGATATTAATTATAGCTGATTTTTTAAGATAGTTTTAAAAGATTAGAGTCAAGAAAGTATTTTTGCAGAGAAGGTTATAAACAAGCAGATAGAAGTTTAGGGAAAAATTATCAGAAACAGTTACTGAAGAAAAGTTATAGAGTACTATGATTACAGATAAAAGAGTACGAAAGTTCATCTTTCATATTTAAATACTATTGCAGAAAGAAGTCATTTTGGGTAGTAAAAATGACATTTTACATTTTTACACCCCTTTTTCATGTTTTTTTGGTATAATTATATATATTAGTAGAAAAATCTGAGAGGCTTTATCATGAAAAAAACAAAAGTTGCAGTCGCTTTAGGAGCATTTTTGTTTCTTAGTGTCAGCGCAAGAGTTGAGGCGGACACAAGTTCGCAGTCTGACGTGAATCGGATTCATTTCATTAATACCAAAGGAAGTCCAGGTACAGATGCCATTTTGCTTGAAAGTAATGGGCATTATGCGCTGATAGATATGGGTGAAGACTATGACTTTCCAGATGGAAGCGATCCTCTTTATCCATTAAGATCGGGGATTATTACGTCAAATTTCTACGCAATTGAAGATCGACTTTTCCGTCATCTTGACCATGTAGGTGTTCAGAAGTTAGACTTTATGCTTGGAACACATGTTCATAGTGACCATATCGGTGGAGCTGACGAAGTTCTAAAAAAATATAAGGTTGATAAATTTTATCTAAAACGATATTCGGATGATCGAATTGCCACTCAATGGGGCTTGTGGGATAACCTTTTCAACTATAATAATGCTCTGAATGCCGCTAGAAAATATGGAGTCAATCTTATCCAAGATATCTCTGATAATGATAGTCATTTCAAATTGGGGGATATGGATATTCAGTTGTATAACTACAAGAATGAATACGGTCCAGATGGAAAATTAAAGAAAGTATATGATGATAATCCCAATTCGATTGTTGCTGTAGTTACAGTAAATGGAAAGAAAATTTATCTGGGTGGGGATCTTGATAATGTTTATGGAGCTGAAGATCGCTTAGGACCACAAATTGGGAAAGTCGATTTGATGAAATGGAACCATCACCTCGATGGAAAAGTTTCGAACAGCATTAATTTCCTCAATAACCTCTCTCCATCTATCGTTGTGCAAACAACAGGTTTGGATATCAATGTTCAAGCAACAAGAGATAAATTGAAAGAGATGAATGTTCAAGTCGTTCATGCTTCAAGTGATAAAAAAGATGCTACTGTCTTTGATATAAAAACAGATGGCATTAATAATATTTCTCAAGAATACCCAGATATTCCGAATACTACTGCACGTTGGATCACTGAGGATGGATATAAGAAGTATTATTTCGCTGATGATCAGATGGCAACTGGTTGGCATACAATTGATGGTGCGAAATACTTCTTCAATGGTAAAGGACATCTGCAACAAGATAAATGGCTTCAAGATTTTGATGATGAAGGTACTCTTAAATCTTTATATATGGATAAAGATGGGAAGTTACAAACTTCTAAATGGCTTCAAATTGACAAGCATTGGTATTATGTAGATTCTAAAGGATATCGAAAAGAATCCGAGTTAGCAATCATTGATGGTAAGACCTATTACTTTGACGAAAAAGGGATTATGCAAACTGGTACCAGAACAGTGAATGGAGCAACTCTGGTCTTTGATGATACAGGTGCGCTTTCAAATGAAGTAAGAGCATCATCCTGGAATAAAATTGGTAATAAATGGTATTACCTAGATGAAAATAAAAAAATGACCATTGGTTTCAAAGAAATTGACGGAAAGTTGTACTATTTCAATGAAGCCGGAGAAATGGGAACTTATTGGCAATACACACACCAAAAATGGTATTACTTTAGCGCTTCAGGTGAAATGAAACGTGGTTGGCTCTATGATGCAGGTAAATGGTATTATCTAGATCCTAAAACTGGAGAAATGTTCACTGGTTTAAATAAGATTGACGGCAAACTCTATCGTTTCAATGATGGAGGCGTCATGGCAACTGGTTGGGAACAGTTTGATAACAAATGGTACTATTATACATCTAGTGGCGATCAGAAAAAAGGTTGGCTTAAATACAACAATGACTGGTACTATCTCGAACTGAAAGATGGAGAGATGGTTACTGGAACCAAAGAAATCGATGGACAACAATATAGCTTTAAAGATAGTGGTGCTATGGTTACTGGTTGGAAACAAACAGATGATAAATGGTACTATTATGCATCAAGTGGTGAACTGAAAAAAGGCTGGATTAAATATGCTGGTGATTGGTACTATCTTGATTCGAAAGATGGAGAGATGGTTACAGGAACCAAAGAAATCGATGGGCAACAATATAGCTTTAAGGCTAGCGGTGCTATGGTTACTGGCTGGAAACAAGAAGATGACAAATGGTACTATTATGCATCAAGCGGTGAGCAGAAAAAAGGTTGGATAAAATCTGCAGGTAAATGGTACTACTTGAATCAAAATGACGGAGTTATGGTGACCGGCAGACAGGAAATTGATGGTGTCAAATATAGCTTTAACCAATCTGGAGCTATGGAAACCGGATGGGTATTTGACGGCAAAGATTGGTACTATCATAAAGAATCTGGAGCTGCAGAGACTGGTTGGTTCAAGTACTCTGGTAAATGGTATTACTTAGACAATGAGACTGGTAAAATGGTCACAGGTATCCATGAAGTCTCTGGAGATTACTATTACTTTAATAAGTCTGGTGAAATGCAAGTTGGTTGGATTCAAGAAAAAGGAGACTGGTATTACTTCAAATCAAGTGGTGAAATGCTTCGAAATGCAACTACACCTGATGGTTACAAAGTAGGTAGTGATGGTAGAATGCTTTCTAATGGAGTAACAACAACCACAAGTACTACAACTACGACTCCAAACGCAACAACTGTGGAAGAACCAACTTCAACAGAAGCAACTCTAAGAGAACCAGCTGAACATACAACTGAATCTACAACAAGTAGTGAAGAAAAATCAGTACCAGCTAGCAGTGATAAAGTGTCTGAGTAGTCTAGTACTGTTGAATAGTTGAATAACTAAAGAGAAGGGATTAAACACTAACCTATTGTTTAATCCCTTTTGGCTGTTAAAATTATAAAGGTTGCTTTCTTAAATAAATACCCCAAACACTGTTAAAAACATAAACTTCCTAATACAATTTGATATAATAGTAGGGAGAACTCGATTGAAGGAGAAAATTATGTCGGTTTTAGTCAAAGAAGTGATTGATAAGCTCAGACTAGATATTGTCTATGGTGAGCCAGAATTACTTGAAAAAGAAATCAATACAGGCGATATTTGTCGTCCAGGTCTCGAAATGACAGGTTATTTTGATTACTATACCCCAGAGCGGATTCAATTATTGGGGATGAAAGAGTGGTCTTATCTGATTAGCATGTCTTCTAATAATCGCTACCATGTGTTACAGAAATTGTTCCAACCGGAAACACCTGCAGTTATTGTTGCGCGTGGTTTAGTAGTTCCAGAGGAAATGCTAAAGGCTGCTAGAGAATGTAAAATCGCTATTTTAACGAGTCGTACAGCAACAAGTCGTCTGTCTGGAGAATTGTCAAGTTACCTAGATTCTCGTTTGGCTGAGCGTGAAAGTGTACATGGTGTCTTGATGGATATCTATGGTATGGGTGTGTTAATCCAGGGCGACAGTGGTATTGGTAAGAGTGAGACAGGTCTAGAACTCGTGAAACGAGGACACCGTTTGGTGGCAGATGACCGTGTAGATATCTTTGCTAAGGATGAAATGACTCTCTGGGGTGAACCAGCTGAAATCTTGAAGCATTTACTTGAGATTCGTGGTGTTGGTATTATAGATGTAATGAGTCTCTATGGTGCCAGTGCAGTTAAGGATTCTTCACAAGTTCAGTTGGCTGTCTATCTAGAAAATTATGATACGCAAAAGACTTTTGATCGCCTAGGCAATAATGCTGAGGAATTGGAGATTTCTGGAGTAGCTATTCCACGTATTCGTATTCCTGTAAAAACAGGACGTAATATTTCTGTCGTTATTGAAGCAGCAGCTATGAATTATCGTGCTAAGGAAATGGGCTTTGATGCTACTCGACTATTTGAAGAAAGATTGACAAATCTGATTGCAAAGAACGAGGTGAAAAATGATTGATCCAATCGCTTTTCAAATTGGTCCTTTAGCTGTTAGATGGTATGCACTCTGCATCGTTTCAGGTCTTGTGTTAGCGGTATATCTTGCCAGTAAAGAAGCACCGAAAAAGAAGATTTTATCTGATGATATTTTGGACTTCATCTTAATTGCCTTTCCTTTGTCAATCATTGGAGCTAGACTCTACTATGTTATTTTTAGATTTGATTACTATAGCCAACATCTGGGAGAGATTTTTGCCATTTGGAATGGTGGTCTTGCCATATACGGTGGTTTAATTACTGGCGCGATTGTACTCTATATCTTTGCTGACCGCAAATTAATCAATACTTGGGATTTCTTAGATATTGCGGCTCCTAGCGTCATGATTGCTCAGAGTCTAGGGCGTTGGGGAAACTTCTTTAACCAAGAAGCTTATGGAGCAGTCGTTGACAATCTAGACTATTTACCTGGTTTTATCAAGAATCAAATGTATATCGATGGTTCCTATCGTCAACCAACTTTCCTATACGAATCTATCTGGAATCTGATTGGTTTTGCCTTGATTGTCATTTTTAGACGCCGATTAAAGAATATCCGTCGTGGTCATATCACTGCCTTTTATCTAATTTGGTACGGATTTGGACGTATGATTATCGAGGGTATGCGTACGGATAGTCTCATGTTCTTTGGACTCCGAGTATCCCAGTGGTTGTCCGCGCTATTGATTGGACTTGGTATTTATATCATATTTTATCAAAATCGGAAAAAAGCACCATTTTATAATGTAAAAAAGGAGAATTAAAATGTTAGAAGTTGCTTATATTATTGTGGCAATTGCCTTGGTTGTGTTTTTAGTTTATCTGATTATTACCCTTCAAAAAGTTGGTCGTGTAATTGATGAAACTGAAAAAACTGTTAAAACTTTAACATCAGATGTAGATGTAACTCTTCATCAAACAAATGAATTGCTTACAAAGGTCAACGTTCTTGTTGATGATATCAATGTCAAAGTTGCTACAATTGATCCCCTCTTTACAGCAGTTGCAGACCTTTCTGTTTCTGTTTCGGACCTAAATGAGCAAGCACGTGTTTTGAGTAAAAAAGCATCAACTGCTGGATCAAAAACTATAAAAACTGGTGCAGGATTGTCTGCTATTCGTGTTGCAAGTAAATTTTTTAAAAAATAAAAAAGGAGTTGACTAATGGGAAAACTATCATCTATCCTTTTAGGAACTGTTTCAGGTGTTGCAGCTGCCTTGTTTCTAACTAGTGATAAAGGAAAACAAGTTAGAAGCCAAGCACAAGAATTTTTAGAAGATCTAAAAGAAGATCCTGAGTATGCGAAAGAGCAGGTTTGTGAAAAAATAACGGATGTCAAAGAACAAACCAAAGAATTTGTTCTTAAAACAAAAGAGCAGATTGAATCTGGGGAAATTACTCTGGACACTGTTCTTGATAAAGCAAAATATCATGCTCAACAAGCGACTGAAGTTTCAAAAGAAACCTTGAATCATTTCAAATCACAACTGGAAGAAAAAGTAGTTGTGGAAGAAAATGGAAATGGTCAAGAAATTGTCATTGAGCTTCAAGAAAATTAAAATAGAGTCACCATTCTTTGTTTTCTAGAAAATCAAGAATGGTGATTTTTTTCTTGAGTGAACTCTTTGTGGTATAATAAATACTATGCAGAAGAAACCGACATCAGCCTATGTGCATATTCCGTTTTGCACACAGATTTGTTATTATTGTGACTTTTCCAAGGTCTTTATTAAAAATCAGCCAGTAGACAGCTATCTAGAGCATCTACTGCAAGAATTTCATTCTTATGATATTCAAAAATTGCGTACACTCTATATTGGTGGTGGGACACCGACAGCCTTGTCTGCTTCTCAGTTGGAAGTTTTGTTAGATGGATTGACTAAAAATCTGGACTTATCAATGTTGGAAGAGTTGACCATTGAGGCTAATCCTGGTGACCTGGATGCTGATAAGATTGCTGTTCTGCAAAATTCTGCAGTTAATCGTGTTTCACTAGGTGTTCAGACTTTTGATGATAAAATGCTGAAAAAGATTGGGCGTAGTCATACGGAAAAGGATATTTATGAAAATATCGATCGTCTCAAACTGGCTGGTTTTGACAATATTTCCATTGACTTGATCTACGCACTTCCTGGTCAGACCATGGATCAGGTCAAGGACAATGTTGCCAAGGCAATTGCCCTTGATATTCCTCATATGAGTCTCTATAGCTTAATTTTAGAAAATCATACGGTTTTTATGAATCGTATGAGACGAGGGAAATTACCACTTCCTAAGGAAGAATTAGAAGCAGAGATGTTTGAGTATATCATTGCAGAACTAGAAAGAGCTGGCTTTGAGCACTATGAGATTTCTAACTTTTCTAAGCAAGGCTTTGAAAGTCGCCATAATCTTATGTACTGGGACAATGCCGAGTATTATGGTATTGGTGCAGGTGCATCTGGTTATGTAGATGGTGTTCGCTATAAAAACCATGGGCCGATCCGCCATTATTTAAAGGCAGTAGAAGAGGAAAGTGCTCGTATCAATGAAGAACACTTGAGTCAAAGGGAGCAAATGGAAGAAGAGATGTTTCTCGGCCTTCGCAAGAAGTCAGGAGTTTCCATGGCACGCTTTGAAGAAAAATTCGAACGGTCTTTCCCGGAACTGTATGGAGAAATCGTCAAAGACTTGATTCAACAAGGTCTCATGCAGCTTGATGGTGACCGTGTTCGCATGACCAAGAGAGGTCTCTTTTTAGGAGATACAGTAGCAGAACGATTTATATTGGAGTAAAATTATGGGCTTAACTTATCAAATGAAGATGAAAATTCCTTTTGATATGGCTGATATGAATGGCCATATCAAGTTGCCAGATGTTATTTTGTTGTCCCTGCAAGTATCAGGAATGCAGTCAATTGAACTGGGAGTAAGTGACAAGGATGTTTTAGAACAGTATAATCTGGTCTGGATTATCACAGATTATGATATCGATGTGGTTCGTTTGCCTCGTTTTGCTGAGGAAATCACCATTGAAACAGAAGCTTTGACCTATAATCGTCTCTTTTGCTACCGCCGATTTACTATTTATGATGAAGATGGTCAAGAAATCATTCATATGCTAGCTACCTTTGTCCTTATGGATCGTGAAAGTCGAAAGGTTCATCCTGTAGTACCAGAAATTGTCGCCCCTTATCAATCTGAGTTTTCTAAGAAACTGGTCCGTGGGCCAAAATATAGAGAGCTGGAAGAAGCGATAAACAAGGACTACCACGTTCGTTTCTATGACTTAGATATGAATGGTCACGTCAATAACAGCAAATACCTAGACTGGATTTTTGAGGTCATGGGAGCAGATTTCCTTACTAATCATATTCCAAAAAAAATTAACCTCAAATATGTCAAGGAAGTTCGACCAGGTGGAATGATTACTTCTAGTTATGAATTAAATGGATTAGAGAGTAATCATCAAGTCACAAGTGATGGTGACATTAATGCTCAAGCAAAGATAACTTGGCAAGAAATTAACAAAGATTAGAAAGAAAGATATGACTTATAAAGGCTATTTAATTGATTTAGACGGAACGATCTATAAGGGGAAAGATAGAATCCCTGCGGGAGAGGCTTTTGTTCACGAGTTACAAAAAAGAGAGATTCCTTATCTTTTTGTAACAAACAACACCACTCGTACACCTGAAAGTGTTCAAGAGATGTTAGCCAATCAGTTTAACATTGACACACCTGTATCGACGATTTATACTGCAACTTTAGCTACAATTGATTACATGAATGACCTAGGACTTGAAAAGACAGTCTATGTCATCGGAGAAGCAGGCCTAAAGGAGGCCATTCAAGCAGCAGGGTATGTCGAAGATAAAGAAAATCCAGCCTATGTAGTTGTTGGTTTGGACTGGCAAGTAGACTATGAAAAATTTGCTACTGCAACCCTAGCTATCCATAAAGGTGCTCATTTTATCGGCACCAATCCAGATTTAAATATTCCAACAGAACGTGGACTTTTACCTGGTGCTGGTTCACTGATTACTCTTCTTGAAGTAGCAACTCGCGTAAAACCAGTTTATATTGGAAAACCAAACGCGATTATTATGGATAAGGCTGTTGAACACCTAGGACTTGAACGGCAAGAAATTGTCATGGTGGGGGATAATTATCTTACTGATATTCGCGCTGGTATTGACAATGGCATTCCTAGTCTATTGGTAACGACAGGATTTACAAAACCTGAAGAAGTAGAGGATTTGCCAATTGCACCAACTCATGTCCTTTCAAGTCTAGCGGAGTGGAATTTCGATGAAAACTAAGTTTACTTTTGTAGGAAGTATTCTCTTTTTCCTCTCGCTTGCGATTTTATTGACTATTTACCTGGCTTGGTTGGTTTACCCTCTGGAGATTTCTTGGTTAAACTTGACAAATCGTGTTCATCTGCAACCTCAGACCATCCAGCATAATTTTAATGTTTTGATGGATTATTTGACCAATCCATTGAGTCAAGTATTGGAAATGCCGGATTTTCCTTCCTCTGCCTCTGGTATTCACCACTTTGTGGTTGTAAAGGGACTCTTCCATCTTGCTCAAGGAGTAGCAGTAGTAACTCTACCGATTTTCTATCTTTTTTGGAAGCAAGTTATTCAGAAAGGTTTTCTGCCACTTTATCGTAGAGCACTCTTAATCATACTTTCTCTACCTTTGGTTCTTGGTTTAGTTGGTGTCTTCATTGGTTTTGAACAATTCTTTACCTTGTTTCATCAGATTCTATTTGTAGGTGATGATACCTGGCTTTTTGATCCCGCTAAAGATCCAGTCATTCTCATCCTACCAGAGAACTTTTTCCTCCAAGCCTTTCTCCTATTTTTCTGCTTGTATGAATTGATTTTTGGATTTATGTACCTACAGAGTCGAAAAACAAATAGATAAGTGAAGAAAAGTCTTACTGATTCCAAATAAAATGTAGGAAGAAACTATCATTTGTAACATGAATATTTCTATATTTAAGCAAAACATTCATATGTGATTCTAAAAAACCTATTTTTCTTGAAAAAGTAGGTTTTTTTACGGAAATAACTAGTCAAGCGCTTTATTTTTTTGTATAATAGAAATAGAAAAGTATGTAAAGAAGAGGAAAGCATGATTACACTATTTTTATCACCGAGTTGTACATCATGTCGTAAAGCAAAGGCCTGGCTCGAGAAGCATAAAGTGCCCTTCCAAGAGCATAATATTATGACCAGCCCTTTAACGAGAAAAGAACTGCAACACATTCTTTCCTTGACCGAAAATGGTACTGATGACATCATCTCGACTCGTTCAAAGATTTTTCAAAAATTGAATATTGATGTAGAGAGTATCTCAGTATCGGAGTTGCTTCATTTAATTGAGCAGTATCCAAGTCTTTTGCGTCGTCCGATTATTATTGATGCAAAGCGGATGCAAATCGGTTTTAATGAAGATGAGATTCGTGCTTTTCTCCCTCGTAGTTACCGTAAACAAGAACTGAAAGAAGCTACATTGAGAGCTGGTATTAATTAGATGAATAAACAGTATAGTTACCCACTAGATTTGTCGTGGAGCACTGAAGAACTTGCTTCAGTGCTTTCTTTTTTTAATGATGTTGAAGCAGCCTATGAGACTAAGGTAGAAGCAAAGAAACTACTAGATTCCTACAAGGGATTCAAAGCGGTTGTTCCAAGCAAGAGTGAAGAGAAACGCTTGGGTCGTGAATTTGAATCTGCGAGTGGTTATTCCTTCTATCGAGCTGTCCAATTGGCCAAAGAACAAGGGGAAGGGAAGATTTCGCTTGGAAAATAAATTTGTGTTTGCCAAAGAGATTGTCAAGGAAGCAGGAGACTATATTCTAGCTCATATGCAGGAAGAATTGCATATTGAGAGAAAATCATCTCCTACAGACTTGGTGACTCGTTTGGACAAGGAAGTTCAGAATTTTTTGGTTGATCGGATTCGTTCGCATTATCCTGATGACCAATTTTGTGCAGAAGAGGGCTGTCTACGTGCTTCAGTTGGATATGGATCTGTTTGGGTCATTGATCCCATTGATGGTACTAACAACTTTGTCGCACAAGGTGAAGATTTCGCCATTATGGTAGCGTATTTTGAAAACGGTGTGGGTCAGTTTGGGATCATTTATGATGTCATGAAAGGTCATTGTTATCATGGAGGAGGTGCTTTTCAGGCCTGTCTCAATGAAGAACTCTTGCCGAACTTTAAGGATAAGCCCTTGCGTGATTTTCTAATTGCGAGTAATGCTGGTATGTTGGAAACAAACGCTTGGGGTGTAGCAGAATTGGCTAATGCTTCACTTGGTGTGCGAATATATGGAAGTGCAGCTATCAGTTTTTCAAAAATCCTCTCTGGTCAGCTATTGACCTATATCACCTATCTCCAACCTTGGGATTATGCTGCAGCTAGTATTATAGGAGAAAGTTTAGGGTATCAGATTGTAACCTTAACTGGAGAACCGGTGGATTTTCAGACACGACAACCAATTATGATGGTTCCAACTGACAAGTTGGCAGAAATCCAATCCTATATCTATGAAAGGAAATAAACTTACATGCAATTTCCAGAAGGATTTGTAAAAAAATATGAAGCAATATTGGGAGATGAGGCAAGAGCTTTTCTTGCCTCTTTTGATGATGAGGCAGTTTCCGCCTTTCGCATCAATCCCTTAAAAGAAAGCCAAGTTTCTTTTTCAGATGCTATTCCAAATACACCCTGGGGCTATTATGGCAAGGTTTCAGGGAAATCACCTGAGCATGTAACAGGCTTGGTCTATTCCCAAGAACCTGCTGCACAAATGGTTGCACAAGTAGCTCAACCAAAGGCTGGTATGAAGGTCTTGGATTTGGCAGCCGCACCAGGTGGTAAATCCACTCAACTGGCAGCCTATCTTGCAGGTGAAGGTCTTCTTGTTTCCAATGAAATTTCTAGCAAGCGAGCAAAGATTTTGGTTGAAAATATGGAACGGTTTGGAGCGTCAAATGTAGTTGTGACCAATGAATCTGCCGATCGTATGGCTAAAGTGTTTAAGGGATATTTTGACCTAATTGTTCTAGATGCTCCATGTTCTGGAGAAGGAATGTTCCGAAAACAGCCAGATGCTATGGATTATTGGAGTGTAGAATATCCAAGCCAATGTGCTGACTTGCAGCGTGAAATTCTAGAGGATGCAGTCACCATGTTGGCTGCTGGTGGTCGTTTGGTCTATTCTACCTGTACCTGGGCTCCAGAGGAAAATGAAGAAATTGTCCAATGGTTACTGGATAGCTATGATTTTGAATTGATCCCAGTTCAACATATCAATGGAATGGTCCCTGGGATTGACTTACCTGAAGCCGCTAGAATGTATCCACATCACTTTAAGGGAGAAGGACAGTTTGTTGCCCATTTGCAATTTCGAGGGGAAAATAAAGTCTCTAAGTTCAAGCCTTCTAAATCCAACCTCTCTCGAGAACAGATTTCCTTATGGCAGGATTTTGAGAAGAAACATTTAAAAGAGAAACTGGCTGGAGTCCTACAGGTTTTTGGAGACCAACTGTATTTATTGCCAGAAGGTCTACCAGATTTAGGAAAACTAAGAATTGCTCGAAATGGACTTCATCTTGGAACCTTTAAGAAAAAACGTTTTGAACCAAGTTTTGCTCTCGGCCTAGCTTTAAAACCAAGTTTAGTCAATCAAGGAATCGAAATTCATCAAGAGGACTTTGTAAAATATGTAGCTGGTGAAACAGTTCAATTATCTGAAAGTCTGCCAAATGGGTGGTACCAAGTTTTGGTTGCTGGAAATGGTTTAGGTTTTGCAAAAGTAACCGGAAATACCTTGAAGAATTATTTCCCTAAGGGCTTGAGGTTTAAGGTGAAAAACTAGTCAAAATCAGTATTCTATGTTATAGTGGAAGTATGGATTTTTTGCATAAAACATAGAAAAATAGGCCGAAATTCCAAGCTATTCATCATTATTTTCAAGGAGACAAATAGTGAAAAAATTTAAAAAACTCACACTCTCTCTTGCGACTCTTTTACTTGCTGGTTCGTTAGTAGGATGTGCAAGTTGGATTGATCGTGGGGAGTCTATGACTGCTGTTGGTTCAACTGCTCTCCAACCTTTAGTCGAGGCGGCTGCAGATGAATTTGCATCAGCTCACATCGGAAAAACAGTCAATGTTCAGGGTGGTGGTTCTGGTACAGGACTGTCGCAGGTTCAGTCAGGAGCAGTAGATGTCGGCAACTCCGATGTATTTGCGGAAGAAAAAGACGGTATTGATGCCTCAGCCTTAGTCGACCATAAGGTAGCTGTCGCAGGTTTGGCTGTTATCATCAATAAAGAAGTAGATGTTGATAATCTAACGACGGATCAGCTCCGACAAATCTTTACAGGAGAAATTACCAACTGGAAAGAAGTCGGTGGGAAAGATTTAGCCATCTCAATTATTAACCGTGCGGCAAGTTCAGGTTCTCGTGCTACTTTTGACAGTGTGATCATGGATGGGCAATCAGCAATGCAAAGTCAGGAACAAGATTCAAACGGAATGGTCAAATCAATTGTTTCTCAAACCCCTGGAGCTATTTCCTACCTAGCGTTTGCTTATGTTGATGACTCAGTTGGGACAATCAAACTCAATGGTTATGAACCAATTTCAGAGAATGTAACCACGAATAATTGGCCTTTGTGGTCTTATGAACATATGTATACACTTGGTGAGCCAAATGAATTGGTTGCCGAATTCCTAAACTTTGTCCTTTCAGACCAAGCTCAGAATGGAATCGTTAAAGGAATGGGTTATATTTCAGTTAAGGAAATGAAGGTTGAAAAAGATGCTGCAGGTACTGTGACAGCAATAGAAGGGAGCCAATAATGAATCAAGAAGAATTATCTAAAAAATTGCTCTCTCCTTCAAAAAACTCTCGTCTTGAGAAATTAGGAAAAGGGCTAACTTTTGCCTGCCTTTCTTTGATTGTCATCATTGTAGCCATGATTTTGATTTTCGTGGCTCAGAAAGGGTTATCTACCTTCTTCGTCAATGGTGTTAACATTTTTGAATTTTTATTTGGACAGACTTGGAACCCTTCAGGGAAACAATTTGGTGCTCTTCCGATGATTTTAGGTTCCTTTATTGTTACCATCCTATCAGCTCTTATTGCAACACCATTTGCCATTGGGGCTGCAGTCTTTATGACAGAAGTATCACCAAAAGGGGCAAAGATTTTGCAACCTGCTATTGAACTCCTAGTTGGGATTCCTTCAGTAGTTTATGGATTTATCGGATTGCAGGTCGTCGTACCATTTGTACGTAGTGTCTTTGGTGGAACAGGTTTTGGTATTTTATCAGGGATTTTCGTTCTCTTTGTTATGATCTTGCCGACTGTAACCTTTATGACAACTGATAGCTTACGTGCAGTTCCTCGTCACTACCGTGAAGCTAGTTTAGCTATGGGAGCTACTCGTTGGCAGACTATCTGGCGTGTAACCTTGAAGGCGGCACGTTCAGGTATTTTTACGGCAGTAGTCTTTGGTATGGCGCGTGCTTTCGGTGAAGCACTAGCTATTCAGATGGTGGTCGGAAACTCAGCCGTTGTCCCAACTTCATTGACAACACCTGCTGCGACTTTGACCTCTGTTTTGACCATGGGTATCGGAAATACTGTTATGGGAACTGTTGATAATAATGTTCTTTGGTCACTAGCCTTAGTATTGCTTTTGATGAGCTTGGCCTTTAACAGTGTGATTAAATTGATTACGAAAGAAAGAGGAAAGAAAAACTATGCACGCTAAGAAATTAGATAAACTTGCTACAGCTGTCCTCTATACCATCGCAGGAATCATTGTGACCATCCTTGCTTCCTTGATTCTCTATATCTTGGTTCGAGGCTTACCTCATGTTTCTTGGTCCTTCTTGACTGGAAAATCATCTTCTTACCAAGCAGGTGGTGGTATTGGAATCCAGCTTTATAATTCCTTCTTCCTTTTGGTCATTACCTTATTCATCTCTGTACCTCTATCAATGGGGGCTGGAATTTATTTGGCTGAATATGCAAAAAAAGGTCGTGTTACCAACTTCGTTCGTACCTGTATTGAAATTTTGTCTTCACTGCCATCAGTCGTAGTCGGTCTCTTTGGTTACCTCATCTTTGTAGTTCAGTTCGAGTATGGATTTTCCATTATTTCTGGTGCCTTGGCTTTGACTGTCTTTAACCTTCCACAGATGACGCGTAATGTTGAAGACAGTTTGAAACACGTTCACCATACGCAACGTGAGGCTGGTTTGGCGCTTGGGCTTTCTCGTTGGGAAACAGTTCTTCATGTCGTTATCCCCGAAGCCCTACCTGGTATTGTAACAGGTATTGTGCTTGCCTCAGGTCGTATTTTTGGTGAAGCTGCGGCTCTTATCTATACTGCAGGACAATCTGCGCCAGCTCTTGACTGGTCAAACTGGAATGTTCTCAGTGTAACCAGTCCAATCTCAATCTTCCGTCAAGCAGAAACCTTGGCTGTTCATATCTGGAAAGTCAACAGTGAAGGAACTATTCCTGATGGAACACTTGTTTCAGCAGGTTCTGCTGCGGTGCTCCTCATCTTTATCTTGATCTTTAACTTCGGAGCACGTAAACTCGGAAGCTATCTACATAAGAAATTAACCGCGGCCTAAAGGAGAAGCCATGTCAAAATATAATTGGGATGAAAGGCATATCATTACTTTTCCAGAAGAAAAAGTGGCCCTCTCTACGAAGGATTTACATGTTTACTACGGTAAGAATGAATCCATCAAGGGCGTGGATATGCAATTCGAAAAAAATAAAATTACGGCCTTGATCGGACCGTCAGGTTCTGGAAAATCAACCTACCTACGCAGTCTCAACCGTATGAATGATACCATTGATATTGCTAAGGTTACAGGACAAATTCTCTATCAGGGAATAGACGTCAACCGCCCTGAGATCAATGTTTATGAAATGCGTAAACATATCGGAATGGTATTTCAACGTCCAAACCCATTTGCTAAATCTATTTACCGCAACATCACCTTTGCACATGAACGTGCAGGAGTTAAGGACAAGAAGGTCCTTGATGAAATTGTAGAAACCTCTCTTCGTCAAGCCGCCCTCTGGGATCAGGTTAAAGACGACCTTCATAAGTCAGCCTTGACGCTTTCAGGTGGTCAGCAGCAACGTCTCTGTATCGCTCGCGCCATCTCTGTCAAGCCAGATATCCTTTTGATGGATGAGCCGGCGTCTGCCTTGGATCCGATTGCGACAGCCCAGCTTGAAGAAACCATGTTGGAGTTGAAGAAGGACTTTACCATTATCATCGTAACTCACAGTATGCAACAAGCTGCGCGTGCTAGTGATTATACAGGATTTTTCTACTTGGGTGATTTGATTGAGTATGATAAAACTGCAAATATTTTCCAAAATGCTAAGCTACAGTCAACAAATGACTATGTAACTGGACACTTTGGTTAGAGAGGAAATAGTATGACAGAACCGATTTTACAGGTTTCAGACCTGTCAGTCTATTACAATAAAAAGAAGGCCTTGAATAGTGTTTCCTTATCGTTCCAACCCAAGGAAATTACAGCCCTTATCGGTCCATCTGGATCTGGGAAATCAACACTTCTAAAGGCTATTAACCGAATGGGTGACCTTAATCCTGAAGTGACGACAACTGGATCAGTGGTTTATAACGGTCACAATATCTATAGTCCTCGTACGGATACAGTTGAATTACGTAAAGAAATTGGTATGGTCTTCCAACAACCCAATCCTTTTCCTATGTCTATCTATGAAAATGTCGTTTATGGTCTCCGTATAAATGGGGAAAAAGACAAGCAGGTTTTAGATGAAGCAGTGGAGAAGGCTTTACAACGTGCTTCAATCTGGGATGAAGTCAAGGACCGTTTGCATGACTCTGCTATTGGTCTTTCAGGTGGGCAACAACAACGTGTTTGTGTGGCACGTGTATTGGCGACTAGCCCTAAAATCATCCTCTTGGATGAACCAACTTCAGCCTTGGACCCTATTTCTGCTGGTAAGATTGAGGAAACCTTGTACGGTCTAAAAGACAAATACACCATGCTCTTGGTTACTCGTTCTATGCAGCAAGCATCTCGAATCTCCGATAAGACAGGCTTTTTCCTCAATGGAGATTTGATTGAATTTAACGATACCAAGGAAATGTTCCTCTATCCTCAACATAAGGAGACAGAGGACTACATTTCAGGTAAATTTGGATAAGGAGTGAGAAGATGTTACGATCTCAATTTGAAGAAGATTTAGAGAAATTGCATAATCAGTTTTATGCTATGGGACAAGAAGTTCTTTCCCAAATCAATCGTACCGTACGTGCTTTTGTAACGCATGACCGTGACATGGCTAAAGAAGTCATTGAGGAAGATGCAGAAGTTAACGAATACGAAGTGAAACTTGAAAAGAAATCATTTGAAATGATTGCCCTACAACAGCCAGTTTCACAAGACTTACGTACAGTTTTAACAGTTCTAAAAGCTGTGTCAGACTTAGAACGTATGGGGGACCATGCAGTATCTATCGCAAAAGCAACGATTCGTATGAAGGGTGAGCAACGTATCCCTGCAGTTGAAGAAGAAATTAAAAAAATGGGTCGTGAAGTAAAAAACTTTGTTGAAGCCGCTTTAGAACTTTATTTGAATGGTTCTATGGATCAAGCCTATGAAGTTGCAACCATGGATGAAAATATCAACCATTACTTTGATAATATTCGAGACCTAGCTACAGAAGAAATCAAAAAACATCCAGAAGCTATCGTCACAGGTCGTGATTATTTCCAAGTCATTTCTTACTTGGAACGCATCGGTGACTATGCAAAAAATATCTGTGAATGGGTTGTTTACTTTGAAACAGGTAAGATTGTTGAATTGTAAGATTGATTAATTATGCAAAAAAAGGAGCTTGTTAGTAAGTAAAAGCTCCTTTTTTGAAACAAAAATTGAAAATTTTTCATAAAAATTTGGAATATGCTTGACAAACGAAGTAGATAGAGTTATAATTATACAAAATTAACAGAGAGGTTGTTTATTTATGAATTTTAAAAAATGGATATTTGTCTTATGTAGTTTTCTTGCAAGCTTCTTATTGGTAGCTTGCCAATCGTCTAGTTCAAGCTCGCAGTCTGCAGTGGAGGCCATCAAGCAAAAAGGAAAATTAGTGGTCGCAACTAGTCCCGACTATGCTCCCTTTGAGTTTCAAGCACTTGTGGATGGTAAAAACCAAGTCGTAGGTGCGGATATTGACATGGCGCAAGCAATCGCTGATGAACTTGGAGTGAAATTGGAAGTTTCAAGCATGAGTTTTGATAATGTCTTGACTAGTCTTCAAACAGGAAAAGCAGACCTAGCAATTGCGGGAATCAGTGCAACTGAAGAAAGACAAGAAGTCTTTGATTTCTCAATTCCTTACTATGAAAATAAAATTAGCTTCCTTATCAGAAAATCAGATCTTGAAAAATACAAGGATTTGGATTCTCTAGCAAGTGCTAATATTGCAGCTCAGAAAGGAACTGTTCCTGAATCTATGGTTAAAGAGCAACTTCCAAAGGCACAGTTGACTTCTTTGACAAATATGGGAGAAGCAGTCAACGAGCTCCAATCTGGTAAAGTTGATGCCGTTCATATGGATGAGCCAGTAGCACTAAGCTATGCTGCTAAGAACTCAGATTTGGCAGTGGCTACAGTAAGCTTGACTATGAAAGA
The DNA here is from genome assembly GCF_964238205.1 of Streptococcus oralis. Taxonomy (GTDB): domain Bacteria; phylum Bacillota; class Bacilli; order Lactobacillales; family Streptococcaceae; genus Streptococcus; species Streptococcus oralis_CZ. The sequence goes on from NZ_CAXSLF010000005.1 coordinate 26,943, forward strand.
AGGCGAAGCAAATGCTGTAGCTATCAAAAAAGGTAACTCAGATTTGAAGGAAGTAGTTGATAAGGTCATCCAAAAACTGAAAGATGACGGAACTTACCAAACTTATCTTGAAAAAGCTGCTAAGCTAACAGAAGTAGAGCAATAAAAAATAACAGAGTTGGATTTCAGTCCAGCTCTGTTTTTAAATAGCTTAATGTTTCTTCAATATTTTCTAAGGAAATTTTTGCAAAGTGATAAGGGCAGTTCGTTAGATAGGAAGATTCGAAGAAGTCAAGATCTAGAGGACTGTGTTTAAGACTAGCGATGCTAGGATAGTTCCTGAGATCAAGCAAAAGCCCATCATGAAGTGGATAGTTCGGTAGGGAAATGGGATACCTTTGTAAGAGCTGTTGGATGTGCTCCTGACTTTTTTCTTGCAGTGCCAGTCGTGCTAGTCTGTTTTTCTCAAAGAGTTGACTATCGATGTAGAGTGATAGAGCCTTTTGCATGATAAGGTTGTTATCGTAGTCGAGAATGTTTTTATAGGTGACAAAAGCTTCCTTGATAGTGTTTGGAAGAAGAAGGGCAGTGATTCGAAGGGCAGGAAAAAGACTGGTAGAAAAGGATTTGATATAGATGACCAAATCATGTTGGTCTAAATAATGAAAGGTTTGTCCCATTTTAGGATCCAAGTCCCCCAGATAGTCATCCTCAACGATATAAATCTGATATTTTGCAGCCAAGTCAAGGATGGCAAGTTTTTCCTCTTCAGAATAAGAATGCCCCAGAGGATAGTGGAAACGGGGAATAGTATAGAAAAACTTAATCTTTCCGCTTTTAAAGTGTTCCTCAAGTTCGTTTAGGTCAATGCCGTCTACTCGACGGTCAATGGTTTGATAGGGAATATTTTGAGCTAGTAGCAGCTGGTTCATCCGATGATAGGTCGGTTGTTCAACCAGTATTTTCTGAGCTTGACCTGGAAAATCAATCTGAGAAAGAATAAACAGTGCTTGCTGGGTTCCAGACGTCATGACCAACTGGTCTGCCTTACTATAAATCGCTTGATCAAAGAGTAATGTCTGAACGGACTGACGTAATTTTTCTAAGCCTTCTTGGTGTTCATAGTAGTTGTAGAGATAATTTTCTCGCCCAATCAAGCTCTCATTGACGCACAGACGAAAATCATCATAGGCTGCTGCGTGTTCATCGTTAACTGAGATAATTAAGTCTTCATGACTGGTTTGTTGCTCCAATACATAATAACCACTTTGAGGTTTTGAGTAGATATATTTCTCGTATCGGAGTTCTAAGAGTGCGCGCTGTATGGTGTCTTTGCTACAGTGAAAATCTTGACTGAGTTTTCGGATAGATGGTAGGCGACTTCCAGTTGGAAATCTACCTGATTCTATCTCATTTTTTAGATAGTGAACGACTTGTTCATACTTGCTTTCTTGCTTCATCCCAGACCTCTCATGATTTTGTTACATTGTACCTTTTTTTTAGAAGTTTGGCAATGTTATACTCTTCGAAAATCTCTTCAAACCGCGTCAACGTCGCCTTACCGTATATATGTTACGGACTTCGTCAGTTCTATCCACAACCTCAAAACAGTGTTTTGAGCAACCTCCGGCTATTTTCCTAGTTTGCTCTTTGATTTTCATTGAGTATTAAAAGGCAGTCTAGCATTCAATTCTAATCAGAAATGTGATATACTTAGTAAGTAAAATTTTCAAAGAAGAGTGAGATGATGAAGGTGCAAGAACCAGTTAAATTATTCCAATATAATACTTTGGGAGCCTTGATGGCGGGACTTTACGGTGGAACCATGACCGTTGGTGAATTGCTTGAACATGGTGATTTAGGATTAGGAACCCTGGATTCTATCGATGGAGAATTGATTGTCTTAGATGGGAAAGCTTATCAGGCTAAGGGATCAGGTGAGAAACCTGAAATTGTGGAAGTTTCACCAGATGCTTTGATTCCCTATGCAGCAGTTGTACCCCACCAGGCAGAAGTTATTTTCCGTCAGCGTTTTGAAATGACTGATCAGGAACTTGAAAAACGTATTGAGTCCTATTATGATGGAGAGAATCTTTTCCGTTCCATCAAGATCCATGGTGATTTTAAACACATGCATGTTCGCATGATTCCAAAATCGACAAATGAAACGAAGTTTGCTGAGGTTGCGACGCATCAGCCTGAATATAGCTGTGACAATGTCTCAGGAACTATCGTTGGTTTTTGGACACCTGAAATTTTCCATGGAGTTAGTGTTGCTGGTTACCATCTACACTTTATCTCAGATGACCTAACCTTTGGTGGCCACGTTATGGATTTTGTCATCAAGGAAGGTATTGTAGAAGTGGGAGCTGTTGACCAGTTGGATCAACGTTTTCCTGTTCAGGATCGTCAATATCTATTTGCTAAGTTTAACGTTGACGAGATGAAAAAAGATATCGAACAGGCAGAATAATAGGAGTCAAATATGAAAATTCATGTAATAATAACGATGCTGGCCTTGTTTGCCGTCCTCATTGCAGCAGTTTGGTACGCAAGAAAGAAATACAAGATTAATTTTGCAGTTTTGGGACTTGGGGCAGTTGCATTTTTTGCTTCATCTCAGGTCTTAGAGAAAATCGTTCATCTCTTGGTTCTTCATCCACAAAAGGATGGGACAGTTCCACTAATGACGGAAAATCCCCTTCTCTATGTGATTTACGGGATCTGTATGGCTGCTTTGTTTGAAGAAACAGCTCGACTTATTTTCTTTAAATGGTTAGAGAAGAAAAGAACTTTGGAAGATTCTGATGCCCTTGCTTATGGATTGGGGCATGGTGGCTTGGAATTGCTCTACCTCGGAATGGGAAGCTTGATTAGTCTTTTGATCCTCTTTTCGTTATTAGAGTCTTCAAATCCAGATCTGGCAAATCTCCTTCCCCAAAATACACTTGAAACAGTACAATCTCTATCTGGATGGCAGGTTTATTTACTCGGTGTTGAGCGTGTGCTTGCTCTTGTTATGCAAATCGGTCTCTCTTTCTGGGTTTATCAAGCAATTCGCCAAAAGAAATGGATTTACCTAGTAGCTGCTTATGGTTTACACGCCCTATTTGATTTGGCTCCGAGCCTATCTCAAGTTGGCTGGTTGTCAAATCCCCTTCTCGTAGAAGGATTGTTAGCAGTGGAAGTTATTATTTTTATTTACTTTACAAAATCGATCTTTTATAAAAAGCAATAATACAAAAAAGAGGTTCATCCTCTTTTTAGTTTGAGCTTTTGAAAAAGCTAACCAAATCATCGAAAAATAGAGCTAAAAATGGTATAATGGAATGAATTTTATAAAAGGATTAGAAAAATGACCGTATTAGATAAACTAAAAGAAACACTAGAAGGAATCGATATTCGATTCGATGAACCGCTAAAAACTTATACCTATACCAAAGTTGGAGGGAAGGCAGATTATTTAGTTTTTCCACGCAATCGCTATGAGATGGCTCGTGTAGTCAAGTTTGCCAATCAGGAAAACATTCCTTGGATGGTTCTTGGAAATGCCAGTAACATTATCGTCCGAGAAGGCGGAGTTCGTGGCTTTGTAATCATGTGTGACAAGCTTAATAATGTCTCTGTTGATGGCTATACCATTGAGGCAGAAGCTGGAGCTAACTTGATTGAAACCACTCGTATTGCCCTACGTCATAGTTTGACTGGCTTTGAGTTTGCTTGTGGTATTCCAGGAAGCGTCGGTGGTGCTGTCTTTATGAATGCTGGCGCTTATGGTGGTGAGATTGCTCATGTTTTGCAGTCTTGTCAGATCTTGACCAAGGAAGGTGAGATTGAAACCTTGTCTGCTAAAGACTTGACCTTTGGTTATCGTCATTCAGCCATTCAAGCGTCAGGGGCAGTAGTCCTATCTGCTAAGTTCGCCTTAGCTCCAGGTAATCACCAAGTAATCAAGCAAGAAATGGAACGTTTGACCCACCTTCGTGAACTCAAGCAACCTTTAGAGTATCCTTCTTGTGGTTCAGTCTTTAAACGTCCGGTAGGTCATTTTGCAGGGCAATTGATTGCAGAAGCAGGCTTAAAAGGTTATCGTATCGGTGGCGTCGAAGTCTCAGAAAAGCACGCAGGCTTTATGGTCAATATTGCTGATGGAACTGCTAGAGATTATGAAGACTTGATTGAGTCTGTCATTGAAAAAGTTAAAGAACACTCAGGTGTTACTCTTGAGCGAGAAGTTCGTATCTTGGGTGAACACGAATAACATTATTTTTACATAGCATTAAAAGATTGGGATTTTATCGCTAGATATGGTTTGGGTTAATTCCTTACAGTTATTGCTAGCATTTAACAAGGTCCCAATCTGTTAATTTACGAAGAAAAAGGAATTTAGAGGAATTGAAAAAACCAATTATCGAATTCAGAAACGTTTCTAAAGTTTTTGAAGATAGTGACACTAAGGTGCTTAAGGATATTAACTTTGAGTTGGAAGAAGGAAAATTTTATACACTGCTAGGAGCTTCTGGTTCAGGAAAATCAACCATCCTAAATATCATTGCAGGTTTGCTTGATGCAACGACAGGTGATATTTTGCTAGACGGTGTTCGTATCAATGACATCCCGACCAATAAGCGCGATGTTCACACGGTCTTCCAATCTTACGCCTTGTTCCCGCATATGAATGTCTTTGAAAATGTTGCCTTTCCATTGCGTTTGCGTAAGGTCGATAAAAAAGAAATCGAACAACGTGTATTAGAAGTTCTCAAAATGGTACAGTTGGAAGGTTTCGAAAAACGTTCAATCCGTAAACTATCTGGAGGACAACGCCAGCGTGTAGCTATTGCGCGTGCGATTATCAACCAGCCTCGTGTGGTCTTGTTGGATGAACCTTTGTCAGCCTTGGACTTGAAATTGCGAACAGACATGCAGTATGAACTGCGTGAACTGCAACAGCGCTTGGGTATTACCTTTGTCTTTGTTACTCACGATCAGGAAGAAGCTCTCGCCATGAGTGACTGGATCTTCGTTATGAATGACGGTGAAATTGTTCAGTCAGGAACACCAGTTGATATCTATGATGAGCCCATTAACCACTTTGTTGCAACCTTCATCGGTGAATCAAATATCCTGCCTGGAACTATGATTGAGGACTATTTGGTCGAGTTTAACGGCAAACGCTTTGAAGCGGTCGATGGTGGGATGAAGCCAAATGAACCGGTCGAAGTCGTCATTCGTCCAGAGGACTTACGCATTACCCTTCCAGAAGAAGGAAAACTTCAAGTTAAGGTTGATACTCAGCTTTTCCGTGGGGTTCACTATGAGATTATCGCCTATGATGAACTCGGCAATGAATGGATGATTCACTCGACTCGTAAGGCCATCGTTGGTGAGGAAATTGGTCTGGACTTTGAACCAGAAGACATCCACATCATGCGTCTCAATGAAACAGAAGAAGAGTTCGATGCTCGTATCGAAGAGTACGTAGAAATCGAAGAGCATGAAGCAGGTCTGATTAACGCTATTGAGGAGGAAAGAGATGAAGAAAACAACCTCTAAACTCTTTGTAGTGCCCTACATGCTTTGGATTGCACTCTTTGTATTGGCACCCTTGATCTTGATTTTTGGGCAATCCTTTTTCAACATCGAAGGCCAGTTCAGTTTAGAAAACTATAAATCCTATTTTGCGTCACAAAACTTGACCTATCTTAAAATGAGTTTCAACTCTGTTCTTTATGCAGGGCTTGTGACTCTAGTGACACTCTTGATTAGCTATCCAACAGCCCTCTTTTTGACTCGTCTCAAACACCGTCAACTCTGGCTCATGCTAATCATCTTGCCAACCTGGATCAACCTACTCCTTAAGGCTTATGCCTTTATCGGGATTTTTGGTCAAAATGGCTCTATTAATCAATTCCTAGAGTTTATCGGAATTGGTTCTCAGCAGTTGCTATTTACAGATTTCTCCTTTATCTTTGTCGCAAGCTATATCGAGCTTCCATTTATGATTTTGCCTATCTTCAACGTTTTGGATGATATGGATAACAATCTCATTAATGCCAGCTATGACCTCGGTGCGACCAAATGGGAAACTTTCCGTCATGTCATCTTCCCTCTGTCAATGAATGGAGTGCGAAGTGGTGTCCAATCTGTCTTTATCCCGAGTTTAAGTCTCTTCATGCTGACACGTTTGATTGGGGGGAACCGAGTGATCACCTTGGGGACTGCTATCGAGCAGAACTTCCTGACAAACGACAATTACGGTATGGGTTCAACTATCGGTGTTGTTCTTATACTGACCATGTTTATCACCATGTGGGTGACTAAGGAAAGGAGAGAACGATGAAAAAATTATCAAATCTCTACCTAGCCTTTGTCTTTATCGTCCTCTATCTGCCAATCTTTTACTTGATTGGTTATGCCTTCAATGCTGGGGATGATATGAATAGCTTTACAGGCTTTAGTTTGTCTCACTTTGAAACCATGTTTGGCGATGGGAGACTCATGCTGATTTTGGTTCAGACCTTTTTACTAGCCTTCCTATCAGCCTTGATTGCGACTGTCATTGGGACTTTTGGTGCCATTTACATCTACCAATCACGCAAAAAATATCAAGAAGCCTTCCTATCACTCAATAACATTTTGATGGTTGCACCAGACGTTATGATTGGTGCCAGCTTCTTGATTCTCTTTACCCAACTCAAGTTTTCACTTGGTTTTCTGACGGTTCTGTCTAGTCATGTGGCCTTCTCCATTCCAATCGTAGTGCTTATGGTTTTGCCTCGATTGAAAGAGATGAATGGGGATATGATCCATGCGGCCTATGACCTTGGAGCTAGCCAGTTCCAGATGTTTAAGGAAATTATGCTTCCTTACCTAACACCGTCTATCATTGCAGGATACTTCATGGCATTCACTTATTCATTAGATGACTTTGCTGTGACCTTCTTTGTAACAGGGAATGGTTTTTCAACTCTCTCAGTTGAGATCTACTCTCGAGCTCGTAAGGGAATTTCGCTGGAAATCAATGCTCTTTCAGCCTTGGTCTTCCTCTTTAGTATTATCCTGGTAGTTGGATATTACTTCATTTCACGTGAGAAGGAGGAACAAGCATGAAACGACTCTATTCATTTTTAGCAGGAATTCTAGCGATTATCCTTGTTTTGTGGGGAATTTCTTATCATCTTGACAGTAAAATCAATAGTCGCGATAGTCAAAAATTGGTTATCTATAACTGGGGAGACTATATCGATCCTGAACTTCTGGAGAAATTTACAGAAGAAACAGGAATCCAAGTTCAGTACGAGACCTTTGACTCTAACGAAGCCATGTACACGAAAATCAAGCAGGGTGGAACAACCTATGATATTGCTATCCCGAGTGAGTACATGATTAATAAGATGAAGGATGAGGACCTCCTGGTTCCACTGGATTATAGTAAGATTGAGGGCATTGAGAATATCGGTTCTGAATTTCTCAACCAGTCCTTTGATCCCAACAACCAGTACTCTATCCCATACTTCTGGGGGACCTTGGGAATTGTCTATAATGAGACTATGGTGGAAGAAGCGCCTGAACACTGGGACGACCTTTGGAAGCCAGAGTATAAAAACTCTATTATGCTCTTTGATGGAGCGCGTGAAGTACTTGGGTTAGGTCTTAACTCACTAGGCTATAGTCTAAACTCAAAAGATCCAGAGCAACTATCACAAACGGTTGATAAACTGTATGAGCTAACTCCTAATATCAAGGCAATTGTAGCCGATGAGATGAAGGGTTACATGATTCAGAACAATGCTGCTATTGGTGTGACCTTCTCAGGGGAAGCTAGCCAGATGCTAGAGAAAAATGAAAATCTTCGCTATGTCGTTCCGACAGAGGCCAGCAACCTTTGGTTTGACAATATGGTGATACCTAAGACAGTCAAGAACCAGGATGCAGCCTATGCCTTCATCAACTTCATGTTGAAACCCGAAAATGCTCTTAAAAATGCAGAGTATGTCGGCTATTCAACACCAAGCAATCCTGCTAAGGAAATGCTCCCTGAGGAGACAAAAGAGGATAAGTCCTTCTATCCTGATGCAGATACTATGAAACACCTAGAAGTTTATGAGAAGTTTGACCATAAATGGACAGGTATCTACAGTGATCTCTTCCTACAATTTAAGATGTATCGGAAGTAGGAGTTAGCAGTCACGAAACGAATCAGTCAATCTGGTTCGTTTTTTAAATAGTTGTATAGCTGTGTATTTTTACTATCCTATTTGCTTATTTTATAGCCTAGTAGTATACTAAGTTTATAACAATAGAAAGCGGTAACAAATCATGAAAATGTCTACTTTTTTCAAAAAAAGTTATTGGCCAACCTTTTTGATTGTTAACGAAACAATTATACTATTCCATTTAAAGGATGGCTTGGATCGGCAATATTTAACAACGGATTCCATACATTTGGTGATAGGTTACTTTATATTTGCAAATATTTTCGTATTTATGTATAGCAATTCGAAAACTTGGAATAAAAGTTGGGATAAAAAGAAAAATGGCAGTAAGAAAAAATATATTCTGAAAAAGTAACCAGAGATTAGCAGAGTTGACATCTAGCAGTTTAGTTATTAGGGTTAATAGTAGCGAGTCAGTTCACCTGACTCGCTTTTTCGTTATTTAGTTTTCCGATAAATTGTAATAAATGTCTACCAGAATAATTCAGTTATGTTTCGTGACAGTCGGCTTGTGACTCATTTTTGTCAAGTCAGAAATGAAACTCCTGTCGGAATAGGTTAGACTGACAAATTTAGACTAAGTTTTGCAGTATTTCATGTGATAGATTAGGCTTAAAAATCTCATTTTATGGAGTTGAAATAAGTTGCTTCATAGACACGATTCGAAGAGCGATTGGAACGATTCTCATTTATAAAGTAATTTGAGTACGCATCTTGTTTTATGTTATCTCTACATGATATAATGAAAAAGAGGTATAAGCTATGTCAGATTTAGAAATTAAAAAAATTGATATCAAAGATTTTGGTTGCTATAAAGACTACAAACAGCATAGTCAGTCAGGCATCGGTAATGATTTTAATGATGGAAGTATTAATATTTTTTACGGTAGAAACTATTCCGGAAAAAGTACTTATTCGAAAATTTTTCAAAGTATTGAACTTAAGCAACTTCCAGAAAAGTACGGAGATATAGAGTTTGAAATCAAATTATCTAACCAGATAGTTATCAAATCAAATGAAATAGTGACTCATGCGTTACCTATAGATTGTAAGGTTTTTAATCAGCGATTTATTGACGATAATATTTATCTTCACAATGATAATAAATTAAATAGTTTCCAAATTTCGATAGGTAGTGATACTAATGAAGCCTTGAAGAAAATTGAAGATATACGATTAAACAAACTTAAACCCAGAAATGAAAAATTGTCACAGATTGAATTGGATATAACTAAAAAACAACAAAAGACTAAAATCAGTGAAAATAGGTTAAACTTAAAACTGAAAATAACTGCTTCAAAAATCAAGAATTTAAAGAATCCCTCGGTCGTAGTTAGTAATAAATATGATATACGAGATATAAAGGAGGAGTTTGAAAAATATTCAGCTCATTTTCCTATTCTACCATTACAAGATGATGAGAAGGATGTAGCTGAGTTAGAAAAGAATGTTGAACAAGCCAAAATACGAATTCTCGAAAAAAACATAAATAAACCACAAAAAATTGATTTAGTTAGTTTTGATAAAAATTTTAATTTCACATTATTTTTAGAAAATACGAAGAAACTTTTATCTAGAGTTGTCTCAGTAAGTAATATTTTAGATGAATATAAAGATAGTCCAGATAAAATAAATTGGATTAAGCATGGTGTTGATATCCATGGAGAAAATCCAGAAAAATGTGTATTTTGTGGTAACAGAATTGATAGTGACTTCATTAAAAATCTAAAGTTAGCTTTTTCTGATGAGTTAAGATCTTTGGAAAACGAATTAGTACTGCAAAATAATAGGATAAAATCAGAAATCCAAAAATTAGATTCTATTCCAAATATTAATAAGGAAGATTATTTTAAGGATTCTTTATCCGATATTCAAAATATAAACAAAGAGATTGAAAATAATATTGATAACAAAAAAAGAGTTCTAGAAACACTAGAATCAAAAATTTCAGAAAAACAACGAGACATTTTTTCTAAAATTGAAATTAATGATTTAAATTGGCTTGATTTTTCTAAAATTCAAGTTGAGATTGACTCACTATATAATGAAACTATTGAACAGATAGAACAATTTGAGGATAGGAAAACTAAAAGTATAGATTTTCTTCGAAGATATTATATTGTAAAAGAATTCCCTGTATCTGAGTTCACTAAACTATCTCAAGAAGTTGACCAACTCCAAGAGGACATGGAAAAAATAAATTTGGAACAGAAAATATTAAACGAAGAAAAAGAAAAATTTGAGCAAGATATTCTTGAACTTGAAGGTAGTTTAAAGTCAGAATCTGAAGCAGCAAAACGTATAAATATGATACTTCAAAATTCTTTAGCACATTCAGAGATGTCCCTAAAATCAGTCGATGATGAGGAAGGTATATATTTTGAAGTTTCTCGTAATGAAGAGAGAGCATATAATTTAAGTGAGGGTGAAAAATCATTAATAGCCTTTGCTTATTACATTACAAGATTAGAAAGTTTGTCGACAGAAGAAAAGTCAAAAACAATCTTATTTATTGATGACCCTGTCTCTAGTCTGGATGAAAATAACATTTTTTATATTTACAACCTAATTTTTTGTCTTCTAGAAAAGAAAGAATTTTTACAGTACTTCTTGTCCACTCATAATCTAGATTTCTTGAAATATACAAATAGATTTTCTAATAAAAATAAAAAAGATTATTACTTAATAGAAAAGATAAAAGAAGCTGAAAATGTCCCGTCGAAAAGTTATATAAAAAAATTGCCCAAGCATTTATCAAATAAAGTCACAGAATTTGTATTTCTGTTTGAACAGATATATAGAGTGGCGACGGAAGATGAAGACGAAAATAATTTTTCTGTTTTTTATAATTTTCCAAACAATGGTAGAAAATTTATTGAAACTCTCTTGTACTTTAAATATCCTGATTATAAAACAAAGAATGACGATAAAATTATTAATTATTTCGGAGATGAGAATGCTCCATTTATACAACGCATAAATAATGAGTACTCTCATGGAGAAGATAGGTTTGATAGAACTCGCAATCCTATTAATACAAGCGAATTTAAGCATGATGCTAGAATAATATTAGGTGTCTTACATCGAAATGATCCAGAACAATTTAAATCATTTCTTAATAATAGTAATTTAACTCTCCCAGATTTTCTGGAAGATAGATAAAAATAAAATAAGGACATTTCATTAAAGAGATTGTCCTTATTTCTATTCTGCTGAGTGTCATGCTCCCGTTTAGGGAGTTGGTTATTTAAATGAGGATTATTTCCAGTTGACGCAGGCTTAAAAAAACGATATAATAAGAAAGTTGAGAATTGATTTTCTCTCCATCTTAGTTCAGAGAATTGGCGGTGCTGCGAGCCATCTAAGATAGAAAATCATGCTACTCAATCTAACAATTGCATAAGAATCAAAGAATGACAAGTTCATTGAATGAAGGTGGTACCGCGGTTTTTCGCCCTTCGTGATATGGATTTGTCTTTTATTTTTGGAGGTGTTTATGAGAACATTTCTTGTCAAACAAAAATTTCGCCTAGGTGGTGAACGCTTTGACATCAAGGATGAGTTGGGCAATGTTGCCTATCAGGTTGAAGGTTCTTTTTTTAAGATTCCTAAAACCTTTACCATCTATGATGTTGCTGGTGAACAGGTCAGTGAGATTAGTAAGGAAGTCTTAACTTTCCTACCTCGTTTTGAGATTCAACTCAGTAATGGAGATCATTTTTATATCCGAAAGAAGTTGACTTTCTGGAAGGATAAGTATGAGTTTGACAATCTCGGCCTTCGCATCGAAGGAAATGTCTGGGATTTGAATTTTAAATTGCTAGACGATCGTGACCAAGTAATTGCGGAGATTGCCAAGGAACTTTTCCATTTAACCTCTACCTATACCGTAACAGTCTACGACGAATCTTATGCAGACCTAGTCATTTCCCTCTGTGTCGCTATCGACTATGTGGAAATGCTAGAAAGCCAATCAAATTAGTAAAAAGGAGATACATATGAAACAATTATCTAGTGCACAAGTCCGCCAAATGTGGCTTGATTTCTGGGCTACAAAAGGCCACTCAGTAGAACCATCTGTTAGCTTGGTTCCAGTAAACGACCCAACACTTTTGTGGATCAACTCAGGGGTTGCCACTCTTAAAAAATACTTTGATGGAACCATCATTCCTGAAAATCCACGTATTACCAATGCTCAAAAGGCTATCCGTACCAATGATATCGAAAACGTAGGGAAGACTGCTCGTCACCATACCATGTTTGAAATGTTGGGGAACTTCTCAATCGGGGATTACTTCCGTGACGAAGCAATTACATGGGCATATGAGCTTTTGACAAGTCCTGAGTGGTTTGACTTCCCGAAAGACAAACTTTACATGACTTATTATCCAGATGACAAGGATTCATACAACCGCTGGATTGAAGTGGGAGTAGATCCAAGTCATTTGATCCCAATCGAAGACAACTTCTGGGAAATCGGTGCGGGACCTTCTGGACCTGATACAGAAATCTTCTTTGACCGTGGAGAAGCCTTTGACCCAGAAAACATCGGTCTTCGTCTTCTTGCAGAAGATATCGAAAATGATCGTTATATCGAAATCTGGAACATCGTTTTGTCACAATTTAACGCAGACCCTGCTGTTCCTCGTAGCGAGTACAAGGAATTGCCACACAAAAACATTGATACGGGCGCTGGTTTGGAGCGTTTGGTGGCAGTTATTCAAGGGGCTAAGACAAACTTTGAAACAGACCTCTTCATGCCGATCATCCGTGAAGTTGAGAAATTATCTGGTAAGGTTTACGATCAAGATGGCGACAACATGAGCTTCAAGGTTATTGCAGACCATATCCGTTCTCTTTCATTTGCCATCGGTGATGGTGCCCTTCCTGGAAATGAAGGTCGTGGTTATGTCCTCCGTCGTCTTCTCCGCCGTGCCTCTATGCATGGTCAAAAATTGGGTATCAATGAGCCTTTCCTTTACAAACTCGTTCCAACTGTTGGAAAAATCATGGAAAGCTACTACCCAGAAGTTCTTGAAAAACGTGACTTTATTGAGAAAATCGTTAAGAGTGAAGAAGAGTCATTTGCTCGTACTCTTCACTCAGGTCAACACTTTGCCCAGGGTATCGTAGCAGACTTGAAAGAAAAAGGACAATCTGTCATTGCTGGTCAAGATGTCTTTAAACTCTATGATACATACGGATTCCCAGTAGAGTTGACAGAAGAGATCGCTGAAGAAGCAGGAATGACTGTAGACCGTGAAGGATTTGAAGCAGCCATGAAGGAACAACAAGAACGTGCGCGTGCGTCTGCTGTCAAAGGCGGATCTATGGGTATGCAGAACGAAACCCTTCAAAACATTACTGTTGAGAGTGTCTTCAACTACAATGCTAGCCAATTGTCTTCTAAGTTAGTGGCTATCGTAGCGAACAATGCTGAAGTAGAAAGTGTATCAGAAGGAACTGCTTCACTTATCTTTGCAGAAACACCATTCTACGCTGAAATGGGTGGACAAGTTGCGGACCACGGTCAAATCTTGGATGCTGCAGGAAATGTTGTAGCGACTGTAACAGACGTTCAAAAAGCACCAAACGGACAAGCATTGCACACCGTTGAAGTTCTTGCTCCTCTTGCTTTAAACCAAGAATACACTTTGGTCATCGATAGTAATCGTCGTCACCGTGTCATGAAGAACCACACAGCAACTCACTTGCTCCATGCAGCCCTTCACAATATCCTTGGCCACCATGCAACTCAAGCAGGTTCACTTAATGAAGTAGAATTCCTTCGCTTTGACTTCACTCACTTCCAAGCTGTCACTCCTGAAGAATTGCGTGCTATTGAGCAACAAGTCAATGAGAAGATTTGGGAAGCCATTGCAGTGGAAACAGTTGAGACAGACATTGACACCGCTAAAGAAATGGGAGCTATGGCCCTCTTTGGTGAGAAATACGGTAAAGAAGTCCGTGTTGTCACTATCGGAGACTACTCAGTTGAACTGTGTGGTGGTACCCACGTTGGCAATACTTCTGAAATCGGTCTCTTCAAGATTGTCAAAGAAGAAGGTATCGGATCAGGAACTCGTCGTATCTTGGCAGTGACTGGTAAGGAAGCCTTTGAAGCTTATCGTGAACAAGAAGACGCTCTGAAAGCAGTCGCAGCAACCTTGAAAGCTCCTCAACTCAAGGAAGTACCTCACAAGGTGGAAGGTCTTCAAGAACAACTCCGTCAATTGCAAAAAGAAAATGCAGAATTGAAGGAAAAAGCAGCAGCAGCGGCAGCAGGTGATGTCTTCAAGAATGTTCAAGAAGCAAACGGCCACCGTTACATTGCCAGCCAAGTTTCAGTATCAGATGCAGGTGCCCTTCGTACCTTTGCGGATAACTGGAAACAAAAAGATTACTCTGATGTCCTTGTTCTTGTCGCAGCTATCGGTGACAAGGTCAATGTCCTTGTAGCTAGCAAGACAAAAGAGGTACATGCAGGTAATGTGATTAAAGAATTAGCTCCAATCGTCGATGGACGTGGTGGTGGTAAACCAGATATGGCCATGGCAGGAGGAAGCAACCAAGCGAAAATCCAAGAATTGTTGGATGCAGTAGCAGGTAAATTGTAAGAAATTAAAGATCTATCCAGTAGGGTAGGTCTTTTTTTTATGTATAAGAAAAAACTCCTCACACGAGATGTGAGGAGTTATATAGTTACTAGGAATTAAACAATCCCTTGGGCAATCATAGCGTTTGCTACATTTTCAAAGGCTGCAATGTTTGCACCTGCAAGGTAGTCAGTACCAAGACCGTAAGTTTCTGCAGTTGTTTTAGCAGTGTTGAAGATGTTAGTCATGATATCTTTCAAACGACCGTCAACTTCTTCACGTGTCCATGAAAGGCGAAGGCTGTTTTGGCTCATTTCAAGAGCTGATACAGCTACCCCACCAGCATTGGCAGCTTTGGCAGGTCCGTAAAGGATTCCATTTTCCTTGTAGACTTTGATAGCTTCAAGGTCGCTAGGCATGTTAGCACCTTCAGATACACAGATAACTCCTTGAGCAACCAAGCGTTTCGCAGCTTCACCGTTGATCTCGTTTTGAGTCGCACATGGAAGAGCGATATCGTAGTTTCCAGTGTAAGTCCATACAGAACCTTCGTAGTAAGTAGCAGTTGGTTTTTCTGCAGCGTACTCAGTCAAACGAGCACGACGTTTTTCCTTAACATCTGTAAGAAGGTCAAAGTCGATACCATTTTCATCAATGACATAACCATTTGAGTCAGATACAGAGATAACAGTTGCACCAAGTTCAGTTGCTTTTTGAAGAGCGTATTGAGCTACGTTACCAGAACCTGAAATCACAACTTTCTTACCAGCAAAGCTATTGTTGTTAGCTTTAAGCATTTCTTCAGTGTAGTAAACCAAACCGTAACCAGTTGCTTCTGGACGAATCAAGCTACCACCAAATCCAAGAGGTTTACCAGTCAAGACACCAGCATCAAATTGGTTGAGGCGTTTGTATTGTCCGTAAAGGTAACCAATCTCACGTCCACCAACACCGATATCACCAGCAGGTACGTCAAGAGATGGTCCGATGTATTTTTGCAATTCAGTCATGAAGCTTTGGCAGAAGCGCATCACTTCAGCATCAGTTTTGCCTTTAGGATCGAAGTCTGATCCACCTTTACCACCACCGATTGGAAGTCCAGTCAAAACGTTTTTAAAGATTTGTTCGAATCCGAGGAATTTCAAGATCCCTTGGTTTACAGTTGGGTGGAAACGAAGTCCGCCTTTATATGGTCCAACAGCTGAGTTGAATTGAACACGGTAACCACGGTTAACTTGAACTTTTCCATCACGGTCAACCCAAGGAACACGGAAAGAAATCACGCGCTCAGGTTCTGTGATACGTGCCAAGATATTTTCTTCAATATACTCAGGGTGTTTTTCAAAGACAGGCTCCAAAGTGCTGAAGAATTCTTCAACCGCCTGGAGAAATTCAGCCTCGTGCCCGTTACGAGCTTTTACAGTTTCAAACACGCTTTGGATATATTCTTTAGCAGATGTCATATCGTTCTCCTTTTTGTTGTCATATTTTATTACATGAGACATTATAGCAGAAAATTTTTTCAGTGTAAAGAAAAAAACATAAATTTTCTAAAAATTCTTTCAATTTAAAATGACTGATTCAAAACATGCTAAAAAACGAACCTTTTCTATGGAAATGGTTTTATTGAAAAGCAAAAGTCAAAGTATGGTATAATAATAGACATAAAAAGGAATCTGGAGGAACAGAATCATGGTATCAACTAAAACACAGATTGCTGGTTTTGAGTTTGACAATTGCTTGATGAATGCAGCAGGAGTTGCTTGTATGACAGTTGAGGAGTTGGAAGGTGTCAAAAACTCAGCAGCAGGAACCTTTGTCACTAAAACAGCAACCTTGGAATTTCGTCAGGGAAATCCGGAACCACGTTATCAAGATGTTCCACTCGGTTCTATCAACTCTATGGGGCTACCAAATAATGGTTTAGACTACTATCTGGACTATCTTTTGGACTTGCAGGAAAAAGAGCCAAACCGTACTTTCTTCCTATCTCTAGTTGGCATGTCTCCAGAGGAAACTCATACCATTTTGAAAAAGGTTCAAGAGAGTGATTTTCGAGGTCTAACTGAACTCAATCTCTCATGTCCAAATGTTCCTGGTAAACCTCAGATTGCCTATGACTTTGAAACTACAGACCGTATCTTGTCAGAAGTCTTTGAATATTTTACAAAACCATTAGGAATTAAGCTTCCACCTTATTTTGATATTGTTCATTTTGACCAGGTTGCAGCGATCTTTAACAAATATCCGCTCAAGTTTGTCAATTGTGTCAACTCTATTGGAAATGGTCTTTATATAGAAGATGAGTCAGTCGTGATTCGTCCTAAGAATGGCTTTGGTGGGATTGGTGGAGAATACATCAAACCAACAGCCCTTGCTAATGTCCATGCTTTTTATCAACGCTTGAATCCAGAAATTCAAATCATCGGAACAGGTGGAGTATTAACAGGACGTGATGCCTTTGAACATATCCTATGTGGTGCCAGCATGGTGCAGGTAGGAACTACCCTGCACAAAGAAGGTGTAGGTGCTTTTGATCGCATTACAAACGAACTTAAAGAAATTATGACGGAAAAAGGTTATGAAAGCCTTGAAGATTTCCGTGGTAAATTGAATTATATTGATTAAATAAAAGCGAAACTAAAAAGAAAGGAGAAATGATGCTAGCAATAGAAGAAATCCAAAAGCTATCTTTATCAAACTTACCTAGTTTGACCTTGTTTACAGGTGCTGATCAAGGACAGTATGAAGTCATGAAAACTCAGGTGCTAAAGCAAATCAGCTACGATTCTGCTGATTTGAACTTTGCTTATTTTGATATGAAAGAAGTAGACTACAAAAGCTTGGAACTAGAGCTGGTCAGTCTTCCTTTCTTTGCGGATGAAAAAATTGTAATCCTAGATCACTTTGTGGATATTACAACTGCTAAAAAACGCTATCTATCTGATGATGAGCTTAAGACTTTTGAAGAATATTTGGAAAACCCTTCTCCGACGAGTAAATTAGTTATTTTTGCTGAAGGTAAACTAGATAGCAAGCGACGTCTAGTTAAAATTCTAAAGAGAGATGCCAAGATTTTTGAAGCCCTTGAACCAAAAGAGCAAGAGATGCGATCCTATTTTCAAAAGTGGTCTCAAGAACAAGGACTGACCTTTGACGGGAAATCCTTTGAACAGTTACTTATCAAATCAGGTTTTCAATTCAGTGAAATTCAGAAAAATCTACTCTTCTTACAGTCTTATAAGGATGATGACCGGATTACCGAAGAAGACATTGTTGAAGCCATACCAAAGACTTTGCAGGATAATATCTTTGATTTAACTCAGTTAATATTGACTAAGAAGATTGATCAGGCACGTGATTTAGTGAAAGATTTGACTTTGCAGGGAGAAGATGAGATTAAACTGATTGCCATTATGTTGGGGCAGTTCAGACTCTATACACAAGTGAAAATTTTGCAAGAGTCTGGTCAGACAGAGTCCCAGATGGTCAGCAGTTTAGGTCACTATCTTGGTCGCAATCCGAATCCCTACCAAATCAAGTTTGCCCTTCGTGATTCTCGAAGACTATCCCTTGATTTTCTCCAGAATTCTATTCGTCATCTCATCCAAGCTGATTACCAAATTAAGACAGGAGTTTATGAGAAAGGCTACTTGTTTGAGAAGGCTTTGTTGCAGATTGCTAGCCAGTCAAATTGAGCAAATAACTTGAAAAAATAGGATGATTGCGTTATCATCTTTATATAGAAAGAAAAAGAGGTATTACAGATGGCTATTATCTTACCAGATCTTCCATACGCTTACGATGCATTAGAACCATACATCGATGCTGAAACAATGCACTTGCATCATGACAAACATCACCAAACTTACGTTAACAATGCAAATGCAGCTCTTGAAAAACACCCTGAAATCGGTGAAGACCTTGAAGCTTTGCTTGCTGATGTAGAATCTATCCCAGCTGATATCCGTCAAGCGCTTATCAACAACGGTGGTGGACATTTGAACCACGCTCTTTTCTGGGAATTGATGACTCCTGAAAAAACAGCTCCTTCAGCAGAACTTGCAGCAGCAATCGATGAAACTTTCGGTTCATTCGAAGAATTCCAAGCAGCCTTCACTGCAGCAGCAACAACTCGTTTTGGTTCTGGATGGGCATGGTTGGTTGTTAACCAAGAAGGTAAACTTGAAGTAACTTCAACTGCAAACCAAGACACACCAATCTCAGAAGGTAAAAAACCAATCTTGGGCTTGGATGTTTGGGAACATGCTTACTACGTGAAATACCGTAACGTTCGTCCTGACTACATCAAAGCTTTCTTCTCAGTTATCAACTGGAATAAAGTAGACGAACTTTACGCAGCAGCTAAATAATCTTAATAACGACACCTTTGGGTTAGAATTTCATCTAACTTGAAAGGTGTTTTTTTGGTTGCTTTCTTTAGAAGTAACTGTCTTATGATTTTCCTTTGTTGGATAGGCTTGATTTATGGTATAATGATAAGATAGAAATCGAAGGAGAAATCATGAATATTCAACAATTACGCTACGTTGTAGCTATTGCTAATAGTGGTACTTTTCGTGAAGCGGCTGAGAAAATGTACGTTAGCCAGCCGAGTCTATCTATTTCTGTAAGAGACTTGGAAAAAGAGCTTGGCTTTAAGATTTTCCGCAGAACCAGTTCAGGAACTTTTCTTACACGTCGTGGGATGGAATTTTATGAAAAGGCACAAGAGTTGGTTAAAGGATTTGATGTTTTCCAAAATCAGTATGCCAATCCTGAAGAGGATAAAGATGAGTTTTCAATAGCCAGCCAGCACTATGATTTCTTGCCACCAACCATTACAGCTTTTTCGCAACAATATCCTGACTATAAGAATTTTCGTATCTTTGAATCTACAACTGTTCAGATTTTGGATGAAGTAGCCCAAGGACATAGTGAGATTGGAATTATCTACCTCAACAATCAAAACCAAAAGGGAATTATGCAACGGGTTGAAAAGTTAGGACTTGAAGTGATTGAGTTGATTCCTTTCCAGACGCATATCTATCTGCGTGAAGGGCATCCTTTAGCCAAGAAAAGAGAGTTGGTCATGGAGGATTTGGCTGATTTACCAACAGTTCGATTCACACAGGAAAAGGATGAGTATCTTTATTACTCAGAGAACTTTGTGGATACAAGTGCTAGCTCTCAAATGTTTAATGTAACTGACCGTGCTACCTTAAATGGGATTCTTGAAAGAACAAATGCTTATGCGACTGGATCTGGATTCTTAGATAGCGATAGTGTGAACGGGATTACCGTTATTCCATTAAATGATAATCTCAATAATCGCATGGTTTATGTAAAACGTGAGGAAGTAGACTTGAGCCAAGCAGGGACTTTATTTGTAGAGGTTATGCAAGAGTATTTTGATCAGAAGAGGAAAGCATGAAAAAAAGAGGAATAATTGCAGGGATTATAGCAGCCTTGATTGTCTTAGATCAATTTGTAAAGGCGTACGTCGTTCAAAATATTGCTCTTGGTGAAATCAAGTCATGGATCCCAAATCTAGTTAGTTTAACCTATCTGCAAAATAGGGGGGCAGCCTTTTCTATGCTTCAAGATCAACAGTGGTTTTTTGCAGTGATTACCTTAGTGGTCATGGTAGGAGCTATCTGGTATTTGCATAAGCATATAGAGGATTCTTTCTGGACTGTCTTTGGACTGGTTTTGATTATTGCAGGTGGTCTAGGAAACTTTATCGATCGTATCAGTCAAGGATTTGTCGTGGATATGTTTCACTTAGATTTTGTTAATTTTGCCATATTCAATGTGGCTGATAGCTATCTGACGGTCGGAGTGATTGTATTATTGCTTGCGATGCTAAAAGAGGAAATGAATGGAAATTAAAATTGAAACAGGTGGACTACGCTTAGATAAGGCTTTGTCAGATTTAACAGAACTGTCGCGAAGTCTCGCCAATGAACAAATCAAATCAGGTCAAGTCTTGGTAAATGGTCAGGTCAAAAAAGCCAAGTATACGGTCCAAGAGGGCGATGTCGTTACTTATCAGGTGCCAGAACCAGAGGTTTTGGAGTATGTAGCTGAAGATATTCCTCTAGAAATCATTTATCAAGATGAGGATGTAGCAGTAGTCAATAAACCTCAAGGGATGGTTGTTCATCCAAGTGCTGGACATACCAGTGGTACCTTGGTTAACGCCCTTATGTACCACATCAAGGACCTATCGGGCATCAATGGTGTATTGCGTCCAGGGATTGTCCATCGTATTGATAAGGATACTTCAGGTCTCTTGATGATTGCTAAAAACGATGATGCCCATTTAGCACTGGCTCAAGAATTGAAGGACAAGAAGTCTCTTCGTAAATATTGGGCTATTGTTCATGGTAATCTTCCAAACGACCGTGGAGTCATTGAGGCGCCGATTGGTCGTAGCGAAAAAGATCGTAAGAAACAAGCTGTGACTGCCAAAGGTAAACCAGCAGTGACACGTTTCCAAGTCTTGGAGCGCTTTGGTGATTATACCTTGCTGGAATTGCAACTGGAAACTGGAAGAACTCACCAAATCCGTGTTCACATGGCTTACATCGGTCATCCTGTCGCTGGCGATGAGGTTTATGGTCCTCGTAAAACTCTGAAGGGGCATGGACAATTTCTCCATGCCAAGACACTTGGATTTACCCATCCAAGAACAGGGAAAACCATGGAATTTACTTCCGAAATCCCAGCTATCTTTAAAGAGACTTTGGAAAAACTTCGAAATAACTAAAAAAGGACTCAAGCGAGTCCCTTTTATTTGCGTTTTTTCTTAGCTTTTTTCATTTTATTGGCCATGCGTTTCATGGATTGTTTCATAGCAAATTCACCGATTTTACCTTTGAGACCTCCACCGAACATCTGGCTCATATCTGGCATTCCTGCTCCTCCAAGAGCTGACAAGTCAGGCATTCCACCTTGTCCCATCATACCTTCAAGTGCAGACATATCCATACCACCAGGCATATTCTTAGGAAGGTTGTTAGGGTTGATGCCCATCTGCTTCATCATCTTGTTCATGTCACCAGACATGACACCTTGCATAAGCTGTTTAGCTTGATTGAAGTCCTTGATGAACTTGTTGACTTCGATAAAGGTATTCCCAGAACCAGTAGCGATACGGCGACGGCGACTTGGAGTAAGCAAGTCTGGATTTTCACGTTCTTCAGGAGTCATGGAAGAAACGATGGCACGTTTGCGAGCAATTTGTTTTTCATCCACCTTCATATTTTGAAGGGCAGGATTGTTGGCCATACCTGGAATCATCTTGAGCAAATCTTCCATTGGGCCCATATTTTGCACCTGATCCAACTGATCGATGAAATCGTTGAAATCAAAGGTATTTTCTCGCATCTTTTCAGCCATTTCAAGGGCTTTTTGCTCATCGTATTCTTGGGAAGCTTTCTCAATCAGAGTCAGCATATCCCCCATACCGAGAATACGGCTAGCCATACGATCAGGGTGGAAGGTTTCAATGTCGGTAATCTTTTCACCAGTACCAGTGAACTTGATTGGTTTTCCTGTGATGTGACGAACAGAGAGGGCAGCACCACCACGAGTGTCCCCGTCAATCTTGGTAAGGATGACCCCAGTAACTTCTAATTGAGCGTTAAATTCACGCGCAACGTTTGCAGCTTCCTGACCGATCATGGCATCGATGACCAAGAGAATCTCATTTGGTTGAGCAAGTGCTTTAACGTCACGAAGCTCATTCATGAGAAGTTCGTCAATTTGCAAACGACCTGCCGTATCAATCAAAACATAGTCGTTATGGTTGGCTTTTGCTTGCTCCAAACCTTGGCGAACAATCTCAACTGCAGGAACTTCAGTACCAAGAGCAAATACGGGAACATCAATCTGTTGCCCCAGTGTTTTCAACTGGTCAATAGCAGCAGGACGATAGATATCGGCTGCAATCATCAAAGGACGAGCATCCTCTTCCTTTTTGAGTTTATTAGCAAGTTTACCTGCAAAAGTTGTTTTACCAGCACCCTGCAAACCAACCATCATGATAATGGTTGGGATTTTTGGTGACTTGATAATCTCAGCTGTGTCTGAACCAAGAATTTCTGTTAATTCTTCATTAACAATCTTGATGATTTGTTGGGCTGGATTGAGGGTATCAATGACTTCATGCCCAATGGCACGTTCGCGAACCTTCTTGATAAAATCCTTGACAACTGGTAGAGCAACGTCAGCCTCTAAAAGAGCCAGACGAATTTCCTTGGTTGCTTCTTGGATATCACTCTCTGTGATTTTTCCTTTTTTACGTAGGTTTTTAAAGACGTTCTGTAAACGTTCTGTTAAATTTTCAAATGCCATTATTTTCTCCTATTTTTTCAATTCAGTGGAAATCGTCCGAAATGTTGCAAACACTCTAGTTCTTCGGGTATGACTTCTTTCATGATTTCATTTGGATATCCCCAACAGCTAAAACCTATTTGCATAGCTTTGTTGATATCATTGGGCGAGATAATCTGTAGTCGACTAGGAAATGGTTCCTCTGCAGCTAATAATTTACAGGGTATCCCTTTATAGACGACAAGATTTTCCATGATTACTCCCTATTATCAATACTGGTCAAAATCTCAATTTGCTCTTGCAGAAAAGTATCCTCTGGATAACGCTCCAAAATCTGATCAAAAATCTGACTGCGAACAATGTAGTCAGAGTACATATGGAGTTTCATCTCATAGTCTTCCAGAATCTTTTCAGTTCGTTTGATATTATCATAAACGGCCTGGCGACTGACACCGAATTCTTCAGCAATTTCAGCCAAACTATAGTCGTCTGCATAGTAGAGTTCGATATAGTTCATCTGCTTATCAGTCAAAAGGGCTGCATAAAATTCAAACAGAGCATTCATTCGATTGGTTTTTTCAATTTCCATAAGATTTATTATACCAAAAAAAAGCCCAATCCGCTAGCTGGGGGCTGATTTTAGCTAGAAGTTAGAAAATAAGCTTTTCACTGTTCTTTTCTGACTATGAAGGCTTTTTTTGATATAATGGATAGGATTATAATGATTTAGAAAGAGGTAATCATGAAAGAATTAGAATCAGTGTTACAAGACCGTTTTGATCTTGTTTTTACAGATAAAAGCTTACTTGAAACAGCTTTTACCCATACCAGTTATGCCAATGAGCACCGCCTCTTAAAAATTTCACACAACGAACGCTTGGAATTTTTAGGAGACGCTGTTCTGCAATTATTGATTTCAGAATATCTGTTTAAAAAATACCCTAAAAAACCAGAAGGGGACCTGTCAAAACTCCGTGCTATGATTGTCCGTGAGGAGAGTTTGGCTGGTTTTGCCCGTGATTGTCAGTTTGACCAGTTTATCAAGCTTGGTAAGGGGGAGGAAAAGTCTGGTGGTCGTAACCGAGACACGATATTGGGCGACGCCTTTGAAGCCTTTTTGGGTGCTCTGCTTTTAGACAAGGATATAAAGACTGTAAAAACCTTTATCTACCAAGTCATGATTCCTAAGGTTGAAGCTGGCGATTTTGAGATGATAAAGGATTATAAGACTCATCTGCAAGAATTGCTCCAAGTTAATGGAGATGTTGATATTCGTTATCAGGTGATTTCAGAGATTGGGCCAGCCCATGATAAGATGTTTGAGGTTGAAGTCCTTGTTGAGGGGCAAAGTCTAGGTTCAGGAAAAGGACGCTCTAAAAAATTGGCCGAGCAGGAAGCCGCTAAAAATGCAGTTGAGAAAGGGCTGGATTCATGTATTTAAAGGAAATTGAGATCCAAGGGTTTAAGTCCTTTGCTGACAAGACCAAGGTTGTTTTTGACCAAGGGGTGACGGCGGTTGTAGGACCAAATGGCTCTGGGAAATCAAATATCACTGAAAGCCTCCGTTGGGCACTTGGTGAATCTAGTGTCAAGAGTCTGCGTGGTGGGAAGATGCCTGATGTCATCTTTGCAGGAACAGAAAGTCGGAAGCCTCTAAACTACGCTTCTGTTATTGTTACTTTGGATAACCAAGATGGCTTTATCAAGGATGCAGGCCAGGAAATCAAAGTTGAACGTCATATCTATCGGAGTGGAGATAGTGAGTACAAGATTGACGGCAAAAAAGTTCGTCTCCGTGATATCCATGACCTTTTCTTAGATACTGGTCTTGGGCGCGATTCATTCTCTATTATTTCCCAAGGGAAGGTCGAAGAAATCTTTAACTCCAAACCTGAAGAACGTCGCGCTATCTTTGAAGAAGCGGCTGGAGTTTTGAAGTATAAAACCCGTCGTAAAGAGACAGAAAGCAAGCTTCAACAAACTCAGGACAATCTAGACCGTTTAGAAGACATCATATATGAGCTGGACAATCAAATCAAGCCTTTGGAGAAGCAAGCAGCTACAGTTCGTAAATTTATGGAGTTGGAGGGTCAGCGTAAAGCGATATACTTGGACGTTTTGGTTGCTCAGATTCAAGCCAATAAGACTGAATTGGATCTAACTGAAGAAGAATTAAACCAAGTCCAAGAACTTTTAACCGGTTATTATCAAAAACGCGAGTCACTAGAACTTGAAAATCAATCTCTCAAGAAGCAAAGACAAGATTTACAAACAGAGATGGCTAAAGATCAAACTAGTTTGATGGATTTGACTGCTCTAATCAGTGATTTAGAGCGTAAGTTAGCTTTATCAAAACTAGAAACTGAGCAAGTTGCCCTTAATCAACAAGAAGCTCAGACACGTTTGGCTGGTTTAGATGAAAAGAGAAAGGCTCTCATTCAAGAGAAGGAAGAGAAAGAAGCCAATCTTCATCAGCTAGAAGAAAATTTAGCTGTCAATACGAAGGAACTCAATCGTTTAGAAGCTGAGTTATTAGCTTTTTCTGATGATCCAGACCAAATGATTGAGCAGCTGCGTGAACGTTTCGTGGCTTTCTTACAGGAAGAAGCGGATGTCTCTAACCAGCTGACCCGAATTGAGAACGACCTTGAAAATAGTCGCCAACAGACTCAAAAGCAAGAAGAACAATTAGAATCCTTGAAGGAACAATTGGCTTCTGCCAAGTCTAAGGCTAGTGAGCAAGAAGTTGCCCTTAAATCAGCTAAAGAAGAAGTACAGAACTTACTCGCTGACTATCAAACCAGTGCCAAGCAAGAAGAAGCACAAAAGCAGGCTTATCAAAGTCAACAAAATCAACTCTTTGACCGTTTAGATAGTTTGAAAAACAAGCAGGCTAAGGCACAAAGTTTGGAGAACATTCTTAAAAACCATAGCAATTTCTATGCTGGTGTTAAGAGTGTCTTACAAGAAAAAAATCGTTTAGGTGGTATTGTTGGAGCTGTTAGTGAACATTTAACCTTTGATGTTCGTTATCAGACAGCACTTGAAATTGCCCTTGGTGCAAGTAGCCAACACATTATCGTTGAAGATGAACAGGCAGCAACTAAGGCCATCGATTTCCTAAAAAGAAACCGATCTGGTCGTGCGACTTTCCTTCCTTTGACAACCATTAAGGCTCGGAGCATTTCTGGGCAGAATCAAGAGGTGATTGCCTCAAGTCCTGGTTTTCTTGGCATGGCAGATGAACTGGTTACTTTTGATGCCAAGCTTGAAGCTATCTTTAAAAATCTGCTAGCTACCACAGCTATTTTTGATACAGTTGAACATGCGCGTGATGCAGCTCGTAAGGTGCGTTATCAAGTTCGCATGGTAACCCTAGATGGTACAGAATTGCGAACAGGTGGTTCTTATGCTGGTGGTGCCAATCGTCAAAATAACAGCATTTTCATCAAGCCTGAATTGGAGCAGTTGAAAAAAGAGATTGCTCAAGAAGAAAAACTTCTTCGCCAAGAGGAAGAAAATCTGAAGTCAGTTCAAGAAAACTTAGCTAACCTCACTCAAACTTTGGAGACCATTAAGTCTCAGGGAGAGCAAGCTCGTATCCAGGAACAAGGCTTGTATCTGGCTTATCAACAAACTTGCCAGCAAGTCGAAGAACTCGAAACACTTCTTGAACTTCAGGAAAAAGAATTAAACAATCTCAGAGGTGGAGATTGGCAAGCTGAAAAAGAAAAATGCCAGGAACGTCTCGCAGTTATTGCAACCGAAAAACAAAAGCTGGAATCTGAAATCGAAGAAATCAAATCCAATAAAAATGCGATTCAGGAACACTATCAAAACTTACAGGAAAAACTTTCCCAAGAGCGTCTTCGTAAAACAGAAATGTTAGGTCAAAAGCGTTATGAAGTTGCTGATATTGAACGGATCAATAAAGAACTTGAGAATCTCAATATTGAACAAGAAGAGATTGAACGTCTTTTGCAAGAAAAAGTAGACAATCTTGAAAAAGTTGATACTGAACTTTTAGCTAAGCAGGAAGCAGAAGCTAAGAGTCAAAAGGAAGAAATTCAACAAGGACTCATTCGTAAGCAGTTTGAACTAGACGACATTGAGGGACAATTGGATGATATTGCTAGTCATTTAGAACAAGCTCGTCAGCAAAATGAAGAATGGATTCGAAAGCAAACACGAGCGGAAGCGACTAAAGAGAAGATTACAGACCGCCTTCGCTATCTTCAAGGTCAACTGACTGAAGAATACCAGATTAGTTATACAGAAGCGTTAGAACAAGCCAACCAATTGGAAGACTTGGCTGTCGCTGAACAAAAGGTTAAGGATTTGGAAAAATCCATTCGTTCACTTGGTCCTGTTAATTTGGATGCCATTGAACAGTTTGACGAAGTACACGAACGCTTGGAGTTCTTGAATAGTCAGCGCGACGATATTCTTTCTGCTAAAAATCTTCTTCTTGAGACCATTACAGAGATGAATGATGAAGTGAAGGAACGCTTTAAGTCTACGTTTGAAGCTATTCGTGAGTCCTTTAAGGTGACTTTCAAGCAGATGTTTGGTGGTGGTAAAGCAGACCTAATTCTGACAGAAGGTGATTTATTGACAGCAGGTGTCGAAATCTCTGTTCAACCTCCAGGCAAGAAAATTCAGTCTCTCAATCTCATGAGTGGTGGAGAGAAGGCTTTGTCAGCTCTGGCTTTGCTCTTCTCAATCATTCGTGTCAAGACTATTCCATTTGTTATCTTGGATGAGGTAGAGGCCGCACTCGATGAGGCCAACGTTAAACGTTTTGGGGATTATCTCAACCGATTTGACAAGGATAGTCAGTTTATCGTTGTTACCCACCGTAAGGGTACTATGGCAGCAGCAGACTCTATCTATGGTGTGACCATGCAAGAATCTGGTGTATCTAAGATTGTCTCTGTAAAACTAAAAGATTTAGAGAATATGAATGCTTAGTTAGTGCTCGTTACAAATTTTTAAGCTAAGCATTTAAATAACCTTCAAGAAGTCGGAAGGGTTACAAAATAATTTGAGGAGCTTATATGGATTTTGATCTATTCCTAATGATCTGTAATTATATTGGAACTATAGCCTTTGCTGCTTCAGGAGCCATCAAAGGATTCGGTAAACGTTTAGATATTTTTGGAATCAGTTTATTGGCAATTGTAACTGCAGTAGGCGGAGGAATCCTAAGAGATTCCATTATTAGTCGCTTTCCTGCTTCTCTAGCAGATCCTAGCCCCATTTATGTCTCTATCCTGGTAGCGGTTATCATGTATGGCTTTGTAACTTCAAAACAGGCCAATGCTAGTCATGATAAAAAGTTCTATAAGTGGTTGAGAGAAGCCTATCTCATCTTTGACTCCATTGGGCTGATTATTTTCTCCTTGATTGGAGCGACAGCCTTAGTGGACAGTAAGCTAAATTTGATGTCTGCAGGGATTTTGGCTTGTCTAACAGGAGCCGGTGGTGGTATTATCCGAGACCTCTTAATCAACGAAGTTCCAAGTGTTCTAAAAGAAGACATTTATGCCCTTCTATCTTTCGTAATTGGAGTTATTTATTACTGGCTAGCATTTGTTCTTCATTTTCCTAGAATTACTGCCTTTATCATTCTCTCGATAGTTGGCTTTGTGATTCGACTTTGTATTATTAAGTTCAAGCTCTCTTTGCCAAATATGGATAAGAGAACCTTGAATTGATGAATAAGCGAGAGTTATATTATCAGCGTCTAATCTCATGTGGATTAGGCGTTATTTTTTTGCAAATACGGGAAATGAATGATGTAAAGATTAATTTTTGCTATTATATTTGTAATTTCGAATAAGGTAGGAATAGCAATGAGTAATTTGAAACATTCAGTTGATTTTATTAAAGAAATAGAGAAGTTAAAGTCAGTAAGAAGATTTAATAGAACTCTTGATGGCAGATTTGAAAATAGTGCCGAACATTCTTGGCAGGGTGCCATAGCTGCGATGGTTCTTCAAGATTATTATCCTGAAAAATTGAATATGGAGAAGGTCATTTCTATGTTATTGATTCATGATTTAGGTGAGATTTATGCCGGAGATACTTGGGTGTTTGATGATGAAAAAAAGCTTCATTCTCATGATAGAGAACTAGCATCTATTGAAAAAACACTGAGTATCCTTCCAGAAGAAAAATATTTACAAATGAAAAATTCGTGGTTGGAATTTGAAAAAGGGCAGAGTTCTGAAGCAAGATATGCAAGAGTTATCGACGCCTTGGTACCACTGATAAATCACTTGGAAGTGTCAGAATTCAATTATAATCCTGATAATATCAGTGCAGACATGGTATTAGAAAAGAAAAAGTTCATAAAAAGTGAATCAGAAGAATTATGGAAACTGACAGAAGAGTTAATTCAGGAAAGTGTGGAAAAGGGCTTATATTTTTAATAACAATTGACCCAATTGATACAATAGAATATATAGAGAAAGCCTTGGAATAAGCTGTTTCCAAGGCTTTTTAGCTATCTATAGATATAAGGAAAAAGTTGTTAGAGTAGATGATTTTTATTAGATACCCTTATTTTGTATAACGTTAAACTATATGTTATTAAAGACAGATTGTGTTGAGTATTGAATTATACAAAAATACTAATGGATTAAGATTTTTGCATTTGATTATACTGTAGAGAATATTAGTCAAATAAAATTGTTTTGTTTTCACTAATGCATTTCTTATTATCATCCCAATAGTTAATACTTTCAAAGCTTCCTTTTCTTAAATAAAGCGGTAGCCTTTTTCTTATTTCATCTTGCATTGGTATTTTATCAATATCTTTTAGATTCCACCATTTTGGCTCACCTTCAGCTGATGTGCTTAGTTCACCAGTAAACTGAGTACATAAAAAGTCATAGAAGACAAATCTCTCATTACCAATTGAATTAGTAAAGCCTGAAATTCCTTTTAATTCAAGATTTAATGCAGTGAGTCCAGTCTCTTCCTTAAGTTCCCGTAATGCAGCTTCAAAAAAACTTTCAGGGAATTCAACTTTTCCCCCGGGTGGAATCCAGCCAGGAAAATTATCGTGCTGCCTATTAAGTAATAAAATTTCTTGATTTTTCAAAACGCAAATATTAACCCAGTTTTTGATTTTTTCAGTCATATTATTAACCTCCAACAAGTATTTTTTCATATGCAAGATTATATGTCAAGAACTATATGCTATTTATGATTGTGACAAATGTATCTCAGCAGAAGATTGATAATTTTTACGCAATAGCTGATGAACTCTCAGAATAGACTTCAATCAAGAACTTTGGAAGAAAAGAGTTGAGAGGTTGGATATAAAAGAAAGTAAGCAAATCAGCCTGGCCTTTAAATTGGCCCTACGGGATTATTTATAGAAGACAAAGACGTGTCAATTCAGCACGTCTTTTTTTACTTTTTCTATGGTATAATAGAAGGTAGATTTATTAATTGGAGTATGAAGAATTTTATGATTAAATTAGTAGCAACGGATATGGATGGTACTTTTTTGGATGGTGCCGGTCAATTTGATATGGAGCGTCTGAAAAAGTTGCTCCATTCTTATAAAGAAAAAGGAATCTATTTTGCTGTTGCATCTGGTCGTGGGCTTTTGTCACTTGAAAAGCATTTTGCGGGTGTCAAAGATGAAATTATTTTTATTGCTGAAAATGGTAGTTTGGTTCGTTTTCATGGAGAGGACCTTTATGAAGCAACCATGCCTCGTGATTTTTACCTATCAACATTTGAAAAGCTAAAGACTTCACCTTATTTTGATGAGAAGAAGATGCTCTTGACTGGTAAAGAGGCTTGCTATGTCTTAGATACAGTAGATGAAATCTATCTTATGTTTAGCCATCATTATAATGAGAATATCCAAAAGGTGGCCAGACTGGAAGATATTACCGATGAGATTTTCAAATTCACAACTAACTTCACTGAAGAAACGGTTGACGCTGGAGAAGCTTGGGTCAATGAACATGTTCCTGGGGTCAAGGCTATGACGACAGGATTTGAATCCATTGACATCGTTTTAGACCATGTTGACAAGGGAGTTGCTATTGTCGAATTGGCTAAGAAATTGAATCTAGATATGGACCAGGTGATGGCCTTTGGTGATAATCTTAATGACCTGCACATGATGCAAGTTGTAGGGCACCCAGTCGCACCTGAAAATGCTCGTCCAGAGATTTTAGAACTAGCTGAAACAGTTATCGGACATCACAAAGACCAAACAGTTATTGCTTATATGGAGGGATTGTAATGGCAGATATTAAATTAATTGCCCTAGACTTAGATGGGACTTTGCTGACGACAGACAAGAAATTGACTGATCGTACTAAGGCGACTTTAAAGGCTGCGCGTGATCAGGGAGTCAAAGTGGTACTGACAACGGGACGTCCTCTCAAGGCTATGGATTTCTTCCTTAAAGAGCTTGGAACAGACGGCCATGATGACGAGTATACTATCACTTTTAATGGTGGATTGGTTCAGAAAAATACGGGTGAAATCCTTGATAAGACAGTATTCTCTATTGATGATGTGACACGTATTTACGAGGAAACTGAAAAACTAGGCATTCCCTTAGACGCCATTTCAGAAGGTACAGTTTACCAAATCCAATCAGATCAAGAGAGTCTGTATGCTAAATTTAATCCTGCTCTGACTTTTGTTCCAATTGACTTTGAAGATTTGTCTAGTCAAATGACTTA
Organism: Streptococcus oralis; assembly: GCF_964238205.1. GTDB lineage: Bacteria > Bacillota > Bacilli > Lactobacillales > Streptococcaceae > Streptococcus > Streptococcus oralis_CZ. The sequence goes on from NZ_CAXSLF010000005.1 coordinate 58,794, forward strand.
TAATAAATGTGTGACAGCCTTTGCCCAAGAACCGCTGGATGCAGCAATTGCTAATATTTCACCAGACTTGATTAACAACTACGAAATTTTTAAATCTCGCGACATGCTTTTGGAATGGTCGCCAAAGAACGTTCATAAGGCTACTGGATTAGCTAAATTGATTGACCACCTAGGAATTGACCAAAGTCAGGTGATGGCATGTGGAGATGAGGCCAATGACCTTTCTATGATTGAGTGGGCAGGACTCGGTGTTGCTATGCAAAATGCTGTGCCTGAGGTCAAGGAAGTTGCCAATGTAGTCACCCCTATGACCAATGACGAGGAAGCTGTTGCTTGGGCCATTGAAAAATATGTACTGAAGGAGAACTAAAGCATGGGATTATTTGACCGTTTATTTGGTAGAAAAGAAGAACCAAAAATCGAAGAAGTCGTTAAAGAAGCTTTGGAGAACTTGGATCTGACAGAACCTGGCGAGGAAGTTGAAGCACTTGGAACTGAAGAAGTTGAAGTGGAAAATACTGAAGAAATCGACCAAAGTTCAGAATTTGAGGAGACTTATTCTAAAGAAGCTAGTGAGTCGGAAGAACCAGTAGCAGAAACTACTACAGAAACAGTTGAACCAATAGCAACTCCTCAGGAAGAAATTCAGCTTGAAGAAGAAACTGAATGCCATTGTTGTCAGGAAGAGTCAACAAAAGTTGAAGAAACTGAAGAAAGAGTTCAAGAGGTAGCAGAGTTTGTTGCAGAAGAACCTGAGTCACCAGTTGAAGAAGTACCTTCAAGTGATAGCGACGATGAAGAAGCTGATCAAGTTCAACCAGACGAGATGGAGTCAGATACTTCTGAAGAAGTGGATGAAGATCCAATAATCGAAGAAACTTCTCAAGTCCAAGAGACTGTACAGGAAAAATATGACCGTAGTCTCAAGAAAACTCGTACGGGATTTGGTGCTCGTTTGAATGCCTTCTTTGCTAACTTCCGCTCTGTTGATGAAGAATTCTTCGAAGAACTAGAAGAACTCTTAATCATGAGTGACGTTGGTGTTCAGGTTGCATCTAACTTGACTGAAGAATTGCGTTACGAAGTCAAGCTTGAAAATGCTAAGAAACCTGATGCCCTCCGTCGTGTTATCATCGAAAAATTAGTGGAGCTTTACGAAAAAGATGGACAATACAATGAAAGCATTAACTACCAAGATGGTTTGACAGTTATGCTCTTTGTAGGTGTGAATGGTGTCGGAAAAACAACATCTATTGGTAAGCTTGCTCACCGTTACAAACAAGCTGGCAAGAAAGTCATGCTGGTTGCTGCGGATACCTTCCGTGCTGGTGCGGTTGCCCAGCTAGCTGAATGGGGTCGCCGTGTAGATGTTCCTGTGGTTACTGGGCCTGAAAAAGCTGATCCTGCCAGTGTGGTCTTTGATGGGATGGAACGAGCAGTAGCAGAAGGTGTTGACATTCTCATGATTGATACCGCTGGCCGTTTACAAAACAAGGAAAACTTGATGGCGGAGTTGGAAAAAATTGGTCGTATCATTAAACGTGTCGTGCCAGAAGCTCCGCATGAAACCTTCCTAGCTCTGGATGCCTCAACAGGACAAAACGCTCTTGTACAAGCCAAAGAGTTTTCAAAAATTACGCCTGTTACAGGAATTGTTTTAACCAAAATTGATGGAACTGCCCGAGGTGGTGTCGTTCTTGCTATCCGTGAAGAACTCAATATCCCTGTTAAGTTGATTGGATTTGGTGAAAAAATCGATGATATTGGTGAGTTTAACTCTGAGAACTTTATGAAGGGCCTTCTAGAAGGTTTGATATAAAAGAAAATCCTGCAAGAATTCTTGCAGGATATTTTTTCTATTCTAAGCGACCATCTTTACGATAGGCGATATCTGGTTGCCAAGTCCACTCAGCACCGTATTTTTCAAGGAGTTCAAAGCTAGCTTGAGGCCCCATAGTACCAGCCTTGTAGTCATGGAGTGGAGCACCGTTTTCAGCCCAAAGATTTTCAATACGGTCAATCAATTTCCATGAGGCACTCACTTCGTCCCAGTGGCTAAAGTTGGTTGAATTATTGTTCAAAACATCATAGATGAGTTTTTCATATGGGTCTGGCGAAGCACCTGTAGCAGTCGCATCTGTTCGATAGTCAAGAGAATTTGGCGCAAGGCTAAACTCTTCCCCGACCTTTTTACCGTTAAGACTGAGAGAGAATCCTTCAGTTGGTTGGATATAGATGGTAAGCACGTTTGGTGCTAGAGGCTCTCCGAAAATGGAATCCATTTGCTTGAAGACAATGTTCACGTGTGTTCCTTTTTCAGTGAGGCGTTTCCCTGTACGGAAGAAGAAAGGTACATCACGGAAGCGATCAGTATTTACAAAGAAGGCACCTGAAGCAAAGGTTTCTGTCATAGATTCAGGGTTAACATTTGGTTCACTACGGTAAGAGATGTATTTCATGCCATCAACTTTACCAGAACGATATTGACCACGGATGAATTGCTCTTTAAGTTCCTCATCTGTAGGGTGGTAAAGGTTCTTGAAGACCTTGATTTTCTCTGCGCGAATGTCATCCTTTGTAAAGCTTGCTGGCTTGTCCATAGCAAGGAGTGACAGAAGTTGGAGAGTGTGGTTTTGAACCATGTCTCGAAGGGCACCAGATTCATCATAGTAGCCACCACGCTCTTCAACACCTAGGCGCTCTGCAAAGGTAATTTGTACGTTATCGATGTGCTCACGATTCCAAACATTTTCAAAAATCATATTGGCAAAGCGAATAGCAAAAATACTTTGAATCATTTCTTTACCGAGATAGTGGTCGATACGATAGATTTGCTCTTCGTTAAAAGTAGCTAGGAGTTCTTCGTTTAGTTTGCTTGCAGTCTCATAGTCTGTTCCAAAAGGTTTCTCAACGATCAAACGTTCAAAGCCTTTACCATCAACAATCTGCTCAGATTTGAGGTGTTTAGCAATGGTACCAAAGAATTGAGGTGCCATAGAGAGGAAAAAGAGCTTGTTGTGTTCAGTTTGATACTTTTCATTTAACTCAGCCTGAAGTTTGCGTAATTCGATGTAGTGCTCAGTGTCATTAACATCGTGACTTTGATAGTAAAAATGACTCGCAAATGCTTGAGCTTCTTCCACACTGTCTGCCAAGTCTAAAATAGATTCGACAACGACAGATTCAAAATACTCCTTACTCCAAGGTCTACGAGCAGTTCCAATAACAGCAAAATGATCAGAAAGATTACCTGATTTATAAAGTCTAAAAAGTGAAGGGTAGAGCTTACGTTTGGCCAAATCCCCACTTGCACCGAAAATTGTAACAATAACTTTTGATGACATCTAGCTACCTAATTTCTATTTTGTTTCCTAGTTAAACTAGGCATGAGGAATCCCCATTTTCATATTTTTTATTTTATCATAATTTTCTAAAAAATCCAAAAATCCAATACGTCTATATTAAGAGTCTGGGCATAAACTTAATTTCATACTCTTCGAAAATCTCTTCAAACCACGTCAGCGTCGCCTTACCGTATGTATGTTACTGACTTCGTCAGTTCTATTTACAACCTCAAAACAGTGTTTTGAGCTGACTTCATCAGTTCCATCTACAACCTCAAAACAGTGTTTTGAGCTGACTTCATCAGTTCTATCTACAACCTCAAAGCAGTGCTTTGAGCAACCTGCGGCTAGCTTCCTAGTTTGCTCTTTGATTTTCATTGAGTATTAGGAGCAACCGAAGTAAATCTTCGCACAATAAAACGCATAATATCAAGTTTTTTATACCTGATACAATGCGTTTTTTTGATTATAAAGACTTTTTGCCTAACTTCTTCTAGGCGTTTAGAACCTTGTCTAAAAATTCTTTAAGACGCGGATGTTGTGGGTTATCAAAGATTTGGTCAGGTGTACCGTCCTCAAGGAATTCACCATCTGCAGTAAAGATAACTCGATTGGCAACCTTGCGGGCGAATCCCATTTCGTGGGTTACGATGATCATAGTCATACCTTGTTCAGCCAATTCCTTCATAACGTTAAGAACATCACCGACCATCTCAGGGTCAAGGGCAGAAGTTGGTTCGTCAAAGAGCATAATATCAGGGTTCATGGCTAGACCGCGAGCGATAGCCACACGCTGTTTTTGACCACCTGATAGGCTTTCAGGATTTGCATTAGCTTTATCAGCCAATCCAACTTTTTCAAGGAGTTCCATTCCCAATTTTTCAGCTTCGGCCTTAGTCATCAACTTATGTTCTACTGGAGCGAAAGTGATATTTTCCAATACCGTCATGTGTGGGAAAAGATTGAAGTGCTGGAAAACCATTCCGACATTTTCACGAACGTGGTCCACGTTGGTTGCTTTATCCGTCAAATCATAACCATTAACTGTGATATGACCTTTTGTACCTTCCTCAAGGAGATTCAAGCTACGCAAGAAAGTTGATTTACCTGAACCAGAAGGTCCAATGATACAAACAACATCTCCTTCATAGAATTTTGCTGAGATTCCTTTAAGGACTTTGTTTTTACCATATTGTTTATGTAAATTATCGACATCGATTTTTAATTTAGCCATTATTGAATCCTCTTTTCTAAGCGTTTTGCAAGTCTAGTAAGAAGAGTGATAATCACAAGATAGAAGACTGCGAGAATTGCATACATTTTGAAACTTTGGTAGTTACGAGCAATGATAATCTTACCAGTCTGGAAGAGTTCGACCAAACCGATTGCAGATACGATAGTTGTATCTTTAAGTGCGATAACAAATTGGTTGACGAAGTTTGGAAGCATAAGTTTGGTTGCTTGTGGCAAGACAATCTTACGCATGGTTTTACTGTATGAGATACCAAGGCTTCGACTAGCTTCCATTTGTCCGATAGGAACAGCCTTAATACCACCACGTACAATTTCAGCGATATAAGCCGCTGAGTTTAGGGAGAGGGCGATTGTACCAGCGACAAAGTCATTGATTGGACTCTGTTGGCCTGTAAGAGATTCGATAAAGTTAGGAACTCCCCAGAAGATAAAGGCAGCAAGAATCATCAATGGAATACCACGAATCACATCGACAAAGATTTCTGAAATAAGACGAAGTGATTTATAAGGACTAACGCTAAACATACCAAAGATAATTCCGATAACAATCGCAATTGCAAAGGAAATCAAAGCTAGAGAAAGGGTAATTCCAAGTCCACTTAGGAGTTGTTTGTAGTTGTTTTTCAACAAGCCCAAGATAGTAGTTTCGTCAACAGTTGATGATTCACTTGTTGAATCAGTTGCAAGGTATTTATCAAGAATCTTTTGGAATTCACCACTTGCTTTAAGATTTGCAAGACCATTGTTGAACATTTCAATCAATTCAGGATTGCTTCCCTTTTTAACTGCAAAAGCAGTTTCACCGATTGGAGTACCTTCGATTGGTGTTTTTAATTTTTGTCCTTGGCTGATAGAGTATTTAAGAACTGGTTCGTCATCCATTACGGCGTCAATTGAACCAGTGTTCAAGCTATCATACATAGATGAACCGTCTGCAAAGGTTTTAATTTTATAACCATATTTACTTTGATTTTCAGTTAGGAAGGTTTGAGAAGCAGTACCGTTTTTAACACCAACGGTTTTGCCCTTCAAATCTTCATAAGAAGAAATGGTACTTGATTCCTTAACTCCAAGAATAGTATTAGCTGTATAGTAAGAATCAGAGAAATCAAAGGTTTCTTTACGAGCATCTGTAACAGACATACCAGCAATCATACCATCAGCTTGACCAGATTGGACCGCGTTAATAGCAGCGTCAAAACCTGGGTTGGTGATTTCAATCTCGAAACCTTGGTCTTCGGCAATAGCCTTGATCAAGTCCATATCAATACCAGTGTACTGGTTGCTTGAGTTTTGGAAAACAAATGGTGCAAATGAAGAATCACTTGCGATAACGTATTTTGATTTGACTGGAGTAGCTTTTTGCCCTGCGCTTGTAGTAGAAGTGAGAGAAGTTACTTGTGAACTAGTTTTAGAAGAACTTGTCCATTTATTGATAATTTTGTCCAAGCTACCATCTTTTTTCATCTGAGCTAAAGCTTCGTTAAATTCTGTAACTAGGTATTCGTACTTGCTACCTTTTTTAACTCCAAAAGCAAAGCTTCCAACGGCTTCTCCGTCCATGTTGATACTGAGATCTTGCCCTTGGTTAATAGCGTACTCGATAACTGGTTTGTCATCCATGATGGCATTTACAGCACCTGTACTGAGACTGTTATTCATCAAATCACCAGTATCAAAGGTTTTGATAGTGAAACCATATTTATCTTTGATGCTTTCTAGGAAACGTTGTGCGGCAGTACCGTTTTTAACACCAACAGTTTTACCACTGAGTTCTTCATACTTAGTGATTTTGTTAGACTTAGTCGTTGCGATGACAACTTTTGTATCATAGTATGTATCAGACATGGTAAAGACGTTTTCACGTTCTTTGGTTTTTGTCATACCAGCCATGATCGCATCTGCTTGCCCTGCTTGGACCGCATTGACAGCAGCATCAAAGCCTGGATAAGACATTTGGATATTCCATCCTTTTATCTCAGCTACTTTATTGATGATGTCGACATCAATTCCTTTATAAGTCTGGTCTGTATCTTTAAACTCAAAGGGTGCATAAGCTGTATCACTAACAATCTTGATAGTGTCCGCATTAACATAGCCTAAAGAGAATAAGGGAAATAAAAATAATAAAAATGCAAGGATTTTTTTCTTCATGATTAGTCTCCTTTTTAGAATATTTACCCATTATAGCAGAAAATAAAAAAGTTGGCAAATATTTAGTGTTTTGATGTAAGAAAATATGACATGAAGTGCCAAGTGGCAAGAAGTTGAGAATCAGTAAGTCGATCCTTTTTATGGTAAAATAGAAGGATAGAAAATGTGTATGAGGCAATTATGATCAATAGAATTACAGACAACAAATTTAAACTTGTATCCAAATACCAACCATCTGGGGATCAACCGCAGGCTATTGAGCAGTTGGTAGATAACATCGAGGGTGGTGAAAAAGCTCAAATCTTGATGGGGGCGACTGGTACAGGGAAAACCTATACCATGAGTCAGGTGATTTCCAAAGTTAATAAACCAACTCTAGTCATCGCCCACAATAAGACCCTAGCAGGCCAGCTCTATGGGGAGTTCAAAGAATTTTTCCCAGAGAATGCGGTCGAGTACTTCGTATCCTACTATGATTACTATCAACCTGAAGCTTATGTTCCCTCTAGTGATACTTATATCGAAAAAGATAGTTCAGTCAACGATGAGATTGATAAACTTCGTCACTCCGCTACATCAGCGCTCTTGGAGCGTAACGATGTCATCGTTGTAGCATCTGTATCTTGTATTTATGGCTTGGGTTCTCCTAAGGAATATGCTGATAGTGTAGTAAGTTTGCGCCCAGGACTTGAAATTTCTCGTGATAAACTGCTTAATGAATTGGTCGATATTCAATTTGAGCGTAATGACATTGATTTCCAGCGTGGAAGATTTCGTGTTCGTGGGGATGTGGTGGAGATTTTCCCAGCATCTCGTGATGAGCATGCCTTCCGTGTTGAGTTCTTCGGAGATGAGATTGATCGCATCCGGGAGGTTGAAGCTCTAACTGGTCAAGTCCTCGGTGAAGTGGACCATTTGGCGATTTTCCCAGCCACTCACTTTGTGACCAATGATGACCACATGGAAGTAGCTATTGCTAAGATTCAGGCTGAATTGGAGGAGCAGTTAGCTATCTTTGAAAAAGAAGGCAAACTCCTTGAAGCGCAACGCTTGAAACAACGGACAGAGTACGATATCGAGATGTTACGTGAGATGGGGTATACCAATGGTGTCGAGAACTACTCACGTCACATGGATGGGCGGAGTGAAGGAGAGCCTCCTTATACGCTTCTTGATTTCTTCCCTGATGATTTTTTGATTATGATTGATGAAAGTCACATGACCATGGGACAGATTAAGGGGATGTATAATGGAGACCGTTCACGTAAGGAAATGTTGGTTAATTATGGTTTCCGTTTGCCGTCTGCTTTGGATAACCGTCCTCTTCGTCGTGAAGAATTTGAAAGTCATGTTCATCAGATTGTCTACGTTTCAGCGACGCCAGGTGATTATGAGATGAAACAAACCGATACTGTCATTGAGCAGATTATCCGTCCGACTGGTCTTTTGGATCCAGAGGTGGAAGTGCGTCCAACTATGGGACAGATTGATGACCTCCTAGGTGAAATCAATGCCCGTGTTGAGAAAAATGAACGTACCTTTATCACAACCTTGACCAAGAAAATGGCAGAGGACTTGACCGACTACTTCAAGGAAATGGGTATCAAGGTCAAATACATGCACTCGGATATCAAGACTTTAGAGCGAACAGAGATTATCCGTGACCTGCGCTTGGGTGTCTTTGATGTCTTGGTCGGAATCAACCTCCTTCGTGAAGGAATTGACGTACCTGAAGTGAGTCTCGTAGCCATTCTTGATGCTGACAAGGAAGGCTTCCTCCGAAATGAGCGTGGTCTTATTCAGACCATTGGACGTGCAGCTCGTAATAGTGAAGGTCATGTCATCATGTATGCTGATACTATGACTCAATCTATGCAAAAAGCCATCGATGAAACGGCCCGCCGTCGTCAGATTCAGATAGCTTATAATGAAGAACACGGTATCGTGCCACAAACTATTAAGAAGGAAATCCGTGATCTTATTTCTGTTACCAAAACTGTGGCTAAAGAAGAGGACAAGGAAGTCGATATCAATAGCCTTAACAAACAAGAACGCAAGGAATTGGTTAAGAAACTGGAAAAACAAATGCAAGAAGCCGTCGAAGTGCTTGACTTTGAACTCGCAGCTCAGATTCGTGATATGATGCTGGAAGTCAAGGCTTTGGATTGAGGGATAAATATGCTCGATTTAAGAAAACTAATAGAAGAAGATTTGGTGCCTTTGTGGGAAATTGCTTATTCACAATCTAATCCAATTTGGAAGCAGTATGACGCTCCCTATTATGACGATTATCAGTATTTTCCTAATTTTCAAGAATTTAAACTACAAAAATTAGCATCCACTCTAAACAACTCAAATCGCCTTGGTATTTTTGTTGATGATAAACTAGTTGGGACTGTTTCGCGCTACTGGGTATGTAAAGAAACAAGATGGATGGAATTGGGAATTTGTATTTATGATAACAAATTTTGGAACTCTGGAATTGGAAAAGCTGCTATGCTACAGTGGATAGATCGGACATTTCAGGATTACTTGGAGTTGGAGCATCTTGGTTTGACAACTTGGTCAGGAAATTTTGGTATGATGAAATTGGCTGAAAAACTAAGAATGAAAAAAGAAGCTCATATTCCAAAAGTTCGTTATTATCAAGGTGTTTATTATGATAGTATTAAATACGGCATTTTGAGAGAAGAATGGGAGGAAGCAAATGGTCATCACTATCAAACAGATGGAAACTCCTGAAGAGATAGAAGGGAAATCCCTCGTTCATTGGCAAACGTGGAGAGAGGCTTATGACGATCTTTTACCCGCGGAATTTCAGGAGACGATGACATTAGATAGATGTCGTTTCTTTAGTCAAAAGTATCCAGAAAATACCTTGATTGCTATGGATGGAAAGCAGGTCGTTGGATTTATCAGCTATGGAAATTTTCGTGATGAGGCCATTCAAGCTGGTGAAATCATAGCCTTATATGTTTTAAAAGATTACTATGGAAAAGGTGTGAGTGAACAGCTAATGCATGCTGCATTTGTTGCTCTCGATCATTTCTCTGAAATTTATTTATGGGTATTGAAAGATAATAAGCGAGCCATTGCTTTCTATCAAAAAATAGGTTTTACTTTTGATGGCCAAGAAAAAATACTTAAACTTGGAAAACCTGTTAAGGAATTGCGGATGATGTGTTCTTCAAATAAAAATTCCTAAAGGAAGTATCTATCAATCTTTGAACCATTATCAATTAATCAAGTATAAAAAGTGAAATAGATAGAATGAAACAAAGAGATGAAGGAGAAGATGAATGAAAATTCTGGTCATCAATGGACACCCTGATAAGGAAAGTTACTGTCAAGCAATTTTTCAAACCATTGTAGAAAATATTGATTCAAAGCACCATGAAGTTGAAGTCATCAACCTTAATGAAGAGAACTTTAATCCTGTTCTTCGCTACGGCTATCGAAAACGTATGGAAGAAGATTCTTTTATCCTTCGTTCTCAGGAATTAATCCAATGGGCAGATCATTTCATTTTTATTTATCCTATCTGGTGGAGTAGTATGCCTAGTCTCATGAAAGGCTGGATTGACCGGGTCTTTACACCGGGGATTGCTTACTCTGCTAATGATCAGGGGAGTTTTATCTGGAATTACCTTAGAGGCAAGCAGTTTAAAAAGTTATTAAAAGGGACAACAGCCAGTATTTACGCAACCTCCATGGCGCCCACTTGGTGGTACAAAATCTTTTCGGGTCCTATCAACATTCCAGATAGCTATGGCATCTCTGTTTTGAAAAATGCGGTCTTGAATCACTGTGGGATTAAAACCAAGCGCGTGTGCGTACTAGGTGAAGTTGGACGGGATGTGAATACAGCAAGTATGCGTGAAAAGCATCTCCAAAAGGTAGCGGCAGAAGTGAAGAAACTATCATGAAACAAAAAAGTAAGAGACAGAAAACATTAAAAAAACACCAGAAATCAAAGCGAAAGATTGGTCTACTGGACCGCATGAATCTGTGGTTTGTGCAACATTCAACAATTGCCTGGATCCTTGATGCAAGCATTCTTTTGTTTTCAGCTCTAGGAATATTATTTCTATTGTACGGAACAACCCTTATTCCAAGTCCCTATCGGGAACTGCATTATAGTTTTCCACTTTATTTAAATATCGTTCTTTTGGTGAATGCATCTTATCATTCTTTCCTTCGTACCTTTAGAAAAGACTGGATTTCCTTGCAAAATTTTGCAGAAATGTTTTTATATCTTAACGGAATTGCTTGTGTATTACAGTTAACGATTGGGATGACCTCTAAAAGAGGAAGAAGATTACTTCCGATATGGGCATTAGACTATCGATATATCTGGTTTCCCCTCGTTACTTATTTTATTTTCTTTCTATTGCCTATTGTGACAATTATAATTTCCAAGCATATTGAAAAGAAAAAGGAGGAAGAAAATAATGGGGAAAATACATTCAAATAAAAGTAATTCAAATACAAAAAAGAATTACCCAAGGAAAGAAAGTTTTCGGCTTTGGATGGATTCTCATAAATTATTAGGATTTTTCCTGGTCCTTGGTCTTATCCTAGCAATAGGACTAGGTCTGAATCTAATTTTTGAAAGTCTTCCTATTCCGTCGCCATACAGAGATATCAGCTATAGTTTTCCAATATATATAAATCTTTTTTGTTTGGTGTATCGATTATTTGACTATTGGTTCCTAGACTTGTCTAAGACAAGGATGACAATAAAAAGATATGCAGATTTATTTATCTATCTTAACAGTATCGGTCTAGTGGTTCATCTCTTTATTGGTATTGGCGGGAAAAATAGTAAAGGAATTTTACCTTCTCTCTTATCCCTAGATCACCGCTACATCTGGTTTCCTATTGCAACTTATCTGATCTTTTTCAGTTTGGCATCTATTTTAACTCTAGTAATGAAATATATTGAAAAGAAAAGGAGTCAATCATGATGAAACATCTAACTGTATTTAGGTTTATTTATCTTTTGTGCCTAGTATTTGTACTGATTCATTTTATCTTAGGCCTCTTTGGTTTAGCTTTTACACCAGTCTTGTGGAATCTCTGGTTCTTTGGTCTTTGCTTGACCTTATTTATCCAACCATGGACCATTTTTTATAAAACGAGAATTTTTCAGTGGCATCATCTAATTTTTCAGACTCTCAGCGGTTTCATTGCTCTCTTGATCTGGTTCATGACATTTTTCTTCTTTTCCATGGTTCCAGATTCATCTATGCCTATCAATATAGACTATCAGGTGAATAGTAAAGATAAGGAAATTAGAATTATCAGAGGGGACATGCTCCATGAAATTCATGAATATCATGACTTGATTAATCCTTTGATTATGAAGTCTAAAGTTAAGTATGTAGAAAATTAAACATTAGAAAGTGAGTCTATGTATGTCTCGTGCACAATTAACCATTCTAACTAATATTTGTCTAATAGAAGACCTTGAAAAGCAGCGCGTGGTTATGCAGTATCGATCGCCTGAAACCAATCGCTGGTCTGGCTATGCCTTTCCAGGAGGTCATGTTGAAAATGGAGAAGCTTTTGCAGAATCTGTTATTCGTGAAATTTACGAGGAAACAGGTCTGACTATTAAAAATCCTCAACTGGTCGGTATAAAAAATTGGCCTTTAGATTCGGGTGAACGCTATATTGTTTTTTGTTATAAAGCGACTGAGTTCACCGGTACTCTCCAATCATCTGAAGAAGGAGAAGTGTCCTGGGTACAAAAAGACCAGATTCCCAACTTGGATCTGGCCTATGATATGTTACCTTTGATGGAGATGATGGAAGCTCCTGATAAGTCAGAATTTTTCTATCGTCACCGTACAGAAGATGGATGGGAAAAGAAAACCTTCTAATCCTTTACTAAATAACCTAATTTATCCAAGGCCTTCTCGATATAGAGAAGGTCTTGTTCGTTTTCAGCTTCGACTAGGTGATAATGGACGCCATCTGTTAATTCAGAAAGTGGTCTAAAGTCAGACCTTTCGACTTGCTCTAAAAAATGCTGAACGTCCCGGCGACAAGAGAGTTTGAGCAAGGTTTCAATTTCTCCGTAGACAGGATGATCAATCAAGGTATTCTGAACACGTCCCCCATTATCGACGATAGCTAGAAGTTCTTGACCAATTTCTTCCATCTCGTGCTTAACTTTAAACAGTTTGTGAACATAAGGATTGGTTTTATTCTCTTTATAGATATAGCCACGATTGGTTGATAAGATCGGAGCACCGTCTGCACGAAGAACTGCAATGTCCTGAACGATAATCTGGCGAGTGACATGAAAATGTTCTGCTAAGCTTTTTCCGTTTAGAGGTTTTTGAGCTTTTTCTAAGAGTTGTAGAAGGGCTTCTTTTCGATTTTTTGTCATATTCTTCTCTCTTAACGCTTAACGGCGTTTTCTCAATGCTTTATAAACAGCCAAGGCTAAGTAATAGTCTACCATACTATGGATAATAGTACCAAATCCAACTAATACAAACAAGACATAGAACATATTTTTTAAGTCAGTTCCAGTACTAGCATAAAAGATCATACAAGCCAAAACTTCAGCAATAGCATGAACCAAACCAAGTACAAAGTTAAAAATCAATGAAGATTTCTTATTGTCCAAGGTTTGAGGATGTTTTTGAAGATAGAAAGCACCCAGACTTCCAAAGAATATGTGGGAAAAGGCGCGAAGTACAATGACAATCGGATACCCAGCCATGAGAAATCCTAAACTAGAAGCTATAATAACAAAGATAGCCATCCATGGTGAGAGAAACATGGCGATAAAAATAGCAACGTGACTTCCTAAAGTGTAGGAAGCGGGAGGAATGACAATTTTAAAGGGCATCACCAAAGGAATCAAAATAGCGATAGCTGTTAGCAATGCGGTCAAGGTCATGAATTGTGTTTTCTTTTGTGTATTCATAATAACTCCTTTTAACTGTATATACAGTTGTATAGTACAATAAAAAATCAAACAAGTCAAGAACTAAAATTTATTTTTGATGAGATTATCTGGAAATAAGGTTAAAAAATAAATAAAATTTTTAAAAAATAAGCAAAAAACTCTTGCACTAAACAAAGTAGTATGGTATACTTATATACGGTTTGAAAAAACTGCCTAAGACAGTAGGGGAGCTCGACTCATAAATATCCTACCGAGGACAAAACGTATCATGTAAAAAGAAGCGTATTGTACTTTCGTGTCTAGGTTTGGGCGCGTTTTTCTTTTGGAAAAATTCCCCAAGCAAAATAATTACGGAGGTGAACACACTAATGAGTGAAGCAATTATTGCTAAAAAAGCGGAACTAGTTGACGTAGTAGCTGAAAAAATGAAAGCTGCTGCATCAATCGTCGTTGTAGACGCTCGTGGTTTGACAGTTGAACAAGATACAGTTCTTCGTCGTGAGCTTCGTGGAAGCGAAGTTGAGTATAAAGTTATTAAAAACTCAATCTTACGTCGTGCAGCTGAAAAAGCTGGACTTGCAGAACTTGCATCTGTATTTGTTGGACCATCTGCTGTAGCATTTTCTAACGAAGATGTTATCGCTCCAGCGAAAATCTTGAACGACTTTGCTAAAAACGCTGACGCACTTGAAATCAAAGGTGGTGCAATCGAAGGCGCTGTCGCATCAAAAGAAGAAATCGTTGCTCTTGCAACTCTTCCAAACCGCGAAGGACTTCTTTCTATGCTCCTTTCTGTACTTCAAGCGCCAGTGCGCAACGTTGCTCTTGCAGTCAAAGCGGTTGCAGACAACAAAGAAGACGCAGCTTAATATTAAGCTACGCAGCGTAGCCTAGCTACAAAAATATAAACATAAAATATAAACTTATTTGGAGGAAATAACAATGGCATTGAACATTGAAAACATTATTGCTGAAATTAAAGAAGCTTCAATCCTTGAATTGAACGACCTTGTAAAAGCTATCGAAGAAGAATTTGGTGTAACTGCAGCTGCTCCTGTAGCTGTAGCTGCTGCTGGTGGTGCTGAAGAAGCTGCTAAAGATTCATTTGACGTTGAATTGACAGCTGCAGGCGACAAGAAAGTCGGCGTTATCAAAGTTGTACGTGAAATCACAGGTCTTGGTCTTAAAGAAGCTAAAGAACTTGTTGATGGTGCACCAGGTGTCATCAAAGAAGGCGTTGCAGCTGCAGAAGCTGAAGAAATCAAAGCTAAATTGGAAGAAGCTGGAGCTTCAGTTACTCTTAAATAATAGAGCAACTACATTCGTAGCTTAAAAACATGATTAAACCGCTAGTCTTAGGATTAGTGGTTTTTCTTTTTGTTCAAAAAGGGACATAAAAGGGGCAGTTAAATTAATTTGGCTAAGAAATATATAGGACTAGTGATAAAATAATTTTACTTTTTCATTCCTTTTTGTTATAATAGACGACAAGAAAGAATATCTTATCAGTAAATCCGAAGCGAGCCTGTGGTAGTGGAAGTCAGGTGGTTGAGAGATAAGTGTGGCGCTTTTGGTATATTTTTTATAAATAATGAAGTAATAAATTAGGGTGGAACCGCGTTTCTGACGCCCCTAGGTCACTTGACTTAGGAGCAAAGACACGGTTCTTTTTGTATTCTAGGTCGCAAGAAATTAGATAAAAAAGGAGTTAATAATGTCTAAAAAACTAACCTTCCAAGAGATTATCTTGACTTTGCAACAATACTGGAATGACCAGGGTTGTATGCTTATGCAGGCTTATGATAATGAAAAAGGTGCGGGAACCATGAGTCCTTACACTTTCCTTCGTGCCATTGGTCCTGAACCATGGAACGCAGCTTATGTTGAGCCTTCTCGTCGTCCAGCGGACGGTCGTTACGGGGAAAATCCAAACCGTCTCTATCAACACCACCAATTCCAAGTGGTTATGAAACCATCTCCATCAAATATCCAGGAACTTTACCTTGAGTCTTTGGAAAAATTGGGAATCAATCCTTTGGAACACGATATTCGTTTCGTTGAAGATAACTGGGAAAACCCATCAACTGGTTCAGCTGGTCTTGGATGGGAAGTGTGGCTTGATGGTATGGAAATCACTCAGTTCACTTACTTCCAACAAGTCGGTGGATTGGCAACTGGGCCTGTGACTGCGGAAGTTACTTATGGTTTGGAACGTTTAGCTTCTTACATTCAAGAGGTAGACTCAGTTTACGATATCGAGTGGGCTCCTGGTGTTAAATACGGAGAAATTTTCCTTCAACCTGAATACGAGCATTCAAAATACAGCTTTGAAGTTTCAGATCAAGACATGCTTCTTGAAAACTTCGAAAAATTTGAAAAAGAAGCTGGACGTGCATTAGAACTAGGTCTTGTGCATCCAGCCTACGACTACGTTTTGAAATGTTCACATACCTTCAACTTGCTTGATGCTCGTGGAGCAGTTTCAGTTACAGAACGTGCTGGTTATATCGCTCGTATCCGTAACTTAGCCCGTGTCGTAGCTAAAACATTCGTAGCAGAACGCAAAAAACTTGGATACCCACTTCTTGACGAAGCTACGCGCGCAAAACTTCTAGCAGAAGAGGAAGAATAAAAACAGTTATAAGAATAGAAATAGGGCGAACAAAGTGAGCCCGTATGGCACCCAGAGGCAAGTCGAAGACTTGCTAAAGGGATAGGCACCGCCGTACTGATATCTGGGGATTTTTGAAACGTTGGGTTCAAAAATCAGTTGCCTAAATCCACTTTGATGAGACTGTTGAAAATCTTTGTCAAGAAGACAGAAGATTTCCCCACAGACTTACAAAGTTAGTTAGCAACGTCCCTAGTACCTAAGGTGCCTATCAAAAAGAAGAAATTTTGTAAAGGAAAAAACATGGCAAAAAATTTATTAGTAGAACTAGGACTCGAAGAGTTACCAGCCTACGTTGTCACACCAAGTGAAAAACAACTAGGTGAAAAAATGGCAGCCTTTTTGGATAATAACCGTCTTTCATACGAAGGAATTCAAACTTTTTCAACTCCACGTCGTTTGGCTGTTCGCGTACTTGGTTTAGCAGACCAACAAACGGATTTGACTGAAGATTTTAAAGGACCTTCTAAAAAAATTGCTTTGGATGCAGAAGGAAATTTCTCTAAAGCAGCGCAAGGGTTTGTCCGCGGTAAAGGCTTGACTGTAGATGATATCGAATTCCGTGAAATTAAGGGTGAAGAATATGTCTACGTAACTAAGCATGAAGCTGGAAAACCAGCTGAGGAAGTTTTGGCTGGAATTCCAGAAGTATTGGCTAGCTTAAGCTTCCCAGTAAGTATGCACTGGGCAAACAATACCTTTGAATATATCCGTCCAGTCCATACGTTGACAGTTCTTTTGGATGATGTGGCGCTCGATATGGATTTCTTAGATATTCATTCAGGAAGAGTTAGCCGTGGACATCGTTTCCTTGGTCACGAAGTAGAAATTCAGCATGCTGACAGCTATGAAGAAGACCTGCGCAAAGTTTATGTTATTGCAGATAGCATTGAACGCGAAAATATGATTCGTGAGCAAATTAAGGCTATCGAAGCTGCAGAAGGTGTTCAGGTTCAAATTGATGAAGGACTCTTGAATGAAGTTCTGAATTTGGTTGAATACCCAACTGCCTTTATGGGGAATTTTGATCCTAAGTACCTAGAGGTTCCAGAAGAAGTCTTGGTCACTTCAATGGAAACTCACCAACGCTACTTTGTAGTACGTGACCTTGACGGAAATCTAAAACCAAACTTTATTTCTGTTCGTAACGGAAATGCAGAGTATCTGGATAATGTCATCCGAGGAAATGAGAAAGTCTTGGTGGCACGTCTGGAAGATGGTGAATTCTTCTGGCGTGAAGACCAAAAACTCAAGATTGAAGATCTTGTAGCTAAATTATCACACGTAACCTTCCATGAAAAGATTGGTTCACTTCGTGAGCACATGATTCGTACTGGGCAAATTGCTATCCTTTTGGCAGAAAAAGCAGGTTTATCAGTTGATGAAACTGTTGACCTTGCTCGTGCTGCAGCCATTTATAAGTTTGACCTCTTGACTGGTATGGTTGGTGAATTTGATGAGCTTCAAGGGATCATGGGTGAGAAATATGCTCTTCTCGCTGGTGAGAATGCAGCAGTAGCACAAGCTATTCGTGAACACTACCTTCCAGATTCTGCAGATGGTGCTCTTCCTGAGTCTAAAGTCGGAGCTATCCTTGCACTAGCTGATAAATTGGATACTCTCTTATCTTTCTTCTCTGTTGGCTTGATTCCATCTGGTTCAAATGACCCTTATGCTCTTCGTCGTGCAACACAAGGGATTGTCCGTATCTTGGAAGACTTCGGCTGGAATATTCCAATGGACGAATTGATTGCTAGCCTTTATGCTTTATCATTTGATAGCCTAACTTACGATAATCAAGAAGAAGTGCTTAACTTCATCAAAGCTCGTGTTGATAAGATGATGGGGTCTACTGCAAAAGATATTAAGGAAGCTGTTCTTGCAAGTTCAAACTTTGTTATTGCAGATATGATTGAAGCAGCAGAAGCACTGAAAGAAGCATCTCTAAATAGTGACTACAAACCAGCTGTTGAATCCTTATCTCGTGCCTTTAACCTAGCGGAAAAAGCAGAAGGTTCAGTCAAAGTTGATACTAGTCTCTTTGAAAATGAACAGGAAAAAGAACTAGCTCAAGCAGTAGAAAATCTAGAATTGAAAGGTTCAGCTAGTGATAAATTAACGCAGTTATTTGCTCTTAGTCCTGTTATTGATGCATTCTTTGACAATACAATGGTTATGGCAGAGGATGTTGATGTTAAGAATAATCGTCTAGCTATTCTAACTGAACTTGTGAATAAAGCAAAAACTGTCGCTGCTTTTAATCTTCTTAATACAAAATAGAAATTAAAAAGTAGATTGGAGGTTCAAATATGACACCAGAAAAAATCGCTCGTATTAATGAGCTTGCGAAAAAGAAAAAAACTGAAGGCTTGACTGCAGAAGAAAAAGTAGAACAAGCTAAACTTCGTGAGGAATATATCGAAGGCTATCGTCGTTCTGTTCGTCATCACATTGAAGGAATCAAAATCGTAGATGAAGATGGAAATGATGTGACTCCTGAAAAACTTCGTCAGGTACAACGGGAAAAAGGCTTACATGGTCGAAGTCTTGACGATTCAAATTCATAATTTTGAGATATAGAAAACTCGGTTAGGGAAATCTAACCGAGTTTTTGTTTTAAAAAAAGGAACCTAGAGAGGTTCCTTTAGTATTAAATTTTATACTCTTCGAAAATCTCTTCAAACCACGTCAGCTTCACCATGCCGTACTCAAGTACAGCCTGCGGCTAGCTTCCTAGTTTGCTCTTTGATTTTCATTGAGTATTAGTTACTTGCCCCAGATGTAGCATCCGCGTCACCGTGACCTCCATCACCGTGACCTCCGGCATCAGATGCGCCTGAAGTAGCATCTGCGTCACCGTGGCCTCCAGCAGGAGCAAATGGTCCGCTGCCTCCTACCAAGCGTTGACCTGTTTCTTTCAAGTACCAGTCAAGCCATGGTTGGAAGTTAAAGACAATTTCATTGATACCAGCATATGAACCGTCAGGATAGTACATAGCTTGGTAGTTGTGAGTGTTGATAACACCAGCAGGTGAACCAGGAACGATTGTACGTACGTATTCTTGGTTACCATTGCGAAGTGTTCCAATAACCCACTCAACATTTTTCATACGTGCTGGTGGGAGAGAACCGTGAACGGTTGACATACGGCTACCAGATTGAGATGGTACACGTTTTGCAAACATTGTATCAGGATCTTGGTGAGCATTGTTGTAGTAGAGGAATTGGTTGTTATCGTCAGCGTATGTCAATTCAAAAGGCATAGCTTTCAAGAACATATCGATTTGGTTAACAGTCAAGATACCATGGTCAAGTTTAACATATGTATCACCTGAAACAGCACCTGTGATTTCTGCAACTTTTTCTACCCAGTTTGGATCGTCAGGATCAACTTCTGTAATAGTTGTAGCGATTGGTTTTCCACAATCCAAGTCTTCTGGTTCAATTGGTTTTGGTTTTTTCAATTTAGAAACGACTCCTACGTATTTGACAAAGTTATCTAAACAAGTTTCAAGGAATTTAACAGTTCCTTCGTTGATAATATTTCCGTTAGCATCAAAAGCTTCTTTAGCTTTTCCAAGAAGGAATTCATTCCCTGGAAGAGTATAGGCATTTACACCTGGAGCGTCAAGAATCTTACGAAGGTGAACTTGCGCACGAGAAGTTCCTTGGTCGTAGTAAGAAGCACCCACGATCATCACTGGTTTGTTTTCGAATGGATGTACTTCATATGAAAGCCATTCAAGAACTGACTTGAGTGAAGCAGAAATTGTATGGTTGTGCTCAGGAGTAGCAATAATCACACCATCAGCACGAGTAATTTTGTTGTAAAGAAGGCGCAATTGGAAACTTTCGTCCCATTTTTCGTCTTGGTTAAACATTGGAACTTCATCGATTTCAAGAACTTCTAATTCAAATTTTAGTTTGAAGTTACGACGGATGAATTCCAAGAGTTTGCGGTTATATGATTGGTCGTAGTTTGATCCAACAAGTCCAACAAATTTCATTCTTTCGATCTCCTATCTTACAAATTTTCCCAGTCAAATTCTTCTGCATCTTTACGAAGAAGTTCTTGTGCATTACGTAATTTTTCAGTAATCTTGACAAAAATACGGAAGTCATCAAAGATGGCATCCAATTTCTTGATGACATCAAGATCTACCAAGTCACCATTCTTATCAAAAGCTTGAAGAGAATGAGAAAGCAAGAATTCATCTGGGAGAACATTTGCTTTAATTTCAGGCGCATTTAGGATTTGACGGAGTTGCAATTGAGCACGTGATGAACCGAGTGTACCGTATGAAGCACCTGTGATCATCACTGGTTTGTTAAGAAGTGGAAATACTCCATAAGAAATCCAAGCAAGAGCGCTCATAAGAACAGCAGGAATTGAGTGATCGTATTCAGGAGTACCGATAATCACACCATCAGCTGCTTCAATTTTTGCAACAATTTCTAAGGCTTCTGCAGGAATAAGTTTATCTGCAGGTTTGTTGAAGACTGGTAGGTCTTTAATTTCTACCAATTCGATTTCTGCTTTATCAGCAAAGTGTTTTTGCATATATTGAAGCAGTTGGCGGTTTGTGGAACGTTTAGAGTTAGTTCCTACAATAGCAATAAGTTTTAGCATGAGCTTTCCTTTCTCTTTTTGCATTATTTATTATTTATCTTTGGATACCGGATGAACAAGCGATATGTCCATCTTTATCAATAAGGATGGCTTCGATTCCATCGATATTTTCGATTTGCCACATGATAGAAGCGCTACGTTCACCAAACAATCGTGTGGTCCATATCTCACCATCAACTGAGCGGTCAGATATAATCGTTAAACTAGCCAAATCCGTCTCAATAGGATAGCCAGTTTCGCTGTCGAAAATGTGATGATAATCCTTTCCATCGATTTCAAGATGCCGTTCATAAATTCCGGATGTAACAACTGACTTTCCAGTAATAGATAAGGTCATCAGGTGATTCCCACGTGGATGATTAGGGTCTTGAATACCAATTTGCCAAGGTTGTCCATTTCTGGCTTGGTTATTACCAATGGTAAGGATATTTCCCCCAAGATTGATAAGAGCAGAAGTGACACCATTTTCTTTTAAGAAAGTAGCAACCTTATCTGCGCTATAGCCCTTCGCTAAACAACCTAAATCAATTTTCATTCCTTTCTTTTCTAAGAAAACAGTAGAAGAAATTGAATCAAGTTTGATAAAACGGGGATCTATCAATGGTAAAACCGAAGAAATTTCTTCAGGACTAGCAACTTTGGCATCGGAAAAACCAATACGCCAGGTTTGTACCAAAGGACCAATGCTGATATTGAGATGACTTCCAGGAGCTAGACTGTGTTCTAATCCTAAAGAAATCAGTTCAAACAGATCAGGGTGTACCTTAACTGGGGCAATTCCCGCCTGATAGTTAATTTCCATCAATTCCGATTCGATACTATTTGCATTAAATCGAAATTCAAGTTCTTTTAGCAAATCAAAAGCTTGACGGAGAAGATTATCCGCTTGTTCATGTACCAAGGAAATAGTAATCGTAGTTCCCATTAACCGTTCAGATAATGAACTGAGAGGCAAAGAATCAACTCCCTTCAAATCAATTGGAAATAGTTGTAAATCCAGATATGAAAGCAATCTGAAGATTTAAATTTCATTTCCATATAAATAGAATATCATAAAGTCAGCGTTTTCACAAATTATTTTTTACAAAAAGTCAAGAAATATGCTTGAATAAATAAAAAATGTGCAAAAAACTTTGGAAAGGTTGAAAATAAATTAATATATATTTCAAAAAAATTTCAAAAAAACAGCAAACTAGTCAAAAAGCTTGTAAACGCTCACAGATAATGATATACTAGAAAGGTAAATAAAAAATTAAAGGTAGGAATTATCTTATGAGTAAAATCGTAGTCGTGGGTGCTAACCACGCTGGAACTGCTTGTATCAACACTATGTTGGACAATTTTGGAAGTGAAAATGAAATCGTTGTCTTTGACCAAAACTCAAACATTTCATTCCTAGGATGTGGAATGGCTCTTTGGATTGGTGAGCAAATCGATGGTCCAGAAGGTCTCTTCTACTCAGATAAAGAAAAATTGGAAGCAAAAGGTGCTAAAGTTTATATGAACTCACCAGTTCTTTCAATTGACTATGATAACAAAGTTGTAACTGCTGAAGTTGATGGAAAAGAACACAAAGAATCATACGAAAAATTGATCTTTGCGACTGGTTCAACTCCAATCTTGCCACCAATCGAAGGTGTTGAAATTGTTAAGGGTAACCGCGAATTCAAAGCAACTCTTGAAAATGTACAATTCGTTAAATTGTACCAAAACGCAGAAGAAGTTATCAACAAACTTGCTGACAAGAGCAAACATCTTGAGCGTATCGCTGTTGTCGGTGGTGGATACATCGGTGTTGAGCTTGCTGAAGCATTTGAACGTCTTGGAAAAGAAGTTGTCCTTGTTGATATCGTAGATACAGTCTTGAACGGTTACTACGATAAAGACTTCACGCAATTGATGGCTAAGAACTTGGAAGACCACAATATCCGCTTGGCACTTGGACAAACTGTTAAAGCTATCGAAGGTGACGGTAAAGTTGAACGCTTGATCACTGACAAAGAAACATTCGATGTTGACATGGTTGTTCTTGCAGTTGGTTTCCGTCCTAACACAGCTCTTGCTGATGGCAAGATTGAACTTTTCCGCAACGGTGCCTTCCTTGTAGACAAGAAACAAGAAACATCACTTCCAGGAGTATTCGCTGTGGGTGACTGTGCGACTGTTTATGACAACGCTCGTAAAGACACTAGCTACATCGCTCTTGCATCAAATGCTGTACGTACTGGTATCGTAGGTGCTTACAATGCTTGTGGACATGAACTTGAAGGAATCGGTGTTCAAGGATCAAACGGTATCTCAATCTATGGTCTTCACATGGTTTCAACTGGTTTGACTCTTGAAAAAGCTAAAGCTGCAGGCTACAATGCTGTTGAAACAGGCTTCAACGATCTTCAAAAACCAGAATTTATGAAACATGACAACTATGAAGTAGCAATCAAGATTGTCTTTGATAAAGATAGCCGTGAAATCCTTGGTGCTCAAATGGTATCACGTGATTCAGCAATCAGCATGGGAATTCACATGTTCTCATTGGCTATCCAAGAACATGTTACAATCGACAAGTTGGCATTGACAGACCTATTCTTCTTGCCACACTTCAACAAACCATACAACTACATCACAATGGCTGCACTTACAGCTGAAAAATAATGACTTGTAAAACGGAAGATTTGCTTCTTCCGTTTTTATCATCAAAAAAATAGTAACTTCAAATTCGAAGTTACTATTTTTGTTGTCTATATATTAGGAAGTTTCTTCATTCACAAATGTGAAGCCTTCCCCAAGAATTTCGTGAGCTTCAGTGATGGTGATAAAGGCCTTAGGATCAATCGTATGAATCAATTCTTTCATCTTAATCATTTCATTTCTTGCTACGATACAGTAGATAATTTTTAAATCTTTTTGACTGTAGTAACCTTGTCCAGATATGAAGGTGACACCTCGACCTAACTCTTCATTGATTTTATCTGCCACTTCCATAGGCTTTTGAGTGATAATCATAAAACCTTTTCCAGCATATCCGCCTTCACCAATCAAGTCAATAACTCTAGAAACGATGAAGTCAAATAGAAGTGTATAAGTAACGAGACGAAGGTCTTGGAAGATAATTAAAATGAGCATTAAGATAAGGAAGTCTAATGCAAAGAGTAATTTCCCCACGGAGATATTGGTGTACTTGTTCAGGATTCGAGCGACGATATCTGTTCCTCCAGTGGTACCACCAGCATTGAAGATAATACCCAGACCAAGTCCTAAAAGAACACCCGCAACTAATGCAACAATGACCAGATCTCCTTCAAGATTAAAGTTGAGAGGAATCTTCTCAAAGATTGCTAACCACATGGATAAGGAAATGGTTCCGAGTAGGCTGCTGTATAGGGTCTTTGCACCAAATATTTTCCAGGCTAGAATGAATAATGGGATATTGATGATGAGGTTCATCACGGAGATAGGGATGTTAAAGAGATAATAGGTAATCAAGGTGATTCCCGTTGCTCCACCCTCGAATAAGTGGTGGGGCACAACAAAATACGTGAGTCCGAAGGCATAAATGGCTGCTCCGAATATAATGGTTAAAATAGATTTGATATGCCGTAGCATTGAATGCACCTCCCATTTTTATTTGAGTCTACAGCAGTAACAGCCCACAAGTATACAAGACTTTATTTGATTTTCATGGACTGAATTTTTTCAGGGTCGGGTGTAACACGGAGGGTCTTTTGCCCAGTATAGGTGACAAAACCAGGTTTTCCACCAGTTGGTTTGTTGAGTTTTTTAACTTCAATCATATCTACCTGAACGAGATTTGAGAGACGTCCCTTAGAGAAGTAGGCTGCAAGTTCTGCAGCGTCTGTTTTTACCTCATCAGTCGGATTGAGATTGCCTGAGATAACAACATGACTTCCAGGGATATCCTTAGCGTGGAACCAGAGTTCTTCTTTACGGGCCATTTTAAAGGTCAATTCCTCGTTTTGTAGGTTATTGCGCCCTACATAGATGATCGTTTTTCCATCACTAGCTAGATACTGCTCAGGTTTTTGCCGTTTCTGGATTTTTTCCCTTTGTCTTCTGCGGATAAATCCTGTTTGGATCAATTCTTCGCGAATTTCAGCAATTTCATCGAGTCCGGCTTGATTGAGTACCGTTTCGACACCTTCTAGATAGAGAATGGTTGCCTTGGTTTCTTCAATCAGGTCAGTCAAGTATTTAACAGCTTCTTTTAATTTCTGATAGCGTTTGAAGTAGCGTTGAGCATTTTGGTTTGGAGTTAAAGCTTTATCAAGTGCAATCGTGATAGGCTGGTTGGTGTAGTAGTTTTCTAAAATGACCTGATCTTGGTCATTGGGAACTTGATGAAGGAAAGTGGTTAGTAACTCACCTTTTTGACGAAATTCTTCTGCATTTTCGGTAGCCAGAAGTTCTTTTTCCTGTTTCTTTAGTTTTTGACGATTCTTTTGTAGTTCATTTTCAACTCGACGTATGAGTTCGCTAGCCTGTTGTTTCACACGGTCACGTTCGGCTTTATCCTTATAATAGATATCAAGTAATTGTGAAAGACTGTCAAAATTCTCCGCTGTTTTACTAGAAAAAGGCACACAAGAAAAGGATTTATCTGTTAGGCAAGGTTTGGTTTCTTGTCCAAAGAAGTTCCGGAAAGTGGCTAGTTTATCATTAAGCAGTTGTCTTTCTAACTCGGTTGCTGTATCTCTTCCCAAACCTTGAAAGAGGTTTTGAAGGTTTTTAGCAGTTAACTCTTGGGTTTGTAGAATCTCAAAGAGTTTTTCGTCCTTGACCATAAAAGGATTGAGAGCTTCTGTACTTGGAGGAGCGATATAAGTAGCACCTGGTAATAAGGTACGGTAGCTATTTTGAGAGAAACCGATATGCTTGATAACTTCAAGAATTTTGTGACTAGACTTATCTACAAGGAGAATATTGCTGTGTTTGCCCATAATCTCGATAATAAGCGTGGCTTTGATATGGTCCCCAATCTCGTTTTTATTGGAAACCGTGATTTCCACGATACGATCGTTTTCAATTTGCTCGATTGACTCGATAACTGCTCCTTGAAGGTACTTTCTCAATACCATAATAAAAGTAGATGGCTGAGCAGGGTTTTCAAAGGTGGACTCTGTTAACTGGATGCGTCCAAAAACTGGATGGGCAGACAGGAGCAAACGATGGCTTTGGCGATTGCTACGGATTTGCAGGACCAATTCTTGGTCAAAGGGTTGATTAATCTTTTGGATGCGACCATTTAGTAGTTCAGTTCGCAATTCCTCAACCATGTGGTGTAAAAAAAATCCATCAAATGACATGGTTCTCTCCTCGTGAATGTATTCCATAGTATTATATCAAAAAGGTAGAATAAAATCATAGAAATGTGATATAATAAAGCCAAGTAAAGAGAATCGAGAAGCACATGTATATTGAAATGGTAGATGAAACTGGAAAAGTTTCAAAAGAAATTTTAGAACAAACACAGGAAATTTTAGAATTTGCTGCAAAAAAAATTGGAAAAGAAGACAAGGAAATGGCGGTCACATTTGTGACCAACGAACGAAGCCATGAACTCAATCTAGAGTTTCGTGATACCGATCGTCCAACAGATGTTATCAGTCTTGAATATAAGCCGGAGTTAGAGATTGCCTTTGATGAGGAAGATCTGGAAAATGATCCCGACTTGGCAGATATGATGTCAGAATTTGATGCTTATATCGGTGAGCTTTTCATTTCCATTGATAAGGCACATGAGCAAGCTGAGGAGTACGGTCATAGTTTTGAACGTGAAATGGGCTTCTTGGCAGTGCACGGCTTTTTACACATTAACGGCTATGATCACTACACTCCCGAGGAAGAAGCGGAGATGTTCGGTTTACAAGAAGAAATTTTGACAGCCTATGGACTCACAAGACAATAAACGAAAATGGAAAAATCGTGACCTAATCTCCAGTTTAGAATTTGCCATTACAGGGATTTTTACTGCGATTAAGGAAGAACGTAACATGAGAAAGCATGCAGTGACGGCTCTAATAGTTGTCCTTGCAGGTTTTGTTTTTCAGGTGTCACGAATCGAATGGTTATTTCTACTTTTGAGCATTTTCATGGTAGTAGCTTTTGAGATTATTAATTCAGCTATTGAAAATGTAGTAGATTTGGCTAGTCACTATCACTTTTCTATGTTGGCAAAAAAAGCTAAAGACATGGCAGCTGGTGCCGTGCTTGTGGTCTCTATTTTTGCCGCTTTGACAGGTGCACTTATCTTTCTCCCACGGATTTGGGATTTATTATTTTAAACAGTAAGAGGAAATTATGACATTTAAATCAGGCTTTGTAGCCATTTTAGGACGTCCAAATGTAGGGAAGTCAACTTTTTTGAATCACGTTATGGGGCAAAAGATTGCCATCATGAGTGATAAGGCGCAGACAACGCGCAATAAAATCATGGGGATTTACACCACTGATAAGGAGCAAATCGTCTTTATCGATACTCCTGGAATTCACAAGCCTAAGACAGCACTCGGAGATTTTATGGTAGAGTCAGCCTATAGCACCCTTCGTGAGGTGGATACTGTTTTATTCATGGTGCCTGCTGATGAAGCGCGTGGTAAGGGTGATGATATGATTATCGAGCGTCTTAAAGCTGCTAAAGTTCCTGTAATTTTGGTGGTCAATAAGATTGATAAGGTTCATCCAGACCAGCTCTTGGCTCAAATTGATGATTTCCGTAATCAGATGGATTTCAAGGAAATTGTTCCTATTTCAGCCCTTCAGGGAAATAACGTTTCTCGTCTAGTCGATATTCTCAGTGAAAATCTTGAGGAAGGTTTCCAATATTTCCCTGCGGATCAAATTACTGACCATCCAGAACGATTCTTGGTTTCTGAGATGATTCGTGAAAAGGTCTTACACTTAACTCGTGAAGAAATTCCACACTCAGTTGCAGTAGTGGTGGACTCAATGAAAAGAGACGAGGATACAGACAAGGTTCATATTCGAGCAACTATCATGGTCGAACGTGATAGCCAAAAAGGGATTGTCATCGGTAAAGGTGGTGCCATGCTCAAGAAAATTGGGACTATGGCCCGTCGTGATATCGAGCTTATGCTAGGGGACAAGGTCTTCCTAGAAACTTGGGTCAAGGTTAAGAAAAACTGGCGAGATAAGAAGCTAGATTTGGCTGACTTTGGCTATAACGAAAAAGAATATTAAGAAGAGGTGGGCAGTAGCCTGCTTCTTGTTTTTAGAGAAGGAGGAGTTATGCCTGAATTACCTGAAGTCGAAACGGTTCGACGAGGTCTTGAAAAACTGATTCTAGGGAAGAAGATTTCGAGTATAGAAATTCGCTATCCCAAGATGATTAAGACAGATTTGGACGAGTTTCAAAATGAAGTGCCTGGTCAAGAGATTCAATCGATGGGGCGCCGTGGCAAGTATTTACTTTTCTACTTGACAGATAAGGTTTTGATTTCTCATCTACGGATGGAAGGCAAGTATTTTTATTATCCAACCAATGTTCCTGAACGTAAGCATGATCATATTTTCATCCAGTTTGAAGATGGTGGTACTTTAGTTTATGAGGATCTACGCAAGTTTGGCACTATGGAATTGCTTGCTCCTGAACTCTTAGATGCTTACTTTGCATCTAAAAAGCTTGGACCAGAACCTACTGAGCAAGATTTTGATTTAGGAAGATTTAAACGAGCCTTGAAAAGGTCAAAAAAACCTATTAAATCTCATTTACTTGACCAGACGCTAGTTGCAGGATTGGGAAACATTTATGTAGACGAAGTACTCTGGAGGGCCAAGGTTCACCCTTCTAGACTTTCTAACAGTTTAACTGCTCAAGAGGCCAGAAAAGTCCATGATGAAACGATTAAGGTTTTAGGAAAGGCTGTTGAAAAGGGTGGTTCAACTATTCGCACCTATACCAATGCATTTGGAGAAGATGGCACCATGCAAGAATTTCATCAGGTCTATGATAAAACTGGGCAATCTTGTTCGTGTTGTGGAACCGTAATTGAGAAATTTCAGCTCGGCGGGAGAGGCACTCACTTTTGTCCAAACTGTCAAAGGAGGGACTGATGGGAAAAATAATCGGAATCACAGGCGGTATTGCTTCTGGGAAATCGACCGTTACAGAATTTCTAAGGCAAAATGGGTTTGAAGTAGTGGATGCAGATGCCGTGGTTCACCAACTACAAAAACCCGGTGGACGACTTTATCGGATTTTAGTGGATCATTTTGGGGAGAATATCCTTCTTGAGAATGATGAATTGAATCGACCATTACTTGCCAGTCTTATCTTTTCTAACTCTGAGGAGAGAGAGTGGTCTAAACAAACTCAAGGCCAAATTATCCGTGAAGAATTGTGGGATTTGAGAGACAAGTTAGCTCAGACTGAGGACGTATTTTTCATGGATATTCCATTACTTTTTGAGCAAGACTATGCTTCATGGTTTGATGAAACTTGGCTAGTTTATGTAAGTCGAGATACCCAGCTGGATCGCTTAGTGAAACGAGATTGTTTGACTATAGATGCAGCACAAGCCCGTCTTTCCTCCCAGTGGCCCTTAGAAGAAAAGAAAAAATTGGCTACTTGTGTAATAGATAATAATGGCAGTCGAGAGCAACTTTTGAGTCAGGTAGTGAAATTACTTGAAGGAGGCTATATCCATGCAAGAGATTAGTTGGAAGGATAATCTTCGTATTGCTTGGTTTGGTTGCTTTTTAACGGGGGCCAGCATTTCTCTTGTTGTTCCTTTCATGCCTATTTTTGTGGAACAGTTAGGAGTTAAAGGGGATCAAGTTGCCTTTTATTCAGGTTTAGCTATATCTGTTTCTGCAATTTCTGCAGCCTTTGTATCACCAATTTGGGGAATATTAGCAGACAAGTATGGTCGAAAACCTATGATGATTCGTGCAGGGCTAGCCATGACCATTACCATGGGCGGTTTAGCTTTCGTTCCAAATGTTTTCTGGCTCTTGTTCTTACGATTCCTTAATGGAGTTTTTACAGGATTTGTTCCAAATGCAACAGCCTTGATTGCTAGTCAAGTACCCAAAGATAGGTCTGGATACGCTCTAGGGACTTTATCAACTGGTGTTGTCGCTGGAACTTTGACTGGCCCCTTTGTCGGTGGACTCATTGCCGAAATTTTTGGCATTCGAAATGTCTTTTTATTAGTTGGTAGTTTCCTATTTTTGGCTGCTTTCTTAACCATTCTTTTTATCAAAGAAAAATTCCAACCAGTATCGAAAGAAAAAGCCCTTCCCACAAGAGAACTTTTTACCTCTGTCAAATACCCTTTTATCCTGTTGAATCTATTTCTAACTAGTTTTGTGATCCAATTTGCCGCCCAATCTATCGGTCCCATCCTTGCCCTTTATGTACGAGATTTGGGACAGAAAGAGAATCTTCTTTTTGTCTCTGGTTTGATTGTATCCAGTATGGGATTTTCAAGTATGATGAGTGCAGGTATCATGGGTAAATTAGGTGATAAAGTGGGCAATCATCGACTCCTTGTCGTAGCTCAGGTATATTCAGTTTTCATATATCTATTATGTGCAAATGCGACTAGCCCATTCAAATTAGGCTTCTATCGTTTTCTATTTGGTCTGGGGACGGGAGCTCTGATACCTGGTGTCAATGCTCTCCTAAGCAAAATAACCCCTAAAGTTGGTATTTCAAGGGTATTTGCCTTTAATCAAGTCTTCTTTTATCTAGGAGGAGTGATAGGTCCTTTAGCAGGATCAGCAGTAGCGAGACAATTTGGCTATCACTCAGTATTTTATGCAACAGCTCTTTGTGTAGCTCTTAGTTGTTTATTTAACCTTATCCAATTTAAAACATTATTAAAAGTAAAGGAAATCTAGTGCGAGTAAAAATCAATCTCAAATGCTCCTCTTGTGGCAGCATCAATTATCTAACCAGTAAGAACTCCAAAACCCATCCAGACAAGATTGAGGTCTTAAAGTATTGCCCAAAAGAAAGAAAAGTGACTCTACATCTTGAATCTAAGTAGAAATTATGGTAGAATAATAGGGATTTTAAGGAGTTTGATATGTATAACCTATTATTAACCATTTTATTAGTATTATCTGTTGTGATTGTGATTGCAATTTTCATGCAACCAACTAAAAACCAATCTAGCAATGTATTTGATGCCAGTGCAGGTGATTTGTTTGAACGTAGCAAAGCGCGCGGTTTTGAAGCTGTGATGCAACGTTTGACAGGAATTTTAGTCTTTTTCTGGCTAGCCATTGCCTTAGCATTGACGGTATTATCAAGTAGATAAGAAAATAATGGGCGGGACTAGGTCTTTGCCTATTTTTATTTTTAAAAGAAATAAGGTTTTACACCAAAAAGAAAATATTATAAATCTAGAAAGTAAACATGAAAGATAAAATAAAAGAATATTTACAAGAGAAGGGGAGTGTCACAGTTAATGACTTGGCCAGTGCTCTCGGGAAGGATGGTTCAAAGGACTTCCGTGAGTTAATCAAAACTCTTTCCTTGATGGAACGTAAGCACCAGATTCGCTTTGAAGAAGATGGTAGTTTAACCCTAGACCAGAAGAAAAAACATGAGATTACCCTAAAAGGAATTTTCCATGCCCATAAAAATGGGTTCGGTTTTGTAAGCCTTGAAGGCGAAGAAGACGATCTTTTTGTTGGGAAAAGTGATGTTAACTACGCCATTGATGGTGATACTGTTGAAGTTGTCATTAAGAAAGTTGCTGACCGTAACAAAGGAACTGCTGCAGAAGCAAAGATTATCGACATCCTAGAGCACAGTTTAACGACAGTTGTTGGGCAAATTATTCTCGATGAGGAAAAGCCTAAGTATGCAGGTTATATCCGTTCTAAAAACCAAAAAATAAGTCAACCGATTTATGTGAAAAAGCCATCTCTCAAACTAGAAGGGACAGAAGTACTCAAGGTCTTTATTGACAAGTACCCAAGTAAGAAACATGACTTCTTTGTGGCGAGTGTCCTAGATGTGGTTGGACATTCAACAGATGCAGGAATTGACGTTCTTGAGGTCTTGGAATCAATGGATATTGTCTCAGAGTTTCCGGAGGCAGTTCTCAATGAAGCTGAAAGTGTACCTGATGCTCTATCCGAAAAAGACATGGAAGGCCGTCTGGACCTGAGAGATGAAATTACATTTACCATAGATGGAGCCGATGCCAAGGACTTAGACGATGCAGTTCACATCAAGCTATTGAAGAATGGAAATTTTGAACTTGGAGTTCATATCGCTGATGTCTCTTACTATGTGACAGAGGGTTCTGCTCTTGACAAAGAAGCCCTCAATCGTGCGACCTCTGTATATGTGACAGACCGTGTGGTTCCAATGCTTCCAGAGCGCCTTTCAAATGGTATCTGTTCCCTTAATCCTCAAGTAGACCGCTTGACTCAGTCTGCGATTATGGAAATTAATAAGCAGGGTCGTGTTGTGAATTATACGATTACGCAGACCGTTATCAAAACAAGTTTCCGTATGACCTATAGTGCTGTTAATGATATCCTAGCGGGTGATGGGGAGAAGAGACAAGAGTTTAAGAAAATTGTTCCTAGTATCGAACTTATGGCCAAGCTTCATGAAATTCTTGAAGGTATGCGGATTAAGCGTGGAGCTTTAAATTTTGATACCAATGAAGCTAAGATTTTGGTAGATAAAAAAGGGAAGCCAGTTGATATTGTTCTTCGTCAGCGTGGTGTTGCTGAACGTATGATTGAGTCCTTTATGCTGATTGCCAATGAAACAGTTGCGGAACACTTTAGCAAGCTTGATTTACCTTTTATCTATCGTATTCATGAGGAACCTAAAGCTGAAAAAGTTCAGAAGTTTATTGATTACGCTTCTAGTTTTGGTTTACGAATCTATGGTACTGCGAGTGAGATAAGCCAGGAAGCTCTCCAAGATATTATGCGTGCTGTTGAAGGAGAGCCTTATGCAGATGTATTATCAATGATGCTTCTCCGCTCTATGCAACAAGCTCGTTATTCTGAGCATAATCATGGTCACTATGGACTTGCTGCGGACTATTACACTCACTTTACTAGTCCAATTCGTCGTTATCCGGACCTCTTGGTTCACCGAATGATTCGCGACTATGGACGTTCTAAGGAAGTGGCGGAGCATTTTGAACAAGTGATTCCAGAGATTGCGACTCAATCTTCAAACCGTGAGCGCCGTGCCATCGAGGCAGAGCGTGAAGTTGAAGCCATGAAAAAAGCTGAATTCATGGAAGAGTACGTTGGTGAAGAGTATGATGCAGTTGTTTCAAGTATTGTTAAATTTGGTCTTTTTGTTGAATTGCCAAATACAGTTGAAGGCTTGATTCACATTACCAATCTACCTGAGTTCTACCATTTCAACGAACGTGATTTAACCCTTCGTGGGGAGAAATCAGGAATTACTTTCCGAGTGGGACAACAGATACGCATTCGAGTTGAAAGAGCAGACAAGATGACTGGTGAAATTGATTTCTCCTTTATTCCAAGCGAATTTGATGTCATTGAGAAAGGATTGAAAAAGTCTGGTCGTAAGGATAGAGGTCGTCGTTCAGATAAGAAAGAAGACAAGAGAAAAGCTAGTCGCTCAAGTGATAAGCGCAAGCATTCTTCAAAAGACAAGAAGAAAAAGAGCAAGAAACCTTTTTATAAGGAGGTAGCAAAGAAAGGAGCTAAGCATGGCAAAGGGCGAGGGAAAGGTCGTCGCGCAAAATAAAAAGGCGCATCACGATTATACAATCGTAGATACGCTAGAAGCAGGAATGGTCCTGACAGGAACTGAAATTAAGAGTGTTCGAGCTGCTCGCATCAATCTGAAAGATGGGTTTGCCCAGGTTAAGAATGGGGAAGTTTGGCTTAGTAATGTCCATATCGCTCCTTATGAGGAAGGCAACATCTGGAATCAGGAGCCAGAACGTCGTCGTAAACTTCTCCTTCATAAAAAACAAATCCAAAAGTTGGAGCAAGAAACCAAAGGGACAGGGATGACTCTGGTTCCACTTAAAGTCTACATCAAAGATGGCTACGCCAAGCTACTCTTAGGACTTGCAAAAGGGAAACACGACTATGACAAACGGGAGTCTATCAAACGTCGTGAGCAAGATCGTGATATTGCGCGTGTCATGAAAGCAGTTAACCATCGATAGAAAGAGTGAACTAAATGGAAAAACTAGTTGCCTATAAACGCATGCCTGTCTGGAATAAAGACACCATGCCTGAAGCTGTTCAAAGAAAACACAATACTAAGGTTGGAACCTGGGGCAAAATCACTGTATTAAAAGGAACCCTTAAATTTATTGAATTAACTGAAGAGGGAGAAATTATAGCTGAGCATCTCTTTGAAGCAGGTGCTGATAATCCTATGGCGCAACCTCAAGCCTGGCACCGTGTAGAAGCTGCTACAGATGACGTAGAATGGTACTTGGAATTTTATTGTAAACCTGAGGATTATTTCCCTAAGAAATACAATACTAATCCAGTCCATTCGGAAGTCTTAGAAGCTATGCAGACGGTAAAACCGTGTAAGGCACTAGATTTGGGTTGTGGTCAAGGAAGAAATGCACTCTTTCTCGCTCAACATGGATTTGATGTCACAGCAGTGGACCAAAATGAGCTATCCCTTGAAATGTTACAAAGCATCGTGGAGCAAGAAGACTTAGAAATGCCTGTAGGCCTCTACGATATCAATTCAGCTAGCATAGGCCAAACTTACGATTTTATCGTATCAACGGTTGTGCTCATGTTTTTACAAGCAGAACGTATTCCTGCTATTATCCGAAACATGCAGGAACAAACCTCTATCGGTGGCTACAATTTGATTGTTTGTGCCATGGATACGGAAGATTATCCATGTTCAGTTAATTTTGCCTTTACCTTTAAAGAGGGGGAATTAGCAAATTACTACCAGGACTGGGAATTGGTTAAGTATAATGAAAATCCTGGTCATTTGCACCGTCGTGATGAAAATGGCAATCGTATCCAACTACGATTTGCTACTATGTTGGCTAAAAAGATAAAATAAAATCTTAAAACGAATAGAAAAGCTATCAATTTCTATTCTTTTTTTTATATAAAGACTTGAGGGCCAATCAACTGAATTATGCTATACTAGATGTGTAGAAAATGCTAAAGACAATCTCTTAACCCGTATTTCTATGAAGTTTACAATAAGAAATTTTAAATTTTCCATACTACTAATAAGTCTTTAATAGGGAGGTAGCGACATGGCGAGTCTTTTAGTCGAGCTTTTTGATCATCACACTATCGAGAAAAATGTTTATCAGACTTTTATTTGTGATTGTGACGAGGTTCTATTTCTCTCCTTGAAAAAAATTACAGAAGAAGAAAGGTTGTCCTTGAAGCATTTTTTGCTGGATCAAGTTTCCCATGTAAAACAAGTGCATTTTCGGCAAATAAGTCTAGATAAGATTACGGATGATTTGAATCTTTTCTTGACTAACTATGATTCAGTGACCTTAGATGTTTTTGGAGGAGATTCGATATTAGCTATTTTTCTGTATCAGTATGGTTTGGAAAAGCAATTACCGATTATTGCAATAGATATTGATCAAGGAAAACAATTCAAATGGAAAATGGGTAAAGTGGAGAAGGAAGAGTTAGTGATTCCTAGTCTGACCATTGAACAGTTGATGGCCTTACGGGGTGGTAAACTCATCAAATCGAAACAACCTAAATACAGTCCGAAACAAATTACTACCATCAAAAAACTAGCAAACTATGCAATTTTAAACCCAGAGCAATGGTATCAGATTACTCAATTCTTTGCATTAGCTAAAACAATTGATTTTCATGCTAAAACAGTAAAAGTTTTGGAAAGTAACGGAAAAAGGTACTCTTATCCAGAATCAATGATTCCTCTACTAACAGAAGCTAACTTGATTCATATTGATGCAGAAAGTTCCGAACATATTAGTTACACTTTTTCTAGCTCTGAGGCACAATTGCTCTGTCGCACTAAAGGTCATATTTTAGAATTATATCTCTATCTTTTAGCGATAGAGTCAGAGTATTTTGATGAATGTATGATAGGGGCAGAAATTGACTGG
Source organism: Streptococcus oralis (assembly GCF_964238205.1). Taxonomy (GTDB): domain Bacteria; phylum Bacillota; class Bacilli; order Lactobacillales; family Streptococcaceae; genus Streptococcus; species Streptococcus oralis_CZ. The sequence goes on from NZ_CAXSLF010000005.1 coordinate 94,864, forward strand.
AATGGTATTTTCCCTGAAGTTGATAATGTACAAAATGAAATTGATGTTGTCCTCCGTAAAGGTCAATCCATTATTTTTATATCTTGTAAAATGACAGACTTGTCTGTAGAAGCTATTAATGAACTAGAGGTATATGCCAATCATTTTGCTGGTGAAACTTGTTTGAAATTAATTGTTTGCTCTGGAAAAATCAATCCCGTATATAACCATCGCTGTCAAGAGTACGGTGTATTGGTGATTAAACAAGATCAAATTTCAAATCTGATTCCCATGTTACAAAAACATATCAAAAAGCATAAAATATGAGCTGGATTAAAGGATTATCCTCAAAATATAATGGAAAGGCTGGATTTCTCAGCCTTTTTCATATCCTTTTCGAATAAAGTAGAAAAGGAGGTTTTATGTTTTTAGCTAGAGATGAAAATGGGAGCCTAGTCAATGCCTTGGAGGATGAACTAGTCAAACAAGTTTATTATTGTCCGGCTTGTGGAACGAGTGTCCGCTTGAGGAAAGGAAAAAACGTGCGTTCACATTTCGCTCATGAAAGTCTCAAAAAATGTGATTTTTTTCATGAAAATGAAGGACCAGAACACCTAGAAAATAAGAAAAGTCTTTTTTATTGGGCTAAGAAGAATGCTAAGGTAGAGATGGAATGCCTGATACCTGAACTGAAGCAAATTGCAGATATCTTTATCAATAAACAACTAGCTCTAGAAATTCAATGCAGTCCCATTTCATGTGACCTTTTGAGGAACAGAAGCAATGGTTATCGAAGTTTGGGAATTCAAGTTCTTTGGCTACTGGGAGAAAAACTCTGGCTAAAAGAGCGACTAACTAAACTTCAGAGAGATTTTCTTTACTTCAGTAATAATATGGGCTTTCATATTTGGGAGTTAGACCATAAAAAACAAGTTTTAAGACTTAAGTACCTCCTTCACCAAGATTTGAAAGGGAAACTCCATTATCAGGTCAAGGAATTTTCTTATGACAAAGGAAATCTTCTAGAAATATTACGGACTCCTTATCATCAACAAAATCTTACCACTTTTTCGGTTGAACAAGATAAGAACATTTGTCATTACATTCAAAAACAACTCTACTATCAAAATCCCTATTGGATGAAGCAACAAGCCAAGGCCTACTTGAGAGGGGAGAACCTTTTGAATCTGAAGAATCAAGACTGGTATCCTCAAGTAAGGCCGATAGAACATGATTCTTTTTGTCAAATTAAACAGGATATTAGTGATTATTATCGCAACTTTCGAATTTATTATCAAAAAAATCCTCAAACTGAGTTACAAAAGCTCTATCCACCTGCCTTTTATCAGCAATATTTCTTAAAAAATATGGTAAAATAGAAAGGATGGAGGAAACTTATGGTATTACAACGAAATGAAATCAATGAAAAAGATACATGGGATCTATCAACGATCTTTGAATCTGACCAGAAATGGGAAGAAGAACTCGCCCTTTTAACGGAAGATACAAAACAAGCAGCTAGTCTTGAAGGACATCTCTTGGATAGTGCAGAAAGCCTTCTTGACATTACAGAGCGTTATCTGGACTTGAGTCGTCGTCTTGAAAAACTTTATGTCTATGCACATATGAAAAACGACCAAGATACACGAGTAGCTAAATATCAAGAATACTATGCAAAAGCAATGACTCTTTATAGTCAACTTGATCAAGTCTTCTCTTTCTATGAACCAGAATTTATGGCTATTACAGAAGACCAGTATCAAAACTTTTTAGCAGAAGAACCAAAACTCCAGCCTTATAAACACTTCTTTGATAAACTATTGCAAAATAAGGACCATGTCCTTTCACAACGTGAAGAAGAGTTGCTTGCAGGTGCTGGGGAAATCTTCGGTGCTGCTAGTGAAACCTTTGCTATTTTAGATAATGCAGATATCGTCTTTCCATTTGTTAAAGATGAAGATGGAAATGAAGTTCAATTATCACACGGCGTTTATATGCGCTTGGTAGAATCTAAGAATCGTGAGGTTCGTCGTGGAGCTTATGAAGCCCTCTATGCTACTTATGAGCAATACCAGCACACTTACGCTAAAACCTTGCAGACCAATGTTAAAGTGCAAAACTACCGTGCCAAAGTCCGTAACTACAAGAGTGCGCGTGAAGCAGCTCTTGCGGCAAACTTTGTGCCAGAAAGTGTTTATGATAATCTAGTATCTGCTGTTCGTAAGCATTTGCCACTCTTGCATCGTTATTTGGCTCTTCGTTCAAAAATCTTGGGTATTCCAGACCTCAAGATGTACGATGTCTACACTCCATTGTCTTCAGTGGAATACAGCTTTACTTATGAGGAAGCCTTAAAAAAAGCGGAAGAATCTTTGGCAGTTCTTGGTGAGGATTACTTGAGTCGTGTTAAACGTGCCTTCAGCGAACGCTGGATTGATGTGTATGAAAATCAAGGCAAGCGTTCAGGTGCATACTCTGGTGGTTCTTATGATACCAACGCCTTCATGCTTCTTAACTGGCAGAATAACCTAGATAATCTCTTTACTCTTGTACATGAGACAGGGCACAGTATGCATTCTAGCTATACGCGTGAAACACAACCTTATGTATATGGGGATTACTCAATCTTCTTGGCAGAAATTGCTTCAACTACTAATGAAAACATCCTGACAGAAAAATTATTGCAAGAAGTTCAAGACGATGCAACACGCTTTGCAATTCTCAACAACTTCCTAGATGGTTTCCGTGGAACAGTCTTCCGCCAAACTCAATTTGCTGAATTTGAACATGCTATTCATCAAGCTGACCAAAATGGTGAAGTCTTGACAAGTGAGTTCCTAAACAATCTCTATGCTGACTTGAACCAAGAATATTATGGCTTGAGCAAGGAAGACAATCCTCAAATCCAGTACGAGTGGGCTCGTATCCCGCATTTCTACTATAACTACTATGTCTATCAATATTCAACAGGCTTTGCAGCAGCTTCAGCTTTGGCTGAAAAGATTGTTCATGGTAGCCAAGAGGATCGTGATCGCTATATCGACTATCTCAAAGCAGGGAAGTCAGACTATCCACTCAATATCATGCGTAAAGCTGGTGTTGACATGGAAAAAGAAGATTACCTCAACGATGCCTTTGCAGTCTTTGAACGCCGTTTGGATGAGTTTGAAGCCCTTGTTGAAAAATTAGGATTGGCATAAGGCAGATGGTAAAGTCTTATAGTAAAAATGCCAATCATAACATGCGACGTCCTGTTGTCAAGCATGAGATTGTCGAGTTCATGCGCCACAGACAAAAGCAGGTGACAGGTTCCCTAAAAGAACTAGAAAACTTTGCTCGCAAGGAAAATATTCCCATCATTCCTCATGAAACCGTCGCCTACTTTCGTTTCCTTATGGAAACCATTCAACCAAAAAATATTTTAGAGATTGGTACGGCGATTGGATTTTCAGCACTTTTGATGGCAGAGCATTCACCCAAGTCAAAAATCACCACTATTGACCGAAATCCTGAGATGATTGGTTTTGCCAAGGAAAATTTTGCAAAATTTGATCAACGCAAACAAATCACTCTCTTAGAAGGTGATGCGGTAGATGTCTTGTCAACGTTGACAGAGACCTATGATTTTGTGTTTATGGATTCTGCTAAGTCCAAATACATCATCTTTCTACCAGAAATCCTCAAACACCTAGAAGTAGGTGGAGTGGTTGTCTTAGATGATATTTTCCAAGGAGGAGATATTGCTAGGGATATCATGGAAGTCCGTCGAGGACAAAGAACGATTTATCGTGGCTTGCAACGACTCTTTGATGCGACTTTGGACAATTCAGGATTAACCGCTACTTTAGTTCCTCTTGGAGACGGAATTCTCATGCTGAGAAAAAATCAAGCAGAAGTAGAACTGCCTGATATTGATTGATTTCAGATATTTTTAAGACAATTTGGTAAAATAGGTAAGGTAAACCTTTATTTAGTGAACAAAAGGAGTAAACATGAAGAAAAAACTAATGGCAGGAGCCATCACATTGTTGTCAGTAGCCACTTTGGCTGCTTGTTCAAACAGTTCTGAAGGAACTGACTTGATTAGCATGAAGGGCGATGTTATTACTGAGCATCAATTCTTTGAAGAAGTTAAAAACAATGCGACTGCACAACAAGTCTTGCTAAATATGACCATTCAAAAAGTTTTTGAAAAACAATATGGTTCAGAAGTTAGCGATAAAGAAGTAGAGGATGCCGTTGCAGAAGAACAAAAGAAATACGGTGATAGCTATCAAACGATTCTCGCCCGTTCAGGTATGACTGCTGAAAGCCGTAAAGCACAAATTCGTACAAGTAAATTAGTTGAGTATGCTGTTAAGAAAGCCGCTGAAGCTGAACTAACAGATGAAAACTATAAAAAAGCATTTGAAGAGTATACTCCAGAAGTAACGGCTCAAATTATTAAACTTGACAGTGAAGATAAGGCTAAGGAAGTTCTTGCCAAAGCAAAAGAATCTGGAGCTGACTTTGCACAACTTGCAAAAGACAATTCTACAGACGAAAAGACTAAAGAAAATGGTGGAGAAATTACCTTTGACTCTGCATCAACAGAATTGCCAGACGTGGTTAAAAAAGCTGCTTTTGCGCTTGATGTTAACGGAATTTCAGATGTTATCACTGCTCCAGGAACTCAAGCTTATACAAGTAGTTTCTACATTGTGAAACTAACTAAGAAGTCAGAAAAATCTTCAAACTTGGATGACTACAAAGAAAAACTTAAAACAATCATTTTGACTCAAAAACAAAATGATGCAACCTTTGTTCAAGGTGTTATTAGTAAAGAATTGCAAGATGCCAATATTAAAGTTAAAGATCAGGCCTTCCAAAATATCTTTACACAATACATCAAAGGCGAAACAACTTCTGACAGCAGCAGTAGCGCCTCAAACTAAGATAGTAATGAACTACCTTCCTTTGTCTGGGAGGTAGTTTTTGATTTTCTGAAATAAGAACATTAAAGTTTAACGAATTCAAGTAACTTTCAACTATTTGTAGATTGAGTAAAGATGTTACTCAAGAATTTTTAATCATGAGCCTGTCTTGGGTAAAATTCGAATGTTTATACTGTAAGAGTTTTTTTCTAGGCTAAAAAATGGTATAATAGCTTATAAAACTAGAAATAATATGGGAAAATAAGATAATTTTTCCGATAGATAGGTGACATATGAAAATAAGTAAAAGACACCTGCTGAATTATTCCATTTTGATTCCTTATTTACTGTTATCCGTTCTAGGATTGATAGTAGTTTATTCGACAACTAGTGCAACTCTTATCCAAGAGGGAAAAAGTACCCTGCAACTGGTTCGAAATCAAGGAATTTTCTGGATAGCCAGTTTGTTTTTAATTGCCTTGATTTATAAATTGAAATTAGGATTTCTGCGAAATGAGCGATTAATCTTCATCGTCATGTTTGTTGAGCTGATACTGCTAGCTCTAGCGCGTTTAATTGGGATTCCTGTCAATGGGGCCTATGGCTGGATCAAGGTTGGTCCAATAACGATTCAACCAGCAGAGTATTTAAAAATTATCATTGTCTGGTATCTAGCACAGCGTTTTTCAAAACAACAGGATGAGATAGCTGTTTACGACTTCCAAGTTTTAACCCTTAATCAGTGGATTCCTCGAGCATTTAATGATTGGCGTTTTGTTCTGCTGGTTATGATTGGTAGTTTGGCGATTTTCCCAGACCTAGGAAATGCTACTATCTTGATTTTAGTATCCTTGCTCATGTATACTATCAGTGGAATAGCTTATCGATGGTTCACAACTATTCTGGGCTTACTAGCTGGTGTCTCTATGATTTCCTTAACAGCCATTCGGATAATCGGTGTTGAGAAATTCTCTAAAATTCCTGTATTTGGTTATGTTGCCAAGCGGTTCAGTGCTTTTTTCAACCCCTTTAATGACCTTGCTGGAGCTGGACACCAGTTGGCCAATTCCTACTATGCCATGGTTAATGGAGGATGGTTTGGTCTGGGATTAGGAAATTCTATTGAAAAACGTGGTTATCTACCAGAAGCCCATACAGACTTTGTCTTTTCGATTGTCATCGAAGAGTTTGGATTTGTAGGAGCAAGTCTTATTCTCGCTCTCCTATTCTTCTTAATTCTACGAATCATTTTGGTAGGAATTCGCGCAAGGGATCCTTTCAACTCAATGGTAGCAATAGGTATTGGGGGCATGATCCTGATACAGGTATTTGTTAACATTGGAGGTATATCAGGCTTGATTCCTTCAACAGGAGTAACCTTCCCTTTCCTTTCGCAAGGGGGGAATAGTCTCTTGGTTCTTTCTGTAGCCATAGCATTTGTATTAAATATTGATGCCAGTGAAAAGCGTGCGCGACTTTTTAGCGAATACGACGCACAGCTTTAAGACATAGATAACAAGGAGAAAAAAATGTCTCTTCAAAAGTTAGAAAATTATAGTAACAAAACGGTCGTACAAGAGGAAGTTCAAATCTTGACGGATATGCTGGAAGATATCACGAAAAATATGCTTCCTGCTGAAACCTTTGATAAGATCATGCACTTGAAGGAACTTTCGTCAAAACTTGACTATCAAGGGTTAGATAAAGTAGTAACAAGCCTTTCAAATGATGAGATGGTCTACATTTCTAGATACTTCTCTATCTTGCCACTTTTAATTAACATCTCAGAAGATGTTGACTTGGCTTATGAGATTAACCACCTAAATAATGTCGATCAAGACTATCTGGGTAAATTGTCAACAACGATCAAAATGGTGGCTGAAAAAGAAAACGCTGCTGAGATCCTTGAGCACTTGAACGTGGTGCCAGTTTTGACAGCCCATCCAACTCAGGTTCAACGTAAAAGTATGTTGGATTTGACCACTCACATCCATACCCTTTTGCGTAAATATCGTGATGTGAGAATGGGGCTCATTAACAAGGAAAAATGGCATAATGATCTTCGTCGCTACATTGAGATTATCATGCAGACGGATATGATTCGTGAGAAGAAACTAAAAGTAACCAACGAAATCACCAATGTGATGGAGTACTACAATAGTTCCTTCCTACAGGCTGTCCCTAACTTGATGCTTGAGTACAAACGTCTAGCAAAAGAGCAAGGAATTGATCTTAAACAAGCCAAACCAATTACTATGGGAATGTGGATCGGTGGAGACCGTGATGGAAATCCATTTGTAACAGCTGAGACACTTATGCGTTCTGCTACCATTCAAAGTGAAGTGGTTTTGAACTATTATATCAGTAAGATTTCTAGTCTTTATCGTACCTTCTCTCTTTCAACGAATTTATCAAAAACTAGCAAAGCTGTTGAAGAAATGGCTGCTCAGTCTGGAGATACATCCGTCTTTCGTGAAAAAGAACCCTATCGTCGTGCCTTTCATTTGATTCAGTCCAAATTGATTCAAACTCTCTTGAATTTAAAAGAATGGTCTGTTGTTGGCTCGTCAGCTGATGAACGTCATCCTGTTGAACGTCTTCTTAGTACTCAAGGGCATCAACAAGGAGTGATTACAGACTATATTAGCAGTCGACTTTCAGGAGCTATTCAAGAACTGGCTGAAGATCGTCCACCATTTTACGAAACAGTCGAAGAGTTTAAGCAAGATCTATACATTATTAAGGACTCATTACTTGAAAATAAGGCAGAGGCCTTGCTTACTGGTGAATTTGCAGAACTTTTAGAAGCTGTAGAAGTCTTTGGTTTCTTCCTGGCTTCCATCGACATGCGTCAAGACTCAAGCGTTCATGAAGCCTGTGTAGCTGAATTGTTAGCATCTGCTGGAATCAATGACCACTATAGTGATTTGTCAGAAGATGAAAAGTGTGACTTACTTTTACATGAATTGTTAGAAGATCCTCGCATCTTGTCTGCAACTCATGCTCAGAAGTCTGAACTGCTTGAAAAAGAATTGGCTATTTTCCAAACAGCACGTGAATTAAAAGACCGTTTAGGAGAAGATGTCATTCGTCAAACGATTATCTCTCACGCAACCAGCGTATCTGATATGCTGGAATTAGCAATCATGCTAAAAGAAGTTGGACTGGTGGATGCTGAAAAGGCGCGTGTTCAGATTGTACCACTCTTTGAAACGATCGAAGACTTGGATCATTCTGAAGAAACTATGAGAAAGTATTTCTCTCTACCACTTGCTAAGAAATGGATTGCTTCTAAAAACAATTACCAAGAAATCATGCTAGGCTACTCTGATAGTAACAAGGATGGTGGTTATTTATCATCTTGTTGGACACTCTATAAGGCCCAACAACAATTGACTGCTATTGGTGATGAATTTGGAGTCAAAGTAACCTTCTTCCATGGTCGTGGTGGTACCGTTGGCCGTGGTGGTGGCCCTACTTATGATGCCATTGCTTCTCAACCGCTCAAGTCCATCAAGGATCGTATCCGTTTGACAGAGCAAGGGGAAGTTATCGGCAACAAATATGGAAACAAGGATGCAGCCTACTACAACCTTGAAATGTTGGTATCAGCAGCAATCAACCGTATGATTACTAAGAAGAAGAGTGACACCAATACTTCAAATCGCTATGAAGCAATTATGGATCAGGTTGTAGGTCGTAGCTACGATATTTATCGTGAACTCGTATTTGGAAATGAACATTTCTATGATTATTTCTTTGAATCTAGTCCAATCAAGGCGATCTCAAGTTTCAATATTGGTTCTCGTCCAGCAGCTCGTAAAACGATCACTGAAATTGGTGGTTTACGTGCTATTCCTTGGGTATTCTCATGGTCACAAAGTCGTGTTATGTTCCCAGGCTGGTATGGAGTTGGTTCAAGCTTTAAGGAATTTATCGACCAAGATCCTAAAAATATTGAATATCTTCGTGATATGTATCAAAACTGGCCATTCTTCCAATCACTCCTATCCAACGTCGATATGGTCTTGTCAAAATCAAATATGAACATTGCCTTTGAATACGCTAAACTTTGTGAAAGTGAAGAAGTACAAGCAATTTACTATACGATTTTAGATGAATGGCAGTTGACTAAGGATGTTATCTTGGCTATTGAAGGCCATGAGGAGCTCTTGGCAGAAAATACCTATTTGAAAGACAGTCTCAACTACCGTATGCCTTATTTCAATATTCTTAACTATATTCAGTTAGAATTGATTAAGCGTCAACGTCGTGGTGAGTTATCTTCAGATGAAGAAAGATTAATCCATACAACTATCAACGGAATTGCTACAGGATTACGTAATTCAGGTTGATACAAGCAAGATTTTCCAAAAACGTAGGGATTGGCCAAGTCTCAAGTTCAAGTTGGATAGCAAATAGCAATTTCCAACGTAACTTGTAGCCCAAGTGTATTTTAGGATAGTTATTCATCCGATTAACAATGAAGGCGACTTCTTTAGGAGTCGTTTTCTTTTTTCTTTTAGGGAATCCTATACGAATCAGCCAGTTGTGATTATCATTAGTTCCCCTTTCCCAAGAGGCATAGGGATGATTTAATGTCTACTCTTTCGATCAGCCAAGAGAGGCAAACAGTTTTATTTCACCTTATAACTAGAACTTTATCTATCTCCTAATGACCATTCTCCTAGCTTAAATTATTGATGTTCGAAAAATTTTTTTGGCTTTCTTTTAGTCAACTAAATATATATAAAACGAAATAGAGCATTAAATTCGTTTACAAGACCTAAATATAATGCTATTCTATATATAGAGGAAAAGGCTTACAATTGTAAGTATGAAGATGAATCTAATTAGATTAGGAGAATAGTTATGATAGGTTGTTTAATAACTATTAGGCTGATGACTAGAGTTATGAATAGGAATAAATGAGTATGAATAGGAAACAAAAAGTTGGTCATGTTATTGTTGTAGCCATTATTATTTTATTGGGAGTGTTATTTTTCATCCAAAGATATTCTGCTTCGTCATCAAAACAATTTTCTATACAGTCAAATGTTGATTTTTATTTATTGGGATACCACAGTGTGGAGGGGTATAATTTTAAAGATAATTCATTTGAGAAAGTTTCTGATGAAAAAATAGATATAGTAAAGGGCCAGATTAATCAAGTTGTTAAGCGTGCAGAAATTTCCAATCGTTATTTGCTATTTTCTGAAGAAGGTCCACCCTTAGGTGTAGTAGGTAGAATAATATCAGTTGATTTTGAAACTGGAAAAATTCACTATAATAAGACCACCGATTATGCTTTTTCAACAGCTGGCGTAAATCCAGATTACTATTTTACTTCTGAAGCAAATACATATGATAGTTTTATTGCAGTTTTTGATACAAATTTAAAGGAAGTAGATAAATATATTTTCAAAAATTCTGTTTTTGCTACAGATTTTTCAAACGATGGTGATAATATCTACTTTTTGGGAGTAGATGTTAACAGTAATGATAATTACCCAACCTACTTACATCATTTTTCACTAAAAAACAAAAAATTACAGTTTGAAAATAAAGAAATTCTCTATGATGATCCTAACTTGACTTATTTTTTTGACGATAGCATTGTGAAGGGTAAACAACTCTATTCAGTTTCCGGTGGATATCGAATTAACTCGACCAAGGAAAAAGTACTTTGGGGGAAAGTTTTTCACTATGATATGGAATCAGGACTTAAGGAATTTTTTGATTTAGATGAAATTGGTCCAGTTAACATTATTGAATTAGGAGAAAATTTGTTAGCAATTGAGCATGAGAGTAATGATTCAGGAAAAATTGCTTTCAGTCTATTTGATGTAACTAGTCATAAATCAAGCTTTGTCAATCTATCTCGATTTGGATTTTCAGCTGAAACAGACTACATAAAAGATATTAAGCTTCTCGATGATAATATTTTATTAGTTTTAGCTGGTAATAAATTAATTGCATATGATATAAATGAAAATACTATCATTCTTGAAAAAATTGTTGATGAAGATATGTTTCATATTTGGTTGAAATAATTTGCAAAATTATATAGATTTTTGTAATGTTACATTGTTAAGCCAATCCCCATAGGCATATGATTAACTTACTCTCTCTCTAATTTTACACTTTTTTAAAAATATTTTATGAAAACCCTTGACAAGTTTTAGTAAAATGATATAATTTAACCATTCAGAAAGTAATCATTGAAATTTTTTAGAGAGTCTGTGGTTGGTGAAAACAGATAGGTGGAAGTGATGAAAATTGGGCTGAATGTTATTAAGAATTTGAAATCATAAGAATTCGGTGAGCACACCTTACAGTGCAACTCGTGAAGCGAGTAAGAGCGATAGGACAAGTTCCTATAATTGAGGTGGCACCGCGCATCGACGTCCTCACACAAGTTTTTTGTGTGAGGACTTTTTCTATGAGGAGGAAAAAATGATGGAAATCAAACGATGGCGACGCTTGGTAAAGTTATATTGAAAGTGAAATGAACATTACTAAGTTTAATAAATAAGGAGAAATAGATATGAATAAACGTTTACTAGGTATTATCGCAGCATTAGCAGTTGTTGTTGGAGGAAGCTTGGTCTACTCTAACTTAACAAAACAAGAAACTAAAACAGAGACAGCTAACAAGACAGCTAAAGTTGGTGTTTTACAATTCGTTAGCCATCCATCACTTGATTTGATTTACCAAGGAATTCAAGATGGACTTGCTGAAGAAGGTTATAAAGGCGACAAAGTTAAAATCGACTTTATGAACTCAGAAGGTGACCAAAGTAAGGTTGCTACAATGAGTAAACAATTGGTGGCAAACGGAAATGATGTCGTTGTCGGAATCGCAACACCTGCTGCTCAAGGTCTTGCAAGTGCAACAAAAGATCTTCCTGTTATCATGGCTGCGATCACAGACCCAATTGGTGCTAACCTTGTACAAAACTTGGAAAAACCAGGCGGGAACATCACTGGGGTGTCTGACCACAACCCTGCTGAACAACAGGTTGAATTGATCAAAACATTGACTCCTGATGTGAAGACGGTTGGAGCACTTTATTCAAGTAGTGAAGATAACTCTAAATCACAAGTTGAAGAGTTCAAAGCTTACGCTGAAAAAGCTGGTCTGAAAGTGGAAACTTTTGCAGTACCTTCAACGAACGAAATTGCTTCAACAGTGAACGTTATGACTGGTAAAGTGGACGCAATCTGGGTCCCAATTGATAACACAATCGCATCTGCATTCTCAACGGTAGTATCAAGTAACCAAACAGCTAAAAAACCAATCTACCCAAGTGCGACTGCCATGGTAGAAGCTGGAGGTTTGGCATCAGTCGTTGTGGACCAACATGATCTTGGTGTTGCTACTGGTAAAATGATTGCTAAAGTCTTGAAGGGTGAAAAACCTGCAGATACACCAGTTAATGTCTTCTCAACTGGTAAATCAGTGATCAACAAAAAAGTTGCTCAAGAACTTGGAATCACTATTCCTGAATCAGTTCTCAAAGAAGCTGGTCAAGTAATCGAATAAGAATGAGGGAGGAGTTGGAGACATCTCCTCCAATTTTTAAAATAAAGGAAATGAATCAAACATGCTAATATCTATTATTTCACAGGGATTGGTCTGGGCTATCCTAGGTTTAGGAATCTTTATGACCTTTCGTATCCTCAACTTTCCAGATATGACAACTGAGGGTTCCTTCCCACTTGGAGGAGCAGTAGCAGTTACTCTGATTACGCAAGGAGTTAATCCTTTTCTTGCGACTTTAGCGGCTGTAGGGGCAGGGTGTCTTGCTGGTTTAGCAGCGGGGTTATTATATACCAAAGGGAAAATTCCAACTCTTTTATCAGGAATTTTAGTCATGACTTCTTGTCATTCTATCATGCTCATGATTATGGGACGGGCTAACCTTGGACTCTTAAACACCAAGCAAATCCAAGATGTTCTTCCATTTTCATCAGAGGTTAATCAATTACTGACAGGTTTAATCTTTGTGACTTTGGTTATCCTTCTCATGCTTTTCTTCCTAGATACCAAACTTGGACAGGCCTATATCGCTACAGGGGATAATCCAGACATGGCTCGTAGTTTTGGTATCAATACAGGACGTATGGAGCTTATGGGCTTGGTCTTGTCAAATGGTGTAATCGCACTTGCTGGCGCACTTATCGCTCAACAAGAAGGTTATGCGGATGTCTCTCGTGGTATCGGTGTTATCGTTGTTGGTCTTGCCAGCTTGATTATCGGTGAGGTCCTCTTCAAGAGTCTTACCCTAGCAGAGCGTTTGGTTACTATTGTTGTTGGTTCCATCAGTTATCAATTCTTGGTATGGGGCGTTATTGCTCTCGGCTTTAATACTAGCTACCTCCGTCTATACAGTGCCCTTATCCTAGCCACTTGTCTAGTAATCCCAACCCTTAAGGATAAATATTTGAAAGGAGTCAAGTTAAGCAAATGACAGCAATTGTAGAATTAAAAAATGCCACAAAAATTGTGAAAAATGGCTTTGACGAAGAAAAAATTATTCTAAACGATGTTTCACTTGATATTTATGAACATGACTTTATCACAATTTTGGGTGGAAATGGTGCAGGGAAATCAACCCTCTTTAATAGCATTGCGGGAACTTTACCTTTAACCAGCGGTAGCATTCGTATCATGGGTGAGGATGTGACTCATTTCAGCCCTGAGAAACGTGCCAAGTATCTCTCTCGTGTTTTCCAAGATCCTAAGATGGGAACAGCCCCTCGTATGACCGTTGCAGAAAACCTTTTGATTGCTAAGTTCCGTGGGGAAAAACGTGGACTTTTCCCAAGAAAATTGTCATCCTATAAGGAAGAATTTCAAGCAACCATTGAGAAGGTTGGAAATGGTCTAGAAAAACACTTGGATACACCGATTGAATTCTTGTCAGGTGGACAAAGACAGGCCTTGAGTCTCTTAATGGCAACACTAAAACGTCCAGAACTCCTTTTGTTGGATGAACATACAGCAGCCCTTGACCCTAAAACAAGTGTGGCCTTGATGGAGTTGACAGATGACTTTGTCAGCAAGGACAATCTGACTGCTCTGATGATTACCCACCATATGGAAGATGCTCTCAAGTATGGAAATCGCCTCATTGTCATGAAAGAAGGACGAATCATCCAAGATTTAAACAAGGATGAGAAAGCCAAGATGAAAATTTCTGATTACTATCAACTATTTGAGTAGATGATTTTAAATAATTGATATAAAAACTTGGAAGTGGAAATTTTACTTCTAAGTTTTTTAGTTGTTTTTAAATATTATTTATATTTCTCTTTTCGTCTGTTTTCCTTTATAATATAATCAATCTAAGAATCTTAAACTTTGATAGAGGAGTAAGGAGATAAAAACATGGCATACACACAAGAAGATTTTCAGGAATGGATTTTTCAGATTGGATTTAAGATGGACTATTTCACAAGGGAGTTTGCGGAGAAAGAAGGGCTAAATTTAGACTATAGTATGCAGTCCTTGGATGATTTGGAGGCTTGGATCTTAGCTCACTACGAAGACCACCATGCTTTGATAGCAAACCGCAAGATGTTGGATTATTTGACCGTTTATATCGGTGAAACCTTTCGCAAACACCTAGGAGGTAAATGGTATATTGACCTTAAAAATAAAAAGAACGCCTATTATTCTATGCCTGTATTGACTGATCCATCCTATAGAGGAGTGGTATACAAAGCACCATTGACTTATGCAACAGCTTGTATCAGTAGAAAAGATGGTCAGTATATTAGTAGGATATTGAAAAATAATCTCGAAAATCAGGTGAAATAGTCTTTAATTTTTTCTATTTTTCTTTCAAATATTAGAATGGTTTGCTCAAAAGATTCACTTTTTCATGACTGCTGGAAACTTATGAAATAGTATCATGTAAAGTGTATGAAATGGTTTACTTTTTTTCAGAAATAAGCTATACTAGTTAGAGTAAACTGTGATAAAATGGAGGTATTGTCTATGGTTGACAAGAGACTCATCGAAGAGATCAAAAACAATACCAATATTGTCGAAATCATAGGAGAAGTGATTTCTTTACAAAAATCTGGACGGAACTTTTTAGGGCTCTGTCCTTTTCATGGTGAAAAGACCCCTTCCTTTAACGTGGTCGAAGATAAGCAATTTTACCACTGCTTTGGATGTGGTCGTTCTGGAGATGTTTTTAAGTTTATTGAGGAGTACCAGCAGGTAACCTTTGCGGATGCAGTGAGGATATTAGCTGAGAGACTTGGGATTCAGATGGCAGCGCCTGTTCAAGGTTCTGTACAGCCTAGGTCGCCCCATCAAAATCTCTACGATATGCATGAGAAAGCCGCTCGTTTTTATCATGCCATTCTCATGACGACTAAGATGGGTGAAGAGGCGAGAAACTATCTCTATAAACGTGGCTTAACAGATGATGTTCTCAAGCATTTTATGATTGGTTTAGCTCCAGCAGAACGCTCTTATCTATATCAGCGTTTAGCAGATGATTATAGTGAGAAGGACTTGCTGGATTCAGGTTTGTTTTATCTATCTGAGAGTAACCAATTCTTTGATACCTTTCATAATCGCATTATGTTTCCTCTTTCAAATGATCAAGGAAAGGTGATTGCCTTTTCTGGTCGTGTATGGCAAGAGACTGATTCTCAAACTGGAAAGTATAAAAATAGTCGAGCGACGGCAATTTTTAACAAAAGTTACGAATTATATCATTTGGAGAGGGTAAAAAAAGGATCGGGCAAGGCTCCTGAAATCTACCTTATGGAAGGGTTTATGGATGTCATTGCGGCTTATCGTGCTGGTATTGAAAATGCAGTTGCTTCTATGGGTACCGCACTGACGAGTGAACATGTGGAGCATCTGAAACGCTTTACCAAAAAAGTGATCGTCACCTATGACGGAGATAAGGCTGGACAAGCTGCGACGGCTAAAGCCTTGGATGAGCTTAAAGATTTACCTGTCCAAGTAGTCCAGATTCCTGACGCGATGGATCCGGATGAATATTTGCAGAAAAACTCTCCTCAAGACTTGGCTTATCTCTTAACCAATACACGCATCAGTCCTGTTGAGTTTTACATCCATCATTTCAGACCGGAAAACAGTGAAAATCTACAAGCTCAAATTGAATTTATAGAGAAAATTGCTCCCTTAATCGCCAAGGAACCCTCTATCACAGCTCAGAATTCCTACATTCACATTTTGACGGATCACTTGCCATCTTTTGACTATCAGCAAGTCGAACATATTGTCAATGAAAGTCGTGTTAGACAGAGAAAGGAGAAGGTCAAGGAGACCTATAGTCCGAGTCCTGTCACTATGTCTGTCACTAAGCAACTGACAGCAGTGATGAGAGCGGAGGCTCATATTCTCTACCGAATGATGGAACATCCTTTGGTGCTCAATGACTACCGCTTAAGAGATGACTTTATTTTTGAAACTCCAGAGTTTCAGACCTTGTATGGACTCTTGATTGATAATGGAAGTATCTCGTCTGAGGATTTGGCTCATCAGACCAGAGAAGTGGAGAGTGCTTGGTATCAAGTCCTAGCCTTAGATTTGCCACCTGAGATGTCCCCTCACGAGTTAGCTGAAGTGGAAGAGTCTCGAAAAAGAGCTCTCTTGAATCAGGAAAATCTGCAAATTAAAAAGAAAGTTCAGGAAGCTAGCCATGTCGGTGATACAGACACCGCATTAGAAGAGCTAGAACGCTTAATTGCCCAAAAAAGAAGAATGGAGTAAGAATGGCAACAAAACAAAAAGAAGTAACAACCTTTGACGTCCAAGTAGCGGAATTTATTCGCAATCATAAAAAAACTGGTACAGCAACTGATGATGAAATCAATAACGCCCTAGTAATTCCCTTCACTTTAGACGTGGAAGGTATTGAGAATCTTTTGCAACGCATTCAAGATGCTGGTATCTCAATTACGGACAACGAAGGAAATCCAAGTGCGCGTGTTTTGAGCACTGAGGAAGAACCAGAGTTGACTGATGAAGATTTGATCGGTTCAACCTCTGCTAAGGTCAATGACCCTGTCCGTATGTATTTGAAAGAAATCGGGGTTGTTCCTCTGCTTACAAATGAAGAGGAAAAAGAGTTGGCCCTTGCTGTTGAAGCGGGTGATATCGAAGCTAAACAACGCCTTGCAGAAGCTAACCTTCGTTTGGTAGTATCTATCGCTAAACGTTATGTCGGACGTGGAATGCAGTTCCTTGACTTGATCCAAGAAGGAAACATGGGCTTGATGAAGGCCGTTGATAAATTTGACTACTCTAAAGGGTTCAAATTCTCAACTTATGCGACTTGGTGGATTCGTCAAGCTATTACTCGTGCCATTGCTGACCAAGCTCGTACCATCCGTATCCCAGTTCACATGGTGGAAACCATTAACAAGCTTGTTCGTGAACAACGTAATCTGCTTCAAGAGTTGGGACAAGATCCAACTCCTGAACAAATCGCCGAACGCATGGATATGACACCAGACAAGGTCCGTGAAATCCTCAAGATTGCCCAAGAGCCGGTTTCTCTTGAAACACCAATCGGTGAAGAGGACGATAGCCATCTTGGTGACTTTATCGAGGACGAAGTGATTGAAAATCCAGTTGACTATACAACTCGTATCGTTTTGCGCGAACAATTGGATGAAGTTTTGGATACTCTTACAGATCGTGAAGAAAATGTCTTGCGTCTCCGTTTTGGTCTTGATGATGGGAAAATGCGTACCTTGGAAGATGTTGGTAAAGTCTTCAACGTGACTCGTGAGCGTATCCGTCAGATTGAGGCAAAAGCTTTGAGAAAACTTCGCCAGCCAAGTCGAAGCAAACCACTTCGTGATTTCATTGAAGATTAAGTTGAGGGGGAGTGAAGATGGCTTACACAGAAGAACAAATCGAAAATATCAAAACACGAATTTTGACAGCACTAGAAGAAGTGATTGACCCTGAATTGGGGATTGATATTGTCAATCTAGGCTTGATCTACGAGATTCGTTTTGATGGCGATACAGGTGAGACTGAAATTGATATGACCTTGACAACTATGGGTTGTCCTTTGGCAGATCTTTTAACTGACCAAATCTATGATGCTATGACAGATGTTCCAGAAGTTACTAACGTTGAAGTTAAATTAGTATGGTATCCAGCTTGGACAGTTGAGAAAATGAGCCGTTACGCTCGTATCGCTTTAGGTATCAAGTAAGTATATTATGAAAAGAGAAATAGTGTAGACGCCAGGAATTCCCAGCTTTTATGCTATCTCTCTTTTTATTTGCTGATTTTATTTGAAGAAAATGGTATAATGGTTACTATGGAAAAAGAGAAATTACGCATCAACATGCTAAGTTCAAGTGAAAAAGTGGCAGGCCAAGGTGTGTCTGGCGCTTATCGTGAACTGGTGCAGCTTTTAAAACGAGATGCGAAAGACCAACTGATCGTAACAGAAAATCTTCCAATCGAAGCGGATGTTACTCATTTTCATACGATTGATTTTCCTTATTACCTCTCGACCTTTCAGAAAAAACGTTCTGGACGTAAGATTGGCTATGTTCACTTCTTACCGGATACCTTGGAAGGTAGTTTGAAGATTCCATTCTTCTTAAAGGGGATTGTCAAACGCTATGTATTTTCTTTTTATGACCGTATGGAGCATCTGGTTGTGGTCAATCCTACCTTCATTGAGGATTTGGTTGCTGCTGGAATTCCACGTGAAAAAGTGACCTATATTCCTAACTTTGTCAACAAAGAAAAATGGCATCCACTTCCTATAGAGCAAGTTGAACAACTTCGTAAAGATATGGGGATTGATGAGAATCAGTTTGTAGTCGTTGGTGCAGGTCAGGTTCAGAAGCGTAAAGGAATAGATGACTTTATCACTCTAGCTGAGGAATTACCTGATATCACTTTTATTTGGGCTGGTGGATTCTCTTTTGGGGGAATAACCGATGGTTATGAGCGCTATAAAAAAATTATGGATAATCCTCCTGAAAATCTAATTTTCCCAGGGATTGTTGATCCAGAACGGATGAGAGAACTCTATGCCTTGGCTGATCTTTTCTTGCTTCCAAGTTATAACGAGCTCTTTCCAATGACTATTTTAGAAGCTGCGAGTTGTGAAGCACCCATTATGCTTCGTGATCTAGATCTTTACAAGGTCATTCTTGAAGGAAATTACAGACCAACAAGTGATGTAGAAGAGATGAAAGAGGCTATCTTGGAATATCGAGAGCATCCAGAAGCACTAAAAGAATTAAAAGAAAAGGCTAAGGCCATTTCAAGAGAATATTCAGAAGAGCATCTTCTTGAAATCTGGCTAAAATTCTATCGGGAGCAGGCAGCTTTAGGAAAAAAATGAGGTAGTATATGCGAATTGGTTTATTTACAGATACTTATTTCCCGCAGGTCTCGGGTGTTGCGACCAGTATTCGAACCTTAAAAACAGAACTTGAAAAGCAAGGACATGCCGTCTTTATCTTTACAACAACAGATAAGGATGTTAATCGTTATGAAGACTGGCAGATTATCCGTATCCCTAGTGTTCCTTTCTTTGCCTTTAAGGATCGTCGTTTCGCCTATCGTGGATTTACGAAAGCTCTTGAGATAGCAAAACAATATAAGCTGGATATTATTCATACGCAGACTGAGTTTTCTCTTGGTTTATTAGGGATTTGGATAGCTCGTGAGCTGAAAATCCCTGTTATTCATACCTATCATACCCAGTACGAAGATTATGTTCACTATATCGCTAAAGGGATGTTGATTCGTCCAGGTATGGTCAAGTATCTTGTGAGAGGCTTCCTTCATGATGTTGATGGAGTGATTTGTCCGAGTGAAATTGTGCGCGACCTTCTATCAGATTATAGGGTCAAAGTTGAAAAGCGTGTTATTCCTACAGGGATTGAGCTAGCCAAGTTTGAACGACCAGAGATTGGACCAGAACATATCGCAGACTTACGGGTTAAACTAGGTATTAAGGAAGATGAAAAGATGCTTCTTAGCCTTTCGCGTGTTTCTTACGAGAAGAACATTCAAGCCGTTTTGGCAGCATTTCCAGAAGTTCTAAAAGAAGAGCAAAATGTTAAATTAGTCGTAGCTGGAGATGGTCCTTATCTGGAAAATCTCAAGGAGCAAGCATCAGATTTACAGATTCAAGATTCTGTTATTTTTACTGGGATGATTGCCCCAAGTGAGACCGCACTTTACTATAAGGCTGCTGACTTCTTTATCTCAGCTTCAACTAGTGAGACGCAAGGCTTGACCTATCTTGAAAGTCTTGCAAGTAAGACTCCGGTGATAGCTCACGGAAATCCCTATCTTGATAACCTCATCAATCATAAAATGTTTGGAACTCTTTATTATGAAGAGAGAGATTTAGCAGGGGCTATTTTAGAAGCTTTAATTGCAACTCCAAAGATGGATGAGAAACTTTTGGCTGAAAAATTGTATGAAATTTCGGCTGAGAATTTTGCTAAGAGAGTGCATGAATTCTATCTAGATGTTATTATTTCAAATAATTTTGAAAAAGAATTGACTGCAGATGAACCTGTTACGAAACGCATTTTAAAGACAGTATTCTATATACCACAACAAGCAGTGTCTATGCCGGTCAAGGGTTCAAGACGTATGTTGAAAGCTTCTAGAAAACAGTTGAGTCATTTAAGAAAATATTTGAACGATTAATCGAATCAAAGAAAGGAAATAAAAAAATGAAAAAGAAATTTATGAGAAGTAGTAGAGATCAAAAAATCGGTGGTGTATGCGCTGGTTTAGCTAATTATTTTGATATTGACCCTACAATTGTACGTGTGATTTGGGGAGTTCTAGCTTTCTGTTATGGTGCTGGACTTATTGCTTACTTGATCTTGTGGGCAATCGCTCCTGTATCAGATGAATTTTAAGATTAGAGTATTATAGTAAAGGAGAAAAAATGGCATTTGGTGATAATGGGAAACGTAAAAAAACTTTCTTTGAAAAACTAACAATGTTTGTCGTTTTGATTATGTTATTTGTAACCCTAGCAGGTATCTTTGCTACAGCCATCGGTGTATTTAGCAGATTTTAAAATGCTAGATTTCTAGCAAGTTGTAATAGTTGGTGACTGGGATTTCCCAGCCCTTTTTAGAGTGAGAAAAGAATATGAGTATGTTTTTAGATACAGCCAAGATCAAGGTCAAGGCTGGAAATGGTGGCGATGGGATGGTTGCCTTTCGCCGTGAAAAATACGTCCCTAATGGCGGTCCATGGGGAGGTGATGGAGGCCGAGGTGGTAACGTTGTCTTTGTTGTAGATGAAGGTTTACGTACCCTGATGGACTTCCGTTACAATCGTCATTTCAAGGCCCAATCGGGTGAAAAAGGGATGACTAAAGGAATGCATGGTAGAGGGGCAGAAGACTTAATTGTCCGTGTACCTCAAGGGACAACTGTGCGTGATGCTGAGACTGGAAAAGTTATCACTGACTTGATTGAGCACGGCCAAGAGTTTATCGTTGCTCACGGTGGTCGAGGTGGTCGTGGAAATATCCGTTTTGCAACACCCAAAAATCCTGCTCCTGAGATTTCTGAGAATGGAGAACCTGGTCAGGAGCGCGAATTACAGTTAGAACTTAAAATCCTTGCTGATGTTGGTTTGGTTGGATTCCCTTCAGTTGGAAAATCAACTCTGCTCAGCGTAATTACCTCTGCAAAACCTAAAATTGGTGCCTACCACTTTACAACAATCGTTCCTAATCTTGGTATGGTCCGTACCCAATCAGGTGAGTCCTTTGCAGTGGCAGACCTTCCTGGATTGATTGAAGGTGCTAGTCAAGGCGTGGGCTTGGGAACTCAGTTCCTTCGCCATATTGAGCGTACTCGCGTTATCCTTCATATCATCGATATGTCAGCCAGTGAAGGTCGCGATCCTTACGAAGATTATCTAGCTATTAACAAAGAGTTGGAATCTTATAATCTTCGTCTGATGGAGCGTCCCCAAATCATTGTTGCTAATAAGATGGATATGCCAGAGAGTCAGGAAAACCTTGAAGAATTCAAGAAAAAATTGGCTGCTAATTATGATGAATTTGAAGAATTACCGCCAATCTTCCCAATCTCAGGTTTGACCAAGCAAGGTCTTGCACCTTTATTAGATGCAACGGCAGAACTTCTTGATAAGACCCCAGAATTCCTTCTTTATGATGAGTCAGAAATGGAAGAAGAAGTTTATTATGGCTTTGATGAAGAAGAAAAACCATTTGAAATTAGTCGTGATGATGATGCAACTTGGGTACTTTCAGGTGAAAAACTCATCAAACTCTTTAACATGACTAACTTTGCCCGTGATGAGTCTGTTATGAAGTTTGCTCGTCAGTTGCGTGGTATGGGAGTTGATGAAGCTCTCCGTGCCCGTGGTGCCAAGGATGGAGATTTGGTTCGTATCGGTAAGTTTGAGTTTGAATTTGTGGACTAGGAGATAGCTATGGGAGATAAACCGATATCTTTCCGTGATGCTGATGGAAATTTTGTTTCTGCAGCAGATGTCTGGAATGAGAAGAAGTTAGAAGAACTGTTTAATCGTCTCAATCCAAATAGAGCTTTGAGACTTGCAAGAACTAAAAAGCAGGCTGAAAATAGCAAATCATAAAATTAACCCGTGATATTATTATCACGGGTTTTCTGATTAACTGACTACTTTTGGAATGGAATCTCAAGACTAGACTGTGTAAGATCGACAGTCAAGTGATAGTCTGTATTGTCACGTACAGTAATCTCAAAGTCTGTTGTGTAAAGAACGAGACGTACTGTATCGCCTTCTTTTAGTTTGTAAATAGTTGGTTGGAGTTCAAATTGGAATTCCATCCATTCATCAGGATTAATTGCTTCAATTTTCAATAAATCATGACGATTTTGAAGGTTGAGATAGCCTTTGGTGATAACGCGCTGTGCATTTGGGCTAAATGGTAGTTCGCAAAGATTTTCCAGCATGTGGTAACGACCATTATCAATAGTACGAGCAGACAAGACTCCTGGATACGGTTGTAGGTATTTCTTTTGACCAAGTTCGAGAAGTTGGGCAGATAGTAAGCCTTTATTTGTACTTGATTTGAGACGGAGGTTTAGTTTAACACGCCCATTGAGATGAAGGTCTTCCGTCACTGGCAGGTCAATGGTTACCTGATTGACTTTCCCTTGATAGAGTTCATTGTTAAAGGTTTGGTAGGTCTTTCCAAAACGTTCAAAGTCTGAGCCTTGATAGTGGTTTTGAATGACAGCTTCTTCAGTACCTAATGTGAAAGTTTTGTGGTCAGTTTGATTTCCAAAATCTTCAAGAGTCATCCATGTTTGAGGAGCTGTATTGTCTTGCCAAACGACTCTTGGAAGTCGGTAATCAGTTTCATGCCCCAATAATTTTTGAGTCAACAGGGCATTCATGGATTCACGGAAATCAATAGACTGCCAGTTGTTCATATAAACATGGGCACCGTTATGATAAAAGAGATGTTTCTTAATATTGCTTGGAAGAGCATTGAACATTTGATAGACATGAAGTGGTTTTACATTCCAGTCTTGCGAACCGTGGGTAAAGACAACTTCAGCCTTAACTTTTTCAGCATTGAGTAGGTAGTTTCTGTCATGCCAAAATTGGTTATAATCACCAGTTTTACGGTCTAGATTTTTCTTGAGTTCTTCTATAGAATCTTTATGAGCCTCGTTTCCACGGATAAAGTCACCAGCTAAGAGATTACGAGAATAAGTTAATTCATCTAATGAATCGAAGTCCTCCCCTGGATAGCCGCCTGGACTTGTCACAAGACCATTTTCACGATAATAGTTGTACCAAGAAGAAATACCTGCTTCAGCAATAATGACTTCTAAACCATCAACTCCTGTAGTGGCAAGACCATTAGACATTGTTCCTAGATAAGAAAGACCAGTAGTTGCAACTTTTCCATTTGACCAGTCAGCCTTGACCTGACGTTCACGACTATGGTCTGTGAAGGCACGGCAACGACCATTGAGCCAATCAATAACATTTTTATAGGCTTCAACTTGGCGGTAATCTCCGTTTGTCATTTGACCTTGAGAATCCTTGGTACCAAGACCAGATACGTAGATATTTGCAAATCCTCTTGGAAGGAAGTAGTCATTAAGTGTGTAGCTGCTATTGATATGAGTGAGTCTTTCTTCAGCTTCTGAAACGAGTTCTGCTTGGCCAACTGGTTCAACCAAGTCTAATGTTGGTTTTTCTAGAGAAATTTCATGCGGTTCCTTGACTTCTAGCTCAGCTTCCATTTTGTAAAGAGCTTTATCGCTTGCTTTATCATTGGTTCCTTGATGGTATGGACTTGCCGTCATAACAGCTGGAATTTTGCCATGGTAAGATGGACGGATAATGTTTACCTTGATAAGATCTGGCAGTCCATCATTATCAGAATCAATACGACTTTCTACATAAACAACTTCCCGAATAGCATTGTTTGCAGAGAAGGTTGCCAAACTTTTGCCGTTAAAGTAGTGGTAATCATTGTCCTCAGGGATAAGACCGTCGCTAACCAATTGATCGATCAAGGTATTTCCCTTTTCAGTGCGCGTGTTAAGGAGTTGATAGAGATTGTCAATCAAATCTCCGTATACAATAGGGAATGCCGTTTCTTTATGAAAAGCAAGACCATCTTCAAAGTCTGTCAAGTAACTGAAACCAAGCAACTGAAAGGCAACAGTATAGAAAATTTCTGCAGTTAATTCACGATCAGAATTGAAGAAAGTGAGCAGATCAGTTTCTTTATCAACAGCTAAAGTTGAGAGGGGATAATCCGTATTTTTGTAATTGAAAAAACAAGTTCTAACAAAAGCTTCAAACAGTTCTTTATCAGAATTTGATTGGTCAAGCTTGAATCCAAGGCTGGATAATTCCTGTAAAGCTTCTTTCTGGCTTACAGGATAGTAACTGAATTGATTAAAACGCATAGATGCCTCCTTTGAAGAATCATTAAATTTATTATATCAAAAAAGTAGGGAAAATGATAGAAGCAGCTGGTTTGTAAAGGCTAAATTGCTAATTTTCTAATAGAGTTTAAGAGAGTGTTTTAACAAGCCCTATCTTGATTTTTTGAGTATCCTAAAAGGTTATGCTATACTAGAAATATGTTAGATTTGGAGAAATATGGTGTGACCATGTGGGAAGAGGACAAGATTCTCTCTTTCCGTCAAAAACTATTAGCCTGGTATGACGAAAATAAGCGGGATTTACCTTGGAGACGGAGTAAGAATCCTTACCATATCTGGGTATCTGAAATTATGTTGCAGCAGACTCGAGTTGATACCGTCATTCCCTATTATGAACGTTTTTTAGACTGGTTTTCGACTGTAGAGAGTTTAGCAAATGCTCCTGAGGAACGCTTATTAAAAGCCTGGGAAGGACTTGGCTATTATTCTCGTGTTCGCAATATGCAAACAGCTGCTCAACAGATTATGAATGAATTTGAAGGCAAGTTTCCGTCAACTTATGAAGGTATTTCAAGCTTAAAAGGGATTGGTCCTTATACAGCTGGTGCAATCTCTAGTATTGCCTTTAACCTTCCGCAGCCTGCAGTAGATGGCAATGTCATGCGTGTTTTGGCACGTTTATTTGAAGTCAATCATGATATTGGAAATCCTAGCAATCGCAAGATTTTTCAAGCAATGATGGAAATCTTGATTGACCCAAATCGTCCAGGTGATTTCAATCAGGCTTTGATGGATTTAGGTTCAGATATTGAGGCTCCTGTTAATCCAAGACCGGAGGAGAGTCCTGTTAAGGAGTTCAGTGCTGCTTACCAACATGGGACCATGGATCGCTATCCCATTAAGGCTCCCAAGAAAAAGCCAATCCCTATTTATCTAAAGGCTCTTGTAGTGCAAAATAATCAGGGGCGGTTTCTATTAGAGAAGAATGAGAGTGAAAAACTCTTGGCTGGATTTTGGCATTTTCCCTTGATTGAAGTTGATGAATTCTCAGACCAGACTCAGGACTTGGACCTTTTTAGTCAAGTAGCGGATCCAATTCTAGAACTGGGACCATCTCCACAGGAGAGTTTTGAACAGGACTATGATCTTGAAGTTGATTGGCAAGATCTACGATTTGAAGAGGTCAAGCACATTTTTAGCCATCGTAAATGGCATATCCAGATAATTGCAGGCCGAGTTACTGAAACACAGGAATATGCAGATAGAGAAGTCCTTTGGTTAAGTCCGGAAGAATTTATCAATTATCCCCTAGCTAAACCTCAGCAAAAGATTTGGCAAGCCTACTTGAAAAGAAGCTGCTAGTATCGGTCTTTCGTGTCTTCTTTACATTTTTTTGGTATAATGAGATAAGGAAAAAGGTGACTAAATGAAAAAAATACTAATTGTAGATGATGAAAAACCCATCTCAGATATTATAAAATTTAATATGACCAAGGAAGGTTATGAAGTTGTAACTGCTTTTAATGGTCGTGAAGCTCTTGAACAATTTGAAGCTGAGCAACCAGATATTATTATCTTGGATTTGATGCTTCCAGAGATTGATGGACTTGAGGTCGCAAAAACTATTCGTAAGACAAGTAGTGTTCCAATTATCATGCTTTCAGCAAAGGATAGTGAATTTGATAAGGTTATCGGGCTTGAGCTTGGGGCGGATGACTATGTGACCAAGCCATTTTCAAATCGTGAACTACAGGCCCGTGTTAAAGCTCTTCTCCGTCGTACAGATCTTGTTTCAGTCGATAACCAAGAACCTGAAACGAAATTACAAAGTCTGCAGATTGGCGATTTGGAGATTTTACCAGATGCCTACGTGGCTAAGAAATATGGTGAAGAGTTAGACCTAACCCACCGCGAATTCGAACTCTTACATCATTTAGCTTCTCATCTTGGTCAAGTGATTACCCGAGAACATCTTCTTGAAACTGTTTGGGGATATGACTATTTTGGAGATGTCCGTACAGTAGACGTAACCATTAGGCGTTTGCGCGAGAAAATTGAAGATACGCCAAGTAGACCTGAATACATCCTAACTCGTCGTGGAGTGGGATATTACATGAGAAACAATGATTGAAGTAATTAAACAAACAATTTTGACGAGTGACTTTATCTTTATCCTCATCCTAATTGGCTTTATTATGCTGGTGACTTTTCTCTTACTGGAAAGTCGTCGCGATAATATTCGCCTGAGACAGCTGAATCAGAAGGTCAAGGATTTGATTGCTGGTGATTATTCTCAGGTTTTGGATATGCAGGGAAGTTCAGAGATTACTAATATCACAAACAATCTTAATGATTTGTCAGAAGTAATTCGTCTGACTCAGGAAAATCTCGAACAAGAGAGTAAGAGGTTGCATAGTATCCTAGCCTATATGACAGACGGAGTACTTGCGACCAATCGTCGTGGCCAAATCACCATGATCAATGATATGGCTAAGAGACAACTAGGCATTGAAAGTGATGATGCTCTTAATCAAAATATCCTAGAGTTGCTCAAAATTGAAGAAGAGTATGAGCTGAGGGACCTCATTACCCAAAGTCCTGAGTTGATGATTTATTCGCAGAATCTTAATGGCGAGTATATCAGCTTGCGCGTGCGTTTTGCCTTGATTCGGAGAGAGTCTGGTTTTATCTCTGGTTTAGTAGCAGTCCTACATGATACGACTGAACAAGAGAAGGAAGAACGTGAGAGAAGGCTTTTCGTTTCGAACGTTAGTCATGAGTTGCGTACACCTTTGACAAGTGTAAAATCTTATCTTGAGGCCTTGGACGAAGGAGCCCTGACAGAACCAGTTGCTCCAGACTTTATCAAGGTTTCTCTGGATGAAACCAACCGTATGATGCGGATGGTGACGGACCTCTTGCATCTTTCACGGATTGACAATGCAACTAGTCACTTAGATGTTGAATTGATTAATTTTACGGCCTTTATCACTTTTATCCTTAATCGTTTTGATAAAATGAAAAGTCAAGATGAGGAGAAGAAGTACGAGTTGGTGAGAGATTATCCGATTAACTCTGTTTGGATTGAGATTGATACGGATAAGATGACCCAGGTGATTGATAATATTTTAAATAATGCTATCAAGTATTCACCAGATGGTGGAAAAATCACTGTAAGCATGAAGACTACAGATGATCAGATGATTTTATCAATTTCGGACCAAGGGCTTGGGATTCCTAAAGAAGATCTACCAAAGATTTTTGACCGTTTTTATCGTGTTGACAAGGCAAGAAGTCGTGCTCAAGGTGGTACTGGTCTAGGACTTGCTATTGCTAAAGAAATCGTCAAACAACATAATGGATTTATCTGGGCTAAGAGTGAATACGGTAAGGGTTCAACCTTTACTATCGTACTGCCATACGATAAGGATGCCGTGAAAGAAGAGATTTGGGAGGATGAACTAGAAGACTAGAATGAGTGATATCGGTTTTAAATACAGTATTTTAGCATCGGGTTCCAGTGGAAATTCATTTTACTTGGAAACACCAAAAAAGAAAATTTTAGTAGATGCGGGCCTATCTGGCAAAAAAATTACAAGCCTTTTGAGTGAAATCAATCGTAAACCAGAGGATTTAGACGCTATCTTGATTACGCATGAACATTCAGACCATATCCACGGTGTGGGCGTTCTGGCTCGCAAGTACGGTATGGATCTTTATGCCAATGAGAAAACTTGGCAGGCTATGGAAAATAGTAAGTATCTTGGTAAGGTTGACTCGTCGCAAAAGCATATTTTCGAGATGGGTAAAACAAAAACCTTTGGTGACATCGATATTGAGAGTTTTGGTGTGAGTCATGATGCAGTGGCGCCCCAGTTTTATCGTTTTATGAAGGATGATAAGAGCTTTGTTATGCTGACGGATACGGGCTATGTTAGTGACCGTATGGCTGGCATTGTCGAGAACGCAGATGGCTATCTGATCGAGTCAAATCATGATGTTGAAATCCTGCGAGCAGGATCTTACGCATGGCGACTCAAACAACGCATCCTGTCTGATCTTGGACATCTCTCAAATGAAGATGGAGCAGACGCTATGATTCGTACACTAGGTAATCGTACCAAGAAGATTTATCTGGGCCATTTGTCTAAGGAAAATAATATCAAGGAACTGGCCCACATGACCATGGTCAATCAGTTAGCTCAAGCAGATCTGGGAGTAGGAGTAGACTTTCAAGTTTACGATACTTCCCCAGATACCGCAACACCATTGACGGAGATATAAAAAAGAAGGCACAAGCCTTCTTTTTTATAGACTATTTTACAAGCCAGCAAATTCTTTGATTTCTTGAGCTGACATTGAAGAGTCGCAACGGACATTGATTTGTCCATTTGCAACATGGACGAAGCCTGGTACAGTAGGGATTTCATAGCGTGAGCGGAAGTCTTGTAAAGCTTCAAGTTGACTTGGCTCTTCGCTATTGATGAAGTAGATGTGCGCTTTGGTTTCAGCCACCACACCAGCCAATGTACCAGCAAATTTACGGCAATAAGGACAAGTTTTGCGCCCGATAAAGAAAGTTGCTGTTTCTTGATTGTCAAGTGCTTCTTGAGCACGCGCTACAGTTGTAACTTCAAGATCTTTGATGTTTTCTAAAAATTGTTCCATGAGATTACCTCGCTTTCATTGATATGTCTAGTATGCCATAAAGTTTCTAAAATTGCTCAGTTTTGATACGCGAATAGATGGTGGTGCAGAAAGCAGTAGACTAAGTCTGATTTTCTAGTCCTATATTCCTGTATCTTTAAAGATAAAGCAACTAAAGTTCTGGTCAAAAGAGATAGAAGAAGACATAAATTACAGTCAGCTTTTACTTTATCATCAAAAATAAAGGTCAGGAATTTTCCCGACCTTTATATAGTTGCTTATTTTACAAAGGCATTGATTTCAGCTTCGATGTTAGAAATCTTAGCTTGTGAATCTTCGTTACTTTCACCAACAACTGCAATGTAGAACTTGATTTTTGGTTCAGTACCTGAAGGGCGAACTGCAATCCATGATCCATCAGCAAGCGTGTATTTCAATACATCACTTGGAGGAGTAGTTAAGGCTGTTACAGTGCCATCAGCGGCAGTAGAAGTTTGTGCTTTGAAGTCCTCAGTAATTGAAACTGCTGTTGCGTTAAATTCTTTTGGACCATTATCACGGAATTTAGCCATGATTGCTTTGATTTGCTCAGCACCGTCAACACCAGAGAGGGTAACAGAGATTGTCTTTTCAGCATAGTAGCCGTACTCTTTGTAGATTTCTTCGATACCATCTGCAAGAGTCAAACCACGTGAACGGTAGTAAGCTGCAAGTTCAGCAACAACAAGAACAGCTTGGATAGCATCTTTATCACGGACGAATGGTTTAATCAAGTAACCGAAGCTTTCTTCAAATCCCATCATGTAAGTGTGATTGTGTTTTTCTTCGAATTCTTGGATTTTTTCAGCGATAAATTTGAAACCAGTCAAGACGTTGAACATAGTTGCGCCGTAGCTTTCAGCAATCTTAGTTACCAAGTCAGTTGAAACGATCGATTTGCAAAGAGCTGCATTCTCTGGAAGTGTCCCAGCATTTTTGTGAGCTTCCAAGATGTACTTAGCCATGATGGCACCGATTTGGTTTCCTGAAAGGTTGAGGTAGCTACCGTCTTTTTGAAGGACTTCAACACCGACACGGTCAGCGTCAGGGTCAGTTGCCACAAGAACATCAGCTCCTACTTGGCGACCAAGTTCTTCTGCAAGAGCAAAGGCTGCTTGACTTTCTGGGTTTGGAGATTTAACAGTTGAGAAGTCAGGGTCTGGAGTTGCTTGAGCTTCTACGACTTGAACTGAGTCGAATCCTGCTTGCGCAAGAGCACGACGAGCCAACATTTCACCTGTACCATGAAGCGGAGTGTAAACAATCTTCATGTCCTTACCAAACTCTTCAATTAAAGCTGGGTTGATGTTTACATCTTTAACTTCTTTGAGGTATTCGGTATCGACTGCTTCGCCAATAACTTCAATCAAACCAGAAGCTTTTTCTGCTTCTACATCAGCAACTTCAACAGCAAATGGATTTTCAATAGCACGGATGTAAGTTGTCAAAGCATCAGCATCGTGTGGAGGCATTTGACCACCGTCTTCTCCGTAAACCTTGTAACCATTGAATGGAGCAGGGTTGTGGCTAGCAGTAATCATGATACCTGCGAAGCAGTTGAGGTGACGAACGGCAAATGAAAGTTCTGGTGTTGGACGGAGACTTTCAAAAACATAAGATTTAATACCGTGTTTAGCAAGAACTGCTGCAGATTCAAAGGCAAATTCTGGAGAAAAGTGACGGCTATCATAAGCGATGGCTACACCACGTTCTTTTTCGTTTCCACCTTTTGACTCAATCAAACGAGCTAAACCTTCGGTTGCTTGACGAACAACGTAGATGTTAATGCGGTTAGTACCAGCACCAATCAGTCCACGCATACCTGCAGTACCAAATTCAAGATTGGTATAGAATGCGTCTTCTTTAGTTTTCTCGTCCATGTTTTCCAAATCTTGACGAAGGTAATCTGGAAGTTCTGCGAAATCAAGCCATTTTTGGTAATTTTCTTGATAAGCCATAGGAAATCTCCTTTAATATATAATCTAATCGCTTACATTATACCACGATTTGAAGTTTTAGTAAAACGTTAGCGTGAGTTTAAATGTAAGAAATTTACTTTTATTTAGGTACTTCAAAATTTGATTATTTTTTTAATTTTATACTATTTTTTTACAAAATTCATTAGTCGTAGACAGAGGAAAAATGTAAATTTGTAATGAATAAATGAATATTTTATAAAAAAGCAAGTGTTAAGAATATTTCCGTTTATCACTTGATACATAAAGGAATTCTTTAATGTGTCAAATAAATTTCTTTGAAAAAATTAGAAAATATTACATAAATTTAAGATATTTTTAATAATTTCGGTTTCTATTTTGACATTTATTCTGTGTATGGTAGAATATAATAAATAATTAAAGGAGATTTTCTATTTATGAACAAAATTCTTAAGCATTCTGCTTTAGTTTTATCAGCATTAGCGCTAGTTGCTTGTGGATCAAACAAAAAAGCAAGCGATAACGGTACTGCATCAAACTCCAACTTTGAAGTTTCGGTTAAAGATGGAATGTATGTTTTGCCCAAAGATGAAGATTCCTCTTCTCATTACCTTGCTCTTCAAGTAGAAATTAAAAATAATCGTGATAAAAAGTTTAGTTTTACAAACAGAGATATCACACTCTACAATGAAAAAGATGAAAAGGTTGAACCAATCCAAGTTTATGAATCAGATAGTAAAACTAAATTTATGGACTATGGTGATAGCCTCTCTAAAGGTAAGAGTGTAGCTGGTTATGTTGTTTACGAAGTTGATAAGGATGCTAAATATGAGCTTCACTTTGCACCAAGCTTTTATGAAGATGTAAAAGAAAATGCAAAAGAGAATAATGACGTAGCTATCAAGGTTGATCCAAGTAAATATGAAGATCATATCGATGAAGCGAAAGAAGCAATGAAAAAATATGTTGATGCTGTTTTTCTTGATGGAGAAAACACTGGAGGAGCATCAAACGTAAGTTTCACTAATGAAAAAACTCAAATTGTCGCACTCGATGATAAAAAATCAGATAAGTCCGAAGACAAGAAATCTGAAGATAAAAAGTCTGATGATAAGAAGTCTTCTAACGAAACCGATGGTATCTCAAATGATGTGAAGACTGACCGAGAAGAATTCATTAAGAAATTTATCGAGTCATTTGGTAAAGGATTCTATAACTACAAGCCTTCTGATGCAGAACTTCGTACCTTTGCAGAAGCATATATCAAAGCCAATGCTAAAAGAGCAAAAGTAGACTATAAAGTAAAAACTTATCTTCCAGACTACGCGGTTATTTATGTAAGACCTGAAACAATTGACTTAGATAATTTGAATGTTCATGAATTAAGTCGTAAATTCTATGAAGAAAATAAAGGTAAATACAGCAACTACTCAGAAGCTATGAAAGCTGGCGAGAAATACATTTTAGAGAATGCACCAAGTCAATTTGACTCAACTCCTCTTGATACTAGTGATAGTATGAAAAGAGAAGGGTATGAAATTAAAATGACTAAGAAAGATGGTAAATGGACTATCGATACATCTTCTAAAAACTATGATTTAAAAGATATGGCTCGCACATTCCGTGGAGGCATCGGTTACTAATATAAAAAGTTCGAGTGAAAAGCTCGAACTTTTTTAGTTAGAATTGTTAAAAATGGAAAAAGATAGTAAAATAGTTACATGATTATTTTACAAGCTAATAAAATTGAACGTTCTTTTGCAGGAGAGGTTCTTTTTGATAATATAAACCTACAAGTGGATGAAAGAGACCGAATTGCGCTCGTTGGAAAAAATGGTGCAGGAAAGTCTACATTACTCAAGATATTGGTTGGAGAAGAGGAGCCAACCACTGGTGAAATCAATAAGAAAAAAGATATTTCCCTCTCTTATCTAGCACAGGATAGTCGCTTTGAGTCTGAAAATACTATTTACGATGAAATGCTACATGTATTTGATGACTTGCGTCGTACTGAAAGACAACTTCGACAGATGGAGTTGGAGATGGGGGAAAAGACTGGTGCAGAATTAGACAAACTTATGTCTGACTATGATCGCCTATCAGAAAATTTCCGTCAGGCTGGAGGATTTACCTATGAAGCCGATATTCGCTCTATCTTAAATGGATTCAAGTTTGACGAGTCCATGTGGAAGATGCGAATCGCTGAGCTTTCCGGTGGTCAAAATACCCGTTTAGCTCTTGCCAAAATGCTCCTTGAAAAGCCTAATCTCTTGGTCTTGGACGAGCCGACTAACCACCTAGATATTGAAACGATTGCCTGGTTAGAAAACTATTTGGTCAACTACAGTGGTGCCTTGATTATCGTCAGCCATGACCGTTATTTCCTCGATAAGGTTGCGACCATAACACTCGACTTAACCAAACATTCTTTAGATAGATATGTAGGAAACTACTCAAGTTTTGTGGAGCAGAAGGAGCAGAAGCTCGCAACTGAAGCCAAAAACTACGAAAAACAGCAGAAGGAAATTTCTGCCTTAGAAGACTTTGTTAATCGAAATCTCGTCCGTGCTTCAACGACCAAACGTGCCCAATCTCGACGCAAACAACTGGAAAAAATGGAACGTTTGGACAAGCCTGAAGCTGGTAAAAAATCAGCTAATATGACTTTCCATTCTGATAGAGTATCTGGTAATGTTGTTTTGACAGTGGAGAATGCTGCTATTGGCTATGATGGTGAAATCTTATCAGAACCCATCAACCTTGATCTTCGAAAGATGAATGCTATTGCCATTGTTGGTCCTAACGGTATTGGTAAGTCAACCTTTATTAAATCCATTGTGGACCAAATTCCCTTTATCAAGGGTGAGAAGCGCTTTGGTGCTAATGTTGAGGTTGGTTACTATGACCAGACTCAGAGCAAACTGACACCGAGCAATACAGTCTTAGACGAACTCTGGAATGATTTTAAATTGATACCTGAACTTGAAATCCGTAATCGCCTAGGTGCCTTCCTTTTTTCTGGTGACGATGTTAAGAAATCTGTTGGGATGCTGTCAGGTGGAGAGAAAGCTCGTTTGCTTCTAGCTAAACTTTCAATGGAAAATAATAACTTCCTGATTCTAGACGAGCCGACAAACCACTTGGACATCGATAGCAAGGAAGTGTTGGAAAATGCCTTGATTGACTTTGATGGGACCTTGCTTTTTGTCAGTCACGACCGCTACTTTATCAACCGTGTAGCGACTCATGTGCTAGAATTGTCCGAAAATGGATCAACCCTTTATCTAGGTGATTATGACTATTATGTTGATAAAAAAGCAGAGCTAGCAGCTAGCCAAGCGGAAGAAGCGGCAGCATATAACCAAGAAAAAGAGGCTTCTCCAGTTAATGACTACCAAGCTCAAAAGGAGAGTCAAAAAGAACTGCGTAAATTGATGAGACAAATTGAGAACCTGGAGGCAGAAATCGAAGAACTGGAAACTCAAGCCCAAACTATCTCTGAACAAATGCATACCACCAATGATGCAGATGAACTCATGCAATTACAAGCAGAACTGGATAAAATTAGCCATCGTCAAGAAAAAGCAATGCTAGAGTGGGAAGAATTATCGGAGCAGGTGTAAGATGGAAAATCTTGGAAAAGTTTTTCGTGAATTTCGAATCAGTAAAAATTACTCTCTAAAAGAAGCTGCAGGAGAGGCCTGTTCGACCTCCCAATTATCCCGCTTTGAATTGGGGGAGTCGGATCTGGCTGCATCTCGTTTCTTTGAAATATTAGATAATATTCATGTGACGATTGAGAATTTTATGGATAAGACTAGAAATTTTCAACATCATGAGCATGTCGGCTTGATGGCTCAGATTATTCCACTTTACTACTCAAATGATATTGCAGGTTTTCAAAAACTTCAAGAAGAACAACTTGAAAAGGCTAAGAGTTCAACAAATCCCCTCTATTTTGAGCTGAACTGGATTTTGTTACAAGGTCTGATTTGTCAAAGAGATGCTAGCTTCACTATGAAGCAAGGTGCTCTGGATAAGGTGGCAGATTATCTTTTCCAAACGGATGAATGGACCATGTATGAGTTGATCCTCTTTGGCAATCTCTATTGCTTTTATGATGTGGACTATGTTGCTCGACTTGGTAGAGAAGTGATGGAGAGGGAGGATTTCTACAAAGAAATTGGTCGCCATCGAAAACTGGTCTTGATTTTAGCTCTTAATTGTTACCAGCATTGTTTAGAACATCTTGCTTTTGAAAATGCCAGCTACTTTGAAGCTTACGTAGAGAAGATTATCGGTAATGGTATCAAACTGTATGAGCGTAATATTTTCCATTATCTAAAAGGCTTTTCCTTGTACCAAAAAGGACAGTGTAAAGAAGGTTGTAAGCAGATGAAAGAGGCCATGCGTATTTTTGACCTACTAGGTCTTCCAGAGCAAGTAGCCTACTATCAGGAACATTACGATAAATTTGTCAAAGATTAATTTTCCCAAATATGGGAAAAATGAGAAACTCCTTCAAGTTTTGATACAATAGTTTCAAAACTTGAGAGGAGTTTTTATGAATCGATATGCAGTACAGTTGATTAGTCGTGGAGCTATAAACAAGATAGGAAATATGCTCTATGATTATGGAAATAGTGTTTGGTTGGCATCGATGGGAACGATTGGGCAAACCGTTCTAGGGATTTATCAGATTTCTGAACTCGTTACATCCATTCTAGTCAATCCTTTTGGTGGAGTAATTTCAGATCGTTTTTCCCGTCGCAAGATTTTGATGACGACCGACTTGGTTTGTGGAATTCTTTGTCTGGCTATTTCTTTTATAAGGAACGACAGCTGGATGATTGGAGCTTTGATCTTTGCTAATATTGTTCAAGCAATTGCCTTTGCTTTTTCTCGGCCTGCCAATAAAGCTATTATCACAGAGGTGGTAGCAAAGGACGAGATAGTGACCTATAACTCTCGCTTAGAGTTAGTTTTGCAGGTTGTTGGTGTTAGCTCTCCTGTGCTTTCTTTTCTTGTTTTACAATTTGCAAGTCTTCATATGACGCTCTTACTAGATGCTTTGACTTTTTTCATTGCTTTTGCACTAGTTGCTTTACTTCCAAAAGAAGAACCAAAGGTTCAAGAGCAGAAGAGTTTCACCGGGAAAGATATTTTTGCGGATATCAAAGATGGCTTGCACTATATCAGGCATCAAAAAGAAATTTTCTTTCTCTTGTTAGTGGCTTCCAGTGTGAATTTCTTTTTTGCAGCTTTTGAGTTTTTGCTCCCTTTTTCAAATAAACTTTATGGTGTAGACGGAGCCTATGCAACTATCTTAACCATGGGTGCAATTGGCTCAATCATCGGAGCATTGATTGCAAATAAATTTAAATCGAGCATGAATACACTTTTGTTCTTATTGATCCTCACAGGAGTAGGAGTTTTCATGATGGGCTTACCACTGCCTAATTTTCTTACTTTTTCAGGAAACCTAGTTTGTGAATTATTTATGACAATTTTTAATATTCACTTCTTTACTCAGGTACAGACCAAGGTTGATGGAGACTATCTGGGGAGGGTATTGAGTACCATTTTTACACTGGCAATTCTCTTTATGCCGATTGCGAAAGGTGTAATGACATTTTTACCAAGTGTGCAATTAGTTTCCTTTTTAATCATCGGACTTGGAGTTATTTTACTTTCGTTGGTATCAATGTTCTATATTCAAAGACAAGGGTAACACAAAAAAAGCAACAGCGTCGTTGCTTTTTTTGTTTTCATCTATCCACCCTGAGGGAATCGAACCCCCATCTCAAGAACCGGAATCTTACGTGATATCCATTACACTAAGGGTGGAAACTTTAATTATTATATCAAAAAAGAGAGCTGAACTCAAGTTTTTTCTAGGCTTAGCAAAAGGTGAATAAAAAAAGGATTCAGTATTGAAACGAATCCTCTATATGATTATTTTTTCTCAAGAAGAGCTTTGATTTCTTGAAGAACTTCCAACTCAGTTGGACCAGCAGGTGCCTCTTCAGCGACTTCTTCTTTTTTACGAAGATTTTGAGCTTTTTCCATTGCTTTAATCACAAAGAATAGAACAGTACCAACAACTAGGAAGTTGATAATAGCACTCAAGAATTTACCATATGTAACACCATTCCAGGCAAGCTCAGCGATGTTTTGTACTTTCGCAGCTTCCAAGGCTGGGTTCAATAGGAGTGGAGTGATGATATCATTAACAAATGAAGTAACGATAGCACCAAAAGCAGAAGCGATGATCACACCGACAGCAAGGTCTACAACGTTACCGCGGAGCAAAAATTCTTTAAGATCTTTTAACATTTTCTTTTTCCTTTCGAAATTTTTACAATCTAAATTATAACTTAATCATCTGTTGAATGCAAGAAATATGCTTAGTGTTTTTTAAAAACAAAAACTTTACTGAAGATATAGTTGAGGATTATGATTGTAACTTGTGC
The DNA here is from genome assembly GCF_964238205.1 of Streptococcus oralis. GTDB lineage: Bacteria > Bacillota > Bacilli > Lactobacillales > Streptococcaceae > Streptococcus > Streptococcus oralis_CZ. The sequence continues at coordinate 132,799 of NZ_CAXSLF010000005.1, forward strand.
AAAAATAGTCTCAATTGTATTGATAGTATTGAAATTATCACCTACAAACTGACCGATAATATGGGGGAAACTCGTCACAAAAATAAAGGTTAGAAGCAGGTCTAAGAGGAAGGTAATGAATCTTGCGGTCGTAAATTTTATCAGACGCTTGAACCAATTTTTTCGTTTCTGTTTAAAAACAATGGTATCATTTGTGAAAAAAGCAAAAAGAATTCCAGCTATATTTCCCAGAGCAGTCGCCCATAATTCTTGTTGGCAAAGGTAAAAAATTGTGATACGAACAATGATCGAAACAAGTGTAGTTGCAACCCCGAAAAATAAGTAGGAGAGGATTTCATTATCGAAAAAATTTTTTATGCATGTTTTCATAAAAATAGTATAGCATAAAGGACATAAATGTGCTATACTTGAAAGGTTGACTTGTTCAACCCTTGGTGCTTAGCTTCTTTCACCAAGCATATTATACGCGGGTTAATCGCTAAAGGAGAATAATAGATGAAAAAACTTACTGTCCGTGATTTGGCAGATATTGCCATTGTCGCAGCAATTTATGTGGTTTTGACAATCACACCACCCCTTAATGCTATCAGTTACGGTGCTTATCAGTTCCGTATCTCTGAAATGATGAATTTTCTTGCCTTTTACAATCCTAAGTACATTATCGGTGTTACTCTTGGATGTATGATTGCTAATTTCTTCAGTTTTGGAATCATCGATGTCGCAGTTGGTGGAGGCTCTACGCTTGTCTTCCTAAGTCTAGGCGTATGGTTGTTTAGCAAATACAGCAAAGACTATCTTTTTAATGGATTGATTCGTAAAGATCATTTCTTCTTTTCAATTCTTTTTTCGATTTCAATGATCACCATTGCTGCTGAATTGAACATCGTAGCAGAAGCACCTTTCTTCTTAACTTGGTTTACAACTGCTATCGGAGAATTCGCTTCACTCATTGTTGGTGCTATTCTTATTGGAAAAATCGGTAAACGTCTTGATTTGACTAGATAATGAAATCACATCAAGTATTCATGAAAAGGTCTGAACTCTGTTCAGTCTTTTTCTTATTTTTCTATAGACCCAGACTCTCAACAAAAGTGGTATAATAAAGAAAAAAGGAATTATTTTAATATGTATGGTTATCGTATTTCAGTTTTTGAAGTCCTTTGGAAAAATCAGGTCATTAGATTTTTGTTAATTTTTTTAGCACTATTTTATTTCTATCTTTTTTTCCAAAGAGTTAAGACATCCTTAAAAAGTGGTGGGAGTATGTTGGATCCTTTTCATATTGCAAAGGGAAGATTATACATTCACACGATTATTCTTTTTAGAAAAAGGATTGTTCCTCTAGCTGAAATTAGACAGATTGATATTGATTACGTTCGAGGGAGAAGAATGAATGGGGACAGGTATCATCTGTACTTTACAAGGAAAGATGGAAAATCTTTTACTTTTCATTTTGGAAAAAGCAAAAGAAACGAGGAGTTATTGAAAAATCTTGCCAATGTGGCCAAGAAGTGCCATATTAAAATCTATTATTATTATTAAGAGTCGATTGCTAAAATTGAATTGTTGTCACTTGTGACAATTGTCAAAGCCAGGAGAGTAGCTAATATGAATCAACTACAAGTAATAAGAGAAGATAAACAACTAAGATTTTTATTGATGCAAGAATGCGATATTCTCTTTTATGACCAGTTGAAAGAGGTTGAATTTTCTCAGAACAATGAAGTTTATTCTCTTTCGCCCATAGCCTTTGCTAAAGACGGTAGTGGGGGAGAATATGTAATTCTTGAGGATGAGAGTATCGGCTTTATAGGGAGTGAAGGCCAAGTTGGGAGAGTGGCAGAAAGCCTTGATGACCTGCTTACTTTCTTACTTCATGCTGGTTCTATCTCAGACTTTTCCTGTCGTTTGCTCTATCAAAACAAGGATTTGTTGGTAAAATTCTGTCAAGGATTTCTCAAAAAAGCACGAGAAAACTACCAGTCAAAAGGCGAAGAGTGGGATAAAGTGAGAGCTGGACTTGCACAAGAGTTGAGACTTGAATTTAAGCCAGAGAAACTGCAAGAGTTAGCCTTCAATTTTTATCAATCAGCCATAAGAACTCCACTATTTACTTGTAAATATGGTCATGGTGAGAATGAATATGTCTGCGATTCTGTTTTGTCAGATATTGTCGGCTTGTGGGTTTCAGAGCTGTTAGGGTTGACTGCAGAAGAAATTGAATCTTTTGCTGCTAGTAAAAACATTCAAATGTAAAGAACAAAAATATATTTTTACTTAACTGCACTCTATTTAATCTTCTAGGTGCTTTAATTTCTGGATGGTTCTTTGCAAATTCGTCAGCATTTTCACATCTGACTCGCGATAGATATTTACCAAAACTAGTAGCTAAGAAATTAGTGCGTCCAACTGAATTAGTTCTACTTGAAGGTATTCTCGCCAATGTGTTTGTTAATATCGCCATTCTGTCTTCAATCTTATTCAAGAATGCGTCTGCAAAACTTTGGATTATATTGTCAGCAATTTCTATGTTTGTATTTTTATCAAACGAACATATTGCTACAAATTTAGCTTCTTTTAGTATTATTAAATTCAGCATTGTTGCTAATGAAGTTTAGCACTTTGAAATTGCAAATATTCTCTGTCATTGGGGAGTCACCTTTATTGCTAACTTAATAGGTGGTGGGCTTTTGATTGGTTTACCATATGCCTTTTTAAACAAAAACGAAGACAGTTATGTAGATTAAAATTTCAATAGAAGGAGAGAGATTCACTTGGTTTCTCTCTTTTTATTTTTCTTTTTTGAAAAAATATATTAAATATTAGAAATAAAGCTAGGAGTTCAGGAATTTTTTTAAAAAATATTTGAAGTCTAAAAACTTAATACTACAAGGATGTAAACGATTCCGATATTTTAAAAAATATTTTTAATTGATTTAGGAAAGCCTTCCCATTATATCGATTTTATGTTATAATATTCACAAATAAAAGTTTTAGGAGTTTATATGGTCTCATCAGAATTTATTTCAAAAATAGAATTTGCTTGTAAGAAAAAGGAAAGTCTTTACAGTAAAAGTAAATTCAAATATGCAATTCGCTCAATGTTTGCGGGTGCTTTCTTAACTTTCAGTACAGCTGCTGGAGCTGTTGGTGCTGATTTGATCAATAAGATTGCACCAGGTAGTGGACGTTTCCTCTTCCCATTTGTTTTCGCTTGGGGGTTGGCTTACATTGTCTTCTTTAATGCTGAATTGGTAACGTCAAACATGATGTTCTTAACAGCGGGTAGTTTTTTGAAAAAAATTAGCTGGAGAAAAACAGCTGAAATTCTTCTATATTGTACTTTCTTTAACTTAATTGGTGCACTTATCGCTGGTTGGGGATTTGCTCATTCAGCAGCTTACGCTAATTTAACACACGATAGCTTTATTTCTGGAGTTGTAGAAATGAAGTTGGGTCGTTCAAATGAACTTATCTTGCTTGAAGCTATCTTGGCTAATGTCTTTGTAAATATCGCGATTCTTTCATTCGTTTTAGTTAAGGATGGTGGAGCAAAACTTTGGTTGGTTCTTTCAGCCATTTACATGTTTGTATTCTTAACAAACGAGCACATCGCCGCAAACTTTGCATCATTTGCTATTGTGAAGTTCAGTGTTGCTGCTGATTCAATCGCAAACTTCGGTATTGGAAATATTCTTCGTCACTGGGGTGTAACCTTCATCGGTAACTTTATCGGTGGTGGTCTACTCATGGGATTACCTTACGCCTTCTTAAATAAAAACGAAGATACATATGTAGATTAAAAGTTGGATTCATTCCAACTTTTTCTTTTTGTTTATCCATGCTATAATGAAAGTAGAATAGATAAATATAAAGGAATAACATGAACGAGATTAAATGTCCCAATTGTGGCGAAGTATTTACAGTCAATGAAAGTCAATATGCAGAACTACTTTCTCAAGTTCGCACTGCAGAGTTTGATAAGGAATTGCATGAACGAATCAAGCAAGAATTGACATTAGTGGAGCAAAAGGCCTTGAATGAACAGCAGGCAAAACTGGCTCAAAAGGATCAAGAAATTGCCCAGCTTCAAAGTCAAATTAACAACTTTGATACAGAAAAAGAATTGGCAAAAAAAGAAGTAGAGCAAACTGCTAGTCAAAGCCTGCTAGAGAAAGAAAAAGAAGTCCAAGCGCTGGAGAATCAGTTAGCTACCTTGCGCTTGGAGCATGAAAATCAACTACAAAAAACTCTTTCTGATCTTGAAAAAGAACGCGATCAGGTCAAAAATAAGCTCCTTTTACAAGAAAAGGAAAATGAGCTTTCTCTGACTTCAGTTAAGCAAAACTATGAAGCCCAACTTAAGGCAGCAAATGAGCAGGTTGAATTTTACAAGAATTTCAAGGCGCAACAATCAACCAAGGCAATCGGTGAAAGTTTGGAACACTATGCGGAGAGTGAATTCAACAAGGTTCGTAGTTTTGCATTTCCAAATGCCTATTTCGAAAAGGACAATAAGGTTTCTGCTCGTGGTTCTAAGGGCGATTTTATTTTCCGTGATTTTGATGAAAATGGACTAGAATTCATTTCCATCATGTTTGAGATGAAAAATGAAGCAGACGGGACAGAGAAGAAACATAAAAATGCAGACTTCTATAAAGAGTTGGATAAGGATCGTCGTGAGAAAAACTGTGAGTATGCAGTTTTGGTAAGCATGCTTGAGGCTGATAACGACTACTTCAATACTGGGATTGTCGATGTTAGTCACGAATATGAGAAGATGTATGTCATTCGTCCTCAATTCTTTATCCAACTGATCGGGCTCTTGCGTAATGCGGCTCTTAACTCTCTAAAATACAAGCGGGAGTTAGCACTCATCCGGGAACAGAACATTGATATTACTCATTTTGAGGAAGACTTGGAAGCTTTCAAGGTAGCCTTTGCTAAAAACTACAATTCAGCTTCCGTCAACTTCGGCAAGGCCATCGATGAAATCGACAAGGCCATTAAGCGTATGGAAGAAGTCAAGAAATTCTTGACCACATCAGAAAACCAACTCCGACTGGCTAATAACAAGCTGGATGATGTTTCGGTCAAAAAATTAACCCGAAAGAATCCAACCATGAAGGCTAAGTTTGAAGCCTTGAAGGGGGGATGAGGAAATAAGATATGAAAGATGACATTAATTATGGAAATTTGACAGATGATGTAACCGAGGCTATAAAAAATTTTAACTTAGTAATTTTTATTGGCGCAGGAGTTTCAATTGCTCAAGGTTATCCCAATTGGAACAATTATATTGAACATCTTATCAAGTATTGGCAAGGACAAGTTTTATCTGAAAGTAGTGAAAAAAGTCTTGGGAGAGAGCATCATATAGTTTTTGATTTAATTAGCAAATCTAGTATTAGTAATAAACGTAAAGTAGATCTAGTAAACTATGAATTAAAAAAAATTTTTGGTGATGATTTTGAAAAGCGAAGACTAGATTTTGAAAAAGGATATTTCAAAAATCTACTACCATATTCAGTAGTTAATCAAACTGTAGAATCATTAGCGACTTTAAATGCAATATTTATCACTTCTAACTACGACTATGAAATTGAAAATCATATTAAACGTTTAAAGAATTCGGTAGTTACTATAAATGATCTTAATGAATTTGTCACGAACAAAGATGGAAAGTTACAATTTGGTGACGTTCTACATATCCATGGGACACCAGATTGTGATGTCAATTATTTTGTGAGCTCATCAGCAGATTATTCAAAAACATATTTAAAAAATAGGGATAATTTTGAAAATCTAGTAACTTGGTTTAAAGAGACAAAACCTACAGTTTTATTCATCGGAGCAGGTCTTGAAGAAGATGAAATTTTATCTTTACTTTGTGAAGATAGTAAGAACTATGCCTTGATGAAGTCAGAGAACACAGGTAATCAAAGAGCTGATGAACATTATAGAGATCTTGTTGAGGAATTTTTTAGTTCAGAAAATCATACTCAGATTATATGGTACGGCGATAAATTTGAGGATTTATCAGCTTTTGTAAAAAAATTAGTTGCTGATATTAATAAAAAAATGGGTACTCATGATTTATATAATAATTGGAATAATCTTTTGAACCCTTCGTTACTTCAAGAAGAGTATAATAAAAATTTAGATAGTATTTCTAATGATTTTAAGTATCTATCATCTATTTTAGATAAGGTTATTGAAAATGATAATAATCAACTAGATCAGCTAATGTTAAATGCTCTGCTTCGGGGTGATGCTCTAACAGTAATTAAAAAAAGTTTTGTCCTTGCATTTTGGAAGTTTATTGCTAAAAATATTGAAAAGTTAAGTGATAATGACTGGGAAGTAATTTACAAAATAATTTCTAAAGGTTATCAAAATTACTTTATTGATGATGTATTCTTTGTCTATAATTATGCGAAAGATAAAAAAATTTCTAGCTTTACAAATAATAAGCTAAATGAACTGAGAAAAATTATATCGCGAGATGAAGATATCGTTAACTCTAGCTTTAATAAAGATACAACTCTTTTGGGGTATTGGCTAGTAAGTACTTTTGAACAGCAAAATCGTGATTTATATTTAGAGGAAGATAGTAATATAGAAGTTAATCTAAATACTGAATGTGTTAACAAACTAACATCCATACTAAATAAATCAGAATTTTCAAGGTATAATTATTATCCAATAAACTATCAACTAGAAGAGTATGGTAATGTTGAATTTATCTATAAGCTAATTAAGTCCAGAAGACTATTTATTGAAGAGAAAGAGTTTTTAGAAAGTGCCTCAGAAGATCTATTAAGTATTAAACTAATTCAAAAATTGCTTGTTCAATTGGATAACGAAACTAATTTAGATTTAGAATTTATAAGGAGGTTAATGGATAAAATTGATTTTTCTGATATTCACTTTGGAGAGGAATTAAATACGTTTATCAAAGAACACAGAAGTATTATTAAAGAAAAAAATATTGAAACACCAGAAAAGCCTTATAGAAATTGGATTTCTTCAATAGAAGGAGGTTTTGTTTCACAGTTTTCCTTTTTAACTCAAGAAAATCTTGTAGAGTACGATGAATCTAGACTATTAGAGATATTAGTCAACGCAGAAAAGGAACAAAGAGGTTCTTCGTTTTTAGAAGAAAAAACGATAGATGAAACGGAGAATTTCCTGATTAATGTTTTAAAAGAATCAAATGAAATTTCTAAAAAGGTTTCTAATTTATTGAAAGATCATATAGCTGACTTATATCCAAAATATAAGAGATTATATGTGAAAATTATCAGTTCTCCTGAAATAGAAGAAAATTTAAGAAATATTGTAAGAGAAGAATATTTAAAAAAATTCAACAAAGAAAGTTTTGATTCTAATGATAGGAAATTTTTTGAATATTATATAAAACAACAAAATACGGATATAGATATTTTTGAAAAATTACTTAGTACTGATGCAAATAAACTTTCATCTTCAAGAGATGATAATAATCAATTAAATATGTTTCATTATGTAAATAGTGAACTGGGATTATATTTGCAATCTTTGATTACACTCTTTAAAAATCAACCAAAATATGTAGATCAAATTATTCAGAAAATAGATTCTTTAGATGATTCTGAGTATAAGGAGCTTTCTCAAGGGATTTTGTTAAACTTATATGATTTTAGAACTATTAATGTAACTTATCATACTTTTTTAGGATTCTGCTATTCTCATTCGATATTTAATATAGAAATTGCAAATATATTTAAGGATGTTGTTAAAAATATTTTAAAAGAAAAAATCAAAGACAATCAAATTCTTGATAGGGTTTATTTAGTCGCTTTAGACAGCGTAGATCCAACAATTGATTCATTTTCTTTATCAAAGAATAACTATGGTCAAATGATAAACATCATTTTTACAGAAGACTATGAATTTAGATATTCTAAACAATGGTTGCGAGAATTATTCAAACATTCTTCAAGAGTGAACTATTTAGAAACAATTTCAAACTTATTCCATAGAGAAGACCTTAAAAAGGACAAACTATATCTATTTTTCAAAGAACTTGATAAAATTATCGGAAATTATAGTTTTAAATTGACTCTACATAGAATTAAATATAATCTAAATCGAGAAAATAATGAATATTTTGATTTGATTAGAGACTTTTTCTTAGTGTTGCTAAAACATGATAAGTTAGAAAATGATATCTTCTATTTTGAAACAGTAAAGGATATTCTTCCTCAATTGTCTTCAAAAGAAAGATTAGATGTATTACGAGAAATTCAAAGACAGAGCAATTGTACTCCTCCAGAGATTGAAAAAGTACAAAGAATTATAGAAAATTTGAATTTGCAAGAGTGAAATAAAAGCTGGAAGACGTTTCAGTCAAAAAACTAACTAGGAAAAATCCAACCATGAGAACCAAGTTTGAAGCATTGAAAGGAAAATAGAAAGCAAGACATGAACGGTATTATCAACTTAAAAAAAGAGGCGGGGATGACCTCGCATGATGCAGTTTTCAAGCTGCGTAGGATTTTAGGAACTAAGAAGATTGGTCATGGAGGGACTTTAGACCCTGATGTTGTCGGTGTTTTGCCGATTGCCGTCGGTAAGGCAACCCGCATGGTCGAGTTTATGCAGGACGAGGGTAAAGTCTATGAAGGAGAAATAACTCTTGGATATTCTACAACAACTGAAGACGCTAGTGGTGAAGTTGTTGCAGAGACACCAGTATTGTCTCCCTTAGATGAAAAGATAGTTGATCAAGCGATTGCCAGTCTGACAGGTCCGATCACTCAGATTCCACCTATGTACTCGGCTGTCAAGGTCAATGGTCGCAAACTCTATGAGTATGCGCGTGCTGGTCAGGAAGTGGAGCGTCCAGAACGTCAGGTGACGATTTATAGTTTCGAAAGAACCAGTCCTATTTCCTATGTGGAGAATCTTGCTCGATTTAGTTTCCGTGTAAAATGTAGCAAAGGGACTTATATCCGTACCTTGTCAGTTGACTTGGGAGAAAAACTTGGCTATGCAGCTCATATGTCTCATTTAACACGAACAAGCGCTGCAGGCTTGCAGTTAGATGATGCTTTGACCTTGAATGAAATTGAGGAAAAGGTTCAAGCTGGTGAGTTAGACTTTCTTCATCCATTAGAGATTGGAACAGGTGACTTAGTTAAGGTGTATTTGACCCCAGAACAAGCAGAAGAAGTGCGTTTTGGTCGCTTTATTGAATTGGAGCAAACTGAGAAGGAATTGGCTGGTTTTGAAGGTGATAAATTATTAGCCATTTTAGAGAAACGGGATCATCTTTATAAACCAAGAAAGGTTTTCAATTGATTAGAGCTGGTGGAAAAATTGCAAACTGATGTTTAGTTTAAAAAAGCTGATAGACAGTCTAGTTTAGAAGAGAAATTATTTTGAAAAAGGGTTGAAAACACGGTGATATTTGACAGTTTTGCTTGCTTATGATAATATTTAAATAAAGAAAAGCTAGAAAACTTTCAGAGGATATTATGAGTATTGAGATGACTGTTAGTGAGATTGCTGAGGTCTTGGGCTTGTCCCGCCAAGCAATCAATAACCGTGTCAAGGAATTACCTGAAGAAGATACGACTAAAAATGATAAAGGAGTCACTGTGGTAACTCGCAGTGGCTTGATTAAGCTTGAAGAAATCTACAAAAAAACTATTTTTGAAGATGAACCTGTTAGTGATGATGTGAAGCAACGTGAGTTAATGGAGATTCTTGTTGATGAAAAGAACGCTGAAATCATCCGTCTTTATGAGCAGTTAAAGGCTAAAGACAAACAGTTAGCTGAAAAAGATGAACAGATGCGTGTCAAAGACCGTCAAATCGCAGAAAAAGATAAGCAATTGGATCAACAACAACAGTTAACCCTACAAGCCATGAAGGACCAAGAAAACCTTCAGTTGGAGTTGGATCAGGCTAAGCAAGAGGTACAAGCAACGAAGAAAGGCTTCTTTGCTCGCTTATTTGGAGGATAAGAAAAAACTGCTTGGTTTCTAGGTATAACCAAGTAGTTTCTTTTTACACATACAGTAAGGAATGGATAAGATGGAAAAATTAAGAGATTACATTTCATTTGATTTGGAATTTAATAAACACCAAGATAAAACTCACTTGATTCAGGTATCTGCGGTCCGTTTTAAAGATGGTGAAGAAGTAGGAGCATTTGATTCATATGTTCATACGGACGTACCATTGAAAAGTTTTATCAATGGTTTAACGGGTATCACTTCTGAAACCTTGAAAGATGCACCGATGGTGGAGGAAGTTCTTAAGAATTTTCAAGATTTTGTAGGCGAATTACCCCTTGTTGGATACAATGCAGCCAAGAGTGATTTACCGATTTTGTTGGAGCATGGTTTGGATTATACTAGCCAATATCAAGTCGATCTCTATGATGAAGCTTTTGAACGACGTAGTTCTGATCTTCACGGCATTGCAAATCTCAAGTTACAGACTGTGGCTGAATTTCTAGGATTCAAGGGCCAATCTCATAACAGTTTAGAGGATGCGCGAATGACTGCGCGTGTTTATGAAGCTTTTCTAGAATCTGATGAAAGTAGAATCTTACTGGACTCCAAGAGTAGTCTAAACTCTAATCCTTTCGGTGGTTTAGATTTATCACAGCTGTTTGATTAGGAGGTTTTATGAAACCTGAAAAACCTAAAAAATTGGGTTTTAAAAAGATTTACCTGAATCTGGATAAAATCCTCTTTCTATTTTTTCTAATCTTCATGCTGGTAGATTATATTTGGTTGCCATTGAACTCATTGATAGCAGGCTTTTTACTAAGTCAGACGGGCTATTTGTTTATTTCCTATAACAATGTTTTTGAAATTTTAAAACATGCGCCTTTAGTCAGCTTTGGTTTTTTAATCTTAATAGCCATTAACCTTTTAGTAGCTTATTTTCAAATTAGTCTTCTCTTCATTGGGGCTCGGCACCTTCTCTATCATGAGAAACGAACCTTGATTGAATATAGTCGCAAGGTATTTCGTGAAAGTATAGCCTTCATGAAACGTCTGACTCTTTCTAAGGCTTTGTTTATCTTCGTTTATATCGCTATGATTTTTCCGTTTATCAGGAAAATTTTTAAAATTTATTATTTTAATAAAATAGTGATACCTGAGTTTATTCAGACCTATATGGAAGATAAATACTGGATGTGGTGGTTATCTATTTTTATCTTAAGTATCCTATTTCTCTACATCTCTGTAAGAGTGATGTTTGCCCTTCCGAAAATTTTTTATGATAAGATGACAGTCAAGGATGCTGTAGTCTACAGTCTAGAAAAAACCAGGAATCATTTTTGGTTTTACGCTTGGCATCTTTTTCTAATTCTTGTCAAAACAAATCTTTTCTTCTATTTGCTTTTAATACCTCTATTGTTGATACAGTCTTTAGTGGATGGTCTCACACATCGAGAATCATTGGTTCTTGCTATTTCGAACTATATATTGATTAAAAATATCCACTATATGGCTTTGACTTACTTCTTGGTTAAGTTTACCTCCTTTTTAACTGGTGAGGAGTTGGATATTATGCCAAGACGAAAGAAAGATCATCTCATGAGATGGGGTGTAATGGGGTGCGCCAGTGTCTTCTTTGCGATTGAGGGTTATGTTTATCTAGAAGCACCCGTAGTCAACCCTCCACTTGTCATCTCTCACAGAGGTGTCTCAAATGGAAATGGTGTCCAAAATACAGTTGAATCCTTAGAAAAAACAGCTCAGTTAAAACCAGATTTAGTTGAGATGGATGTACAAGAAACTAAGGATGGTCAGTTTGTCATGATGCATGATGCTAACCTAAAAAGTTTAGCGGGATTAAATGTAACACCGCAAGACTTAACTTTAGATGAGTTGAAGCAATTAGATATTTATGAAAATGGTTATCAGACCAAAATATCCAGCTTTGATGATTATATAAATCGTGCCAATGACCTTCATCAGAAATTGCTGATCGAAATAAAAACAAGTCGAAAAGATAGTGCTCAAATGATGGATCATTTTCTAGATCAATATGGGGCAAAGATCAAAGTCTATGGGCATCAGATGCAATCTTTGGATTATCATGTTATTGAAAAAGTAACTCAGTATGATAAGGAAATTCCAGTCTATTTCATTCTGCCCTACAATTCCGTTTTTCCAAGAACGAATGCTACAGGTTATACCATGGAATATTCTACCTTAGATGAATATTTTGTAACCAAGCTTTGGAATACAAAACAAAAACTCTATGTATGGACAATCAATAGTTCGGAATCCTTTGATAAATCCCTACGTTTGGGAGTAGATGGCATGATTACGGATAATTTGGAAATGGTACAAGAAGAACTTGAAACTGCCCAGGAAGATCCTGAATATACGGACTTGCTTCTCAAGAAAGCAACAGAAATATTTACTTTCTAGGTAAGACAAAAGAGGCTGAATTGAACATCAGCCTCTTTTTATGCTATTAGAATGGTAATTTACCAGCAAAAGCCCCTAGTTTCTTTTTAGTTGCTTCATCAATTTGCTCAAGAGCAGCATTGACTGCTTGAACTGTCATATCTGATAGAGTTTCAATATCTTCTGGGTCAACAACTACTGGATTGAAGTCAATCCTAACAATTTTCTTGTCTCCTGTTAGTGTAGCAGTTACAAGGTTTTGGGCAGAAGTTCCAACAAATTCTGTAGCAGCAAGTTCAGCCTGACTTTGCTCCATTTGTTTTTGAAGTTTTTGAGCTTGACGCATCATGTTTTGCATATTCATCATGGTGGTGTATGGCTTCCTTTTCTTTTATTTTCCCTATTATTTTAACAATTTTAACTAGAAAAGTCTATTTTTAATTTTAGTACTCTTTTTCTATCTTAATTCATTTTAAGATTTCTTTAAGTTTTCTATACTATTCTAAAGAACTCTATATTAATCGAGACCTAGAAATGTCAGATTAGAACTCAATTTTTCTAAATCCATGCTCTTGATACTAGTTTCTAGCTAGAGTGACCTAGTATTTTTTTAAGAAAGTGCTAGATTATGATATAATAGAAAAGAATGAGTTTTTTAGAACAAACTAAAGGAGTATTAAAATGATCTACGCTGGAATTTTAGCAGGTGGAACTGGCACGCGCATGGGGATTAGTAATTTACCCAAACAATTTCTTGAGTTGGGCGATCGCCCAATCTTGATTCATACTATCGAAAAATTTGTTTTGGAACCAAGTATTGAAAAGATTGTAGTTGGAGTTCATGGTGACTGGGTTACACACGCAGAAGATTTAGTTGAAAAATTCCTACCACTCCACAAGGATCGTATTATCATCACCAAAGGTGGTGCGGATCGTAATTCTAGTATTGAAAAAATTATTGAAGCTATTGACGCTTACCGTCCACTGACAGCAGATGATATTGTGGTGACGCATGATTCAGTTCGTCCTTTCATCACTCTTCGAATGATTCAAGACAATATTGAACTTGCTAAAAACCATGATGCTGTTGATACTGTGGTTGAAGCAGTTGATACCATCGTTGAAAGTACAAATGGTCAGTTCATCACAGATATTCCAAACCGAGCCCATCTCTATCAAGGACAAACTCCCCAAACCTTCCGTTGTAAAGACTTTATTGATTTGTATGGTTCTTTATCAGCAGAAGAAAAAGGAATTTTGACAGATGCATGTAAAATCTTTGTCATTAAGGGTAAAGATGTTGCCTTGGCAAAAGGTGAATACTCAAATCTAAAAATCACAACAGTTACAGACTTGAAGATTGCTAAAAGCATGATTGAGAAAGACTAAAAACATGATTAATCAAATTTATCAACTGACAAAACCAAAGTTTATCAATATCAAATATCAAGAAGAGGAGATTGATCAAGAGAATCATATCCTTATTCGACCAAACTTTATGGCGGTTTGTCATGCGGATCAACGTTACTATCAAGGAAAACGTGATCCCAAAATATTATCTAAAAAGCTTCCAATGGCTATGATTCACGAGTCTTGTGGGACTGTTATTTCTGATCCCACAGGTACCTACAAAGTTGGCCAGAAGGTTGTCATGATTCCCAATCAACCACCTATGCAGAGTGATGAGGAATTTTATGAAAACTATATGACAGGAACTTATTTCTTGTCTAGTGGTTATGATGGCTTTATGCGAGAATTTGTTTCTTTACCTAAGGATCGTGTGGTAGCTTACGAGGACATCGAAGATACAGTAGCTGCAATTACTGAATTTGTCAGTGTGGGCATGCACGCTATGAATCGCTTCTTGACGGTTTCTCACAGCAGACGTCAGCGTATTGCAGTTATTGGAGATGGTAGTCTAGCCTTTGTAATGGCAAATATTATCAACTATACCTTGCCTGAAGCAGAGATTATTGTCATTGGCCGTCATTGGGAGAAACTTGAACTCTTCTCATTTGCGAATGAACGTTATATCACTGACAGTATTCCAGAAGACCTTAGTTTTGATCATGGTTTTGAATGTTGTGGTGGTGATGGTTGTGGACCTGCTATTAATGATCTCATTCGTTACATCAAACCACAGGGAACAATTTTGATGATGGGTGTTAGTGAGTACAAGGTAAATATCAATACTCGAGATTCCCTCGAAAAAGGTTTATTATTAGTAGGTTCTTCGCGTTCAGGACGAATTGACTTCGAAAAAGCTATCCAAATGATTGAGATTAAGAGATTTGCCAATCGTTTGAAAAATATCATTTATTTAGAAGAACCAGTCAGAGAAATCAAAGATATTCACCGAGTTTTTGCAACTGACTTAAATACCGCATTTAAGACAGTCTTTAAGTGGGAAGTCTAATGGAGGACGATTGTGGAAAAAAATATTAAGGAAAAACTTACCTCTTTACTATCAACTGATGAAGATATTCTGAGCGTTGAACAATTAGGTGGTATGACCAATCAAAACTATTTGGTCAAAACAAGCTCAAATCAGTATATCGTTAAGTTTTTCGGAAAAGGTACAGATAAATTAATCAACCGCCAGAATGAAAAGTTCAATCTTGAATTGTTGAAGGATTTGAAATTAGATGTAGAAAATTATCTTTTTGATATCGAAGCAGGTATCAAGGTCAATCAATACATCGAAAATGCAGAGACACTTGATTCAACTACCATTAAAACTAAATTTGAGAAGATAGCTCCAATTTTACAAACGATTCATGCTTCGGGTAAAGAATTAAAAGGAGAGTTTGCTCCTTTTGAGGAAATTAAAAAATATGAATCATTGATTCAAGGGGAGATTTCCTATCCGAACTATGAAGTTGTCAGAAAATCTGTATTTTCTCTGAAAGACCAACTTGAAGAAATTGGAATGGATAAGAAATCGTGTCATATTGATTTGGTCCCTGAAAACTTTATTGAAGGATCAGATGGACATCTTTATCTCATTGATTGGGAATATTCATCTATGAATGATCCTATGTGGGATTTGGCAGCCCTCTTCCTAGAATCTGAATTTACAAGTGCAGAGGAAGAAGACTTCCTAAGTCATTATGAGAGTGATAAGACTCCCGTTTCTAGAGAGAAAATTCGTATCTACAAAATATTGCAAGATATTATTTGGAGTCTCTGGACTATCTACAAAGAAGAAAATGGTGCAGATTTCGGAGATTATGGAATCTCTCGTTACAATAGAGCTGTGAAGGAATTGGATTATATGGGAGGTTCTAATGAAGGCTAAAAATGGAGTTTCTTTTGGGCTACTATCAGGTGTGTTCTGGGGATTAGGATTAACTATTAGTGCTTATATCTTTTCAATATTCACGGATTTATCGCCCTTTGTTGTAGCAGCAGCACACGATTTCCTAAGTATTTTTATCTTACTAGGATATCTTCTAGTTAAGGAAGGCAGAGTTCGTTTTTCAATCTTCTTGAACATTCGAAATGTCAGTGTTATCATCGGAGCTTTACTAGCCGGTCCGATTGGTATGCAGGCCAATCTCTATGCGGTTAAGTATATTGGAAGTTCATTAGCTTCGTCAGTCTCAGCTATTTATCCGGCAGTCTCAGTCTTGCTTGCCTTCTTCTTTTTGAAGCACAAGATTTCCAAAAATACAATTTTTGGTATCTTTCTAATCATTGCTGGGATTATTGCTCAGACCTATAAAGCAGAGCAAGTGAATTCTTTCTATATCGGAATTCTATGTGCTTTGATTTGTGCTTTTGCTTGGGGAAGTGAAAGTGTTCTAAGCTCCTTTGCTATGGAAAGTGACCTCAGCGAAATTGAAGCTCTCTTGATTCGTCAAGTTACATCCTTCTTGTCTTATCTTGTTATTGTGCTTTTCTCGCATCACTCATTTGCAGAAGTGGCAAATGGCCAATTGTTTGGTCTATTAATTGTCTTTGCAGCATTTAATATGATTTCTTATCTTGCCTACTATATGGCTATCAATCGATTGCAACCAGCAAAAGCAACTGGTTTAAATGTCAGTTATGTAGTTTGGACTGTCCTGTTTGCAGCAATGTTCTTGGGGACACCTCTGACTGTCTTGACCATTATAACTTCATTTGTTGTAATGGCTGGTGTTTATATTATCATTAAAGAATAAAGGAGAAAACGCGTGAAAGCGATCATCTTAGCAGCGGGATTGGGAACTCGTTTAAGACCTATGACAGAAAACACTCCCAAAGCCTTGGTACAAGTTAATCAAAAACCTTTGGTTGAATATCAAATTGAATTTTTAAAAGAACGTGGAATTGATGATATTATCATCGTTGTAGGTTATTTGAAAGAACAATTCGACTACCTCAAAGAGAAGTACGGCGTTCGCTTGGTCTTCAATGATAAGTACGCTGATTACAATAACTTCTATTCACTTTACCTAGTAAAAGAAGAGTTAGCGAACAGCTACGTTATTGATGCTGATAACTATCTTTTCAAAAATATGTTCCGCAATGACATCGAGCGTTCAACATACTTCAGCGTTTATCGTGAAGACTGTGACAATGAATGGTTCCTAGTTTACGGAGAAGATTATAAAGTTCAAGATATCATCGTTGATAGTAAGAATGGTCGCATCCTGAGTGGTGTGTCATTCTGGGATGCTCCAACAGCTGAGAAGATTGTAGGATTTATTAATCAAGCCTATGCAAGCGGCGAATTTGTAGATCTCTACTGGGACAACATGGTTAAAGATAATATCAAAGAACTGGATGTTTACGTAGAGGAATTGGAAGAAAACTCTATCTATGAAATCGATAGTGTAAAAGATTATCAAAAATTGGAGCAGATTCTTTCTTCACAAAAATAAGTAAACTAAAATACGTCTGACACCTTACCTATTTTTGCTTGACTTTTTAGGGTTGATACAGTATACTAGTAAAAATTTAACCTTTAAGGGAAGTCCAGAGAGGCTCACAAGGTGTCAGATAGAAAATAGATTACACAAACTTCGAATAAACAAAGTTTATTTGATTCTTTTCTGTAAGTATCTTACTGAAACCTTGCGATTGCAAGGTTTTACTTTTTCTGAACCCCTTAAAATTTAAGGAGGAAAAGTTATGAATCCAAATTGTAAAAAACGCATGGGTGCTATTCGCTTGGAAACCATGAAAGTAGTGTCTCAACAGGAAATCGCACCAGCGATCTTTGAACTAGTACTTCAAGGAGAAATGGTTGAAGCTATGAAAGCAGGCCAATTTCTTCATTTACGAGTTCCTGATGATGCTCATCTCTTGCGGCGTCCGATTTCAATCTCGTCTATAGATAAGGCTAATAAACAATGCCATCTTATTTATCGTATCGAAGGTTCTGGTACGGCAATTTTTTCAACCTTAAAAACAGGTGATAGCTTAGATGTTATGGGACCTCAGGGGAATGGTTTTGATTTATCTGATTTAGAGCAGCATAGTCGTGTTCTCTTAGTTGGTGGCGGAATTGGTGTGCCTCCTTTACTTGAAGTAGCTAAGCAACTGCATGAGCGTGGTGTAGATGTCACAACGGTTCTAGGATTTGCGACCAAAGATGCTGTTATTTTGGAAAATGAATTAGCCAAATATAGTCAAGTCTTTGTAACGACTGATGATGGTTCTTATAGAACCCAAGGTAATGTATCAGTAGTGATAAAGGAATTTGATAACGAATTCGATGCAATTTACTCATGCGGTGCACCTGGTATGATGAAATATATCAATCAAACCTTTTCCGACCATCCAAGAGCTTATCTATCTCTTGAATCCCGTATGGCCTGTGGTATGGGGGCTTGCTACGCTTGCGTCTTGAAAGTACCAAATAGTGAAACGGTTAGTCAACGTGTCTGTGAAGATGGGCCTGTATTTAAAACAGGAACAGTAGTTTTATAAGGAGAGTGTCATGACTACAAATCGATTACAAGTTTCTCTACCAGGCTTAGAATTAAAGAATCCTATCATTCCTGCATCAGGTTGTTTTGGCTTTGGTCAAGAATATGCCAAATACTATGATTTAGACCTTTTAGGCTCTATCATGATTAAGGCGACTACCCTAGAACCCAGGTTTGGAAATCCAACTCCACGAGTGGCAGAAACACCTGCAGGTATGCTCAATGCCATTGGCTTGCAGAATCCTGGTTTAGACGTCGTTCTCTCTGAGAAACTGCCTTGGCTTCAAAGAGAATACCCAAATCTTCCCATTATCGCCAATGTTGCTGGCTTTTCAAAACAAGAGTATGCAGCCGTATCTCATGGAATTTCTAAGGCAACTAATGTGAAAGCCATCGAGCTCAATATCTCTTGTCCTAACGTTGATCACGGTAATCATGGACTTTTAATTGGACAAGATCCTGAGTTGGCCTATGATGTGGTGAAGGCTGCCGTAGAAGCATCAGATGTGCCCGTTTACGTCAAATTAACCCCTAGTGTAACGGATATCGTGACTATTTCAAAAGCAGTAGAAGATGCTGGAGCTAGTGGTCTCACAATGATCAATACCCTTGTTGGGATGCGTTTTGACCTTAAAACCAGAAAGCCGATTATCGCCAATGGGACAGGAGGTATGTCTGGCCCAGCAGTATTTCCTGTAGCCCTAAAACTAATCCGTCAAGTAGCTCAAACAACTAAGCTTCCAATCATTGGGATGGGAGGAGTGGATTCAGCTGAAGCGGCCTTAGAAATGTATCTGGCAGGAGCCTCAGCAATCGGTGTCGGAACAGCCAACTTTACCAATCCCTATGCTTGTCCAGATATTATCGAAAATCTACCAAAAGTCATGGATAAGTACGGGATCGAAAGTCTAGAAATGTTGCGAAAAGAAGTCAGAGAAAGTTTGCTCTAAGTTTTATATGCTGAATTCAGTCTAAATTGTTTTGAAAGCGCCATTTTTCTGGTATAATAAATACTATGATTATTACAGTACCTATTAAAACAGAAAAAGATATTGCAACACCAGGACCAAACGTTCTTGTACTTGGTTATTTTGATGGAGTTCACCTTGGACATCAAAAATTATTTGATATAGCTTCTAACATTGCTGCTGAAAAGCGCCAAGGAGTAGCTCTAGTAACTTTTAACGAATCACCAAAGCTAACTCTGAATCAATACTCACCTGAACACTTATTGCATATTTTGAGTGCTAGTGAACGTGAACGTCGATTGAAGCGAGCTGGAGTTGAGAGCTTGTATTTGATGGATTTCACTAGTCGAGTAGCAAATATGACTGCAAAAGAATTCATTGATACCTACGTCAAGGAAGCAAAGGCAGATACGATTGTAGTTGGTTTTGACTATACTCTTGGTTCAGATAGAAAAACAGCTGAGGATTTAAAAGAACTCTTCCATGGTGAAGTGGTTGTTGTTCCACCAGTTGAGGACGAAAAGGGGAAAATTAGTTCAACGCGCATTCGCCAAGCCATTCTAGAAGGAGATGTAAAAGAGGCAGGCAAACTTCTGGGATTCCCTTTACCAACGAGAGGTGTAGTGGTTCACGGAAATGCTCGAGGTCGAACTATTGGCTTCCCAACAGCTAATCTAGTCAACTTGGATCGGACCTATATGCCAGCTGATGGTGTTTATGCTGTTGACGTTGAAATTCAAAGAAAAGTCTATCGTGGTATGGCGAGTCTAGGTAAAAATGAAACCTTTGATGGCGAAGAAGAGCGTTTTGAAGTTTATATCTTTGATTTTTCCGACGATATCTATGGGGAAACTGTAATCGTTTCCTGGTTGGACCGTATCCGTGATATGGTAAAATTTGATAGCGTTGATCAATTGGTTAAGCAACTAGAAGAAGATGAAAAGATAGCTAGACAGTAATATCAGAAATAGTAGAGTTTGGGATTTTCTCAAACTCTTTTTTAGATAGGGAATTAGCAATCTAAAAAATGTATTTTAAAAACTGACCAATTTTGATATAATTTAATTACCAAACTAAAGGAGACACTTATGTTTAAGGAAAAAAGAAATAAAGGATTTATTTCTGCCCTAGTCATTGCGCTGATTTTCTTGGCTTTGGCAGGATTGATGGGATTTTTGGGGAGTAAGCATAAAAATCCCACAAAAGAATTTGCCAGTGATAGTTATTCAGGAGTTGAAGTACGAATGCCGGTTTATGATATCTATCCAGAAGTGGTAGGGGAAGTTGAAGGCGGAAGTGTACTTTATCTTGTCCAATATAGTAAGGACGGAGATGGAAAATATGCAGTGATCGAAGCTAGCGAGAATGATGCCACAATTAAGAGTATCATGGAGCAAGCAGAGGCTGGAACGCTTTACGATCATCCAGCAACCATAATTGGAACTCAACTACAACCACTTGTTACCAAAAAGAATAAGTCAAGAAATAATCGTATTGTCGATTTATCAGGCTTTTTAAAGTCTATCCTTGAACCATCATCAGTTGTTTATCAAAATATGAATAGCAATCTTTATTTAAGTACGACTGAACATGCCAATGATGGCTGGATATTTATCATTGGGGTGATTTTCTTTGGGGGAACAGGAGTATTTTTAGTAGTAAGTGCCTTTCTTATTCGAAAAAAAACGATTGCTTCTCTGGAAGAAATTTATCAAGCCTATCCTGAATTGCAAGGAAACGTTGAAAATATGGCTGGTTTAGCAGAATTTTATGATGAAAATCTAAAAGTAATTCTCTATAAAAACCATCTCATCACTTACTATAAAGGAACGCAAGCTTTAGATCTAAGAGACGTAGACCATCTTTATCTTGTAGAAACGAAGATTAACAAGTCTTTGTTTTCGAAAAAAATTTATCAATTTTGTTATATCCGTAAGAATGGCAAGAAAAAACAAGATATGGTTTTGAAATCAACAAAAACAGTTCGAGATCAGCTTGAAGAACTTTGGAATCTTATTTCAAAAAATTACCCAGATATTCAACTTGGAGTTTAAAACTAAGGCATCGAATTTTCGATGCTTTTTTAATATTAATATAAGTAAATTACTATAAAATATCTTTTCTTTTTTCTTTGATTATTTTACGAAAACTGGTATAATAAGAAGTGGGATAAAAGTTTTATTTTCCTAAAATCCGAACATAAGGAGATAAAAAAATGTTTTTTAGACGTCAGGAAGGACGATATAGAGAAACAGACCGAGTAACGAGGTATAAATTGATCAAGTCAGGGAAACACTGGCTTCGAGCATCTACCTCTCTTTTTGGTTTGTTCAAGGTTCTTCGTGGTGGTATTGACACAGCTCAAGTTACAACAGAAGTCGTTGAAGATCGTGTTTCAACATCCCTAACTGGGCTTGATATCCTCAAGGGGATAGCTGCTGCGGGAACCGTCATAGGTGGAGGGATTGCGACTCAATCTCATGTCTATGCTAATGAACAGACTGCTGTTGAAAAAGTGGTTGAAGGTAAGGAAGTTCTCGCTAATGCGGAACAAGCTACCTTGGGAACAGTTGATCAAGATGATCAAGCAACACCAACTTCAGACACAACTTCTCAGTCATTAAGTGAGAGTGAATCTGCATCAGAATCAGCAAGTGCTTCAGTTTCAGCATCTGCTAGTACAAGTGCAAGTCAGTCAGCAAGCACATCAGCGTCTGAGTCTGCAAGTACCTCTGCTTCAGCATCTGCTAGTACAAGTGCAAGTCAGTCAGCAAGCACATCAGCGTCTGAGTCTGCAAGTACCTCTGCTTCAGCA
>NZ_CAXSLF010000005.1:155021-157462 GCF_964238205.1 Streptococcus oralis
GCATCTGCTAGTACAAGTGTCTCTGAATCAGCAAGTACAAGCGCATCTGAGTCTGCTTCAACAAGTGTTTCTGCTTCATCTATTGCAGTAGGCTCTCAAACAGCTACGAAGGAAACTGTAACTGATACAAGCACGCCAACTGATAGAACAGATGAATCGTCAGAAACGCCATCGACAACTTTAGAGGGCAAGGTAACCCTTGCTAACCAAATTTCTAAAGTTGAGAAAGTTGCAGATTCAACTACCAACTTCTCGTCTTCTGCAACGGATCTTGTAGCCACAACTGCCGCTACAGAAGCAACTGCTAAGAAGGTCGAAGAAGATCGTAAGAAACTTGCTAAACTTTCAGCTGAGATGGGTGAGTATCTTGCAAAAGCAGTAGATTTGCCAGATGCTGATTCAGCTATCACTAAGGTAAATTCGGCTATATTAGAAATTGAAAAAGCTTTAGCAGATTCAAATAGCGATTTGACTGCGGCAGTGAATAAGGCTACTTTAGCTCGTGATTCTATAGTAGCTTTTGTTTCTCAAAGTACTTCTAATCAAGATTTGAAAGAAGGAGAAACAACTAGTCAAGGTTCGTCATCACCTGCTAAAGTTCTTTTGGATCAAAACTTATCAGAAGCAGAAATACTTGCAAATCTTGCAGGAAATTATTCATCAAAAGTAACAAACTTGGGGCACAAGGCTTCTTTGGATGCTGCTATTGCAAAAATTCAGTTTGAAATTTCTAATAGTAATCGCTTACTGAAATCAAATGCAACTTTGGAACAATATGCTCAACAACGGGAACAACTCGGAAGTGCAGTTGATGAGTTAATGTCAGCCTTGACTACTGCAGGTTTTTCGGGCAATACAACTGTCAATGGTAGCCCTGCTATAAGCGCAAATTTAAACATTGCAGTAGGTGAGTCAAAATACTTCACGGGTGAAGGTACAGACACAGGATATAATATTCCAATTTATTATAAGTTAACCGTGACAAATGATGGTTCAAAACTAACTTTTGTTTATACAATTACTTATGATAATCCTAAAACCTCGACTGTTGAGAAGCCATCAGCTAGAGCAAGTGCTAATCATACTATCTACAATACTGGTACCTCAAAGCAAACCATGTTTACCTTGGGTAGTGGACTTGGTACTCCTTCAAGTGTAACAAGTTATCTTACAGACTCTTCAGGAAATAAATTTACGAATAAAGGTTTACTGAAAGATAGTAATACACCTATAACTGAAAATGGACCTGGTAATTACACATGGGGCAATGGTGCCCAGTTGACTGGTTTCTATTCAAAACAAGGTTATGCTTTAACGTCAACTTGGACTGTTCCGATAAATTCTGAAAGCGACACTTCCTTTACTTTTAGACCGTATTCGGGTAGTGATGATGATACTACCTTTACTAATTACTTCAATGTAATTGTGGAAGACAAAGATGATACTAGTCTATCAACTTCGCAGTCAGCCTCAGAGTCAGCAAGCACATCAGCTTCAGAATCAGCTTCAACGAGTGCCTCAGAATCTGCACGCACAAGCGCATCTGAGTCAGCGTTAACAAGTGCGAGCCAATCAGCAAGCACATCAGCGTCTGAGTCAGCGTCAACAAGCGCTAGTCAATCAGCAAGCACATCAGCGTCTGAGTCAGCAAGTACAAGTGTGAGCCAATCAGCAAGTACATCAGCGTCTGAGTCAGCGTCAACAAGTGCGAGCCAATCAGCAAGCACATCAGCGTCTGAGTCAGCATCAACAAGTGCAAGCCAATCAGCAAGTACATCAGCATCTGAGTCAGCAAGCACAAGTGCGAGCCAATCAGCAAGCACATCAGCTTCTGAATCAGCGTCAACAAGCGCTAGTCAATCAGCAAGCACATCAGCATCTGAGTCAGCGTCAACAAGTGCGAGCCAATCAGCAAGTACATCAGCGTCTGAGTCAGCAAGTACAAGCGCTAGTCAATCAGCAAGTACATCAGCGTCTGAGTCAGCAAGTACAAGTGTGAGCCAATCAGCAAGTACATCAGCGTCTGAGTCAGCGTCAACAAGTGCAAGCCAGTCAGCAAGTACATCAGCATCTGAGTCAGCAAGTACAAGTGTGAGCCAATCAGCAAGCACATCAGCTTCTGAATCAGCATCAACAAGTGCAAGCCAATCAGCAAGCACATCAGCGTCTGAGTCAGCATCAACAAGTGCAAGCCAATCAGCAAGCACATCAGCATCTGAATCAGCATCAACAAGTGCATCAGAATCAGCAAGCACATCAGCTTCTGAATCAGCATCAACAAGTGCAAGCCAATCAGCAAGCACATCAGCTTCTGAATCTGCATCAACAAGTGCAAGCCAATCAGCAAGCACATCAGCTTCTGAATCAGCATCAACAAGTGCGAGCCAATCAGCAAGTACATCAGCGTCTGAGTCAGCGTCAACAAGTGCGAGCCAATCAGC
>NZ_CAXSLF010000006.1:0-144199 GCF_964238205.1 Streptococcus oralis
ACCTTGCTTGCTGTTGGGTTAGCTTTCTTAACTTCGTCAGCTACCTTAGCTTTTTCTGCATCTGTAAGAGCTGATGGGTTTACAACTGGGGTGATTGCTGGATCTTTAGTTGCTACTTTTGGTGCACTTTCATCTGATGTCTTACCATCTTTGCTTGCTTTAGCAGTAACTGGACCTGCTGGGATTTCAACTGTTGGAGTGATGCTCGCTTTGCCATCTTCTCCTGTTACACCTTCGCCAATCTTATTGCCACCCTTGTCGAACAGCTCTACTTTAGTACCTGGGTCTGCAGTTACTTCAACTGGAGTCTTAGTACCTGCTTTACCTATAAGGTCTGCTGTAATTTTTGGTTGAGTTAGTGCACTTGAATCCTTAACAGTCACCTTAACTGGAACTTCATCCTTAGAACCATCTGGGTAAGTCACTACAACTGTTGCGTCTTTGGCGCCTTCTGTTGTTGTGTCTACTGGTGTCTTGAACTCGAAGGTTGTTCCTTCTGGTAGTTCACCAACGTTGCCGATTGAATCTTTAGCGTTTGGTTTGTCACCTGGTTTAACTGTTTGATCTTTCGCTACTGGTGTGTTCTTATCTGCATCTGTGCTTGGAGTTTTAACAGTAACTTTAACTGGAACTTCATCTTTAGATCCGTCTGGATATGTTACAACTACGATAGCGTCTTTGTCACCTTCTGTTGTAGTGTCTACTGGTGTCTTGTACTCGAATTTAGTTCCTGATGGAAGATCACCTACGTTGCCGATTGAATCTTTCGCGTTTGGTTTATCACCTGGTTTAACACTTTGATCTTTCGCAACTGGAGTATTCTTATCTGCATCTGTACGTGGATCTTTCACAGTCACCTTAACTGGAACTTCATCCTTAGAACCATCTGGGTATGTTACAACTACGATAGCGTCTTTGTCACCTTCTGTTGTTGTATCTACTGGTGTCTTGTACTCGAATTTAGTTCCTGATGGAAGATCACCTACATTACCGATTGAATCTTTCGCGTTTGGTGTTGAACCTGGTTTAACACTTTGATCTTTCGCAACTGGGGTGTTCTTATCTGCATCTGTGCGTGGTTCTTTCACAGTCACCTTAACTGGAACTTCATCTTTAGAACCATCTGGGTATGTTACAACTACGATAGCGTCTTTGTCGCCTTCTGTTGTAGTGTCTACTGGTGTCTTGTACTCGAATTTAGTTCCTGATGGAAGATCACCTACGTTGCCGATTGAATCTTTCGCGTTTGGTTTATCACCTGGTTTAACACTTTGATCTTTCGCAACTGGAGTATTCTTATCTGCATCTGTACGTGGATCTTTCACAGTCACCTTAACTGGAACTTCATCCTTAGAACCATCTGGGTATGTTACAACTACGATAGCGTCTTTGTCGCCTTCTGTTGTTGTGTCTATTGGTGTCTTGAACTCGAAGGTTGTTCCTTCTGGTAGTTCACCAACGTTGCCGATTGAATCTTTAGCGTTTGGTTTGTCACCTGGTTTAACTGTTTGATCTTTCGCTACTGGTGTGTTCTTATCTGCATCTGTGCTTGGAGTTTTAACAGTAACCTTAACTGGAACTTCATCCTTAGAACCATCTGGGTAAGTCACTACAACTGTTGCGTCTTTGTCGCCTTCTGTTGTTGTGTCTACTGGTGTCTTGAACTCGAAGGTTGTTCCTTCTGGAAGGTCTCCAACGTTGCCGATTGAATCTTTAGCGTTTGGTTTGTCACCTGGTTTAACTGTTTGATCTTTCGCTACTGGTGTGTACTTGTCTGCATCTGTGCTTGGAGTTTTAACAGTAACTTTAACTGGAACTTCATCTTTAGATCCGTCTGGGTATGTTACAACTACTGTCGCATCTTTTTCACCTTCAGTTGCTGTATCGACTGGTGTCTTGAACTCGAAGGTTGTTCCTTCTGGTAGTTCACCAACGTTGCCGATTGAATCTTTAGCGTTTGGTTTGTCACCTGGTTTAACTGTTTGATCTTTCGCTACTGGTGTGTTCTTATCTGCATCTGTGCGTGGATCTTTCACAGTCACCTTAACTGGAACTTCATCCTTAGAACCATCTGGGTAAGTAACTACTACTATCGCGTCTTTGTCGCCTTCTGTTGTTGTGTCTACTGGTGTCTTGAACGCGAATGTTGTCCCTTCTGGAAGGTCTCCAACGTTGCCAATTGAATCTTTAGCGTTTGGTTTGTCACCCGGTTTAACAGTTTGATCTTTCGCTACTGGAGTGTTCTTATCTGCATCCGTGCGTGGATCTTTTACAGTCACCTTAACTGGAACTTCATCTTTAGTTCCATCTGGGTATGTTACAACTACTGTTGCGTCTTTTTCACCTGGTGTTGCTGTATCGACTGGTGTCTTATAAGCAAAGGTAGTACCATTTGGAAGTTCACCAGCATTGTCGATTGAGCCTTTAGCATCTGGTGTTTCACCCTTGTTAACGTCTTGAGCCTTAGCTTTTGGATCGTTCTTATCTGCATCGCTACGTGGATCTTTTACAGTAACCTTAACTGGAACTTCATAAGTTAACGAATCTGGGTAAGTAACTACTACTATCGCGTCTTTTTCACCTGGTGTTGCTGTATCGACTGGTGTCTTGAACTCGAAGGTTGTTCCCTTAGGTAGTTTGTCAAAGTTTCCGATTGAAGCTTCTGCTTTTGGTTTCTCGCCAACTTTAACAGTTTGATCTTTAGCTGTTGGAGTGTTGTTTTCTGCAGATGTCTTATCTGGATCTTCTACAGTCACCTTAACTGGAACTTCATCTTTAGATCCGTCTGGGTATGTTACAACTATGATAGCGTCTTTTTCACCTGGTGTTTCTGTATCTACTGGTGTCTTATAAGCAAAGGAAGTACCATATGGAAGTTCACCAGCATTTTCGATTGAGCCTTTAGCGTCTGGTGTTGAACCCTTGTAAATGTCTTGAGCTTTAGCTTTTGGATCGTTCTTATCTGCATCGCTACGTGGATCTTTTACAGTTACTTTAACTGGAACTTCATCAGTTGACTTATCGGGATAAGTAACTACTACTATCGCGTCTTTTTCACCTTTGGTTGCTGTATCTACTGGTGTCTTATAAGCAAAGGTAGTACCACTTGGAAGTTCACCAGTATTGCCGATTGAGTTTTTAGCGTCTGGTGTTGAACCTGGAGCAACTGTTTGTGCCTTAGCAGTTGGTGTGTATTTGTCTGCTTCCTTAGCCACTGGTGTAACTAAGTATGCAGCCGCAATCTTATCTGTAGATTTATCAGGATATGTAACGACAAGGTTTCCTTTTTCATCGACACTATATGTAGTACCTGGAGGGAAACTTGCATTTGCTTTTTTAGTTGCGTCGATAATCTTATTTTTCTCATCTTCGCTAACATTGTTAGGATCAGCAACTTCTACTTTTTCACCTGCAACAGCATCAAGCTTCTTAGTAAGTTCCAAAACAGTAACTTTGAGATCTCTTGTAACAACTACGTTTTTCTTGCTCTTAACTGCAAATTTTACAACAGTATCACCCGCTGGTTGTTCCCAATCAACAGTACCTTGGTAAGCAGCATTACGCTGTCTAAAGGTACTTGTCCCAGCTGTCGTCAAGAAAGCACCTACTGGAAGTACACCTTTCACAGCTGTTGGGTTTTGAGGAACCCAGAATGATTCAATAGCTGTAGCGGCAGCTACAACACCAACATTAACTGCCTCACCTGGATAAACAGTGATGTGTGATTTGTTAACGAGAAGTTGAGTGTTATCGCTACCTCTTGAAATTCCTCCATCTGCTGAAGGTTTTTCTGCACGAGTAGCTGTAATCGGAGTGCTCTTAGCAGACTCACTTCCACCTGCTGGTGTGGCTGTCGCTGTAATTTGTCCTTCTGGAAGACTATTTATTGGAGAGATAGTAGCAATACCTTGATCATTTGCTACTGCTTCGCCAATAACCACTCCATCGTTATTATAGAGTTTCACTGTAGAACCAGGTTCTGCTTTAACAGTCACATCAGTTGGCGTACTTGCTTTACCTGATAGGTCTGAAGTGATTTCTGGCGCTTGGCCTGCTGGCTTATTAGTGTCCGCAGGTTTATTTGATGGAGTAACGAGATATGAAGCGTCAATCTTATCTGTTGATTTATCAGGATAAGTAATGACAAGATTTCCTCTTTGATCAACATTATATAAAGTACCTGGAGGGAAACTTGCATTTGCTTTTTTAGTTGCTGCGATAATTTTATTTTTCTCGTCTTCAGAAACATTGTTAAGATCAGCAACTTCTACTTTTTCACCTGGAACAGCATCAAGTTTCTTAGTAAGTTCCAAAACGGTAACTTTCAGATCTCTCGTTACAACTACATTATTCTTACTTCTAACTGCGAAGGTCACAACAGTATCACCTGCTGGTTGGTCCCAAGCAACAGTACCTCCGTATCCGTTATTACGTCTTGTATAGGTCTCTGTTCCAGCTGTCGTCAAGTAAACACCTGTAGGTTTCAAACCCTTGACAGCTGTTGGATTATTAGGAACCCAAAAGGTTTCCATCTCTTTAGATACTGCTGTAACACCAATCTTAACAGTTTCACCTGGATAAACAGTGATGTGTGATTTGGTAACGAGTAGTTGGGTATTATGACTATCGTTCCCTCTTGAAACACCACCTTCTACAGTTGTCAATGTTGGTCGTGTCACTGTTACAGGTGCACTCTTAGGAGACTCACTTTCGCCTGCTGGTGTAGCTGTAGCAGTGATTTCACCTACAGGAAGGCTATTTGTTGGCGTAACAGTAGCTACACCTTGAGCATTTGCTACTGCTTGACCGATAACAGCACCATCACTATTGTAGAGTTTAACAGTTGAACCTGCTGGTGCTTGGACAGTTACATCCGTTGCAGAACTTCCTTTTCCATCAAGGTTTGAAGTGATGACTGGAGCCGCTACTGCCGCACGTGCTCTACGTGGTTTAGCTACTTGAGAGCCATCTTTAATAGTTTGAGCTGCTGACAAGCGTGCACTTGAACCATCTGCAAAAGTAACAACTACTGATCCGTCTGCTTGGACTTGAACATCAGTCGCTGCAGAGTTAGCTGCCTTAACAGCTGCTACTACTTTTGCTTTTTCTTCATCAGTAAGTGCTGATGGATTGTAGACCACTGTCACCTCTGGAGCTTGGATGCTATCTGCTTCCTTAGCTTTTTCAGTCGCAACTACTGGTTCTTCTTTAGAATTTTGAGTAGTTTCAACTTTTTCTTCAGCCACTGCTGCTGGAGCTACCTCTACAGCTGGTGCTGCATAAGTTGTTTTCTCTTCAGCTGCAGCTGGCTTAACCCCCTCTGCTGTAGAGCTAGCTTCTGGCTTAGCGTCTACTGCATCTGCTTTGACTGATGGAGCTACCAATGCTGCCCCAATCGCAAAGACAAGCGAACAACCAAACAAGAAATGTTTCCCTTTTTTGATCATACGCCAATTCTTTTGTTCTGCATTTTTGCGATTAAAATACATGAATCTTTTCTCCTAATTTTAAAATTACTGCATGTCTTTAACATACAATCTCAATTATAAAACATAGATTTGTTTTAGTCAATTTTTTAAACTATTATATTTGAAAATTTTTTTCGATACAAAAAAATTCTAAAACAATGATTTTTTACTAAAATACAATATAATAAATGTAGGCAAATTCTTTGTTTTTTTGATTTACTTGTGATATAATAACTAACATCTTAAAAAATATGATTTTTGTTCGTTATAATCAATTTTATTACAGGAGGAACGATTTATGAGAGCCCTATTGACTCAAAAAGAACAAAGGCAATTAAGAATTTTAGAATATTTATTTGAAAATCCAGACTGGATCCACCTAGATTCCCTAGCAGAAGACCTAGATATCAACACCCGTATCATTAAAAGCGATATCAAGGAGATGCGCGAAGTCCTCTCTTGCTTCGAAATCCAATCTTCAACAGCTGGTATCAGACTGGCCAACCCTAAAAACTTGGGTATTGAACGAATTTACCGCCACATTTTACAAGATTCTTCTAACTTCCAAGTTTTGAGAGCATTCTTTTTATTAGAAGAACCATTTACCTATGAACACTTAGCTCAAAACCTTGATGTCTCACTACCTGCACTTCGCAAAAAAGTAGCTGAGATTAATCATACCTTACAAAATAAATACCGCTTCAAACTCAAAGTCACTCCAATCTCTATCATCGGAGACGAAAAGGACATCCGCTTCTTCTTTGCCCAATATTTCCATGAAGCCTATGGTTACTTCAAATGGCCATTTACTGATTCTAAGAAAGACATTGAAGAATTTGTTGCTTTCTTTCTTAAAATGACAGGATTTCCTGCCAACTATGCTAACTTGTTGCAGCTAGAAACACAAATAGCTGTTAATTTGCACCGATTTAAGATTGGTGCCACCATCCAAACAACGAGTGATTCTACAAATGATCTTCCTTTATATGATCAACTGTCGGAGTTCCAAGATCAACTCGAACCATTGGCTAAGCGTCTGAATATCGAGGTTAACCGTCATACCTTAGAACAAATCTTTGATTCTTATACTCAAAAAGGAATCTTCTTTACTGTTGAAGAATTTCTAGCTGCCCGTTCAGAAGACAAACAGGTTGATCACTCTTACCACGCTGCTCGAGATGTCCTCGATAACTTGACTCGTGAATTTGGGATTCACTTCACAAATACTGACGAGCTAGTTTGGCACTTGCACAATACCGCTCTTCTTGAACGTCAAGAGATCAACTCAGAATCCATCATTTCTCATAATAAATCCTATACGCTTCATAAAATCAAGAAATTCTTCCCTGAATTTTATGAAGCAGCTGTTTTCGAAATGATGCGTTATAAGTCTAGCTTGGGACAAAAAGAACAGGCACATGCTGTTGTCCATCTGGTATACACTCTCTTGACCCACGCTTCAGATTTGATGGAACAACTGTTAGAATCTCAGAATAAGGTTCGTGTCCTTGTGTTGAGTGAGTTTGACTTTGCTCATCCTCACGCTCTCATCTCTCTCTATAAATACTACACTTCTAAAAATATCCAGTTTGAAACTTGGGACAAGGCTACATTGAATGTTGATGAGATTATGGAGGCTGGATATGATGCCATTCTGACTAACTTTGATGTCGAAGGCTTAGAGCATCCAAAACTAATCAATATCGGACGTATGGCCCAGCTTCAAGTTATTAGCGAGCTTAATACCATTTCGATTGGTGACCTTTAACAAACCTTTTGAAAAATAGAGTCACTTTTAGAGAACAATTCCTATAATCTATAAAAGAGAAGGGATTGGAACTCCAACTATCGGAGTTCCAATCCCTTCTCTTTTTGCTATTTTGATTTTTTAAAAAAGGAATTCAGTGCTTTAAACCGAAAAGACTCTTTCTGCTACTTGTATAGCTTCTATTTCTCTATCCTTTCTTCTGCATCTGCCACTACTTGGGCAAGACTGGTTTGGCTCAGCTCCTGCTCCATGGCTAGCTGAATATTTTGTAATTTCTCGTCTAAAATCCCATGGATATTTGCGCCAACTGGACAGGCTGGATTTGGATTGTCGTGAAAACTAAAGAGTTGACCAGTCTTTCCTAGACATTCAACTGCTTGGTAAACATCTAAAAGACTGATATCCTCTAGGTCTTTGATAATCTCTGCTCCTCCAGTTCCACGCGCAACTGAGATCAACTCTGCCTTTTTCAGTTGAGATAAGGTCTTACGGATAATGACAGGATTGACTCCAACGCTACTAGCAAGAAAATCACTAGTCACCTTACTTTCTTTCCCTTTTAAGGCTATGATAATCAACATGTGAGTTGCAATGGTAAATCGACTTGAAATTTGCATCCTCTTCTCCTTTTTTCGTCAAGTTCCTTCTTTTCTTAAGTATATTATATCTCTTCTAGTTGTAATGTCAAGAGTTACCACTAAGCCAGTCGTCCAACTCCGCGTCATGTCCTTGACTCTGAGCGATTTCGTGCAACAAATCCTGATTGTGGGTATGGTGAATCCCATTAACTAAGCTTTCATAATAAACTTGGTAGTAGGGTAATTGTAAGTCTTTGGCTAGCTGTAATTCTGCCTCAATATCATAATCGACACGACGAAAATCAGCATCTTTTAAACCTTTTTCGTCAAATTCTAAGATCATGTATTGGGCCCGCAAGTCTTTGCGTAAATTCTCAGATAAAAAGAAGGGTTGTCCAATCGAACCTGGATTCAGGATAAGCTGGCCACCACTACCATAACGAAGAAACTGCTGATGGATATGACCATAAATGGCAATATCGCAATCTGGATTGGTGACAAGACGATCAAAATCCTCTTGCTTACCAAGGTGAATCAATTCTCGCCCCCAGTTTTTATCAGGCAAGTGATGACTAATCCCTAGCTTCAGATCTCCAAACTGACGGTGCACTTGCAAAGGATAGTCTTGCAGTGCCTCAATCTCCTTGATGCTGATTTCTTCCATAATATACTGACACTGGCGCAAGAGGTAGCGATGGCTCGGTCTGCTTTCATCTAACTTGCGATGACAGGCTCGCCAAAGACTATCTTCCCAATTGCCCAGAACTCTAAGAGTAATGGGTAAAGTGTCCAATCTCTGGAGAATATTTTTTCGTCCTGTTCCAGGCATGAGGATATCTCCTAAGAGCCAATACTCATCAACCCCCGCCTTCTGGGCATCTGCCAGAACAGCCTCTAAGGCTGTTGTATTGCCATGTATATCTGATAATACTGCGATTTTTGTCATATCTTTTCCTCTTAGCTTTTCTATTTTTATTATAACAAACTCCAAGTCAAAGTCAAAAAGCACCTATCTTCCTATCGTTTTTTACTTTACTTTTTTAGTGAAAAGGATTACAATGAAGATAATAAGAACGAGGAGGTTTTTGCTATGACACAACGTTATGAAAATATCATGGTAGCAGTTGACGGTTCTAAGGAAGCTGACTTGGCTTTCATCAAAGGAGTTCATTCAGCACTGCGTAACCAAGCAAAACTAACTATTGCTCATGTCATTGACACACGTGCTCTTCAAAGCATCTCAACATTTGATGCCGAAGTTTACGAAGAATTGCAAGTAGAGGCCAACGATTTGATGGCAGAATACGAAAAGCGTGCAAGAGATGCTGGTCTCACAGACATAAAAGTTGTTATTGAGATGGGTAACCCTAAAACTCTCTTAGCTAAAACAATTCCAGACAAAGAAAAGGTTGATTTGATTTTGGTTGGAGCAACAGGGCTCAATGCTTTCGAGCGCCTGCTAGTTGGTTCTTCATCAGAATATATCCTACGCCATACCAGCGTTGACCTTCTCGTCGTTAGAGATAAGGACAAAACTTTGTAATAAAAAAGAAATGAGGTTGGGATTTTTCTCCTAACCTCATTTTTTTCATAAATTGTTGATGCAGTAGTTGGAGCCAGGAAATCAAAACAGCATTCAAGGCTTCCTTTTCTATCGCCTATTTCTTATCAGCTCTTTCCTTGTGACGTTCATAGGCCTTTATCTGACGCTCAATCTCCTTTTTAATGGCTGGTTCTGGAGCATATCTCTCCTCCCAGTCATCTGGTTTTAGGATCTTGTGGGTCACTGGATCAAAATGAGCTTTTCCATCTGGAAACATTTTACCCATATTGGCTTGATGGACAATATCAAAAATCCGTTCTGGATCCACTCCCATCAAAACAAAGCTACCATAGGTGAAATACAAGGTATCAATTAAGGCATCTACTTGCCCTACCAAATCTTGCTTAGCAGGTGTTTTCTTAGCAACTTTCTCTGCTGCTTTATCCAGCGCTTGGTGTAACTGTCCAACTGCCCGTTCGAAGTCTTCTTCAGAAGAGCTAGCAGCTCGAACAAACTCGACCAGTTCTTCTATCTTAAATCCCGCTCTATGGGTGGCACCTTCTAAATCCCAAGCTTGTGGCTCTTCTTGAGTTCGTTCATCCATCATGTGGTGGAAGGTTTTGACCTTATTGAAATGATAGTCACGGCTGACAAAGACTTTCTCTGAAGCCAAAACACCAAAGTGTTCCAAGGCCTTGTGAATCCCATCTTGCTGGTTGCTGGTTGTGATATGCTTCGCCACTTCCTTGACACTGCTACTACCATTGCCCATAGCGACTGACATCCCAACACCCGCCAGCATCTCTAAGTCATTGTCCGAGTCACCAAAGGCCATGACTTGATTGAGATCAAAACCATACTCTTTTCCGACTCGACGAATGCCTTCTAACTTGGAATTTCCTTGGTTGATGACATCGGCTGCAAAAGGATTACTACGAGTTAATTTCAAGTCTTTAAAATCAGCTGCTGCTTTCTCAGATTCTTCTGGCGTCATTAGCATCAAAACTTGATAAATAGGCTGATTCATCAAGTGAAGCAAGTCTTCTTCCTTCTGAGGAACAATCTTACTCACCATTCGATTAAAGGAATGACTAACTGTACGAGTCAACATAGAGGGGACAAAACGACTCACCCTTTGAGAAAAAGAACCTAGGCCAAAAGACATGATTTTCGAACCCAGCATGGCATCCTTGGTCCCTAGAGCAATCTCCTTGCCCTCTTTTTTGGCATAGGTGATCAACTGCCGTAAATGAGACTTGGAAAGAGGACTTGTAAACAAGACTCTGTTTTTATTAAAGATATATTGGCCGTTATAGGTTACGGCAAAATCCAAATCTAAATCTTCCATTAAATCCTTAACAAAAAAAGGTCCTCGCCCTGTCGCTACTCCAACAAGCACCCCCTGGTCCTTCACAATCTTAATCGCGTCCTTAGTGGATTTCAAAACACTCTTGCGATCGTTGACTAGTGTTCCATCGATATCAAAAAAAACAGCTTTGACTTCCATCCTACCTCATTCTCCCCTTTTGTGATACAATGATTATACCACATTTCAGAAAGAGTGAGTAAATCATGCCTAAGAAAATCCTTGTTTTACATACGGGTGGTACTATTTCCATGCAAGCCGATGACTCTGGCGCTGTTGTAACTAGCCAAGAAAACCCTATGAATCATGTATCCAATCCACTTGGAGGAGTTGAAGTCCACGCGCTCGACTTTTTTAATCTGCCAAGTCCCCATATTAAACCCAAGCATATGCTGGCCCTCTATCAAAAAATCAAAGAGGAGGCTAATCATTATGACGGTTTCGTGATTACACATGGGACAGATACCTTGGAGGAAACTGCCTATTTCCTCGATACCATGGAGGTTCCTCACAAACCGATCGTACTAACAGGGGCCATGCGTAGTTCCAACGAACTCGGAAGCGATGGTGTCTACAATTATCTCAGTGCCCTACGCGTAGTGAGTGACGATAAGGCTGCTGATAAGGGGGTCTTGGTCGTGATGAATGATGAAATCCACGCTGCTAAGTATGTGACCAAGACGCACACGACAAACGTTAGTACCTTTCAAACGCCGACCCACGGCCCTCTTGGGCTCATCATGAAACACGAGATTCTCTACTTCAAAACAGCTGAACCCCGTGTTCGTTTTGACCTTGATAGGATCCAGGGCTTGGTCCCTATTATCCCTGTCTATGCTGGTATGACAGAAGAACTCCTTGATTTGCTTCCTGTTGACCAGCTAGATGGTCTTATTATCCAGGCCTTTGGTGCTGGAAATGTTCCCAAGGAAACATCACAAAAATTGAACGCCCTTATCCAAGAAGGACTCCCAATCGCCTTGGTTTCTCGTTGTTTTAACGGGATTGCTGAACCTGTTTATGCCTATGAAGGCGGTGGCGTTTGTCTACAAAAGGCTGGTGTCTTCTTTGTCAAAGAGCTCAATGCTCAAAAGGCTCGTCTCAAACTCCTCATTGCTATTAATGCTGGCCTTACAGGGGATGAATTACGAGCCTATATGGAAGGATAATACTCTTCGAAAATCAAATTCAAACCTCGTCAACGTCGCCTTGCCGTAGGTATGGTTACTGACTTCGTCAGTTTCATCTACAACCTCAAAGCAGTGCTTTGAGCAACCTGCAGCTAGTTTCCTAGTTTGCTCTTTGATTTTCATTGAGTATAAAAAAGTCGGTGAGATAGAAATTACTAGATCAAGTCTTGTTTTCTAGTCACCCCCGCAAGCCTTCTACCATCAACTTGATGCTTGAACCATTGACCAAAAAGTTTTTACTACTAAAAAGCGAGAGTGGGACAGAAATCGGTAATTCGTTAGAATTCGATTTCGTCGTCCCACCTCCGCACAGTTGAGTAGGGCTGTAAAAGCTGATGAAATCAGCGTAGTAGAGCCCACTCAACCACTGCGTCTTGCTCGACAATCCAAAGACAATTGAGAGGCTAGGACTTTCGTCCCAGCCTCTTCTTGTTAATCTTTACGAGTTGAATGACGTTCTACCAAACCATGTGGCAAAAGAACTTCACGCTCTTCTAACTCTTCCTTATGCATAATCTTCGTCAACATACGCATACTAATAGCACCAAGGTCATACAAAGGTTGCGCAATGGTGGTTAGGTTTGGACGAGTATAGCGCGCGATTTGTGAATCATCACTGGTGATAATTTCAAAGTCTTCCGGTACAGAAACTCCCTTGTCAGCAAGTCCGTTCAAAACACCTGCCGCTAATTCATCACCTGTTACAATCGCTGCTGTTGCTTTAGAAGAAATCAAGCGTTCTGCCAAGGCATAACCATCATCATAACGGTATTTTGATTCAAAAACAAGACCTTCACTGTAGTTAATTCCCGCTTCTTTCAAAGCATCTTTGTAACCAGCTAAGCGAATCTTGCCATTAATATCATCCACTAATGGTCCACTAACGAAGGCAATTTTTTTGTTTCGTTTCAAAAGATGGCGGACTGCATCAACAGTAGCATGTTTATAGTCAATATTGACACTTGGAAGTTGGTGTTCTACGTCCACTGTCCCCGCGAGAACCACAGGAGTACGTGAGCGTGAAAACTCTGAGCGAATCTTCTCAGTTAAGTGATAACCCATGAAGATAACGCCATCCACCTGTTTAGAAAAAAGAGTATTGACTACAGATACTTCCTTCTCATCATCTTCGTCACTATTGGCAAGGACGATGTTGTATTTGTACATTTCCGCGATATCATCAATCCCTTTAGCAAGGGTAGAGAAATAAGTATTTGTGATATCTGGAATGACGACTCCAACTGTTGTCGTTTTCTTGCTTGCTAGACCACGGGCTACTGCATTTGGACGATAATCAAGACGGTCGATGACCTCTAAAACCTTCTTGCGAGTGTTTTCCTTGACGTTCTTATTGCCATTAACAACACGACTAACAGTCGCCATTGACACTCCTGCTTCTCGGGCAACGTCATAAATTGTTACTGTATCATCTGTATTCATTCCGTTTCCTTTCTACTTTGAAAATTTTGTTTTCATGATTCCACTATTTTCATTCTACCACTTATTGTAAGCATTTTCAAGCATTTGATGAAGAAACTTTGAAAAAAGTTTCAAAAACATTCACAACTTTTTAAAAGCAGTTGACTTTTCTTGATTTTTCTAGCAGTTTGCAGTATGATAATAAAAAAATCAATTAGGAGATAGGGATGGCTTTTACAGATTCTCATAGACGATGCGCTAGTTTCGGTGTAGTGACCAATTTACCCGACGATGTTATCGATTCAATCTGGTATATAATCGATCATTTTTTAAAGCATGTTTTTGATCTAGAAGATGAATTGGAATTTCGGTTTTTGAATAATGAAGGCTCCATCACTTTTCGTTTTTCTAGTCAACATCTTCCAACAACGATTGACTTCGACTTCAACCATCCCTTTGACCCACTCTATCCACCTAAAGTTCTGGTGCTAGATATGGATGGGAAGGAAACCATTCTCCTACCAGAAGAAAATGACCTATTTTAAAAACTCTAGCTTCCCCTATCTACTTAGGAAACTAGAGTTTTCTTTTTGCTAATAAATAGAACGACTGACTACTATACCACTTGGTTTGGTATATTCTAAATCAAGATAATCCTGATAAGTTCCTGGAACGATAAATCCTTGGGGACTGAGAATGTCTGTTCCAGCTTTACCCACGATAGAATCAGCCAGTAAAACACAATTTGTACTGAGAACAAAATAGGTCTTAAACTTAGACGAACTAAACTTATAAAGAGCGGCATCAGCCTCGTGTTTCAGCTGATAAGAGTAGGTATGCTTGATTTCTCCTTCTCTTCTTTTCATGAGTTGAGAACTTGGTTCCCAAGGAATTAAGAGTTCTTCAATTTCTCTCAGTTGTTCCTCGATTGCTTCTTTCTGTTGTTCAGACAAGCTTAAGCCATAGACAAAGAGAGTTTTCTGGCTTTCTCTCTTACAGAGTTCGATATACTTTTCTCGATTAGCCTTAAATAGAACCCCATCCCCAATCATCCCAAATAAACGCTCCGAGTGCGGATCATAAGAACCATAGGAAATAACCTGACCTTGATAGCAGATATCCACATGCCCCATGGCTAAAAAGAAAGAGGATTCTGAAGTATGGATAAAAATTTCCATATCAACTGTCTGGTCATTTTTTCTCTCTGAATGTACTTTCCCTTCTTCGGACTCATGATTAGAAAACCATTTATTCAATCGACGTAGGGTATTGATAGGAATTAGAGCTGTTACAAAAATGGGCAGGGTCATTCGTATCTTCCGCTTAAGCCTAGGATTACGGATTCCTTTTTCAAAAAAGAAACCATCTCTGAGACTACTTGCCCCTAACATCAGTAAGTAAAAACCAAGTAAGAGCAATTCAAAATTTGTTGCGTCATGAAAAGGGGAGATACTATAGAGACCAAATCCCATCATCCACAAAGCATCAAATAAGTAATTGAGCCTCGGATGGATATGATTATTTCGGTAAGTCAACCAGGTAATCAGGCTAATCAAACCTGTAAACAATTGATAACTTCCAATAGCAATGACTAAGACATAGAGGGCTATCCCTTGCAGGATGACTGAATCAAATAGAATGACAGCAAGTCCTAACTTGGCTACGGTTACAAAAATATTTTCTCTACAGGACTTTTCCTGAAACCATCGTGTCAATAAATGCCAAACAGTCGACAAGGAAAAGTAGGCCATCAAGAGTTGATAACCAAGCCTCGGTACAATCTGTCCAAAACAAATCAAGAGAAGACCGAGGATAATAGCTAGCATTCCTTCCCCTAGACTTTTCCATTTACTATAAGTTTCGAAAAACTTAGGCATTTTCTTTCTCCAATTGACGATACAAGTGGCGAATCGGTTGTTTCAGTGTTGGATGGATGAAATGAGGTGCAATTTCCTGCAGAGACTCTAAGACAAAGAGGCGCTCAGCGATATAAGGATGGGGCAAGATAAGGTTGTCTGTATAGATGATCTGGTCCTCTACAAAAAGCAAATCCAGGTCAATCAATCGAGGTCCCCAATGAACCTCTCTGACCCGTCCCATTTCTGATTCAATCTCTAACAAGGTTTCTAACAAGATTGGAGCTGGCAACCAGGTTTCCACTTCAATGACTTGATTGGCAAAGCTATCCTGCTCCACACCACCCCAAGGCTCGGTCGTTAAGACACTAGACTCTTTGAGAATATGGATACCACGAGCTTTCATTTGGTCAATAGCTTGCTTGAGATTAGC
Organism: Streptococcus oralis; assembly: GCF_964238205.1. Lineage (GTDB taxonomy): Bacteria > Bacillota > Bacilli > Lactobacillales > Streptococcaceae > Streptococcus > Streptococcus oralis_CZ. Next base: position 15,622 of record NZ_CAXSLF010000006.1, read on the forward strand.
CGCCTTATCCCCCATATTGCTTCCTAAAGCGATAAAGGCACACTGTTTGCGACGGTGGATGGTTACTGAACAAGTATCCAGCGGTAGATGGATAGGTGCCCAAGGTTTTTTTAGTTCCAGCTCAATCTCTTGAACGAGAGGGTAGGTCTCAAAAGTACGCTCTACTAGTTTGTAGGCTACTGTTTCAATCAAGTCTTCAGTATTTTCCTGAAACCATGTCGTCCATTGCTGGCAAAGTTCTCCGTAATGGACAGAAGCAGTTAAATCCAAGTCTGTCGCAGCCTTGGTCATATCATAGGATAGGGTGGCTGAAACGACAAACTTCTGCCCCAGTTCCTTCTCACTAGGAAAAAGTCCATGAAAGGCGAAAATTTCTAGGTCTTTAATTCGCAGTTGATCCATAACTAGTCCTTTCTAGAAAAATCCGCCCAAAGCGGATTCTTTTTATACTCAATGAAAATCAAAGTGCAAACTAGGAAGCTAGCCGCAGGCTGTACTTGAGTACGGCAAGGTGAAGCTGACGTGGTTTGAATTTGATTTTCGAAGAGTATTATAGTCCCATTAAACGATAAGCCTGATCACGAAGATCCTTATCTGTCTCAAATAGACCACGAGCTACTATTGTCAAGGTTGCAGTTCCTGGTTTTCGAACACCGCGCATACTCATACACATATGTTCTGCTTCAATGACAACGAAGGCTCCCTTGGCTCCCAAATACTCCATCAAGGCATCAGCCACTTCGATATTCAAACGCTCTTGAATCTGTGGCTTTTTAGAGTAGACTTCCACCGTACGAGCTAACTTTGATAAGCCTGCTACACGCCCATCAGGAATGTAGGCAATATGAGCTCGACCATAAAATGGTAAAAAGTGGTGTTCACACATGGTGTGGAAAAAGATATCCTTTTCCACTACCATATTGTCATCAATAATCTCAAAGGATTTTGACAGGTGCTCTTCAGCAGTTTGCCCAAGACCTGAAAAAATCTCTTGGTACATACGAGCGACACGGGCTGGTGTTTCCTGCAAGCCTTCGCGATTTGCATCCTCACCAACTGCCTCGATAATCATTTTTACAGCTTCTTCAATCTTTTGTGTATCCATTCTAATTTTTCCTCTCCATTAGGTAGGTTCTCACTTGGGCTAAAAAGTATAATGAGCCCGTGATAATCCTAACTGTTTTTTTCTCTTCATTTTCTGATAATTTTTTGTCTAGAAATTCCTGCCAACTTTGGTAGTTGAGATTTCTAGAATCAGCCATCTCTTTCAAGACTTTTTCATCCGTCGCCCGACTATCCTCAAAATGAGTTAGTGTAATCTTAGTATTGGACAAAGTTTCTAGCAAGTCCAACATATCCTCCAAGGCCTTGGTTTTGATACAAGTAAAGAGGATTTCCTTCTGATAGTCCGTAAAGCGTTCTTTCAAAGTAGCCAACAAGGCCTTGATGGCATGGGGATTGTGGGCCCCATCTAAAATCATCAAGGGTTCCCTATAAATAACTTCCAAGCGCCCAGGCCAGCTTGTTTCTTCCAAAGCTTGAGCCACTAAAGCATTATCTGGTAATTTCTGACCAGTCTCTTTGCAATAGCTATCTAACAAGGCCAGCGCCATCCCAGCATTCTCTATCTGGTGCAAACCAAGCAATCCTGTTTGGAAACGACCTTGTCTGATTGAGCTTGAATAATCAAAAATTTCGCCCGTCTCCACACTCTCATGATGGCTAACTTGATAATCTTCCCCATAAGCAAGCCTAGAAGCTTGTTTCGCTTTCGCAATCTGATCGATAACCGACAAGGCTTCTTGGACAATGTGTCCTGTCACTAGAGGAACTCCTTGCTTGATAATCCCTGCTTTCTGCTCTGCTATGGCTTCCAAGCTATCCCCTAAAAGCGCTACATGGTCTAATCCGATAGTCGTGATGCCTGTTAGGATAGGTTGACAGACATTAGTACTATCCAAAAGTCCGCCCATACCAACTTCCATAATCGCCACATCGACTTGCTCAGAAGCAAAATAGTCATAAGCTATAGCAGTGATAATCTCAAATTCTGTCGTTCCTTGCAAGGCTTGAGCATGCTCCCCTTCAAGTAGTGAACGATAATCCACCATCAAGGACTCTAATCTCGCTTCTGGGATAGATTCCCCATTAATGACAATCTGATCGGTATAATGAATCAGATAAGGAGAGCTAAAGACACCAACTCTTAGTCCCATCTTTTCCAACAGATTCTTCAAAAAGGCTATAGTAGAGCCCTTTCCATTGGTCCCACCAATATGGATAACCTTGAGTTTAAGATGAGGATTACCACGTAAGGCTAATAGCTCCACCATCCTCTCCAGACCAAAATGCGGTTGATCTGTCCGGTAGTTTGCTATCCACTGGTTCGTTTCGTTTTTATTCATGTTATTTATATTGTTTCAAATCTAAATTTTCCGCATGGTCTGCCATACGGATAGCAGACGCAATTTCGACTGCCATCTTATGACTAACTACATCGTGCACACGTACTACTTCTACACCCTGTCTTGCAGCGATACTGGTTACATGAGCCGAAGCCGTATCTCGATTGCGGAAGCCAGCTTCTGTATCTGGATTGACTTCAAAACCGTTTTCTTCGAGGATATTGATGACAAATCTCTTGCGGGAAACTCCAAGAAAGATTGGATAGCCCTTCTCGTGCAATTTACCAAGGTCACGTAAGAGGACTAGATTTTCCTTCTTGGTCAAGCCAAAGCCAATCCCAGGATCCAGCATGATGTTTTCTTTCGAAATTCCTGCTTTTTCCGCTCTTGCTAGAGCACGGTCAAAGAAGGCTATCATCAATTCTTCTACTGGTAGTTGTTCAAAGTCTGCTAAGTCTTCCTTTGTAAAAGTCTCTCCAAATCCAAAATGAGGAAATATGAGTGAACTAGGGTGCTGAGGGCGTGCCATGACTGGATTAAACATGATGACTACCCGAGCTCCAGCCCTAGCAACCACCTCTGCCATCTTCTCATCACCCATGAGTCCTGTAATGTCATTGACTATATTAGCCCCAGCTCGTAAAGCCGCTTCTGCCACCTGACTCTTCCAAGTATCTACCGAAATCCGAACATCACTTTCTTGACGAATAGCCTGAATGACTGGAATCACACGCTGGATTTCCTCTTCAATCTCAACATAGCTACTTCCAGGTCGAGTAGATTCTCCACCGATATCTAAGATAGTAGCTCCTTCAGCAATCAATTTTCGAGCCTGTTTCAAGGCTTCGTCTATAGCAAAAAACTTGCCCCCATCAGAAAAAGAATCTGGGGTGACATTGATAATTCCACAAATAGATGTTTTTCTAAGATTCTCTCTTTTTATCACACTAGTCTCTCAATTTTCATTTAGATTGGTATCTCTCTATTTTACTGTTTTTTTTGGATTCTGTCCAATTATCTTTCAGTTCCTTAATATCATTAAGACTACAAAAGAGCGCAAAAAAAGGAGAAGCTGAGTTCTCCTTTTTTATATTCTTATTTTTCAGTCAAAGCTGCAAGTCCTGGAAGAACTTTACCTTCAAGAAGTTCCATTGATGCTCCACCACCAGTAGAGATCCATGAGAACTTGTCTGCACGACCAAGGTTGATAGCTGCGGCAGCTGAATCACCACCACCGATGATTGATTTAACGCCTGGTTGTTTCACGATAGCGTCCATTACACCGATTGTACCAGCTTGGAAGTCAGGGTTTTCAAATACACCCATAGGTCCGTTCCATACAACTGTTTTAGCACCAGTCAAAGCTTCGTCAAATTTAGCGATAGATTTTGGACCGATGTCAAGACCAAGGAAACCTGGGTCAACTGCTTCACCTTCAGTGTCTTTCACTTCAGTGTAGTCAGCAAATGCGTTCGCTTCTTTTGAGTCAACTGGCAAGATCAATTTGCCGTTGGCTTTTTCAAGAAGAGCTTTCGCAACATCCAATTTATCTTCTTCTACAAGTGAGTTACCGATTTCGATACCTTGTGCTTTGTAGAATGTGTATGTCATACCACCACCGATAAGAACTTTATCAGCTTTCTCAAGCAAGTTTTCGATAACACCGATCTTGTCTGAAACTTTTGAACCACCAAGGATAGCCACGAATGGACGTTCTGGAGCTTCAACAGCTTCTTGGATGTAAGCAATTTCGTTTTCAAGAAGGAATCCAGCAACAGCTTTTTCAACGTTTGCTGAGATACCAACGTTAGATGCGTGTGCACGGTGAGCTGTACCGAATGCATCATTTACGAAGATACCATCTCCAAGTGATGCCCAGTATTTACCAAGTTCAGGATCGTTTTTAGATTCTTTCTTGCCGTCAACATCTTCGTAACGAGTGTTTTCAACCAAAAGAACTTGTCCATCTTCAAGAGCGTTAATTGCAGCTTCCAATTCAGCACCACGAGTTACACCTGGAAGGAATGTAACTTCTTGACCCAATTTAGCAGCCAAGTCAGCAGCAACAGGAGCAAGTGATTTACCAGCTTTGTCTGCTTCTTCTTTTACACGTCCAAGGTGAGAGAAGAGAATCGCACGTCCACCTTGTTCAAGGATGTACTTGATAGTTGGAAGAGCTGCAGTGATACGGTTGTCGTTAGTAATCACGCCATCTTTTACAGGAACGTTGAAGTCAACACGAACGAGAACTTTTTTCCCTTTCAACTCAACGTCTTTAACAGTCAATTTTGCCATTTGGAAAGACTCCTTAATTTTTTTTACGTGTTAATTATATCACAAAATCAATAAAAGAGATAGCAAAACCTTAAACTTTTATCCACAACAATTTTTCTCGATTAATTCAGGACAGTGCCTTGTAACTACGACAGAATACTCTACCATTTTTATTCTCCTCCCCTATACAAAAAGATTTGACTCTTAAAAGTCAAATCTTTTTTATTAAATATGAAGTCAGTGTTAGATACACTCTCTATCTTAATCTTCTTTTTTCTTTTGAGCTAGCAAGCCAAAACCACTTAAAACTCCGACCAAGCCAAGGGCAAGAGGATTTGCATCTACTTCTGTACCTGTACTTGGAAGTTGTTTTCCTTCAATTTTTTCAGCTTGTGCTTCTGTTTTTGCTGGTTCTTGCTTCGCTGCCTGGCTTGCTTGAACTGGCGAAACGGATGTTTCAGTCTTAGGCTCTGTTTTTCTAGTTTCCTTCTTAGTATCTTGAGTCGCTGGAGCAGGTGTAACTGGTCTGTCACCTGGTACTTTAACTACTTTTGGACCGACTTCAACAATCTCAGTTACAGCTTCCTTGAGAACTTCCGTTCCCTTAAGACTGCGATATCCTTCAGTATCAATCTCTACAAGGTTTCTACGAAGACCTGCAACTCCTACTTGAACCAAGCGTCGTTCTCCTACTGGGAGGCTAGGATTTACTCTTTCTTCATGTCCATATGCAAGAACTTCTTCTTCCACAACCAAGCTTGGTTTCTTAACTTCTAAGACTTTTGGACCGTCTAGCGGTTGAACACGGCTTTCTACCTTCGTACCAACTTCAGTGATTTCTGCAACTGCTTCCTTGACTACTTCTGTTTTAAGAAGAGTACGGTTACCTTTGGCATCTACTTCAATCAGACGACGAGTCTGACCTTCTACACCTACCTGAACAATACGACGTTCACCCAACAAGAGGTCTCCTGATGGACGTTCTTGGCGTTCGAAGGCTTGAGTTTCTGTTTCAATCACTAACTCAGGTAGCGCTTCAACTGTTGGCGCAGTTTCTCCTTCTTCTAAGCTACCCACATGATGACTTTCTTCTGCAGAAGCTAATTTCTTATTCAGCTTTTCTTTCATGTCCGCAAAGGCTTCTGGAGTTGGCGTTTGTGAAGATAATAAAGCTTCAGCTTGCGCAATCAACTCAGATTTAGGATCTTTTTCAAGGACAGATTCGAGCAAGCTTTCCAATTCTTCTCTAGCAGTTTGATAACGTTGATTGCCATCCAATTCAGTACCAGCTTGTTTCAAGTCATTCAAGGCCTGGTTGACTGCTTCTTGACTAGCATCATGATTTTCTAAGATAGCTTTCGCTGCATCAAGCTTCTCAACAAGAGCTGCTTGTTTTGCTGCATCAGCAAATGTATAAGCTATTGTTTCTTTGCGTCCTTGAGCAGATGTGATTTCTTGTTTCAGATATTCGTCGTTAATGGCTGCCTTAGGTGATACTAAAACATCAAAGTCGACAGTTTGTCCTTGATAGTGCAACTGAAGTTTTTGACGGCCTGTTTTTTGAGAATCATAGCCTGTAATTTCGACTCCTTGGTCTGTAAAGCTATGTTCAGTCTCCGTCTCATCATCATACAAGACCTTGAAACGTCCTTCTGATAAGTCTAGAGCATCACCTACCAAGTAGTCAATTTTCGGTTGCTTGCTAATATACAAGGCTGCGACTTCTTTTGGACCAGTTTCTTCACCAGTGACTTGAACCTTAAAGCTACCTGCAACTGGAAGACCAAGATAGGTTACTGTTAACTCTTGTTCGCCATGATGGTGAGCATCGTAGCCGTTGACTACAACACCAGCATGACTAAGGTTGATGACTTCATCTGCTTCTTCACCTTCGTATTTGACACGGAGAAGACCACCTTTAAGATTCAATTCCTCACCAACTTGATAAGTTGCCTTTTTAGGTGCTACTTCTAGACTGACAGCCTTAATCTTTCTTTCATCCTGAGGAATCGTCACAGCAAGAGTATTACTGATTTCTTTCCCTGGCAATTGTGTTCGGTAATAAAGAAGACTTGGACGTTTTTCAAAGCTCAATGGTTCTGTCGCCAAATCCCCTCCAACTGCTGTATTTAAGGTAGCTATTGGAGTTTGTGAATCTGCCTTGTCATAGACTGTGATGGTTGCCCCAGCAGGAGCTTCTGAGAAGCCGAGCTGAACCTTATTGTCAGTTAGAACACGCGCTGCAACTTTACTCATTGGAATGTTTTGGCTCTCCGTATCAAGAGTTTCATACATCTTCCAGTTGTAGATACGAATGGCTTTCCACGGTGTTCCATTGTCAGACGTGATGACATTCAAGCGCCAGTCTTGCGCAGTGATTGGGCTATCAAGGGTGATATCCGAAACATGGGCTTTATTGCCACGAACAGCTTTAGCTAGTTTCCATTCGCCTGCTTCATCTTTGTAGTAAAGGTCAAAGTCTTTGGTGTTCATCAAGCCATCATTAACAGACTCTCCACCAGCACCGGCATGATCCATGACCCATCTAACGACACGGCGTGGTTGTGTCAAACGGATATCAACGCTACCACTCAACTGAGCAGAAGACCATTTATCAGATAGGCTGGTGATGGTACCATTCAACATACCTTCGATACCTTCTCCACCTTCTGTATTTTGGAAAGTACTTCCGATAACAGTCGCTCCTGGAACGATGTTTGCTGCTAATGGTCTTGGAAGGCTTGTATCTTGGACAGTCATTCCCCACTCGAAGTTTGTAGTTGCTGCTTCAGAACGAAGACCATTCTTCCCAACTGCGACAACCTTCAACTCTTGACTGGTTCCAGTCGCACTAGCTGAACGACTGACTTTTGGTAGGTAAATAGTAGTTGCTGATGATCCTGTCAATAGACGCCAAGCATCGCCATCCTTTTCATAAACTTCATAGAAGTCAGCATCTTTGTTACCTGTAAATTGAACAATAGCTTCCGCTTCTTGGGCATTTTTGAGAGATTGTTTGGCTACTTTAAGAGCAGTCGGAGCCTGAGGAGCCTCTTGATTATCTGTCACAGTCAACTCACCCAAGTTAAATTGGTAATCCTTAAGAGCAACAGTATTTTCGAAAGTAAGTTTGATACCGTAAATGGTCTGACCAGCCAAGGCACTCAAATCAAATTCATCTTTTGTCCAATCGTCAGATAGAGTCAGTTCCTTACGAGCATTCTCGCCACCATAGGTATAGTTTTTCTGAGTCGCAAATTCTACATAAACCTTGCTTCCCTTGCCACCTTTATGGGCAACACGAAGTTTCGTTTTATCCGTTACTTCCAGTTTGGTAGAGTAAAGACGAACGTCTTGGTTGGTGTTTTCGGCTAAATCACCTGCAAACTTGAGTGAGTTTCCTCCATTGTAAGCATCTTCAAAGTCATAATCAGCTTGGAGTTTAGCAGCTGAAGATGTTTGCCACCAACGCCATGTAGGCAAGATACCTGATACAGAACGATAGTTCCATTCAGAATCCTTGGAAACTTTACCGTCCACAAACCATTTTTTACCATGTCCTGTGTTAAAGGATGTTGTAAAGCTACGGCCTACTGCTGGTGTGCGGTCAGCTACGAGGTTGGCAATCCCGTACCAGTCCTTGTCATCTGGTTTTTGACCAGTTGGATCTCCTTGGTAACCTGTGAAGAAGATATTTTCATTCTTATGATAGTCTTCGCCTGTCTTACCAAGACTCGTGATAGTATCTGGGGCAAAAAGTCCAAGTGATAAGCGAAGTTTGCCATTCTCATCAAAAAGGGCATCCCATTTCACTTTTGTCTTGTAAGAACCACCTTGTTGCAATTCCAAACCTGCAAAAACATCATACTGACTGCGTTCTAGCCATTTAGCCATAGCTACAGAGTAATCATTTTTCTCTTTAGTCCAGTTAAAGTTGGCAAAGAAGTGGTCTGCAGGAACCTTGTCCCCCTCTTTTTGCATGAATGGATAGTTGTACTCCCCAAGTCCGTCCTCGTGATAACGACCATATTCATAGGTCATGGCATCGTACCAAGAATATTTGACAGGATGGTTGACTTTGGCAGCATATTCCTTGGTATAAAGCATGAAGTCACGCATCTTCTTACCAAGAGGCGTTACAATATCACCTGTTGTTTCTTGGTTGATAAAGTAACCATCAAAGCCGTAGTATTTAGCCAAATCAACTAACTTGCGAGCAATAGGGAATGTTCCGTCTTCGTCTTGTTGAAGGGCTGCAGCAAATTTTTCTTGGTCTGCAATACTGTTAGACCAGTTGAAGAATAGAGTACCTAATACTGGGACACCATTACGGTGACCAGCATCAATCACGTCTGGAGTTGGAACAAGCCCTTCCCAGAAGACCATGGAATTCAAGTATTGCCAGTAGTCAAAAGCATAGGCCTTAAACTCTTCACCACCTACAGAAGCATGATCTTTAGCCTTAGAGTTGGTATTAGCAAGAGCCTCAACCTTAGCATCCTTATTGGCTTTTTCATTGACAACATGTCCACGATAGCGCTTGGCTAAGTCTACTGAGGCGCGGTTAATAGCGTCATCTTCACGGGCACCTGGTTCCCATTTCAACAAATCTTCCCAGGTGTCAAACTTAATTTCTTTTGGTCGAAGACTTTTTTCTTCTTTCTTAGGAACATCAGAGACTGTTGCTTTTTCTTCTGGCTTATTTTCTGTAGTAGCAGGCGCTTCTTCCACCTTAGGAGTTTCAGCAGCTGGACTAGTGGCTTCCTTATCACCTGCAGTCAATTGATCCAAGGTTGGCTTTTCTTCTGAAACTGGTTGCTCACTTTCCTTGTCTTCCCTTGCTTCTAGCTCTTTCAATACTTCTGGTGCTGGTGTAGTTGCTTCTGCTGGAGTAGTGGTTGACGGTTGCTCTGAAGCTACTGCTGTAGTTGTTCCATTTTCTGGAACGATAGACTCTTCTGCCAAAGCTGGGCCTGCAAATAGAACTGAACCAATCATCAATGAACAGGCACCCACCGACAATTTTCGAATACTATAGCGACAACGTTTTTCAAAAAATGGATTCTTCATCTTTTTCTCCTTTGACTTCCTCTTGAAAGTAAGCGCTTTATTTTTGAATTAAAAAAGTAGCTGTTCCAAAAATAAACAGAACAGGTCATTTTTATTTTACGATATTTAGAAAAAGAGTCAACACTAGCCCTTCAAGAACTATAAAGAAGTGAAGAATTAATATAAATTAGACAATCATCTGCCATTTTTCGAATTAAAACAACATTTTTCTCAAAAAAGAGCATTTACTACTTGTTAGATTTACTTTTATCCTTTAAAATAGAATGGGAGAAATTCCGCGATTATTTTTCGGAGGAAAAAGAAAATGTCCATTAATTGGCAGGAAATTATTTTTCACTTTTTAGGTGGTCTGGGACTATTTTTGTATAGTATCAAGACCATGGGAGACGGTTTGCAACAAGCTGCTGGAGACCGCCTTCGATATTACATTGACAAATACACAAGTAATCCCTTCTTAGGGGTCTTAGTGGGGATTGTCGTCACTGCCCTCATCCAGTCAAGTACAGGTGTAACGGTTATTACGGTTGGACTGGTCAGTGCTAGTCTCCTCACCCTTAGACAGGCCATCGGGATTATCATGGGAGCCAATATTGGAACAACCGTAACGTCCTTTATCATCGGTTTCAAACTTGGCGAGTATGCCCTACCCTTGATTTTCCTTGGAACCATGTTCTTATTCTTTACAAAAAACCGTACTGCAAATAATATTGGACGTATCCTTTTTGGTGTGGGTGGTATCTTCTACGCCCTCAACCTCATTAGTGCTGGGATGAGCCCTCTTAAAGACTTGCCTCAGTTCAAGGAATACATGGTTACCTTGGGGCAAAATCCTATCTTGGGAGTTGTGGCTGGTGCTGTCATTACCGTTCTGATTCAGGCATCTTCTGCAACCATCGGGATTCTACAAGGTCTTTATGCAGGTGGATTCCTCGACCTCAAAGGGGCACTACCAGTCCTATTCGGAGATAATATCGGTACAACCTTAACGGTTATTATCGCAGCAGCCGGAGCAAATGTTTCTGCTAAACGGGTTGCAGCAACACACGTTACCTTTAACGTTTTAGGAACCATCCTCTGCTTAATCTTGTTAGGCCCATTCACTTCGATGATCGAGTACTTCCAGGCACTACTTCACCTCTCACCTGAGATGACGATTGCCTTCTCACACGGTGCCTTTAACGTAAGTAACACCATTGTACAATTCCCATTCATCGGTGCTCTGGCTTACTTTGTTACTAAGCTAATCCCTGGTGAAGACGAAGTCGTTAAATACGAACCACTTTATCTGGATGAACAACTCATCAAGCAAGCTCCTTCTATCGCTCTAGGAAATGCCAAGAAAGAACTCTTGCACTTAGGAAACTATGCGGTTAAAGCATTTGACCTTTCTTATGACTACATCATCAATTCTGACGAGAAAGTAGCTGAAAAAGGGCACAAGACAGAAGAGGCTATCAATACAATCGATGAGAAATTAACACGTTACCTCATCAGCCTTTCTAGTGAAGCATTGAGTCAAAAAGAGAGTGAAGTCTTAACCAACATCCTTGACTCTTCTCGAGACTTGGAACGTATCGGTGACCACGCTGAAGCTTTGATTAATCTTAACGACTACTTGCAACGCAAGAATGTTCAATTCTCTAACTCAGCCTTAGAAGAGTTGGAAGATATTTACCATCAAACAAGCGATTTCGTTAAAGATGCTCTTGAGAGTGTTGAAAACAATGACCTTGAAAAAGCTCAAGCTCTTATCGAACGTCATGAAGCCATCAACAAGATGGAACGCGTCCTCCGTAAAACTCACATCAAGCGCCTCAACAACGGTGAATGTTCTACACAAGCAGGTGTCAACTTTATTGATATCATTTCACACTACACTCGTGTGTCAGACCACGCTATGAACCTTGCTGAAAAGGTTTTGGCTGAACAAATTTAATACTCAATGAAAATCAAAGAGCAAACTAGGAAGCTAGCCGCAGGCTGTACTTGAGTACGGCAAGGTGAAGCTGACGTGGTTTGAATTTGATTTTCGAAGAGTATAAGATAAAAAAATGCTTTGATTCGTTCGAATCAAAGCATTTTAAATAGCTCTCCAATCATAAAGGAAGAGGCAGCTGCACCCTTGTACCTTGCTTCTTCCTTTTTGATATAGCGGGCCAGATTAACTAACTCTGGCGCTGGTGTTCTAGGATTCTTGAGGAGTTCAAGTGTGACTAGCCCTGAAAGTCGAACTGCAAGCAAGCGCTCATTGGTGCTGGGCAATTGCTTAGCAGTTTCTAGGAGTGCAGCCACTAAATCTTCACTCAAGTTTTGACGGGCATGATTGTAAAGGTCCCGTATCAAGGTTTCTAGGTTTGGTTCTTCCATACCTATCACCTCCATCTTTTTAGTTTAATAATTTTTGATCAAATCTACAGTAGAACGATCCAATTTTTTAACCAAGGCTTGTAGGAAAGCTTGGGCTTCAAGGAAATCATCCATGGCATAAAGGGTTTGATGAGAGTGGATATAACGAGCGCAGACACCGATTGTTGTTGATGGGACACCACCATTTTTCAGATGAGCTGCACCTGCGTCAGTTCCACCTTTTCCACAGTAGTATTGGTACTTGATACCAGCTTCTTCAGCAGTTGTCAAAAGGAAGTCCTTCATGCCTGGGAGAAGCAAGTGACCTGGATCGTAGAAACGAATCAAGGTTCCATCACCAATCTTACCTTGACCACCATAAACATCACCTGCTGGTGAGCAATCCACCGCAAGGAATACTTCTGGATCAAATTTAGTTGTAGATGCATGGGCACCACGAAGTCCAACTTCCTCTTGCACATTTGCACCGAGGTAAAGTTCATTTCCCAGTTTTTGACCTGACAAGCTTTCTGCCAACTCGCTAACCATGAGAACTCCATAACGGTTATCCCATGCTTTTGAGATGATATTTTTTTCATTAGCAGTTAGGATTGCGCTACTATCTGGAACGATGGTATCTCCAGGACGGATACCAAAGCTTTCAGCTTCTTCCTTATCCGCAAAACCACCGTCAAAAACGATATCTGAAATAGCTGGCATGGTTGGGCCACCTGTGCCTCGAGTCAAATGTGGAGGAACTGAACCTGAGATGACTGGAATTTCACGTCCTTGGCGCGTAAAGAGTTTAAAGCGTTGGCTGCTGACAACCATAGGGTTCCAACCACCAATGCTGACTACTCGGAAGGTCCCGTCTGGCTTGATTTCACTAACCATAAAACCAACTTCATCCATGTGAGAGGCTACCAAAACACGAGGTGCATTTTCAACTTCTGAGTGTTTAACCCCAAAAATACCACCCAAGCCATCAGTCACAACTTCATCTACGTGAGGAGTAATTTTTTCACGAAGATAAGCGCGAACAGGTGCTTCATGACCTGAGATAGCGGAAAGTTCTGTTACTTCTTTGATTTTAGAAAATAATGTTGTCATTTCTATCCCTTCTTTCTTTCAACCATTTTACCACTTTTTATAGGAGAAAGGTAGTGGAAATCAACATTTTACCAAGTAACTTACTCTTATAACAATAAAAGAATCACAAATGTGATCCTTCTTCTCTTGTATTTCGCTTTAATGAAAAATGGTCTGGCACTGGATCTTTACCCGTTTCAGACCAAGGATGGCAACGTAAAATCCGAGCCAAGCCCATCAAAACTCCCTTGAAGCCATGTTTTTCAATAGCCTGAATCATGTAATTTGAACAAGTGGGCTCAAAGCGACAAGAGGGGGGAAAGGCTGGTGAGATAAAGCGTTGGTAAAAGCGCACTGGCGCAATTAAGATTTTTTTCATTATTTATTATTTGTTACAGCCATGGTGTGTAGCTGGCTGATTTCTTTTTTATTGAGACGGCGTGATTCTCCTGGACGAAGTCCTGTCAAGTCTAAATGTCCAAAACGTGTCCGAGACAACTTATCCACTTGGAGCCCAACTGCTTCAAACATCTTTTTAACTTGGTGATTGCGTCCTTCATGAATGGTTAGCTGAACAACCGAACGGTTTTTAACAGGATCTACTTTGAGAATTTCATAGACGGCCGGCTTGGTTTTCTTGCCTTCAATTTCAACGCCTCGAGTCAAAGGACGGAGGTTTTCTTTGTTGGCAATCCCTTTTACACGCGCAACATAGACTTTGTCGATCTCATTTCGAGGGTGAATCATCTCGTCTGTAAAGTCCCCATCATTGGTCAAAATCAAGACTCCAGATGTGTCCCAATCCAAACGTCCCACAGGGTAAATCCGTTCTTTCACATTAGGCAAGAGATCCACAACAGTCTTGCGACCCTTGTCATCTGTCACACTGGAAATCACACCGCGCGGTTTGTTAAGCAGATAGTAGACTTTTTCTTCGTTGTAGATTGGTTGGCCTTCAACTTCGACCTTGTCGCCTGACTTAATGGTCGTTGCTAGTTCACGTACTACCTGTCCGTTAACCGTCACCAAGCCTTGCTTGATCAACTCTTCTGCTTTTCTCCTACTGGCCACACCTGCGTGGGCAATATATTTATTGATTCTCATCTTCTTCTATCCTTTCACCAAATAATTGGCTTTCTTGTGCTTGAATATCAAGTTCATCTATCACTGGTAATTCTTCCAGATGATTAATACCCATGTAATCTAGGAAATAATCCGTAGTTACATAGAGATTAGGGCGACCCAAAACCTCTTTTTTCCCGTCTTCCTTTATCAGATCAAAAGCCTGCAACTTTGCCAAGGCTCCACTCGAGTTGACCCCACGGATGGCATCAATTTCTATCCGTGTGATAGGCTGCTTATAAGCAATGATGGACAAGGTTTCTAGCGCAGCTCGAGATAGACTCTGGTTGATGGGCGCCTTAGAATATTCTTTCAAAATAGCTGCAAATTGAGGCTTGGTTACCAATCTATAGGCACCACCTGTCTCAATCAAGGCTAAACTGGAATCCTGGTCTTTTTCATACTTTTTGGCTAATTTTTCAAGACTTTGCTGAATCCCAGTCGGTGGCAAAGAAAGGAGTTCAGCCAACTGGCGAATCCTTATCCCCTCTTCACCCGCTACAAACAAGAGCGCTTCTATTTCTGCTAAAGTACTCATATTTCCTCTCTATCAAGCCTGACTTTGTTCTACTTGATTTTCGTCTTTCTTTTTCATGAGATAGATATCTCCAAAGCTCTCTTTTTGAATTAAGAGAATTTCTTGGGTTTTAATCAACTCCAAGGTCGCTAAAAAGAGCGTGATGACCTCTTGTAAATCCTTGGTTTCTTTAAACAAATCTTGCAAGCATAATTGCTGACCTTCAAGTAAGGCTTCTCGGACGATAACCATCATATCCTCAATCTTGTACTCATCTCGTAAAATGGTTGTGTGACTTTGCGAGAATTCTTCCTTTTTCTTGGAAAGCAAGTTTGAAAAGGCTAAGAAAAGATCGATAGTAGTCTTATCGTGGACAAGTTCAGCATCCTCATAAATCAACTCTGTCGGCGCTTTTGAGTAATACTGAGCTCGTTCTTGATGCTTGGCTTCCAACTGCTCTCCCAAAAGTTTAAACTTACGGTATTCTTCGATTTGAGAAAGGAGGTCCTGCTCCAGGTCATCCTCTAGGTCTGTCACTTCTGCAACCTTTGGCAAGAGCTTGCGACTCTTGATCAGCATGAGTTGACTAGCCATGACCATGTACTCACCTGCGACTTCCAAACGCATAGCTTGTAATGTCGAGATATAGGCTAGATATTGCTCGATAACCTCTGTAATCGGCACATCATAGATATCCATCTGGTACTTTGAAACCAAGTGCAAAAGAAGATCCAAAGGCCCTTCAAAATCTTTTAATTTAATATCCATTATCTATATTTTTCCAAGGTCATGACTGTCTTTAATCCTAATTTTTTAGCAATTTCGTACAAGTCAACCTTTTCTTCGATTTGTCTTAATATAAACTGTTCTCTCAATCCTTGGGCAGATAAGTCTGAAAAACCTTTTTCCTTTAGAAAGACTTCTAACTGACGAAAGGCCCACTGACGGGAGTATGGCTTCCCAGCTTTTTCAAAGAGATAGGTCTGCCCCATCAAGGGTTCTAACTCTGCAAGCAAGTTTGTGGGAAGGCTCAAGATTCTTTGTTGAGAAGCTTTATTGATTCTCAATACTTGAAAGTCTAGATTCACATCACTTGTTTTTAAGGCTAGAATTTCACTTGGTAAGAGGCCCAATTCAACTATCAGTAAGGCCAACAAGCGTCCCTCTGGATAGGCACTTTCTTGCCAGAAAGAACTGAGGTCTAAAAGTTCTGACTGAACTTGCTTTTTCTCAGCCTGTTTTGGTAATTCTAAACGATAAAAGGTACCAATTTCCCCCTTCTGGTATAAAAAGTAAAGAAATTGATTGCAAGCAGAAACCTTACGCTTTTGGGCACTGATTTTAAAATTTGATAGTTGAGCTTGGTAGATTTTTAAACTTGTCTCAGAGATTCGTTCTCCAATCAAATCTAAAAACTGCTCCAAGTCATACTTATAGGATTGCTTAGAATTTACAGACAAACCTTGTTTTTCTTCTAAAAATGCTGAAATTCCTTCTCTCATTTGCTTCGAATCTCATATTCCTTACTAAAGTCATGCAAGAGAGCATTGATAGCCTTGAGGATTGACTTCCGTGTGATAATCCCTTGGAAAATACCATCCTTATCAACGACTGGTAGGAAAGACTCATCCACTAACTTATGCAAAACATCCGTCAGTGTATAGTCTGGACTGACAACTGCTACGTCCTTCTTGGTCATATGTACGATATCAGTATCTGCCATAGCTTCCTGACTCAAGCCCTGCTCCATCTGGTAGGCCAGAATGTCTCTAAGTCCAATGGTTCCGACAAATTCTTTCTCATCAGTCACTACTGGCACTCTGGTATAGGTCATCTGGCTAAGGAGGAGAATTGCATGATCTGCATTGTGGCTATCAATGAGTACAGCCAAATTTTCAGCAGGAGTTAAAAAGGTTTCCTCTTGCTCCAGTAAAAACTGTTCAAACTCTTTGGCAATCATCGAGCAAACTCCTTGGATAAGCCTGGATAGACCTCATGGTTACGGGTCAAAAAGTCCACTTTAAAATAGCTATCATCAATCTCTACACGGGCATAGAGACACTCTCTGATGGTCCCACGTGGCTGACTGATAGAACCTGGATTTAAAAAGAGGGTCTTTCCTTCCATCCAAGCATTTGGAACATGCAAGTGACCATAAAGACAAATATCCGCATCTTCTTCCTGCGCCCAGAAATCAAGCTTTTGGAAATTGAAGTTAATATCAAATAAGTGTCCATGGGTCTGGATGATCTTGGTAGGGCCTAGTTGAGTCACCAAGCGTTCTGGATAATCTGAATAAAAGTCCATATTTCCTCTGACGACCTGAATCCCTTCCCACAGGGGTGAATCTGGGCGAAGCTCAGAGTCTCCATCGTGAAAAATAGCATCGACTTTCCCCAGATAACGGTTACGGATTTCTTCTACAATCAAGCTATCTCCGTGGGAGTCACTCATTACAATGATGGTTTGCTTTGCCATGATGGAAATACCTCCAAAAGTTTCTTAACGGCTAAGGCACGGTGGGATTGACTATTTTTTTCTTCGAGGGTTAATTCAGCTGATGATTTGCCAGTTTCTCCTACTAAGAAGAGCGGATCATAACCAAAGCCATTTTCACCCTTAGGTTCAAAGTTAATGTAGCCTGGCCAGTCAGCTTCGACAACCAAGCTTTTCTTACCTGGGCTCGCTACGACCAGGGTGGTATGGAATTGTGCCGAACGGTCCTTGAGTTCAAAGACCATGGCTAATTCGTGCAAGAGTTTAGCATTGTTTTCTTGGTCAGTAGCCCCTACTCCTGCAAAGCGAGCTGACCAAACGCCTGGCAATCCACCGAGGACATCGACTTTAAGACCAGAATCATCTGCTAGAACCATCTTGCCTGTTAATTTAGAGATGGTTTCAGCCTTAAGGCGAGCATTTTCTTCAAAGGTCATACCAGTTTCAGCAACTTCAGGCAGATCTGGGTAATCATTGAGATTTTCTACATCATAACCTAGTTTATCAAAGATAGCACGAAATTCCTTGGTCTTACCTTCGTTACGAGTCGCAATCAGCAAAGTTTCTCTGACCTTATTTGTCTCAAAGAAATCTTGAACGTTGACTCCTTCTTTAGGCAATTCCACATACAGAAGTTGTCCATTTTCAACTAAGAGCAAGGCACCCTGACGTTGAATGACTTCCAGATTTCGTCCCATTTCTTGGTTAAGTATATCTACCACAAAGGACAATAAACGATAGGGAGAATCGTAGCGTAAAACGGTGACTGAAAGTGGAAAGCCTCGCTCCTCATCTCGAAAGATTTTGGCTAAATCAAACAAAGGAAACGCTAAGTCATCATCCGTCAAAGTCCGAATGCCACCAAAAACACTGTAGGATCCAACATACCAGTCCTGGTCGTCCTTGTATTCATAAATTTTGTTTGTCATAATGTTACATGCTCCACATGAATCTCTTTTTCCAGCCATTCTGCTCCTATCTGGGCAAAACTTTGGCTATTTGCAGTTGTATAAAAACGGTGTTGAAGGGGCGCCGCATCTCGGCTACGGTTAATCTCAAAGTAATTGAGCAAGACTGAAATATCACGCACACACTCAGCTCCACTATCGATCAGCTGAACCTTAGGTCCCATGACATTTTGGATGATAGGTCTAAGGAGCGGATAATGGGTACAGCCCAAAATTAAGCTATCTACTTTTCCGACTAAGGGACGCAAGGTTTCATAAACGACTTTCTTGGTCACACTGGTCGATAGGGCTCCTGACTCGACCAAGGGAGCAAACTTAGGGCAGGCCAAGCTTTCCACTTGTAAATCTGGGTCTAGATCATGAATCTTTTGTCGATAAATATCTGATTTTACCGTCATTGGAGTTCCAATCACACCGATTTTCCCACCTTGACTTGCTTTAATAGCTGCTGATGCACCAGGCAAAATCACACCCAGCACCGGAATATCCAACTTAGCTTTAATCTCTTCCCAGACGACTGCCGTTGCTGTATTACAAGCAATGACAATCATCTTAACATCCTTGGTCAAAAGAAAGTTGACCAGCTGCCAAGTATATTCACGAATCTGCTCAGCAGGACGGGGACCATAGGGAGCCCGTGCCGAATCTCCAATATAGACGATTTCTTCATGAGGAAGTTGGCGCATGAGTTCACGCACAACCGTCAAGCCCCCGACACCCGAATCCAAAAAACCAATTGGTCGATTATCCATACAGTCTTCTTTCTAGTATTTTTTCTGATTGATAGTTCATTATCATTACATTTCTTCCTGAAATTTCTGACAGACTGGGTAGCTCCCGACTGTCTCCCTCTTAATCATAATCAAATATCAATAGAATGCAAGGAAAAAGTCTTGTCTCTAAATATCAGTCAAACATAGTGAGAAGTCTGGAACTTTCATCCCAGACTTTTCCTATTTATTTCTTTTTATTGTTAGCAAGGGCTGCTTTTTGTTGGCGAATGATTTGGTGGTAAACTTGTTGTACTTTAGCTTCGCTTGGCTTTTGACCATTTGCACTTAACAGAGTACGAACTGCTTCTGCATTCAAACGTGGGTTATCCGCAAATTCTTTTTCGATTTGCTTGCGCACCAAGTACATACCTCCAAGAGCTCCTCCTAGAAAAGCTAAAAGAATCAATACAATTGCTAAAATAAGGTTCATAACATTTCTCCTGTTTCTTTTTGAATCTTCTATATTATACCATAAAGTCCCACGCCTGACTAGTTTGAGTTACGCTTTCATAAGGGTTGGTAATTACTCAGATTATTTTTTATCTCTGATCTTTTTCAATAGAATTAAAAAGAACTAAAATTTGGTAAAATAAGGTCATTTTCCCTGAAAGCCCTTGCAATAGTTTTGTTTATTTGTTATATTAAGATTATCTGAAAAAATCACACATATTTCTGCAAGACTTATTTTTTTAAAAAGAAAATGTATGCGCTTACAGATTTAAGAAAGGAGAATTTTGTGGATAAGAGATATTGGGAAAAATCCTGTAAGTATAGCATCCGCAAACTAAGTGTCGGAGCTGCCTCTGTTTTACTTGGTGCTGTTTTTTTAGCAGCACAGGGTGTAGCCGCTGATGGTGTCGAGATTCCGGAAAGTGAGGCAACCATTACTGAAACCTCTGCTAAACCGGATACCAAAGTTGAGGAAGTTGTTACTTCTAACACAGAGACTCAGCCTGTAGCTGAATCAGCTGAAAAGCAAACAAACCCAGGGACAGAACTACCTCAAACTAGTAGTCAGTCAGAGACAAGTGCTACTACCGCCCCTGCTGACAATAAGGAGAGCGAGAAACCAGAACTTCCTGTGAACAAGCAAGAACATTACGAACTACATTACAACCAACCAACTGCTCCTTCCTATGATGGATGGGAAAAACAAGCCCTGCCAGTCGGAAATGGAGAAATGGGTGCCAAGGTTTTCGGACTCATCGGTGAAGAAAGAATCCAGTACAACGAAAAAACACTTTGGTCTGGAGGGCCACAGCCAGATAGTCAAGACTACAATGGAGGAAACTACAAGGACCGCTACAAAGTCTTAGCTGAAATCCGTAAGGCCCTAGAGGACGGTGATCGTCAAAAAGCCAAACAACTAGCAGAGAGAAATTTGGTTGGGCCAAATAATGCCCAATACGGTCGCTACCTAGCCTTCGGTGATATCTTCATGGTCTTTAATAACCAGAAGAAGGGCTTGGAAAATGTTACTGACTATCATCGTGGCTTAGACATTTCTGAAGCTATCACAACTACCTCCTATACTCAAGATGGGACAAGTTTCAAACGAGAAACCTTCTCTAGTTATCCAGACGACGTCACTGTTACCCACTTGACTAAAAAGGGAGATAAGACGCTTGATTTTACCCTTTGGAATAGCTTGACTGAAGATTTGATTGCTAACGGAGACTATTCTTGGGAGAATTCTAAGTACAAACAAGGAACTGTGAGCGTTGATTCTAATGGTATTTTACTCAAGGGAACTGTCAAAGATAATGGTCTGAAATTTGCTTCCTATCTTGGTATCAAGACTGACGGACAAGTCACTGCTCAAGATGGTTATTTGACTGTCACTGGAGCCAGTTATGCAACACTGCTACTCAGTGCCAAGACTAATTTTGCTCAAAATCCAAAAACTAATTATCGCAAGGATATTGACGTAGAGAAAACTGTCAAATCTATCGTAGATGCTGCCAAGGCAAAAGACTATGAAACTCTGAAAAATGAACACATCAAGGACTATCAAAGTCTTTTCAACCGTGTCCAATTAAACCTCGGAGGTAGCAAGTCTAATCAAACTACAAAAGAAGCTCTTCAAACCTATAATCCAACAAAAGGCCAAAAGCTAGAAGAACTCTTCTTCCAATACGGACGTTATCTACTGATCAGTTCTTCTCGTAACCGGACAGATGCCCTCCCTGCCAACTTGCAAGGAGTCTGGAATGCTGTAGATAATCCACCTTGGAACTCAGACTACCACCTCAATGTCAACCTACAGATGAACTACTGGCCTGCCTACATGAGCAATCTCGCAGAAACGGCTAAGCCAATGATCAATTATATCGATGACATGCGCTACTATGGCCGTATAGCTGCTAAAGAATATGCAGGTATCGAGTCTAAAGAAGGTCAAGAAAATGGTTGGTTGGTTCATACTCAGGCGACACCATTCGGCTGGACTACTCCTGGTTGGAACTACTATTGGGGTTGGTCTCCTGCTGCCAATGCTTGGATGATGCAGAACGTCTATGACTACTACAAATTCACCAAGGATGAAACTTACCTAAAAGAAAAGATTTATCCAATGCTCAAGGAAACTGCTAAGTTCTGGAATTCCTTCTTGCACTACGACAAGGCTAGTGACCGCTGGGTTTCTTCTCCATCCTACTCACCAGAACATGGAACCATCACGATTGGGAATACCTTTGACCAATCTCTAGTTTGGCAGCTATTCCACGACTATATGGAAGCAGCCAATCATCTCAATGTTGACCAAGATTTGGTGACAGAAGTGAAGGCTAAATTTGATAAGCTCAAACCACTTCATATCAACCAAGATGGTCGTATCAAGGAATGGTACGAAGAAGACAGCCCACAATTCACTAACGAAGGCATTGAAAACCACCACCGCCACGTTTCCCATCTAGTTGGTCTCTTCCCAGGTACTCTATTTGGCAAGGATCAGCCTGAATATCTAGAAGCTGCACGCGCAACCCTCAACCACCGTGGAGATGGTGGTACTGGTTGGTCTAAGGCCAATAAAATCAACCTCTGGGCCCGTCTCCTAGATGGAAATCGTGCCCACCGTTTGTTGGCAGAACAGCTCAGATCTTCAACCCTAGAAAATCTCTGGGATACCCACGCGCCTTTCCAAATTGATGGAAACTTTGGTGCAACAAGCGGTATGGCAGAAATGCTCCTTCAGTCTCACACAGGCTACATTGCCCCATTACCAGCCCTTCCAGATGCATGGAAAGACGGGCAAGTCTCAGGCTTAGTCGCTCGTGGTAACTTTGAAGTCAGCATGAAATGGAAAGAGAAAAATCTTGAAACGCTATCTTTCCTTTCTAATGTTGGTGGAGACTTAGTCGTAGACTATCCAAATATCGAATCTAGTATTATCAAGATTAATGGCAAGGAAGTTCAAGCTAGTCGCCTCAAAGATAACCGTATCCAACTTGCGACTCAAAAAGGTGATGTCATTACCTTTGAAAACTTCCCTGGACGAGTGACTCGCTTATCAGCCCTTCGAAAAGATTCCGTCACAGCTGAACTCGACTTTAACACAGTTGAGGGAGCAAGTCATTATGTCATCCGACGAGAAAGCAAGGATGAAAACAGTCAAACTCCTAGCGTTCGTGAGTTTATCACCAACCAAACTCACTTCATCGATCGCTCGATTGATTCTAGCCATGCCTATACTTATACCGTTAAGGCTATGCTAGGAGATCGTACAACACCAGTTTCAGATCCTGCTTCTATCGATGCCTTCAGTGAGTTGATGGATGACCGTGATAAGCGCATCCAGTACGGCTCAGCTTATGGAAACTGGGCTGACTCAGAACTCTTTGGTGGAACAGAGAAATACGCCGATATCTCAAATGGAAATTACTCCGATAAGGATGCGACTGCAACTATTCCATTCAATGGACCTGGTATTGAAATCTACGGACTCAAGTCATCTCAATTGGGACTTGCTGACGTTAAAATAGATGGCAAATCTGTTGGAGAACTTGACTTCTATACAGCAGGAGCAACTGAAAAGGGTGTATTAATAGGCCGTTACACAAATCTATCTTCAGGTTCTCACCTCATGACCATCACTGTTAAACGAGAACATAAAGGACGTGGAAGTGAACGCTCAAAAATTTCCTTAGATTACTTCAAGGTTTTTCCAGGACAAGGAGCAACTGTTGAGAAAATCGACGACCGTGACCCTCGTATCCAGTATGGTTCCATGTTTAAGGATTGGAGCGATGCAGAACTCTATGCTTCTACAGAAAAATACGCTGACATCAACGCTGATGATAGCCTCGCTTCTGAAGCCGCTGCAACCATTCCATTCTCTGGAACAGGTATCCGAATCTATGGATTAAAAACGGCATCACTAGGCAAGGCACTTGTCACACTGGATGGAAAAGAGATGCCCGCCCTTGACTTCTACACTCCGGGAGCGACTGAAAAAGGAGCTTTGATTGGCGAATTCACCAATCTAGCTGATGGTGATCACGTCCTAACTTTGAAAGTAGATCCAGATTCTCCAGAAGGGCGAAAGAAAATCTCTCTTGATTCCTTTGATATCTTAAAGGCACCATCTGTGTCTCTCGATAGTCCAAGCCTTGATCCTATTAAGTCCAAAGATAAGACTGTTACCTTAACTCTACCAACTGGTAATTGGGATGGAGTCGCTGTCACTTTCCCTGGTATCAAAGATCCTCTTCTACTCAGAAAAGTCGATGATGATCATCTTGTCACATCAGGTGAACAAACTGTTCTAACCATTAAGGATAACAAGGTCCAACTAGACATCCCTGAAACTACAGATCGTAAAGCCGGTAATTCGATAGATGCTTATGCCATCCAAGGTACAACAACGACTAGTCCTGTTGTAGCTGTCTTTCCTAAGGACGAAACTGCTCCAGTTGAAGAAAAAATCCTTACAAGCAAAGGAGATGAGCCTGCTCCAGTTGTAACCATTCCTGAGTACACAGATCCTATTGGTACTGCTGGCGAGCAGACGGCACCTACTGTGGAAATTCCTGAATACACAGATCCTATTGGTACTGCTGGTGAGCAGGAGGCACCTACTGTGGAAATTCCTGAATACACTGGTCCTATCGGAACTGCTGGTGAGCAGGAGGCACCTATTGTAGAAATTCCTGAATACACTGGTCCTATCGGAACAGTTGGGGATCAAGAGGCACCTACTGCGGAAAGACCTGAATATACCAAACCTATTGGAACAGTTGGGGATCAAGAGGCTCCTACTGCGGAAAGACCTGAATATACCAAACCTATTGGAACAACTGGGGAACAGGAAGCGCCTACTGCGGAAAGACCTGAATATACCAAACCTATTGGAACAGGTAGTGGTCAAGCCTCGCCAAGTAACACAGTTCCTGAGTTTAAACTCAAAGTATTGAAAGACAAGACTACAAGAGTTCAAGTTATTAGTGGCACAACTGAACTAGGAGGCGCAAGCTACCTCGACAGTCAAAAAGTTGAAAATAAAGAACTCTTGGGCAAGAAATACGATGCTTACGCTCTTCAACTCAAGGATAAAGATGGACAGCCAGTTCAACCAAAAGGTGCTGTACTCGTTCGACTACCAGTATCCGGTGATATTCAAGAACTCTATCAATTAACTTCAACAAATGAATTAAAACCACAAGAATTCACCATTCGAGACGGTATGATTGAGTTTATTACTTTTGACGTGAGCACCTACGCTATTGTCTACAAGACAGAAGGCTCAACTGTTAAACCTGTCCCAGCTCATACGGAAGAAAGAAACCTAGAAACCACAAAACCATTAGTTGAAAGTAATGAAGCAAATGATCAGGTCTCTACGAATGACAAACAACTCCCAGCCACAGGTGAACAAGCTAGCCCTCTCCTCTTTATAGCAGGTCTCAGCCTAGCCTTATCGGCTACCTTCTTACTAAAAGGTAAGAAAGATTAAACATTGTCCCCCTAGGAATATAGATTTATTCCGCTATAAAAAAGGATGGAAAATCATTCCATCCTTTTTCTATTTCAATAATATACTACAAATCAAATCCTATTCACACCTTTTGAAAATAATTTGGTGGGGTAGATAAGTGGTAGAACAAGTCTTGATGTTCTACCGTTTTTTTACATCCACTACTTCCGTTTTCTTGCGATTAGGTGAATCGGTGTTCCTTCAAAGACAAAGATCTTGCGGATTTGATTTTCGAAGAGTATAAATCAATGCCTTCCGCCTTTAGATTTCCCTAACTCCCGTCTCAAACGAAACATTTTTTTGAAGAAGATGTAGTCTAGCCAGTCACTGCTTAGAGATAGGACTATCAACAGCAACCAAACACCCCAAGCACTCGTATCTGATACATGTTTCAGAACAAGAGGGAAAAATAAGAATGAAAAAATTGTCAAATCCAGGCTAAATAGAGCTAAAAGGGAAAAATAAATCCAGTAGAAATAGTAGATGATGGGGAAAAACTTACTGTTTCTATCAGCATTGTCTATCCAATAGAAAAAGCAAAAGCAAGGAAATAAGAGTATCAATTGATTAAACGACAGTTTCATTATCGACACCTCTTTTCGATAGCTTTTTCTTTAGCTTCATTCTATCAAAAAAATCTGGAAATGTCATTCCAGATTCTACTTTTTTATTTACGTTTTCTCGCGATCAGGTGAATCGGTGTTCCTTCAAAAACAAAGGCCTTGCGGATTTGATTTTCCAAGAAACGCAAGTAAGAGAAGTGCATGAGTTCTTCTTCGTTCACAAAGATGACAAAGGTTGGTGGTTTGGTTGCCACTTGGGTCGCATAGAAAATCTTAAGGCGCTTCCCTTTGTCTGTTGGTGTTGGATTGATGGCAATGGCATCCATAATCACATCGTTCAAGACAGCTGATGGAATACGTGTATTTTGACTTTCACTGATTTGCTTAATCATCTCAGGCAACTTGTGGAGACGTTGCTTGGTCAAAGCCGAAACAAAGATAATCGGTGCGTAAGGCAGGTATTGGAACTGCTCACGGATATCTTCCTCCCAGTTTTTCATGGTGTGGTTGTCTTTTTCAAGAGTATCCCACTTATTGACCACGATAATCATCCCTTTACCAGCTTCGTGGGCAAATCCAGCGATACGCTTGTCATACTCACGAATACCTTCCTCAGCATTGAGCACCATCAAGACTACATCTGAACGGTCAATAGCACGCATGGCACGCATGACAGAGTATTTCTCTGTATTTTCATAGACTTTACCAGATTTACGCATACCAGCAGTATCAATCATGGTAAACTCTTGGCCGTCAGCATCTGTAAAATGGGTATCAATGGCATCACGAGTAGTACCAGCGACAGGGCTGGCAATGACGCGATCTTCTCCCAAAATGGCATTGATCAAGCTAGATTTTCCGACATTTGGACGACCAATCAAGCTGAATTTAATGACATCTGGATTTTCATCTTCGACTTCATGTGGAAGATTCTCGACGATAGCATCCAATACATCCCCTGTACCAATCCCGTGCACAGATGAAATTGGCAATGGTTCTCCCAATCCAAGAGCGTAGAAATCATAGATATCATTTCGCATCTCAGGATTGTCAACCTTGTTAACTGCTAGGATAACAGGCTTATGGGTTTTATAGAGTTTGCGAGCTACGTACTCGTCCGCATCTGTAATCCCTTCTTTACCAGACACGACAAAGACGATAACATCTGCTTCTTCCATGGCAATTTCTGCCTGGTGTTTGATTTGTTCCATAAACGGAGCATCGACATCATCGATCCCTCCAGTATCAATCATACTGAAAGAACGGTTAAGCCACTCACCTGTGGCATAAATACGATCTCGCGTTACACCTTCAACATCTTCTACGATTGAGATGCGCTCTCCCGCGATACGGTTAAATAGGGTTGATTTCCCAACATTGGGACGTCCCACAATGGCAACAGTTGGTAAGGCCATGTTTTCTCACTTTCTACAATAACTTCTTCTGCTCAAGATTTTCTCGAGTCGAGCTTGGTTCTGGATTGCCGAATTGCTCTGCCAAACGTTGACTCCAAGTTGTAGTCGCACGCGCACCTGCATATTCAGTCTGTACTCGGTCATAGGCTTCGATTGCCTCAGTTGACTGCTCTTGGTATTCTTCCTCAAAGACAACATTCTCAAGTGGCAATCTTGGTTTTACATCATGCTGTTGATTTGGCACACCTAGTGCAATCCCAAAGACTGGATAGGTATAGTCAGGAAGCTTGAACAATTCTGCTAACTCAACAGACTTGTAACGCACCAAACCGATAATCACTCCACCGTAGCCTAGGCTTTCTGCCGCAAGCAAGGTATTTTGCCCAGCAAGCGCAGCATCTACTGAAGTGATGAGGAGTCCTTCCACCCCTTGAGGTTGGAAAACATCCGTATGGAGACGAGCCCCTTTTTCTGCACGATTTAGGTCACCGACAAAGAGGAGAAAGGCTGCAGACTGGCGAATCGCTTCTTGAGGAACTAACTCAAATAAGGCATCCTTCTTTTCTTGACTTCTAACTACAATCACAGAATAGGATTGGAAATTTTTCCAAGAAGAAGCCATTTGTCCTGCAGACAAAATGGTATTTAAATCTTCTTGGGGAATCTCTTGCTCCTTAAATCTACGCACTGAAGTATGAGCCTTCATTAATTTGATTGTTTCTGTCATCGGCGGTTTTCTCCTTCAAGTCTGGTTTCCTCTGCTAAATAGCGAATGCGTTCCATGACGCGTCTAGCTTCCCAGGTTTCGTCATTTCCGTTTTTCCTTTTAGCGAAATGCTTCTCCAAATCTTCAAAGTTGAAGTTGGAGGTGAAAAAGGTCGGTAAATCTTCCTGCATACGATATTGGAGGATAACCTGCAGGATCTCGTCACGCACCCAAGCTGTTGATTGCTCAGCACCAATATCATCTAAAATCAAAACTTCAGCCAGCTTAATCTCGTCCACCAAGGTCTTAACATTGCCATCACCAATGGCATTTTTGACATCGATGACAAAACTAGGATAGTGGAGGAGAGTTGATGAAACACCACGTTTTTCTGACAAATCATGGGCTAGGGCAGCCGCCATGAAACTTTTACCCACACCAAAGTCTCCATATAAGTAGAGACCTTTTCGAATAGCTGGATATTGCTCCACAAAGGCTAGGAGCTTTTCAAAAACTGGCAAGCGCCCCAAATCATCCAAATCTACTTGAGCTAGGCTAGCTTTTTTAAGACTAGCTGGAAGATTGATTAGCTTGAGACGATTTTTAATCGCCGCTTCTTTTTCTGCCGCAATTAGCTCTGGAGTCTCTTCATAAGAGACATCTGCATAGCCATGATTCATGACTAGGATAGGTTTGTAGCCACGCGCGATATAATCTGTATCTCCTCGGAGGAACTTATCTCTCTCAGTGATGTATTGGTTAAACTTGGAAATACTACGGTTTAACTCCTCCTGACTGAGAGATTCTTTCTGGATAAAGGCTGCAACATCAGGGTCCTTCACAATTTGCTGGACTAAATCCTGATACTGAAATCGGCTTGGTTGACGTTTGAGCACGTCTCCGACACTTTCCATCTAGTCTCCTCCTTTTTCTAATCGAGCTAACATTTCTTTTTTCTTACGTTCTAGTTCTAAGCGAGTTTCTTCGCTAGTTTCATTCTTATATTCAGGATTGCTCCATTTAGGTACATTGGTTTTTGCTGGGGCAGTCTGATTCTGCTTTTGCGTTTTTGCTTTTTGGCCACGTTCACGAATACGGAGAACTGCCTCCTCTGCACTACGGATATTTTGATAGGCGTAGTCATTAGCCACCTTCATGGCGTATTTTTCATTGATATTAGCCGAATCAACCTTATTAAAGGTCAAGAGCAAGATAACATTGATTACTTCATCCAGCAAGCCCAAGGCCGCCATCTGCTGGAGCAGGTCTCGTTCAGTCTGAGTTATACTTCCCTTGCGGGTCTGCTTAATCTCAGCAAGGAACTGCAAGGCTGTCTTTTTCTTAGCCTCTCGGATAATGGTTGCCTCCTTGGGACTAAAGTCAGAAGTCACAGGCTTTTGCGCTATCTTTTCACGGATGCGTTTGACAGAAATCACTTGCGACATTGCTGTCGCTTTGGCTACTTGATAAGTTTCAAACCAAGTCCACCTCTGCTCGTCTGCTATTGCAAACAAGGCCAAAACATCCGAAGTCTCATCTTGAAAGCGAAGACCATCGCGGGCCATGAGCTGACGGAAATGCTCCAAATCAAAATCATCTGCTGCAGGCTGACTGCTAGAGGGTTCTTGACTCGCAGACTCGGATAACTGAGGAAATATTTGACTCAAGGCCACCGAGATAGGTTCCCCTTCAACACTTGCCTGCCTCATGGCTGCAACCGCACTATCCCCAATCATTTTTTCTAACAAGGTCCGATAAACTGTATGTTGTAAAAATTTTTGAGTTGATAAGGGAGAATGGAGTAACAAATTATAGGCCTCTCCCTGCTGATAGAGGGTCACCAATTTCATGGCTGTTAGAGTTTTAAAAGCCTTTAAAAGACTATCCATCCCAAAATTCAAATGGTTGAGCATGGCTGCAAAGAGATGCTCCTTTTGACCATCATCCCAAAAAATCACAGCATAAAGATAGAGGCTCAGCGCCTCCTGACCGATAATCGGGAGGTAGCACTGCACCATTGATGAGGTATCTTGCGACACCCGATTATTCTTTACAAAAGAAAAACGGTCATTTGGCTTCATTTATTTTTCCTTTTTCTTTTTAGAGGATTGTGTAATCTGCTGGAGTAGGCTTTCAAGCTCACTCACATCCTTAAAGCTACGGTAAACGCTGGCAAAACGTACATAAGTAATCTCATCTAACTCTGCCAACTCTTCCATAACCAAAGAGCCAATAACCTCACTCTGAATTTCATTTTCATTGCGACTACGGAGTTTTTGTTCGATGCGATTGACCACCATGCCAATTTCATCACTAGACACTGGACGTTTCTGGGCTGAGCGAATAATCCCGTTAAAGATCTTATCTCTTGAAAATTGTTCCCGTGTACCATCTTTTTTGACCACAACTAGTGTTCTCTCTTCAACACGTTCATAGGTTGTAAAACGATGCTGACACTCTTCACACTCACGTCTTCTTCTGATTGTATTTCCTTCTTCAGCCTGGCGACTATCGATTACACTTGATTTTGTAGCGCCACATTTTGGACAACGCATGCCTTCCCCTCCTTGTCGTTTTCTTTTCATTATACCATTTTTTAAGAGATTCCCAAAATAATTCTCCTTTTGGCTTGACAAGTTTTTTGTTTTGTTGTATTATTAAATTAACACAAAGGTAAATAGAAAGGAGATCGTGATGTCTTGGACATTTGATAACAATAAACCCATTTATTTGCAGATTATGGAGAAAATCAAATTACAGATTATTTCCCATAAACTCGAGCCCAATCAACAGCTTCCAACCGTTAGAGAATTAGCAAGCGAGGCAGGGGTCAATCCCAACACCATCCAGCGTGCCCTATCGGACTTGGAGAGAGAAGGCTTCGTTTATACCAAGCGGACATCTGGACGCTTTGTCACAGAGGACTTGGACTTAATCCTCCAATCCCGTAAGCAACTGTCGGAAGAACAGTTACAACAGTTTGTAACAGGCATGGTAGAATTCGGCTATGAAAAAGAAGAACTACCGACTGTTTTGAGAGATTATATTGAAGGAGTTTAAACTATGACCTTGTTAGCATTTGAAAATGTGTCAAAATCCTATGGAGCAAGTCCTGCTCTTACAAATGTTTCCCTTGAAATTCCAGCTGGAAAAATCGTTGGCCTCCTTGGCCCAAACGGTTCTGGAAAGACAACCTTGATTAAACTAATCAACGGCTTGCTCCAACCTGATGAAGGACGTATCCTTATCAATGGTATGGAACCAAGCCCAGCAACTAAAGCGATTGTTTCTTATCTCCCTGATACGACCTACCTCAACGAGCAGATGAAGGTCAAGGAAGCTCTCACTTATTTCAAGACCTTCTACCAAGATTTCAATCTGGAACGTGCTCAAGGTCTCCTTCGTGACCTTGGCATTGATGAAAATAGCCGTTTCAAGAAACTCTCAAAAGGAAACAAAGAAAAGGTTCAGTTGATCCTTGTCATGAGTCGTGATGCTCGTCTATACGTTCTTGATGAACCAATCGGTGGTGTCGACCCCGCGGCGCGTGACTATATCTTAAACACCATCATCAACAACTACTCTCCAACTTCGACTGTCTTGATTTCAACCCACTTGATTTCAGATATTGAACCAATCTTGGATGAGATTATCTTCCTAAAGGATGGAAAAGTCGTCCGTCAAGGAAATGTGGATGATATTCGCTATGAGTCTGGAGAGTCTATCGACCAGCTCTTCCGCCACGAATTCAAAGCCTAGTTAAAGGAGATTATTATGTTTTGGAATTTAGTTCGTTATGAATTTAAAAATGTTAACAAATGGTATTTAGCCCTCTATGGTGCTGTGTTGGCTCTTTCTGCCCTTATCGGGGTTCAAACTAGTTCCCTAAAATCCATCGATACTCCCGATCAACAAATGATTATGTTAGTTTTTCTGGCTCTAGTTTTTGGTGGACTAATCATTACCTTAAGTATTTCAACCTTGATTTTGATTATCCGTCGCTTCAAGGGTAGTGTCTATGATCGTCAGGGATACCTAACTCTCACACTCCCCGTATCTGAGCACCAAATCATTTTATCCAAACTTTTGGGTGCTTTCATCTGGTCTCTGGCGAGCTCATTAGTCTTTATCTTGAGTATTTATATCATTTTAGTTCTGACTGGTGCAAACTTCCTTGATATCTTTTCTCTCGAATACCTCTTTAAATTTTACATGGATAGTTTCTGGCTTTCTGTGATTTCATTCATCCTTAGCACTGTAGCAGGCATCCTTTGCATCTACTTGGCAATCTCTATCGGACAACTCTTTAATGAATACCGTACAGCTCTTGCCGTTTTAGCCTATATTGTTATCCAAACCATTCTCGGCTTTGTTGGTCTCAACCTTCGCATAGATATCGACTACAATTGGATGATCTCCTTTGAAATCGTTAAAGACCTAATCCTCAGCGCAGCCTTCTATCTCGGAACCTACTATATCTTGAAAAATAAAGTTAATTTGCAATAAAAAATGCCCAGCTACTAGAGCTGGGTTTTTGCGTTAACTCAAGATCAAATTGGCTACGATCGGACTGACAAATACGTAGAGAATACCTGTAACACCGATGGCTAGTCCTCCCATAGCACCTGCAACTGGTCCATAGCGAAAGGCCGTTCCAGTTCCAACGGCGTGCCCTGTTCCACCCAGGGCTAGTCCAGCAGCTACTGGATCGTCTATTTTTAGCCATTTTAGAAGTGTTGGTCCGATAACGCTGGTCAAAATCCCCGTCGCTACTACAACTACAAGGGTCACGGTAGTCAAGCCTTGCAACTTTTCTGTAATCCCTACTGCCATAGCAGTCGTTACTGACTTAGGAAAGAGGGAAATAGCTAGGAAAAAGTCCATGCCAAAGATTTTTGCGACTAGAGCAGTAAAAGTGGTATTGACGATGACAGCTAGAAAGCTACCCAGCAAAATACTCCTAACATGATGCTTCATCAAGTGGAAACTCTTATAAAGGGGAATTCCTAGAGCCACTGTTGAAGGAACAATCAAGTTGTTAAGATAAACCCCACCTTGGTAGTAGTCTTGGTAGGAAATACCAGTCACCTTTAGAAAGATGATAATAAAAATAGCTGACAGCAACAAGGGAGTCGTTAAGGGATGAGGATAGCGTCTGAAAATCATCATTCCCCCAAGATAGGCTAAGATTGACAAAGCAATCCCAAATAGGGGATTGGATACAAATTCGCTCATTTGGCACCTCTTTCTTCATAGTCACCTTCATAGCGTTTTTTGATAAATTGAACCACAAGCGCAATCAAGATGATATTAATCACTGCTGCAAAAAAGACAATCAAGACAATCGGCAGAAGATAGGGAGCAATCACATCAAATTTTTCCATAATTCCAACCGCAGGAGGTAGAAAGAGGATGGTCATGTTAGCTAGGAGAAAATTCCCAACCATGTTGACATGGCGGATGCGCAACCACTTGAACTGCAAGGCAAGAAACAGAATAATCAAGCCGATGATACTTCCTGGTATGGGCAAATGAAAAAAACTGGAGATTCCTTCACCGATTAAAGAAATCACAAAGAGAATCATTAACTGAACATATAACTTCATTGTAAACTCCACAAATAGACTTTCTGCATACCAGTTTACTCTTTTTTCAGAAAATTTCAAGGAAATATATAAGAAACATCCTTCTTGCTATCTAAGCCAAAAAGGTGTATACTAATTGCGTGCGCAAGCATCATAGATGCACTAGTATGATTACACTATTATAGAGGGAAAGGAGATGGACATGACTTACTTAGAAAAATGGTTTGACTTCAACCGTAGGCAAGTAGAGCTAGAAGCTATTTTAGAAGAGACCATCGCTGAGCAGAGTGAACAAACCTTGACACTCAAGGAATTTTACCTCTTGCACTTTCTAAATCAGGCTGAAGGCAAATCCCTACGACAAATCGACTTGCCAGACAAACTCCACCTGAGCCCTAGTGCTGTTTCACGGATGGTGGCTCGCTTAGAAGCAAAAAACTGTGGCTTACTTAGTCGGAGATGCTGCGACCAGGACAAGCGAGCTAGTTTTATCTGCCTGACAAGCGAAGGGCAGACTACCCTGGCTTATTTACAAACAGCTGTCGAAGAAAGCTTAGAGACAAAAGCTAATTGGTTAGCCTAATATATTTTTCAAAAAACTTGCGTGCGCAATCATTTTTCTTGACATTCCTTTTTTCAAGGAGTAAAATGAAGACATGATTTAGCAAAGGAGAATCCTATGATTGAAATCACCTATCTTGATGCCAGCAAGCAAGAGAGAACCATGACCTTTGAGTCATACGATGAATTTGAACGTTCTCAACATGCCTGTCTGATTGGTGTAGCAGACTACTACCCCGTCCAAAAAGTAACCTACAAAGGGCATGATTTGGACTACCATGGGACTTATGGAGATGTTTTCTTCTATCTCATGAAACAAGATTTAAGCCAATATAATTAAAAAGGAGAAATACTATGGCAAAAGCAATTACAGACGCAACATTCGAACAAGAAACTAAAGACGGATTGGTCTTGGTAGACTTCTGGGCAACTTGGTGTGGCCCATGTCGTATGCAAGGCCCAATCTTAGACAAATTGTCTGAAGAACTTTCAGAAGATGTCTTGAAGATCGTTAAAATGGACGTTGATGAAAACCCAAATACAGCTCGTTCATTCGGTATCATGTCTATCCCTACTCTTCTTTTCAAGAAAGATGGACAAGTCGTCAAACAAGTTGCAGGTGTTCACACTGCAGAACAAATCAAGGCAATTGTTGCTGAATTAAGCTAATCAAAGGAGAGACCAAGTGCATCCATTTGGTCTCTTTTTTCTTGCCCTTTGCCATTTTTCAAAAAATATGCTAGACTGTAACTAGAATATCACGATGTTTGGGACATGCCATCGCTAAAAAAAACCTCTACTTGGTATTTTTTAGCTCCCTCTAGGGAGCTTTTTGCGTGCTCTGAACATTTCCCATTTTGGAAGGAGTACTATGAAACGTCAATCAGCCTTGGTCGTCTTTAGTGGCGGTCAAGATTCAACAACCTGCCTTTTTTGGGCCAAGCAACACTATGAAAAGGTCGAAGCCGTTACCTTTGCCTATGGACAACGCCACCATCTCGAAATTCAAGTCGCCAAAGAAATCGCTGAGGAACAAGGAATTCGTCATCATATCCTAGATATGTCTCTGCTAGGACAAATTACTGAAAATGCCTTGACTTCAGATTTAGAAATTGAGCAAAAAGAAGGAGAGGTGCCTAATACCTTCGTTGACGGTCGCAATCACCTCTTTCTGTCCTTTGCTGCAGTCCTTGCCAAGCAGCGTGGAATTACGGATATTGTGACAGGAGTGTGCGAAACAGACTTCTCAGGCTATCCTGACTGTCGTGATGTCTTTGTCAAATCGCTCAATGTGACCCTCAACCTTGCTATGGATTACGACTTTGTGATCCAAACGCCTCTCATGTGGCTAGACAAGGCTGCAACTTGGGAATTAGCCGACCAACTCGGTGCCTTTGACTACGTTCGTGAGAAGACCTTGACCTGCTATAATGGCATTATCGGTACTGGTTGTGGGGATTGTCCTGCCTGCCATCTACGCCAACATGGTTTAGAGGTTTATCTCTCTCAGAAAGGAGAGGCCTGATGTTTTTTGCTCCCAAAGAAATCAAACGAGAAACTGGGGAGGCCCTTGTCTACAATCCTCACAGAACCTTGGTCTCAAAAGAATTTACCTTTGATGCTGCCCACCACCTCTTTCACTATGAGGGAAAATGCAAATCACTGCACGGCCACACTTATCATCTGCAAATTGCTGTCAGTGGATTTTTAGATGAACGGGGTATGACCTACGATTTTGGAGACATCAAAGCTATCTACAAGAACTACTTAGAACCCCACTTGGATCATCGCTATCTCAATGAAACTCTGCCTTATATGAACACGACTGCTGAAAATATGGTTTACTGG
The DNA here is from genome assembly GCF_964238205.1 of Streptococcus oralis. Lineage (GTDB taxonomy): Bacteria > Bacillota > Bacilli > Lactobacillales > Streptococcaceae > Streptococcus > Streptococcus oralis_CZ. The sequence goes on from NZ_CAXSLF010000006.1 coordinate 51,331, forward strand.
ATTTTCCAAACCATGAGCCAAGAGTTGCCAGATGAGCGTGGTCTTCGTTTGGAATATGTTCGTCTCTATGAGACTCCGACTGCCTTTGCGGAGTTTAGACAGGAGTGGTTAGATGACTAGGGAACGTGTCCTCAAACTACCAGTTCTGGAAATTTTTGGCCCTACCTTTCAAGGTGAAGGGCGTGCTATTGGGCAGAAAACCATGTTTGTCCGCACTGCAGGTTGCGACTACCACTGCGACTGGTGCGATTCTGCCTTTACATGGGATGGCTCTGAAAAACCAACTCGCATGACAGCTGATGAAGTGATCGCTGAGTTAGACAAACTAGGAAGCTACGACTATGTCACCCTGTCTGGAGGAAATCCTGCTATCCTAGCAGCCAACATGGCCGAGTTAGTCACCAAACTCAAGCAACGTGGTGTCACACTTGCCGTTGAAACCCAAGGCTCCCGCTGGCAACATTGGTTGAAAGACATCGACCAGGTCACCTTGAGTCCCAAACCTCCTTCATCCAAGATGGAAGTCAACTTTGAGACCTTGGACTTTATTGTTTCTCAACTAGATCCAGACCAGGTCACCTTTAAAATCCCTGTCTTTGATGATGCAGACCTAGCCTTTGCCAAAGGCATTCAAGAACGCTACCAACCAGATGTCCTCTTCTTATCAGCGGGAAATCCCGAGCCCAAGGCTACAGGCAATATTGTCCAAGACCAACTGGACCGCCTCAAAGAACTCTGGGAACGCGTCGCTGCTGATGATAGCTGGGGCAATGTTCGCGTCCTTCCACAACTCCATACCCTCCTCTACGACAACCAACGTGGTGTTTAAGATTAGAAAGAAAAAATCATGTCACAACAAGAAGAAATGAAAAACCTAAGCCTACTGGGCAATAAAGAAACTACCTACATCTTTGACTATCAACCAGAAGTCCTCGAATCCTTTGACAATCGTCATGTAGAAAATGACTATTTCATCAAATTCAACTGCCCTGAATTTACCTCACTGTGCCCAATCACTGCGCAGCCAGACTTTGCAACGATTTATATTTCCTACATTCCTGACAAGCTCTGTGTCGAGTCAAAATCCCTCAAACTCTACCTCTTTAGCTATCGAAACCATGGAGATTTTCACGAAAACTGTATCAACACTATCGGAAAAGACTTGGTCAACTTGCTAGATCCTCGCTATTTAGAGGTTTGGGGGAAATTTACACCTCGTGGTGGTATTTCAATTGACCCTTACTACAACTACGGTAGACCTGGAACCAAGTATGAAGGATTGGCAGAACAACGCCTCTTCCAACATGATCTCTATCCAGAGAAAATTGACAACCGTTAAACTCATACTCAATGAAAATCAAAGAGCAAACTAGGAAGCTAGCCGCAGGTTGCTCAAAGTACTGCTTTGAGGTTTTAGATAAGACTGACGAAGTCAGCTCAAAACACTGTTTTGAGGTTGTGGATAGAACTGACGAAATCAGCTCAAAACACTGTTTTGAGGTTGCAGATGGACGCTGACGTGGGTTGAAGAAATTTTCGAAGAGTATCATACAAAAAAGCCCTGTTCCTCAAGCTGAGGAACAAGGCTTTTTAAGTTTTAATTATTCTTCAGTTCCAAGGAAGTTTTTAGCAACAAGGGCTGCAAGAACTCCACCAACGATTGGTGCAAGGATGAAAATCCAAACTTGTTGAAGGGCTGCGCCACCTACCAAGACAGCAGGAGCCAAGCTACGAGCTGGGTTTACTGAAAGTCCAGTGATGTTCAAGCCAGCTAGAATCAAAGCTGTCAATGACAAACCGATGACCAAACCAGCGATTGCACCATTACCTTTGCTTGCTGAAGTGACAGTCATGATAACCAAAACAAACAAGAAAGTTGCGATTGTTTCAAACAAGAAACCACCAAAGACAGTTACACCGTTTGCCAAGGCATTTTCACCAAGACTTGCAGTTGACATACCTGAATTTGCCAAGAGGAACAATACAGATCCTGATGCAAGGAAAGCACCAACTACTTGACCAAGAATGTAGTTTACAAGCTCTGAAGATGACAAACGTTTGTTAACAAACATAGCGATAGAAACAGCTGGGTTCAAGTGAGCACCTGAAACAGTTCCGATTGAGAAGGCTGCGACTACGATTGCCAAACCAAAAGCAAGAGCAATTCCAAGGTGTCCAAGTCCTTCAACACCATTTCCAAAAACAACAGCTCCTGTTCCGATGAACACAAGCATAAAAGTACCGATTAATTCAGCAACAAATTTTTTCATGTTAAGTCTCCTTTTTTCAAACTACGTATTAGTCTATCAGAAGAAGGAAAGGGTTTCAAGAAATGTGCTTGGAAACTTTGTGCAAGTTTTCACATTTGATAATCAAAATCTAATATTGGAAAGATTGAATAGCTTCTTTCAAGTCATCTTGTAAACTATTTCTCTGGTCGAGTTGAACATAGACTTCTAAGAGACAGGATCTGAAATTGGAAAATTTATAAAAATCTTCACTCTCTTCTATCGGGAAATCAAGTGATTTTATCCAAGAAGCCAGTGTCGCTTGCTCCACCTTTCCTTGCAAAATAGGTTCGTAAAGGACTCTGCCCAAGCGCCAGTCCTCATCATCTATAAATCGAACCGTAATTCTTTTAAATAGTTGGCCAAGTATGTCAAATACTTCATGAACTCTATTTTTAGAAAAGTCTGGATGACAAACAACTTCAGTCAAAAGATCAGCCCCATGAGCAAAAGCATGCACCCAACCATATTGACTTGAAAAACCTGTCGTATCCTCTTCTTTTTCAAGGTAATGCAACCCTTGATCGAGCAACGTATTTCTGATATCAGTTTTAAGCACTTGATAAAAAAGAGACTGTTGATTGCCATCGGCAGATAAGAGATTGGCATAAATAAGGGCCCTAAAAGAACGTTCAAGCGTTGAAGCTCCTGCCTTATCAATCTCTTTATCTAGGCCACCATCAGAAACAATCATAGCAGCAATCAGCTGAAATTGCTCCTTGGTAACTAACTCTTCTTGAATCCCTCTAGCCAGACTGGTAAAAACCAATTCATCGCGAATCTCTGGACTCGGATCTCCTATGTGCTCAAGCAACCACAGGATTTCTTCTTGACGATAGCTCGGTTTTGCTTCTACTACTTTTCTTTTCAATTCTGGATACATCTGCCTACCTCCAATCATACACATCTATTATACAACATTCTTTTCTAGCTATCTTCATTATAAGAGATAAATATGTTAGTCTCAGATATTTTTTTCACTCTTAGAGGGTTAATTTTTTCCAAAAACCAAGTATTTGTTTGACACAAATTTCACAAAGGTGTATACTGAAACGTGATAGGACTTCTTTTAGAAACCTATCACGACTCACTTATAAACCTTTTGCTGTTCTTTTATGAACGTTTGAATGGTATCACGGATACCGAGGAGGAATCATATGTCTAAAGTAGCTATCGTTACAGGTGCAGGTCAAGGGATCGGTTTTGCAATCGCAAAACGCTTGGTTCAAGATGGTTTTAAGGTTGGAGTTTTAGACTACAACGCTGAAACAGCTGAGAAAGCAGTTGCTGAATTGTCAGCAGATAAAGCTTTTGCTGTTGTAGCTGATGTGTCTAAACAAGCAGAAGTTGCTGCAGCTTTCCAAAAAGTTGTCGATCATTTCGGAGACTTGAACGTTGTTGTAAACAATGCTGGTGTCGCTCCTACTACACCTCTGGATACAATTACAGAGGAACAATTCGCTCGCACATTTGCTATTAACGTCGGTGGTGTGATTTGGGGAGCACAAGCTGCTCAAGCTCAGTTCAAAGCACTTGGTCACGGTGGTAAAATCATCAATGCTACTTCTCAAGCAGGTGTTGTCGGAAATCCAAACTTGACTGTTTACGGCGGTACAAAATTCGCTGTTCGTGGTATTACTCAAACATTGGCGCGTGATTTAGCAGAGTCAGGTATCACTGTCAACGCCTATGCTCCAGGTATCGTTAAAACACCAATGATGTATGATATCGCTCATGAAGTTGGAAAAAATGCAGGAAAAGACGACGAGTGGGGTATGCAAACATTCGCAAAAGATATTACATTGAAACGCCTATCTGAACCAGAAGATGTAGCTGCAGCAGTTAGCTTCCTTGCTGGACCAGATTCAAACTACATTACAGGGCAAACCATTATCGTTGATGGTGGTATGCAATTCCATTAAGATACATAAAAGAGGTTGGAAAATGATCCAACCTCTTTTATCATCTCAACGATTCCAATTTTCGGAGTCGTTTTTTGTCATTTAAAACAATCTTTCTGTCCTATTCATGTTTCAGAAATGAAAGGATTTCTTCAAGACTAGCGGAACTTCCTTGCTCTAAATAGCGTGATTTACTACCATTTTGATAGACTGAAAGATTCGGAACGGTTTGGATATCCATTTCTTTTGCAAAGGCTGTAATCTCATCCTTTTCATCAGAATCACTATCCAAATAATAGACCGTCTGGTGACTTTTTTGAATCGCTAGAGCTAAATTGGGCACAAACTTTTGACAGTAGGGACAGGATTCTCTTCCTATGTAGACGACAAACTCGTCGCCATTTGCAAGTTTGGAGCGCATTTCTTTCATATTGATTGCTTTTGTATACTGAACAGCTTCCTGATAAGTTTTTGGAAGAACAGGCTGACTGAATTTCCAAATTATAAACAAAATCAGCATAGCAATTCCAATGATAAGCAAGCTAAGTTTTTTATTGACACGCACTAGCATCTCCGTCCTTTTCTAAGTATTTTCCCTAGTCTAATCGCCCACGACAAGATATAAAATCCAACCGATAGATCTATAATAACGCACATTCTGAAGACAAAGTCTTCAGTAAACTTTATTAAATAAATGTCATTCTAAAATCTCAACAATATAGCTCTATTGTTGCACTTTTATGATTTTATTCTCCCAACTCATCACTGTAGTTGATAATTTGGTCAACCGTGTCTGACAAGAATTGAATGGTATCACGGAGTGGTTTATCCGTTGAAATATCGGCTCCGATAATCATGGCTGACTCAAGTGGTGTCTTGCTACCACCTGATTTGAGGAGATTGAGCCAGTCTCTAGCTCCATTCTCAGAGTTTTTAAGATGAAGGTAACCAGCAGTCGAGATGACAAGTCCTGCTGAATAGGTATAACTATACAAGCCCATGTAATAGTGAGCTTGGCGCATCCAAGTCAGTGCTGCATCATCATCAATCTCAATAGCATCTCCCCAGAAGTCAGTCAAGACTTCCTTCATAATACTGTTGAGTTTGCTTGCTCCAAAGGTTTCTCCTTCTTCAATCAGTGTATAGACCTTACGCTGGAAGGCGGCTTCCAAAAGGTGGGTGATAAAATTATGGAAGTAGGTGTCTGTCAAACGATGAGCAAGGGCAAAGCGTTTCTGACGTGGATCATCAGACTGGTTTTCTAAGTAATCACTTAAAAGCAATTCATTGAAGGTTGACGGTGCTTCGACATAGTAGGTCGACATGTGGGCATTAAAATAGCTTTGGTGATTGTCAGAAAAGATGAATTGACCAGAATGACCAATTTCATGAATCAAGGTATAAACATCGCTCAAACGACCTGTCCAGCTCATGAGAACATAAGGATGCACACGGTATGGATCAGCTGCATAGCCACCAGAATCCTTACCACTATTAGCAGCAAAGTCAACCCAGCGCTCTTCTTGATAGCGAGCAATTTCTTGACTGTATTCTTGACCCAATGGTGCGACTGATTTCATGACCAAATCGTAGGCATCATCAATGCTAACCTCTGGATTAAGAGCACTATCCAAATCCAATTTCCAATCCGCAAAGGTCATCTTTTCAAGACCATTGACCTTGGCAACATGCTTGAGGTATCGCTGAGCAACTGGCGCAAAGTCCTTCATGATGAGGTCAATCTGGCGATCAAACATGGCACGGTCTACTTCTTGTTCAGCCAGAAGATAATCAAAGACTGAGTCGTATCCCTTCATATCTGCCAATAGTTTTTCAGACTTGACTTGGGCTAAATAGGCTGCCGCAGCTGTATTTTGATGCTTACGTAGTCCTTCTGAGAAAGAACGGAAGGATTTCTCACGAACCTCAGCATCCTCGTGATTTTGATAGAAATTCTCATAAGTAACAAAGCTGTTTTTGTAGGTTTTGCCATGAGCTTCAAAATCGGCCATTTCAAAGTCCCCAGCTCGCATTTTAGTATAGATATCCTGTGGACTGTAGAAAACTTCACCCAGATTGGTCACGGCCTTCTCCACATCAGCCCCAAGATAGTGGGCTTTTTTGATTTTGGCCTGACGAATAGCTGTAGTCAAATGTGGCAATTCACCCAAACGGTCCAAGACTTCTTCATCTGCTTCTACCAAGGCGTCATCAAAGAAAGTTAAGGCGACACTGGCATCTGTCTCAAAGTCCATTCCAGCTTTGGCGATATTGGCAAAATCTTCATTACCATAGTCTGTCGTCTGAGGCATAAAGGCATAATTACCGATATGACTCATCTGAATGTAGATTTGCTCCAATTCCGCAAAAGCTTTCTCGAAATCTTCAAAAGTATGAAGATTGCCCTTGTAATCTCGACTAAATTGATTGATGTCTTCACGCGCCTTCTCTATCGCACGCAAGAAATCCTCGCGGTCTTGATATAGGGCTGTCAAATCCCAAAGTTCCTTTTCAGGAAATTCTGAACGGTGTTTTTGTTCCATCTTTTTCCTCTCATTTCTCTAATTCTAATAAAACACTAAGGGCTGACAGGGCATAAAGCGGTGCTGTTTCTGCTCGTAGGATGCGAGGCCCAAGTCCTGCTAGGATTGCTCCTTTGGCTTCAAAAGATTCAATTTCTGCAGGTGAAAGACCACCTTCTGGACCAAAGATAAAGAGCAGTTTAGCTTCCTTTTCTAACCCAGCAACAGCTTGGATAAGCGCAGCTGATTCTCCTTCTTTGGCTGACTCTTCATAAGCCACCACGATACAATCAAACTGATCAAGTTGTGCTAAGAAGTCTGATTTTCTCTCAAACAGCTTTATGCTTGGAACAAAGTTCCGCTTGCTTTGTTCTGCTGCTCCAAGGGCAATTTTTTCTAACTTCTCGGACTTTTTGCCCAATTTCTTGCCGTCCCATTTGGCGACTGACCAGTCTGCAGGAAAGGCCCAAATCTGACTAGCACCTAGCTCCGTCACCTTTTGAGTGATGAACTCCAGTTTATCTCCCTTGGGAAAGCCTGATGCAATGGTCACTTGGACTGGTAGTTCTACATTGTCAGCTAATTCTTCAATCAACTCCAACTGACGCGCCTCCACATTAACCACGCGCGCCAAACGCTTGATCCCATCATCAAAGACTAGGGTCACCTGGTCATCTTCTTTCAAGCGCATGACCTGAAACATGTGCTTGCTGGTTTCCTTATCCTCAATCGTGACTGGGGAGCTAGCCAAACCTTTTACAAAATACTGTTGCATGCTAGCCTCCAATCACACCAGAGATATCCTTAGTTTTTTTGAAGACACAGGCATTCCACTCCCCTTGGATCATGTGGGTTTCAAGGAAAAATCCAGCTGTTTCTGCTGACTCACGCACCATCTCCCACTTGTCCTTGATAATGCCACTCATGATGAGATAGCCTTCATCCTTGACCAAGCGATAAGCATCATCCGTCAGATGAATGAGGATATCCGCCAAGATATTAGCCACGATGACATCTGCCTCAATCTCAACACCCTTAAGTAAATCACCTGGCGCCACATGGATATTTTCCATGCCAGGATTGAGCTCAATATTTTCCTGAGCGACTCGAACCGCTACATCATCCAGATCATAGGCGAAGATTTCCTTAGCACCTAGAAGAGAGCTAGCAATAGAAAGAACCCCTGAACCAGTCCCTACATCTAGCACTGTTTCGTCACCACGAAGGACCTGCTCCAAGGCAAAAAGACTCATCTTAGTCGTCGGGTGTGTTCCAGTCCCAAAGGCCATACCAGGGTCCAGCTTGATAATCTTTTCTCCCGCCGTCGCCTCATAGTCTGTCCATGACGGCACGATGGTCAGGTCATGGGTAATGCGAGCTGGTTCATAGTATTTCTTCCAGTTGTCCGCCCAGTCTTCCTCAGCCAAGGCAGTCGTTCCCATCTTGACCTCTCCTAGATCCATAAAGTCTGTCAATTCTGCTAAACGAGCCTGCAAATCCGCTTCAACCGCTACCACATCAACCGTTTCGGGATAGTAAGCTGTCACTACGATTTCTTCTTGTTGCTCAACCTCAGGGAAAATCTCACCGAAGCGGTCCACATTTCCAACATAGTCCATGCTATCTTCAATTGCTACCCCTTGGGCACCTAACTCGATTAAGAGATTAGAGACCAGCTCCTCCCCCTCACGCTTGACTGTAACTTTTAACTCTTGCCATGTTTCCATCATTAAGATACCAAGCCCGTAAAAACACAAAGTCAAAATAGGAAACTCTCTGAAGACGTTTGTGTCTAAGAGAAGTTTATCTTTTTGGCAGCGTGTTTAGGGCGGGTTCAGTTTAGAAATTTAACCGAACCATCCTTTCTATTTCTCTATCAATTTTTTCATGTAGACCATATCCATGCCTTCTTTTTCAGGCTCGATATGAGTTTGATGGTAGCCATTCTTCTCGTAGAACGCGACCATGCCTGCATCCTGTAACACCGTACACAAATCCCATTGTGTGATGGTTGACAATTTCTCTTCTAGCAATCTCAGTCCCTCAGAACCATACCCTTTTCCTTGATACTGGGGCAAAATCGCTGCCGTTCCTAACCAAGCTTTCGTTAACTCGGCATTGGTCTGAACTCGTAAAAATCCGATGTTTTCTTCATCTTCTTTTACAAAGTAGTAATAGCTATTGGGACGTTCGACTAGTTTCCATTTGATTCGTTCGCGGTCCTCGAGATAAGGGTCATATTCATCATGGTATTTTTCATAAACAGCCTTAAAGCTAGCTCTCTGAATTGCAATAATAGTTTCTAAATCCTCTGCTCCCGCTCGAACAAGTGTTATCATAAACCTTCCTCCAAATAATCCCTCAATCTCCCCTGTAGCTGAGGCACTGCCTGTTTAGACTTCAAAAATTCCTCAATAGGCATCAGTTTATAGGCCTGTCCTTCATTCCCAAAGGTAATATTGTCAAATTGTTCTTGTCTTAGCTGACCAACCATAAAGACCGATTGCTTGTCTTTAAAGATTACGCTAGGATAAATCTTGCTCCAAAGCAGACAGTCTTCATCTAAATGAATTCCCAGTTCCTCATAAACTTCACGCGCTGCGCACTCGAAAGGACTTTCGTTTCCTTCACGACCACCACCTGGCAACTCCCACATGTTGGGACAAGGGATATCGTCTTTGTCATCACGTAAGATAGTCAAGACCTTATCCCCACAAATCAAGGCAATCTTGCAACCTTGGAAATCCATTCTGCTATCCAATAATTCCATGATATTTACTCTTTTCTATGATAACAATTACTCTCTAGGAAAATACGAGCTAGCTTTCTTCGATTACTTTTTGACACTCTGCATCCCAGTACGCCTGCCATCTACCATGTTTTTTAGCAAAAAACACCGTAAACTCATCGTTTACATAATCTGCAACATAGCGAAGATTAGGCGGATTTTCCTCAAAACTTAATACCCAAGGATGGAAGTAAAAAGTTTTCTCCCACCTCTTCTGAGTATAGCCCAAATCCTTGGCAAACTGAGGGATGGGTTGTTGCATCTCACTTTCCAAACAAGACTGAATGGCATTGTCAATACTATTTAAACGAGCTAATAGTTGTTGAAACTGCTCTTCTTCCTCCGTCTTAAAACCAACTAAAAATTCAAATTCCGCAAAATCTTCAGGAAATTCAAGTTCTGTGATTTTCCCATCCTCAGCATAGCGTCCTTCCTCATTAACAAGGCGACGAGCTCCTGACTTCAATACTCTCTCGAAATCTAGATCCGCAAAGCGATTGCGGGGAAGAATATCAACTGACGGCTCAGTTTTAGCTGACCTTCTCCTGAAAAACTGTTTTACTTTTTCTAGCATAGTCTCCCCCTTCTCCTTGAATTCATTATTTAAAAATGTCCACTTAGAATCTTTTCTAATATCTCGGATAAGGGTAAAATTCTCCCTCTTCCAATCCTGCTTTCCCTTCTTCAAAGACTTCTTGATTCCATTCCATGACGAATTCTTCTGCTTCTGGGTCTTCCAAAAAGTCCATGAGGGCATCTAGTCCAACCTCGGCAGTATCTTTAAGGAATAGCGCAAAATAAGCTAAGAATTCACGAGAAAAACCTTTCTTCGGCAAATAAGGAATGACTGTGAGATAGTCTTCTGCATTAACTGTTGACTTGGCAGGATTGTAAAAAAGTACCGCTTCTTCAAAAAGGATATCATCTGACGAAACCTCTCCGTCTTCATCTAACATCTCCACCCTTGCAGCATTTTGTGCCTCTAATAGAAAACTCACTTCAACCGCATGATTGCGCTTGTCCCAGCTAATCTCATAATCAAAAGGAAAGTTCTTGTCCAACTCTTCTTGTAAAACATCTAAAAATCCATATGTTGCCATTTTGTCCTCTTTCTATACGACTCTTAAATCGCCCCGAATACTCGGAAATATGCTAAAATAGATACTACCATCTTACCACATTCGTATCAGAAAATCCATGTTAGAAAGGACTGCTATGCCAGACAATCTCGCGCTTCGCATGCGCCCCAAAACCATCGACCAGGTCATCGGTCAGGAGCATCTAGTTGGACCAGGCAAGATTATCCGCCGTATGGTGGAAGCCAATCGCCTATCCTCTATGATACTCTACGGACCTCCAGGAATTGGTAAAACCAGTATTGCCTCGGCCATCGCTGGAACGACCAAGTATGCTTTTCGGACCTTCAATGCCACTGTTGATAGTAAAAAACGTCTCCAAGAAATCGCTGAGGAAGCTAAATTCTCAGGTGGCCTTGTACTGCTACTAGATGAGATTCATCGTCTTGACAAGACTAAACAAGACTTTCTCTTGCCTCTCCTAGAAAGTGGACTGGTCATCATGATCGGGGCGACAACTGAAAATCCTTTCTTTTCTGTCACGCCAGCCATTCGTAGCCGTGTTCAGATTTTTGAGTTGGAACCCTTGTCTAACCAAGATGTCAAAGAGGCCATTCAAATCGCCCTGACTGACCCTGAACGAGGCTTTGATTTCCCTGTTGAGTTAGATGATGATGCCCTTGATTTTATCGCAACATCTACCAACGGTGATCTCCGTTCTGCCTTTAACTCGCTGGATTTGGCAGTTCTCTCCACTCCAGCTAATGACAAAGGTATACGTCATATCACGCTTGACATCATGGAAAATAGTCTGCAACGGAGTTACATTACTATGGACAAGGATGGAGACGGACACTATGATGTTCTATCTGCCCTTCAAAAGTCTATTCGCGGATCAGATGTGGACGCTAGTCTCCACTATGCTGCTCGCTTGATAGAGGCCGGTGACCTTCCTAGCCTAGCTCGTCGTTTGACTGTTATTGCTTATGAAGATATCGGTTTGGCCAATCCCGAAGCCCAGATTCATACCGTGACTGCTCTGGATGCAGCACAGAGGATCGGTTTCCCCGAAGCCCGCATCCTCATTGCCAATGTTGTGATTGATTTGGCCCTTTCTCCAAAATCCAACTCAGCCTATGTAGCTATGGACAAGGCTCTGGCTGACCTTAAAACCTCAGGTCACCTACCAATCCCACGTCACCTGCGAGATGGCCACTATAGTGGTAGCAAGGAATTAGGCAATGCCCAAAACTACCTCTATCCACATAACTACCCAGGTCACTGGGTCAAACAAGAGTACTTGCCAGAAAAAATTCGCAACCATAGCTACTTCTCACCAGAAGATAGTGGAAAATACGAACGGGCTCTGGCTCAACGTAAGGAAACCATTGATAAATTACGAAACTCGTAAAATCCTTTTCAAAATTTTTAATTTTCCCTTGATTTTTTTTGAAAAAGTGGTATCATATAAACATAGAAACGCTGTGGTGTACGACTTCACATTTAAGTGTTGACCGACTATTTTTTGTATTATTAGGGAAACAAAAGTCTTCTAACAGCATGTAGGCCGTCTCACACGGAAACAGCTTCAGTTAGAGCGAGTTGCCCACCTGCTTAATTGCGCGGGTTCAATACAAACCGTGAAGTTTCGGCACCAATACAGCTTTTTATTTGCCTCCTTAGCTCAGTTGGTAGAGCAGTAGACTCTTAATCTATGGGTCACAGGTTCGAGCCCTGTAGGGGGCATCTAAATCAACAGGAAAAAGCCTTTATTTATAAGGCTTTTTTGCTTGTCTATAACTGATTTGCCCCATCATTTGCCCCACATTTTTTTTATGAGCAATCTTTCCAGACATCTCTGATTACGAAAAACAAAAAAGCTATCCTACCTTTGCAAATTTGGATAAGATAGCAGAATATTTTAATGCAACTCCAACCCAACTATTTGGAACTAGTAAAGAAATTGAGTTAGAAAAGAGTGTTCTTGAATCGAATGAATACTCTGACAAAGTAAGTGAGATCTTAAAAGCTGTCAAATACATCGAACATTTCCTACATACTTATGGACAGCACTTAGAGGATTTACTTTATCTAACAAAAGGCAACCAACTATACACAGAAGATGGAGATGAGTTGTATATTGATCCAACTTCTCAGAAAAGAACACTTCATAACCAATATGAACCTGGTTTTATTGAAGCAAGGGATAAATCTCCACTAGAACTCTTAATTGAAAATAAGGAATTGTTTGATAAATAGAAAAAGCGAGGATAACCTCGCTTCAGATTGAAGTTAAAATCTTTAGAAGACACTTTTATAAGGACTTTGTCTTCAATCTGTGAAAAGGAGTGAAAACTCCTTTTCTTTTTGTAAGTCAGACTGAAACTTCCAAATTGTTTATTTATTTTATTGACATTTTCTATAAAAATAAGTACAATAGTTTTATTAGCAAAATATACTATATAGGGGGTATTGAAATGAAATTTTCTAATCGTTTACTGCTATTCCTTGCAGGAGTTGTTTTTGTCCTTTTAGGACTTTTCCTATTTACAAACCCAGTAGCTAATCTTGTTGCTTACAGCTGGTGGATTTCATTTGGTTTACTGGTTTCTTCTATAGCAGCTATTTTAGGCTATTTCTCTGCACCAAAAGAGCTTCGCTCACCTGTTTATCTTTTCCAAGGATTTGTTAGTCTTCTCTTAGCTCTTTACCTCGTTGCTTATGGCTTTGTGACCCTGCCGGTCGTCATTCCGACCATTGTAGGAATTTGGTTAATTGTAGAAGCCATTATTGCTTTCTTTAAAGGCAATCGTCTAAGATTGATTTTCCCTATTATTGGTAGCAATATCATGTGGGTAGCCTTGCTTGAATTTTTACTAGGTCTAGTGATTCTGTTCAATCCAGTGGCTACAGGTGTCTTTGTCGTTTATGTCATTGCCTTTTCATTTTTAGTTACTGGCTTCACCTACATTATTGAGGCCTTTCGTAAATAGTCTAGTTGCTATTTCTATCGCATTCAAAAAAGCTGGGAAATCATATTCTCAGCTTTTTCGTCTCTTTAATTATCACTTTTTCGCATTCCATTCTACGTAGAAATTTGTTTTTCCATTTTATTCTCCAATTTGATCTCGCACTGACATTTATTTATAACAAAACTATATATCTAGAATAGCATAATCATTAGGTATTATAGGTTTTCAAACAAAATACGAGTCATTCGTTTTTGCCCCGCTTTTGCCCCATTTTTAAATCCTGACATTGAAAACACCTAAAAGTATTTCCCTAAAATCAGCTATATTTCAACACTTTTGTTTATTTTCAATATGAAAAGTTCTTACAAATTCATGCAGGGGGCATCTAAACAACAGGAAAAAGCCTTGATTTCAAGGCTTTTTTGATGTCAAATAACTTTTTGTAGCAAATCATTATAAAGGTTTTCCAACCTTATCAAACTTATCATTTATTCTCAATCAATTGCTAGCAATATTTGATAAGACCAACTGTTTTTTACAGTACAGAGCTAGTCTATAATTAACTAAACTATACTAATTTGTGCCCATATTACATGGCCAATCCGCATAGAGATTAAAATGGGCTATTATGAATTCATAAATTTTCGCAACAGAACAAGAGCAAGTCATTTAGAAATAAAAGAGAAGAGAATCTTTCACTCTCTTCTTAGTATATCTTATTAAATTCAGTCTTTCTCAATCTACCTGATTTTCCTTTGCAACGACAAATTCTTTAACCAATCGATAGATAACAGCAAATATGGGTGTAAAGAATATCATCCCAAGTAAGCCAAAGAGATTGCCTCCAATACTAGCAGCCGCAAGCGTGAAAAGGGCTGGCAAACCAATAGACTGACCTACAACTCTAGGATAAATAAGGTTTCCTTCAATCAGCTGTATAACTTGATATAGAAGAAGAGAAAGTAAGGCTTGAGTAGGACTCACTGTGAAGATAAAAATCGCTCCCACAACACAAGCAATCATAGGCCCTACATAAGGAATGAACGATAGCACTCCTGCAAAGATACCTGTCATTACTCCATAGGGTATCCCAAACACGCTGTAACCAACCGCTATCATAACTCCTATGATAACTGCTTCAATCAGCTGACTCATCAAAAATTGGTCATAAGTCTCTAGTGCTACTTGTCCAATGTAAGTCAACTTTATCACCACCTTCTCTGGAAGAAAAACTTTTAGAAGTCGACTCGTCATCGCTGCCAAATGTTCCTTACTGGATAAAAATAAAAAGGTGAAGACTATAATCAAAAAGGCATTCATCAAACTTGAAAAAATATTGCCGATATTACTAGTCAGACCTGATAAAAAACCTATCAAAGCTTGGCTAATAGAGCTAGACTGTCCCTGAATTCCTGATACGATAGTTGACAACATGTCTTTGGTTACAAATTCCGAGCTGCCTAGCAATTTCCCAAGTTGAGTCAGGACTGTTGAAAGGACTGTTCCCAGCTGACTAATAGTCTGAGCTAGGGTTGGTAGCACCAAAACCAAAAGAGCAATCACGATTAAGATAAGAGCTAGGAAAACAAGTACCATGGCAATCGGACGACGCAACTCTGCCTTTACCTTCAATTTAACTAAGTACTGTTCAATTTTTTTCATGGGAACATTGAGCACAAAAGCAATAACAGCACCATAAATCAAGGTTGATATTACATCAAAGAGAGAGATTGCTCCTGATATAAAGCTCGATGCATTCAGAATTACAAGAGCAACCAGCCCTATAAAAAGTATTAACGGGGTGTATTTTTTTACTAAGTTCATAAATTCTCCTTAATAAACATGTTTAGATACGACTATACTATTTGGTTTTTCAAACTCTCGATTAAGGTAGGCTTGGTAAGTTCCTGGAGCGATAAATCCTTTGGGTGAGAGGATATCGGTGCCAGCCTGACCGACTATGGTATCAGCCAAGAGCACACAGTTTGTAGATAAGACAAAGTAGGATTTAAACTTAGATTTGATAAATTTATAAAGTTCCCCATCCGTCTCATGTCTGATTTTATAAGCGTAGGTGTAGTCTTCCTTACCATCTTCCGTTTTAATTTTATCTGCGCTTGGCTCCCAAGGAATCGTTAGTTGTTTTAATTCAGCTAATTTTTCCTGAACCGCTTCTTCCATTTCCGGTGTCAAATCTATTCCGTAACCAAATAGCGTTTTTTGACTCTCCCGTTTACATAAGTCAATGTACTTATCACGGTCGCAAAAATATAAAACACCATCTCCAACCATACCAAATAAGGTCTCAGATGACGGATCATAGTTTCCATAAGAAATCACACGTCCTTGATAACAAAGGTCCACATGACCAATAGCTGAAAATAGAGAAGTCTCCGCTGTATGAACGAAAATTTCAAGATCTGCTGTCTTACCAAACTTCACCATTCCAAGATAGATTTCCTCTTCCTCATCAGCATTTTCCTGCATGAATTTATTGATTTTTGCTAAAGTACTTGCAGGGATGAGAGCGGCTAGGGCAATAGGTAAGCTCATTCTGACACGACGTTTGAGATGGTTTTTCCCAATTTCCTTTTCAAATAAGAAACCGTCACGGATATTGGACACACCATAAAGGAAAAAATAAGCCCCTAATACAAAGAGTTGAAAGACAGAATTTCCTGTAGAGGACAAAAGACTAGTCCCACCAAGAAAAACTAGTACGAGACCATCTAGTAAGAAACGAAAACGAGGTCGAATTTTGTTTTTGCGGTAGAGAACATAGGTGACAAGGTTGATACTAGCATGAAAAATCTGAGAAATTCCAATCACAAGAGCCAAAATATAAATTGGCACATCAGTAGCAAGATTCGAGCCTAGCAAATATCCCATCACTAACAATTTAACCAGTGCAACTCCCAAGGTGTCCGTTGACTGACTTTTTTTGAAAATACGTAATACTAAATCTAAGACCGTTGCTATCCAAGCTAAAAACAGAACCAGTCGAATAACCGTCACTGGCAACCAAGTTCCCGTGACCATCAAGATAAGACCTAGCAGAACAAACAAGAAACCCTGAACAAGTAATTTCTTACCTGTCAGACCTAAAGAAAGAATTTTTTCCATAAAAGACCTTTCAAAAATAATAATTAAGCCCTTTGATCAAATTGACTGGTAAATAGCTGACGGCACAAACAGCCTGTGCCAGCAAGACATGGCGACTGACTGTAGCAATGTCACCATCTTGTCTTTTGCACTTCTGAAATTTGTTTTATTGAGTCGAAATCAGAGCTTATAAAAACTAGCTAAACTCGAGAGATAGACACAATTGCGACGAAAAAATGTATAACCAATTCAACTTGTTAAGGTAAGAAAGCATTATTTCCAATCTATTAATTATTCATCTATTACCTATTATGACACAATATTCCCTATAGTTCAACTTTTTACTTATTTCAATAGTTTTGATTATTTTCAACATGAAAACTCTTCAAAAATTATGCAGAGGCATCTAATCAACAGGAAAAAGCCTTGAAATCAAGGCTTTTTTTCGTATCTGTTCTACTTTTGGTCAACCGGCTACTTAAAGGTTTTTTACTTGTCAAATCAATCTCATCCATACTTTTCACCACTCAAAAAGCGAGCCGTCGATTTGGCTCACTTTTTCTTTTTTCATTCTTAATTACGGTAAAAATGACTATCTTTGTCGCTTGGTGATTGGCCGATTGCCAAGACGTCTTGGCTACCATCCGTACCAGTTAATTCATTTGCTACGCCTGCTGGTGTAAAGATGAGGCGTGCACCTTCTCCACCATCGACAAGATGGATTCCTGTTGAGTAGTAGCCATCTTTTTCCTCTACTTGGCCCATTTCATACTGGAAGGTTCCTTTTGAACTTTGAATGGTCACGATCCCATCAGCAGTGACTGTAGCAGTTGTTCCAGCATAGTTTTCCCACGTTCCAAGGAATTTTGCGTAAGCTTCTGGCGATTTTTTCTTTTCTTCCTTCTTATCCGTTTGAGTGCTTGCGGAACTTGATGGGCTCGTCTCAGACTTCTGCTCCTCTTTTTGACTAGCTTCTTTTTTACTTGATGACTCCTTAGTTACTTTAGAGGATGAGGCCTCTTTGCTTGAAGATGCTGTAGTTTTTTCAGCATTTCCTCCACAAGCAGCAAGTGTCACAGCAGCCAACAAGGCAAGAGCTGAAAGACTGGTGTAGCGCAATGTTTTTTTCATGATAATCTCCTTTTAAAATGATGATACAGTTTCATCTGTATCTAAAATGCCTAGCCTGAAATTACATATATTTTTGAAGGCTAAGCTGTAGTTTTCAGTGTATCATTTATTTCCATATAATTCAATAGCTATTGACATCAAAAAAGGCTAATCCAAGTAGGAATTAGCCCTTCTATTTTTAATAGATAAACATGGCATCACCAAAGCTAAAGAAACGGTATTTTTCATCAATAGCATGCTGATAGGCTTCAAGGACTAATTCACGTCCTGCAAAGGCAGAAACAAGCATGACCAAGGTAGACTTAGGCAAATGGAAATTGGTTGAGAAGGCATCGACCACCTTCCAGTCATAGCCTGGTTTTATAAAGATATTGGTCCAACCTGAGTCGGCTTGGATTTGACCGTCAAACTTGCTTCCGATGGTTTCTAGTGTACGGATAGAGGTTGTACCCACGGCAATGACACGGCCACCATTTTCCTTGACCTGACGCAAGGTAGCTGCAGCTTCCTCAGACAATTGATAAAACTCTGAGTGCATCTCGTGTTCATCCAGGTTATCTACCGAAACAGGTCTAAAGGTCCCAAGTCCAACGTGCAAAGTCAAGTAAACTAGGTGAACACCTTTCTGCTGGATTTCTTCTAGTAATTCCTTGGTAAAATGCAAACCTGCAGTCGGAGCAGCGGCTGAGCCACTTTCCTTGGCATAGACTGTCTGATAACGTTCGCGGTCATCCAACTTTTCGTGGATATAAGGAGGCAATGGCATTTCTCCCAGGCTTTCAAGTACTTCTAGGAAAATCCCCTCATACTCAAAACCAACAATACGGCCACCATGGGTTAATTCCTCGGTCACGACTGCACTTAGGCGACCATCACCAAAGACAACTCGAGCACCAACCTTGAGACGTTTGGCTGGCTTCGCCAACACTTCCCATTCGTCTCCTGCCGTATTTTTCAAAAGCAAGAGTTCAACGTGTCCACCTGTTTCTTCCTTTTGACCATGAAGTCGTGCTGGCAAGACGCGGGTATCATTCATAACTAGGGCATCACCTGGCTCTAGCATCTCGATAATAGAGTGAAAATGGCGATCTTGAAATTCCCCAGTCTGGCGATTGACCATCAAAAGCTTAGAGGCATCGCGCTTTTCCAAAGGAGTTTGAGCAATTAGCTCCTCTGGCAAGTGAAAATCAAAATCATTGGTATTCATTGGTGTCATATTTCCTTTTCTTTTCTAATGTACTTATGATTAGCTATCAAAACGAACTTCTTCAAGCAAATACTCGATGAAGCGTTCACCCATCTTAGATAAGCTTGTCTTTTCATGCTGGATATAAACCAGCTCAATGGGATCATCAATATCAAGTGGAATAGAGACGATATTGTCTCCGTTGAGATTACTATTGAGGATACCTGTCGCGATGGTATAACCGTCCAAACCAATCAAGAGATTGAACAAGGTCGCACGGTCACTAACCACGATGGATTTCTTGTGGTGTTCCTGTGACAAAATCTCTTCTGAGAAATAGAAGGAATTATGGGTTCCTTGGTCATAGCTCAAGTATGGGAAGTCTTCTAGGTCTGCCAACTGCACCTTTTCTTTTTGGGCAAGTGGGTTGGACTTGCTGACAAAGATATGGGGTTGGGCTGTAAAGAGGTGATGGGCAACCAGATGATTGTCATCCAACATCTTCGAAAGAACATCTCGGTTATAGCTATTTAAAAAGAGGACTCCGACTTCACTGCGGAAGTTCTTGACGTCGTCAATGATTTCCCAGGTTCTGGTTTCACGCAAAAAAAGCTCGTACTTTTCCATATCGCTCTTCTTGAGCAAGGAAACAAAGGCATTAACTACAAAGGCATAGTGTTGTGAAGACACACTAAAAAGCTCGCGATGAGCGATTGGGTTCTTATAGCGTTCTTCTAGAAGTTGCGTTTGCTCGACAACCTGACGGGCATAGGATAGAAACTCCATCCCATCACGTGTAAGGGTGATTCCTTTAGGATTTCGGATAAAAATCTCAATTCCCATCTCATTTTCTAGGTCACGAACGGCATTTGATAGACTCGGTTGTGTAATGAAAAGTTGCTTGGCAGCCTCATTCATCGAACCAGTTTCTACGATTTTGATAATATAGTGTAATTGTTGAATTCTCATGCTTTTATTGTACCATACTTGACGCAATATAAAAAGAACCAGTCACTGAAAGCTCTGTGGCTAAGCTTAGATGAGTGCTTTCAAAGGACTTTATAGAGCGACCTAAAAAGAGAGAAAAGGACTTTATAGAGCGACCTAAAAAGAGAGAGTGGGACAGAAATCGGTAATTCGTTAGAATTCGATTTCGTCGTCCCACCTCCGCACAGTTGAGTAGGGCTGTAAAAGCTGATGAAATCAGCGTAGTAGAGGCCACTCAACCACTGCGTCTTGATCGACAATCCAAAGACAATTGAGAGGCTAGGACTTTTGTCCCAGCCTCTCTCTTATTCTTTAGAGTTAATCTGCCTTCTAAAGCGAAACTTAGCTTCCTCTTTCCCAGAAGATGGCTAGTAAAATCATGGCCCCGAGAACTGATGGGATAATGGCTGTACCGTTTAGGCTTGGTCCCCAAGAACCAAAGAGTAATTGTCCTAAAAAGGCACCAACCCAGCCCAGGAACATTTTCCCGAAGCATCCCATACGTTCGCCACGATTGGTGATAGCTCCTGCTAGTAAACCGATCAAAAGGCCGACAAACATACTTCCAAGCATAGATTCTCCTTAAATTGCCCAATCTCCATTGCGGAAGAGTGGTACGCGTGTTCCATCCTCACGGATACCATCGATATCCATTTGGTTAGAACCAATCATAAAGTCAACGTGAACATCTGAACGGTTAAGTCCTGCAGCTTCAAGTTCTTCTTCGCTCATCTCTGCTCCGCCAACAACGCTAGTTGCATAGGCTGCACCGATAGCCAAGTGGTTCGATGCATTTTCGTCAAAAAGAGTATTAAAGAAGGTAATACCTGACTGAGAAATTGGGCTTGGATCTGGTACCAAGGCACATTCACCCAAGGCACGCGCACCAGCATTCTTAAAGACAAGGTCCTTCATAACCTGTTCACCCTTTTCAGCTGTAATATCAACGATTTGACCATTTTCAAAGATCACCTTGATACCTTCGATGATATTTCCATTGTAGCTAAGTGGTTTTGTAGACGTTACATAACCATCTGCACGACGGAAATCAGGAGCTGTAAAGACTTCTTCTGTTGGCATGTTTGGCAAGAAGCCTTCACCTTGGGCATTGATAGCTCCAGCTGATTCCCAAACGTGGTTCTTAGGCAAGCCAAGTGTCAAATCTGTTCCAGGCGCTGTGTAGTGAAGGGCTGAGAATTGTTCTTTGTTCAGCATCTCTGCCTTGCTCTTTAGAATAGCTGCATGTTCTTCCCAAGCCTTAACTGGATCTTCTTCGTAGATACGGCAAGTCTTGAAGATTTGGTCCCAAAGGAGGTCTACTGCTTCTTCGTCGCTCGCTGCATTTGGAAAGACCTTCTTAGCCCACTCAAGTCCAGCTGCGGCAGCTACAGCCCAGCTAACCTTGTTGGATTGAGTTGCGATACGCATTTGCTTCATAGCAATTCCCATAGCTTTTGCAGAAGCAGAAAGTTTTTCTGCGTCCACTCCGTTCAAGGCACCTGGATCAGAAGAACGGACACCAAGACGACTTGCTTTGTTTTCAAGAAGGTAGTTCATCTCAGCAATCTTGTATTCTGGAACATTGTCCAAACGCTCTAGTGGCGCGTGAAGGAATTTCTCACGGTTTACAAAGTCATCTGCCCATTGGACGATAACTTCGTGTGCACCAAGGGCATAGGCTTCTTTAACGATTAAGTGAGCCAACTCGCGTTGCTCTACATCGATAGAGAGAGCCAAGGTGTGACCCGGTTGTACATTCACACCGTTTGCAACCAAAAGCTTAGCATATTTTTCTAGATTTTCTTTAAAATTTGGTAAAACCATTTTGTTTTCTCTTTTCTATTTTTATTTTTCTTTCAAAGCAGAAAATAATCCTGCCAAAGCAATAGCACCTGACAAGAGTGCTGTCGATAGAAGAATTGTCTGATCAGCAAGCTCTAACTGATATTCAAAAACCTTTTGAGCTGGCTTGTTTTCCGCAAAAATTTTGAGTTTCATCAAATGTCCTTTCTTATTCTTCGTACTCTCCTAGATAGAGACGTCGAGCCTCTGGGCTATTCGTGAGGATATCTACATAAGTTTCATAGTCATCAAGCAGGGGCTTTCCCAAAGAGATATCTTGTTCTGGATTTATATTTTTCCCATAAAGATAGCAAAGGTAGAGACGCTCATTGAGTGTTGGAAATACTTCAATAGACATGAGTTCAGCCTGACCTACCCGATCCCAATCCTGTTCTTTGATATCTGGTATGATATAAGCCTGGAAGAGCCCCATAAGTGGATTATCCTCCGATTGTCCACTGTCCTTATCCGCCAGAACCAAAGAACAGCGTCGACCAAAACCAGCTACTTGGCGCTCCCGTCCCTTTACCGAAACAGTAATAGGATGTCCACCAATATGGCTATAAATCCATTCTTTGGGTAGTCCATAATCTAACAGGGGCTCAAGATTTTTAACAATTGTTACAGGACTATAGCGTAGAAACTGACGAGTAACTGCTTTACAAAAAAGGATATCCTCCTCTTTCAAGGTCACTCCCTTCCAGTTATTTTCCTCATTAAAATGGTTGAAAAATACTAGATAGGGATCACGCACCATTTGTGCTAATACGTAAACGCCATTTCGCAAGCGTATGGAAATAACTTTCCCTGGTTTCCAAGGAGTTGCTCTGTTTTTCTTTAGCATCATTAACCAATCTCAAATCTACATAAGACATTTCAAACTATTAAAACAAATCATCAAACAGACTCAACTGGTTGTCCTCTGGCATATTGCCCAGAATTCCCATTTCATCCATCTTTTCAACTAAAGTTGAGGAAAGTCCACCTCGCTTGCGTAGTTCGGTTTTAGAGAGGAATTCTCCCTCTTGACGAGCACGAACCAATTGCTTAGCAACGTTCTCTCCTAGACCATCCATAGCGACAAATGGTGGGATGAGGGTATCTCCGTCAATGATGAATTCAGTCGCATCACTGCGATAGAGGTCCAACTTACCAAATTTGAAGCCACGTTCCCACATCTCATTAACGATTTCAAGTGTTGTGTAGAGATCAATTTCCACATTGGAAGCTTCATTGTTCTTGCGCTTTTCAGCAATTTCTTGCATCTTGCATTTGATAGCATCCAAGCCTGCACCCATGGTCTTGATATCAAAAGCTTTGGCACGGATGGAGAAGTAAGCACAGTAATAATAAATCGGATGGTGAACCTTGAAGTAGGCTACACGCAAGGCCATCATAACGTAGGCAGCCGCGTGGGCTTTAGGGAACATGTACTTGATTTTCCCACAAGATTCGATATACCATTCAGGTACATTGTTAGCCTTCATGGCTTCGATATACCCATTGCGCTCTTCTTCAGAGATTTTGAGCCACATTCCCTTACGTACACGCTCCATGATGGTAAAGGCCATCTTTGGATCTAGGCCAGCGTGCATGAGGTAAACCATGATGTCATCCCGACATCCGATAACAGTTGACAAGTCCGCAATTCCAGCCTTAATCAAGTCTTGGGCATTTCCCAACCAAACGTCGGTACCGTGAGACAGACCAGAAAGCTGGAGCAACTCCGCAAAGGTCGTCGGATGGGTTTCATCCACCATTCCGCGAACAAAGTTGGTCCCAAACTCTGGAATACCAAGCATACCGGTTGAAGTCCCGATTTGTTCAGGCGTCACTCCCAGAATATCGGTTCCTGAGAAGAGGGCCATGACACCAGGGTCATCCATAGGAATATCATTTGGATCAATGCCCGACAAGTCCTGAAGTTTCCGAATCATGGTTGGATCATCATGACCAAGGACATCGAGCTTGAGGACGTTCTCATCGATATCGTGGAAGTTAAAGTGAGTGGTCTGCCATTCAGCAGTCACATCATCGGCAGGATACTGCACAGGGGTAAAGTCATAAACATCCATATAGTTTGGAATAACAACGATTCCCCCTGGGTGTTGACCGGTCGTCCGTTTAACACCTGCAGCTCCTTGGGCTAGGCGCTCTACTTCAGCTTCACGGTAGAACTTGCCATAGTCACGCTCGTAACCCTTGACAAATCCATAAGCTGTCTTAGCAGCCACCGTACCAACCGTTCCTGCACGGAAGGCATATTCTTCCCCAAAGATATCACGAACATCCAAGTGGGCGCTCGGCTGGTCCTCCCCTGAGAAGTTCAAATCGATATCGGGAACCTTGTCCCCGTCAAAACCAAGGAAGGTCTCGAAAGGAATGTCCTGTCCATTCTTGCTGAGCTTGTGCCCACAGTTAGGACAGTCTTTATCTGGCATATCAAATCCTGAACCGTAAGAACCATCTGTGATAAACTCACTGTACTGACACTGACCACAGACATAGTGAGGCGAGAGCGGATTGACCTCGGTAATCCCAATCATGGTCGCGACGAAACTGGATCCAACAGACCCACGAGAACCAACCAAGTAGCCTCGTTCGTTGGAGCGCTGCACTAGCATCTGTGAAGCCAGATAGATCACGGCAAATCCATTCCCCAGAATAGAGGTTAGTTCTTTTTCAATCCGCAAATCGACAATATCTGGCAGTGGATTTCCATAAATTTCAAAAGCTTTTTTATAGGTTAATTCGGCAACTGTTTCTTCGGCTTGGTCAATGAAAGGTGTATACAAATCACCTTTAACGACCTCAACAGGCTCAAAAATTTCTGCCAAGGAATTGGTATTTTCAATGACAATCTTACGAGCCAAATCTTCCCCTAGAAAGGCAAATTCATCCAACATTTCATTGGTCGTTCTAAAGTGTGCCTTTGGTAGCGGAGCTGGTTGGGCAGCTTCTCCGTGGCCAATCGTTCGGTTAATCATCGCCCCCTGACCTAGACTTCGCACGATGATTTCACGATAAATCTCATCCTCGGGTTCGAGATAGTGGACATTTCCTGTCGCAAGAATGGGTTTCCCAAGGCGATCTCCAACCTCTATCAGGCTCTTGATGATGGTCTGGAGTTCCTCCATGTCCTTGACCTGCTCTTTGGCAATCAAAGGTGCATAGATAGCAGGAGGCATCACCTCGATAAAGTCATAGTATTTAGCCACTTCAACTGCCGCATCTACTCCTTGGGAAACGACTGCATCAAAAACTTCCCCTTCTGTACAAGCAGAACCCAAGATTAAACCTTCTCGATGAGCATCTAGCACCGTACGTGGAATCCGTGGAACTCCTTCAAAATACTGAGTATTTGAGAGAGAAACCAGCTTAAAGATATTTTTCAATCCCACCTGATTTTTCACATAGATGGTCGCATGCTTGACTCGAGCTTTTTTATACGAATCCGGACTGATTAAATCAAGGTTTAATCGTGCCAAATCTGTCACACCATACTTTTCTGCTACTTCTTTGATAAAGATGAAGAGCAGACGGCCAGTTGCTTCCGCATCATAGTTGGCCATGTGATGGTGTTCTAGGGCAACACCAAAACGCTTAGTCAAAGGTCCTAGACCATGACGTTTATACTCAGGATAGAGATTTCTTGCGAATTCTAGCGTATCGATGACGGGTTGAGTGATTTTTGGCAGGTCATGACGTTCATAGTTGGCATTCATAAAGCCAACGTCAAAGGTTGCATTGTGGGCGACAAGAACGGTATCCTTACAAAACTCTTGGAATTCTTTCAGAACTTGAACCAAGGGTTTGGCATTTTTCACATGCTCATCCGTAATTCCTGTCAATTCAGTAGTAAAGGCTGATAAGGGGTGACCAGGATTGATAAATTCATCAAATTCAGCGACGATATTGCCCTTATACATCTTGGAAGCCGCCACCTGAATCAAGTCATTATAGATAGCCGATAGACCTGTTGTTTCTACGTCAAAGACCACATAGGTAGCTTCAGAAAGGTCCATCTCAACTTCGTTATAAACGATGGGAACACGGTCTTCAACAATATTGGCTTCCATTCCATAGATAAGTTGGATGCCAGATTTCTTGGCTGCCTTATAGCCATGAGGGAAGGACTGAACATTCCCATGGTCCGTGATTGCTACCGCCTTGTGTCCCCATTTGGCAGCTGTCGCAACGATTTCTTCTACTTCAGGCAAAGCATCCATGGTCGACATATTGGTGTGCGCATGGAACTCAACACGACGTTCTCCCTCTGGCATCAAGTCTTTCCGTTCATAGTGGACGACTTCCTGGACATCTTGCACATTCATGGTCAAGTCTCGCGTGAAATTATTGACTTCAACATTTCCACGAACACGGAGCCAAGAGTTTTTCTTGATCATGTCAAATTTTTGGGCTTCTTCTTCATTCTTGACCCATTTTTGCATAGAGAAACTAGAAGTATAGTCCGTCATCTTAAAGTTAATCAAGACACGACCCGTTCTAGTCACCTTCTGCTCAACATCAAAGACAACTCCTTCAAAAACCAGACGATTTTCCTCGGTATTGACCTCGATCATAGGAGTAATCTCTGCCTTATCAAGTTTAGGCTTAGCAGCTGCTTTCTTGGCTTGGAAATCAAAGACAGGCTTATCCTCAGCTGGAGGAGGCGGGGCCATCTGTTCTAACTGTTCCATAGCCCGAAGAGTTTCTTCATTGGCTGCTTGGATAATCATTTGATTTTCCGTCTGAAAGGCTTCTTGTTCTTCCCTTGTGAGATCTTCATTTTTTTCTAAGATGCAAGAAAGTTTAGGAAAACCAAAAAATTCCAGCTGTTTGCTAAGATTTGGCAGATGATTTTTTCTAAAATGCTCTGTATCTGCCGCTTCTGAAGCTTCAATGATTAACTGGGCATTTTCAAAGCGAACCTGAAAATTCTGATAAATAGAACGAAAACCTTGACTAGCACAAGGACCTTCCGAAAAAGCCTCTCGATAGTAGGCTTGTAAAAGTTCTCTAGAAAATTCCTGATTTCTCGTTTTTATCTCAAAACTAGCCTGATTTCCAGTTTTTGAGAATTCTTCTTTCAAGCCTCTTTTCAACTCTAAAAAAAGTTCAAAAGGCAAGATATTTTCAAAAACAAAATGAAACTCCCAAACTTTGCTTCGTTTATGAACAATAACTTGTTCTATTTCAGCCTGAGAGAAGGCCTCATGATTTCTCATTTCAGCGGGTATTCCCAACTGATTCATTAAAATTTCAAAAGTGGTTGACATCCATTTTCCTCACAATATACTCCTTCTATTTTACCATATTTGAGGCACTTTTACCCATTTCTACCAAACAGAAAAAGAAGCCACAAAGTGACTTCTTTTAAAGTGACGGTGAATTATTCTTCACCTTTGTTTTTCTTAATGATTTCTTCTTGTACTGACTTAGGTACATCTTCGTAGTGGTCGAATACCATCATGAATGTACCACGTCCTTGAGATGCAGAACGAAGAACTGTTGCGTAACCAAACATTTCAGCAAGTGGAACATAAGCACGAACGATTTGGCTGTTACCGTGTGCTTCCATACCATCTACACGTCCACGACGAGCAGTTACGTGACCCATAACATCACCAAGGTTTTCTTCTGGAACAGTGATTGTTACAAGCATCATTGGTTCAAGGATAGCTGGTTGTGCAGTCTTAGCAGCTTCTTTAAGTGCAAGAGATGCAGCGATCTTGAAGGCAGTTTCAGATGAGTCGACATCGTGGTATGAACCATCGTAAAGCTTAGCTTTAACGTCAACCATTGGGTAACCAGCAAGAACACCGTTAGCCATAGATTCTACCAAACCTTTTTCAACCGCTGGGATAAATTCACGAGGAACCACACCACCGACGATTGCGTTTTCGAATTCGAATCCTTTTCCTTCTTCGTTTGGAGTAAATTCAATCCATACATCACCGAACTGACCTTTACCACCAGACTGACGTTTAAAGAATCCACGTGCTTGAGTAGAAGCGCGGAATGTTTCACGGTAAGATACTTGAGGAGCACCTACGTTCGCTTCAACTTTGAACTCACGACGCATACGGTCAACAAGGACGTCAAGGTGAAGCTCACCCATACCAGAGATAACTGTTTCACCAGTTTCAACGTTAGTTTCAACGCGGAATGTTGGATCTTCTTCAGCCAATTTTTGAAGGGCGATACCCATCTTGTCTTGGTCTGCTTTAGATTTAGGCTCAACCATCAATTGGATAACTGGTTCTGGAACGTTGATTGACTCAAGGATGATTTTCGCTTTTTCATCTGTCAATGAGTCACCAGTTGTAGTGTCTTTCAAACCAACGGCAGCAGCGATATCACCTGAGTAAACAGTGTCGATTTCTTGACGGCTGTTAGCGTGCATTTGAAGGATACGTCCGATACGTTCACGTTTACCTTTAGAAGTGTTCAACACGTAAGAACCTGATTGAAGAACACCTGAGTAAACACGGAAGAATGTCAAACGACCTACGAATGGGTCAGTCATGATCTTGAAGGCAAGAGCTGCAAATGGCTCTTCATCAGATGCTGGACGAGTTTCTTCTTCATCTGTATCTGGGTTGATACCTTTGATCGCTGGGATGTCAAGTGGGCTTGGAAGGTAGTCGATAACCGCATCAAGCATCAATTGAACACCTTTGTTCTTGAAGGCAGAACCACACAATACTGGGAAGAATTCAACGTTGATAGTCGCTTTACGGATACCAGCTTTCAATTCTTCGTTAGTGATTTCTTCACCTTCGAGGTATTTCATCATCAATTCTTCATCAGTTTCAGCAACTGCTTCGATCAATTTTTCACGGTATTCTTGAGCTTGGTCAAGGTATTCAGCTGGAATATCTTCTTCAAGGATATCTGTACCAAGGTCGTTAGTATAGATTTCAGCTTTCATCTTGATCAAGTCGATGATACCACGGAAGTCATCTTCAGCACCGATTGGCAATTGAATTGGGTGTGCATTTGCTTGAAGACGATCGTGAAGTGTACTTACTGAGTAAAGGAAGTCAGCACCGATTTTATCCATTTTGTTGGCAAATACGATACGTGGAACTCCGTACTCAGTTGCTTGACGCCAAACTGTTTCAGTTTGAGGCTCAACACCTGATTGTGAGTCAAGAACTGTAACCGCACCGTCCAATACACGAAGAGAACGTTGTACTTCGATTGTGAAGTCCACGTGTCCTGGTGTGTCGATGATGTTTACGCGGTGGTTGTTCCATTGAGCTGTTGTCGCAGCAGATGTGATAGTGATACCACGTTCTTGCTCTTGCTCCATCCAGTCCATTTGTGACGCACCTTCGTGAGTTTCACCGATTTTGTGGATTTTACCAGTGTAGTAAAGGATACGCTCAGTTGTAGTTGTTTTACCAGCATCGACGTGAGCCATGATACCGATATTACGAGTTTTTTCAAGTGAAAATTCGCGTGCCATGAGGTTTGTTTCTCCTATATTTTTTTATTTCTATTCTATTATAACACGATTTAATAAAAACGGATAGGCAGGACCTACCCGTTCTCAATGTTTTCATGTTATTGTTGGCTTCAACTTGCGGAATGGTAAGTTGAGTTGTACTCAAGAGCGGACCGAGCTCAATTGAACCCGGGTTAAAAGCTCAAGTTAACTGATTTGAACCCGAGCGAGGCCCGGTGCAAAAAAGATAAACTGCTTTGTGTTCACGGAACACTGCATCAGTTTCCTATTTTTGCCTTGGGCCTTTACCGCTCTTGGTATCATTTTATTACCAACGGAAGTGTGCGAAGGCACGGTTAGCTTCAGCCATACGGTGAGTGTCTTCACGTTTCTTAACTGCTGCACCAGTGTTGTTAGCAGCATCCAAGATTTCTTTTGCAAGACGATCTTGCATTGTGTGTTCACCACGAAGGCGAGCGATTGTTACCAACCAACGAAGTCCAAGTGTTGTACGACGTTCTGGACGAACTTCAACTGGGACTTGGTAGTTAGAACCACCAACACGACGTGCACGTACTTCAAGTACAGGCATGATGTTTTCCATAGCTGTTTCAAATACTTCAAGTGCATCGTTACCAGTAACTTCTTTGATTTGTTCAAAAGCACCGTAAACGATTGAAGCAGCTGTACCACGTTTACCGTCAAGCATAACGCGGTTGATAAGACGAGTAACTAATTGTGAATTGTAAAGCGGATCTGGCAATACGTCACGTTTTGGAGCTCTATTTTTACGACTCATTTCTCTTTATCCCCTTTCCTTATGCTTTTTTCGGACGTTTAGTACCGTATTTAGAACGGCCTTGTTTACGATCGTTAACACCTGCAGTATCAAGTGCACCACGGACGATATGGTAACGTACCCCTGGAAGGTCTTTTACACGTCCACCGCGAAGAAGCACCACGCTGTGCTCTTGCAAGTTGTGTCCGATACCTGGGATGTAGGCAGTAACTTCGATAAGGTTGCTCAAACGTACACGAGCAAATTTACGAAGGGCAGAGTTAGGTTTTTTAGGTGTCATTGTTCCAACACGAGTTGCAACACCACGTTTTTGTGGTGAAGAAACGTTTGTTTGAACTTTTTTATGACTGTTGTAACCAACGTTCAAAGCTGGTGATTTAGATTTTTCTACTTTTGATTTACGCGGTTTGCGAACCAATTGGTTAATTGTAGGCATCTACATTCTCCTGTGTTTTTTTATTTTTGGTGATGATACACTTGGTGACAGCTATCATCTGTGTGTACTTTTGCAACATTTGTCAGCACGTCCCTGTACACTCTTGAGAGACCAAAAGTAAAAAGTACCGTCTATTATTGTACCACGTTTTTTCTATTTTTGTCAATATATTTCTTCTTATTTTTTGACTTCTTTGCTCTTAAATTTAGTTGAAAACGCTCGCCTACCAGATAGACTCTTCAACCGACCACATAGACAAAGCTTCTTGTATTTGCCGACAAAATGGTGTTTAATAGATTTGTAAGTAAGAGATCTCTATTACAACTTTACAAAGGAGAAAATATGAAAGTCAGACTTGACATTGATCAACAATATGCAGAAGAACAAATCATCATAGAAGCACCATCTTTGTCCCCTAGAGTTCAAAAAGTTCAAGACTTTGTTCAATCACTGGATCAAAACGAAACTCTTAAAGGAAAATTCCAAGACCAGGTCTACTTGATTCAGATTAGTAAGATTCAACGTATATATATTGAAAATCGCAAAGTCTTAGCTGAAACGGATATCCAAACCTATGCGCTCGACATTCGTCTTTACCAAGCAAGTGAAATTCTACCTGCTTCCTTTATCCAAATTTCCCAATCGGAAATTGTCAACATCGATGCTATTAGTCATCTAAAACTAACCTCTAACGGCTTGATTGAAATCTATCTAAAAAATGACAGTTTCACCTACTCATCTCGCCGTTACCTCAAAGCTATTAAGGAGAAATTAGAACTATGAAAAAACAAATTTTCCACGATGCCACAACTGGTATCCTCATCGGCCTCATCCTATCTATTATCTTTTCTTTTATCTATTCACCAAGCAACTATGCACCACTTAGCCCCAACTCTTTGATTGGCCAATTCATGATCCAACAACAGGTACATGGCGCTCTAGTTTTGCTCTACTGTTCTATCATCTGGGCAGCTATCGGAGTCCTCTTTAGTTTTGGTAGCCGTCTCTTTGCCAAAGACTGGAGCCTTCTTCGTGCGACTGTCACTCACTTCTTCCTCATGCTATTAGGTTTTGTTCCTCTAGCAATTCTGGCAGGTTGGTTTCCACTTCGCTGGACTTTCATCCTTCAACTCATCCCAGAGTTTGCCATCGTCTATCTCATCATCTGGGCGATTCTCTATAAAAGAGAATCAAAGAAGGTTGCCCACATCAACCAATTATTGGCTCAGAAGAAATAATGCAACAGAAACCCACTCACAGGACTGAGTGGGTTTTGATTTATAATTTTTGTTTCCATTCTAACAAGAGATTCATGGCCTGCATCGGTGTCATATTGTACACATCTACTTTAGCCAATTCTGCTAGGATAGGATTTTCTTCAGCCGAGTCAAATAGGGAAATTTGTTCAGAAACTGCATGTGTTTGTTTCATTGGAGCAGGACTTTCCTGACCTTGACTCTCTAATTGAGTTAAAATTTCATCTGCTCTTTTCAGCAAGTCTGCCGGTAAACCTGCAATCTTAGCTACGTGAATACCGTATGATTTATCAGCTGGTCCTGCTTCGATCTTGTGAAGGAAGGTAACCTGTCCATTTTGCTCAAGCGTAGCCACGTGAACGTTAACCAGATGTCCCAGACTAGTCTCCAAACTAGTCAATTCATGGTAATGAGTCGCAAAGAGAGTCTTGGCTCCGATATGTTCATGAATATACTCGATAATTGCCTGGGCCAAGGCCATGCCATCATAAGTTGCCGTTCCACGTCCAAGCTCATCAAAGAGAATGAGAGAATTCTCAGTCGCGTGCGCAATGGCATTATTGGCTTCCATCATCTCGACCATAAAGGTGGACTGACCTGACACCAAGTCATCTGCTGCCCCGATACGGGTAAAAATCGCATCAAAGATAGGCAAGTGAGCACTTTCTGCCGGAACATAAGATCCTATCTGGGCCATGACTGCTGTCATAGCTAGCTGACGCATATAGGTTGACTTCCCGCTCATATTAGGCCCTGTAATCAGCTGGATGCTAGTATCTTCACCCATTTGGATGCTGTTGGGAATATAGGTTTGGGCTCCCATGACCTTCTCAACAACTGCGTGACGTCCCTTTTGGATGTCAATTCGTGAATCCTGACCAAACTCTGGACGAATCAAGTGCTGATTTTCTGCTACCACTGCCAAACCTTGTAAGACATCGACAGTAGCGATTCCTTGGGCTAGGGCTTGCAGGCGTTGGATATACTTGCCAACCTCCTCACGGATCCGCATAAAAATTTCGTATTCAAGATTGGCTGATTTCTCACGCGCTTCTAACATTTCTCCTTCGATACGAGCCAACTCCTCTGTCCCAAAACGTTCAGAGTTTTTTAGCGTAGCCTTACGGAAAAAGTGGGCTGGTACGTTACCAAGCTGCGAATTGGTCACATGGAAATAGTAGCCGTCTTTTTTATTGTAGTCAATCTTGAGCGTACTGATGCCAGAATTTTCTCTTTCCTTGGCCTCAATCTCAGCAATCCAGCTGGTTCCTTCTCTCAGTACCCGACGATACTTGTCCAAGGTCTCGTCAAAGCCAGTCCGAATAATATCACCCTCTGTAATCACATGAGGAGCCTCAGGAGCAATGGCTGCGCTAATAAGACTTTCCAACTCAGGAATAGCATCTAATTGTTCAATCAGATAGGCAAGAGCTGGTTGCTCCATTCCTTCTAAAATTGCTCGAATTCGTGGAACACTTCCCAAGGTAGTCGCTAATTGCAAGAGGTCTTTAGGATTGCTTTTCCCAAAAGAAACACGACTAGCCAGACGCTCAATATCGTAGACTCCCTTGAGGCTTTCCGTCAAATCACTACGTTCAAAGAAATAATCCAGAAAGACCTGCACAACCTCCTGACGTTCAAGAATACGATCCTTGTCAATCAAGGGACGGTGGATCCAAGAGCGCAAAAGACGCATTCCCATGGCAGTCTTAGTTTCATCTAGCAACCAGAAAAGACTCCCTTGTTTCTTGCCAGAACGAGCATTTTCTACTAGATCTAGACTAGCCTTGGTTGCATAATCCATCTGCAAAAAATCCTTAATTTCATAACGGACAACTGGCTTCAAGTGATTCAACTCTCTCATCTGAGTCCGATGGACATACTGGAGAAGTTTACTGCTGGCAGCTTGTTCAATAGGCGCCAAGCGTGGATCTAGTAGATGGATGTCTTCAAATGATTCTTGCTCATAGGAAAGTACCAAATTCATTTGACGGCCGAGAATCTGTTCTTCCTCTTCAGTTAAGGCATAGCCGATGACAACTTCTCTTGCCTTAAGATTTCGGATTTCACCACAGACCAGGGTAAAATCCAATAAACCTGTCACATAGAAATCACCCGTCACTAAGTCCATGTATGCCAAACCAAATTGCTGACCGTCACGGTCGATAGCCACCAAAAAATTGTTTTGACTATCTGGTTTACTACTATCGACGACTGTACCAGGGGTAATCACCTGCACAACCTCGCGCTTAACAACCCCTACTGCCTGCTTAGGATCCTCCATCTGCTCAGCAATGGCAACCTTGTAGCCACGCTCAACTAGAACATCGATATATTGTTGGGCTGAGTGATAAGGAACTCCAGCCATGGGAATAGGATTGTCAGCATTCTTATTGCGACTGGTTAGTGAGATTTCTAGTATCTGGGCAGCATTGACTGCATCTTCGTAAAATAACTCATAAAAATCACCCATACGAAAGAGCAAAAAAGCATCTGGATATTGTTTTTTGATATCCACATACTGTTGCATGCCAGGTGATAATTTTTCTGTCGTCATCCATTCTCTCCTTGTTAAAAATAGTCTTGAGAGAGACTCCCAAGACCTTATCTATCCTTCATCAAATCTAACAAACGATCTTCCATGAGTTTAGCGACATGCTGATCTCGGCAGATGACCAAGAGAGTATTGGCACCCGCAACTGTTCCCAAAATCCATTCATCCTTGTTGGCATCGACAACATTGGCTAAAACTGCGGCTTCACCCAATTTAGTGTGCAAAACTAAGGTAAACTCAGCTCTTGCTACACCTTCCAAATGATGGGATAAAAACTCAACCAGGTCAATCTTCTCCGTCTCATTTGCTAGTACGTAGTAGACCTTGTCATTTTTCTTAACCTTGGTCAAGCCCAGTTCGCGAAGGTCACGCGACAATGTCGTTTGCGTTACAAAAACATTGCGTGCTTCCAACCGATCCTGGATCTCTTTTTGAGTTCCTAATTTTTCCTCAGTGATCATTTGTTTGATTAACTGATGGCGTTCTCTTTTTCTCATAACATCCTCTCGAGTGAATATTTATAACATTTTCAACTATTTAATAAGAACATTATACCAAAAAAACCGAATATTTCAAAAAAATTCTTATCATTCCTCAAAATTGTGATAAAATAGAAGAAAAGTCCAAAGGAGTTTATAATGAATACAAAACAATTGATTGCTAGCGAATTGGCTAGCGTCATTGACAGCCTGGATCAAGAGGCTATTTTAAATTTACTAGAACAACCCAAAAACTCTGACATGGGAGACATCGCCTTCCCTGCCTTTACTCTAGCAAAAGTTGAGAGAAAAGCTCCACAAATGATCGCGGCAGATATCGCTGAAAAAATCAATAGCCAAGCCTTTGAAAAAGTCGTCGCTACTGGACCTTATGTTAACTTCTTCCTTGATAAAAATGCCATTTCTGCTCAAGTATTACAAGCTGTTATCACTGAAAAAGAACACTATGCTGACCAAAATATTGGTAAACAAGAAAATGTTGTTATCGACATGTCTAGTCCCAATATTGCTAAGCCATTCTCTATTGGTCACCTGCGCTCAACTGTTATCGGAGATAGCTTGTCACATATTTTCCAAAAAATCGGTTATCAAACGGTCAAGGTCAACCATTTGGGAGACTGGGGTAAACAGTTTGGGATGCTGATCGTTGCCTACAAAAAATGGGGTGACGAAGAAGCTGTAAAAGCTCATCCGATTGATGAACTTCTTAAACTCTACGTTCGCATCAATGCTGAAGCTGAAAATGACCCTAGCTTGGATGAAGAAGCACGCGAATGGTTCCGTAAACTTGAAAATGGAGATGAGGAAGCTCTCGCACTTTGGCAATGGTTCCGTGATGAAAGTTTGGTGGAATTTAACCGCCTTTACAATGAATTGAAGGTCGAATTCGACAGCTACAACGGGGAAGCCTTCTACAATGACAAGATGGATGCAGTTGTAGATATCCTTTCTGAAAAAGGACTTTTGGTCGAATCAGAAGGTGCCCAAGTTGTTAATCTTGAAAAATATGGAATTGAACACCCAGCTCTTATCAAGAAATCTGACGGTGCAACTCTCTACATCACACGTGACTTGGCCGCTGCCCTTTACCGTAAAAACGAATATCAATTTGCCAAATCGATTTATGTCGTTGGTCAAGAACAATCTGCTCACTTTAAACAACTCAAGGCTGTCTTGCAAGAGATGGGTTACGATTGGAGTCAAGATATTGTCCATGTTCCTTTTGGATTGGTAACAAAAGAAGGGAAAAAACTCTCTACTCGTAAAGGGAATGTCATCTTGCTAGAGCCTACAGTTGCAGAGGCTGTCAGTCGTGCCAAAGCGCAAATCGAAGCCAAAAATCCGGAACTTGAAAATAAAGACCAGGTTGCTCATGCTGTTGGAGTTGGGGCCATTAAATTCTATGACCTTAAAACTGACCGTACAAATGGCTACGACTTCGACCTTGAAGCTATGGTATCTTTTGAAGGCGAGACTGGTCCTTATGTTCAATACGCCTATGCTCGTATCCAATCCATCTTGCGCAAAGCGGATTTCAAACCTGAAGCAGATGCCAACTATAGCTTGAATGATCCTGAAAGCTGGGAAATTATTAAACTCATCCAAGATTTCCCACGTATTATCAACCGTGCGGCGGATAACTTTGAACCTTCTATCATTGCTAAATTTGCAATTAGCTTAGCGCAAGCCTTCAACAAATATTACGCTCACACTCGTATCTTGGATGAAAGTCCAGAACGCGACAGTCGTTTAGCCCTCAGCTATGCAACTGCAGTTGTCCTCAAAGAAGCACTTCGTTTGTTGGGTGTAGAAGCACCAGAGAAGATGTAAATCGTTACAAGAGACTGAAACTAAAGTTCCTAGTCTCTTGACGGCAATCGCTATATGGCGAATTGCCTAAACGCTTCACTAATTCACCTAACCAAATAATATCGATTTGGTTAGGTTCATGTCGTAGGCTTTTAATCACTTTATTGTAAAGCAGTCTAAATAACTAACGCCAAATCCTATTCGGACTTTGTCTAGGCGCTTCACTAGTCTTTCGATTGAAATATTATCGATTTCTACCGAAAGACGTCGTAATCTTAAAGTTACTGGAACTAAAGTTCCTAATTGTTAGACGCTTACAGTATTATCACTCGAAAAACAAAAACTTTACTTTTATCTTACCACCTACTTCTTTATCACTTAGGGAGAATTTTTATGAGCCAATATGCTTATATTTTAGTTGTCATCAGTCTTGTCGCTCTTTTTCTCATCAACAAATACGAAAAGGAAAAACTACAAAGACTCCTACAAGAGCAACTGTTAAAGGATGAAACTTTTCGCGCTACTATCAAGGAAAAGATTCAAACAACAGAAAACATTAACGATGTCATCGACTACATCAATAAAGGATATCGTTTGGGAATCCCCATTTCAAAAGAAATCGTTGACGAAATTCGCAACTAACAAAAAGACTCGAGATGACATTTCTCGAGTCTTTTTATTTATTTCTGACAGCTAAGATTTCTACCAGGATAACAATCCCTAAGGATACCATGGTTCCAAATGGTGCTGCATTTTCATCAAAAATTTTCTCAGAGAACAGTAGCAGAGCAATCGCTAATAGTAGCAAAGCACTGCATAGCATAATATCCTTGAAGCTTGGTTTGAGTTTTATATACTTTAAAAATGATTTCTGTAGTTTACTCATTTCGATTGTCCCCTTTTGAAATAAATCCTTTATCCATAGAATAAAACTCTTCCTCAGAAAATCTAGCCTCTTACAAAGCTTCTAATTCATAGAGTTCTGCAATAATCCCTGCGACCTTCTTGATATCTCCCAGCATTCCACGCATCTCAAAGTCAGCTAGAACGGGGAAACCAAAGCGCTGGCTGTATTGTTTAGCCGTCAAACAGTATTGGTTGTTAAAATTACGATTGCCTGATCCTACGACACCAAAACACTTACTGGCATTGTCTCCATAGGCGATAAAATCACCTACTGGAGTAGTCAAAATCTCCACATCTCCATTGTCAACACCATTGCCACCTTCTAAATAAGTCGGTAGAAAAGCAACATATGGATTGGACATCTCAAAGAAGGTCTCTCCTTCCTTGACTAGGTCTTTAATATGAATTTTTTCTACTTCAATGTTCTCATACTGTTCTAATAGGTAAGCCTTCAATCGTGTTACGAAACTCTCCGTATTTCCACTCAGACTGATGTAGACCAAGGAAATTTTTTTCATTTTCTCCTCCTTTTTTGAATCATAAAAAATAACTACCAAGATTGTATCTTGATAGTTATGCTTTGTCAACTCTTAGGCTAGTTCTTCCTCTTCTTGAGTTTCTGTTAATTCTTTTTGCTGACGCCACATTTTATAGAAGACGATTGCTAGGAAGATAACATTGAGTACGATCCCCAAAATAGCTGAACCTTTGGCACCAAGCTCCGCTCCCATACGGATGTTAGGGTCTGTAAAAAGTGAAACCGCATCCTGAACGCCGATAAAGTTGTAGATAGAACCAACGATGGCAACGAAGACATAAGCAAGATAAGTGTAGTTAGCCAATTGAAGATTTTTACGAATAAGGAAAACCAAAGCCACAACAACCAGAATAACAGATAAGACAACCAAGAGAATGCTGAAGATTGAATGACCATGCTCCGATACCTTAATGGTGTAAGCAACGAGCTCCTTAGCATAAGTAGCATTAACACCTGATGCTGATGTTTCTAGATTGTTCATACCCTCCGCAGTAGGTACTGGAGATATGATTCCAAATAGCGACATTGCTGAGAGTAAGGCTGAAAAAATCAGTAATACCCATAGATAGATTGGTTTCTTTTTCATCAAAGCAACCCCCTTATGTTTTTTTAGTTTATTATAGCATATTTTAACAAGCAAAACAAATCCTACAAGTTTGCTTCCACCTGTTTACGGTAGGCTTTAGGAGACTTCCCACATAGTTTTCGAAAAACCTTATAGAAATAGCCTACATTACTGTAACCAACCGTATAGCAAATATCCTCAATACTATCATTTGTAGATAGCAAGAGTTGCTGGGCAGCCTTGATGCGTTGCTTATTGAGAAGCTCCGCAAAGGTGGAATTGGTTTCCTTCTTAATCAACTGGCCCAAATAAACGGGATTGATAAAGAGGTCCTTACTGATATCCTTGAGAGAAAGCTCTTTTTTGTAGTCTCTACCAATGACCTCGAGCACACTGACCACATTTTCATTCATGCGGTATTGGCCAAAGAAGGATGTCAAGGTTTCCTTGGTATAAGCGACTAAATCCTCAAAAGTTGTAATAGCATGGATGTTCTTGACAATATCTGTCATGTCGTCTGCCTTCAAATGCTCAAAAAGATGGAAGACATCCATGACAAACTGGGTAAAGAGCTGCTTGGTAATGGATACCCTCGGTGTGTTTTCTAAGACAATCTTCTCAAGTAAGGTCAACTCCTCGATAATCTGCTGGAGATTTCCTTGAATAATCACTCGATAGATGGGCTCGTAATAAGAAAAGAGACTTTCAGACTGATCTAAATTGACCGATCCATAAAAGAGAGTCTTTTCAACATCACGCTTCCACTTTTCAAAGTTGATTTGATAAGGTGCTTCAAAAGGCATGACCAATAAGCCCTCAAATTCCTGATCTGCAAGGACGATCTGCCAATCCTGACCTAGAACATAGTAGGGAATAACAAAATCCCCTTGTTTTTCTTTTGAAAGTCCAATCCACCAGTTTTCTTTTTGGCTGAGATGAGTCTTGAAGGCTTCTTCATCGAGTTGCTGACTCAATATTTCGGGCTCATGAGATTTTTCACCAAGCTGACTGGCAATCTTTTCAAGCAAGCGTTCCAGTTCAACCTTATCGACTGGTTTGACCAGATAATCAACGACATTGAGATTCATGGCTTTTTTGACATAGTCAAATTCTTGGTAGCCTGAAAGGAGGATATAGTAAGCATTTGGCAACAACTCCTTCATCTCCCCAATCATTTCAAGTCCTGTCTTGTCAGGCATATTGACATCTGAAATAACAATATCGACGGAATGTTCTCGAACGTAGTCCAGAGCATCATCAGCATGATTGGCTGTTGCAACGACTTCCATATCCCACTTATCA
Source organism: Streptococcus oralis (assembly GCF_964238205.1). Lineage (GTDB taxonomy): Bacteria > Bacillota > Bacilli > Lactobacillales > Streptococcaceae > Streptococcus > Streptococcus oralis_CZ. The sequence continues at coordinate 91,244 of NZ_CAXSLF010000006.1, forward strand.
AAAGGAATCAAACGTTTGAGACCTTCTGTAATCATGTACTCGTCGTCCACTAAAAGTACTTTATACATCTTTATCCTTTCTCTTCGTTTTGAATGGTGATTTGATAGCGAACACCTTCTTTTTCAACAGATTCTACACTGATATCATACCGGTCACCAAAGTAGAGCACAAAGCGCTCATGCACATTGACAATCCCAATGGACTGGCGTTTCCCACTATAATCCACTATATGTTCAAAGGTTCTTTGAGCTAATTTATCCTGGATCTCTGCTAATTTTTCGGCAGGCATTCCACGCCCATTATCGGTTACCAAAATCTCAACATAGCCTTCTTTTTTCAAGGCCTTGATACTGATAACATTATCCGTTCTTCTGTGGTCAACTCCGTGGGCAAAATAATTCTCCACCAAGGGTTGGAGGGTGAATTTTGGAATGCGCATTTCTTCCAAGTCAGGGTCGATCTTAAATCCGTAAGCAATGGATTTTGGATAGCGAACCATACAGAGATAACTGTACTTCCGACAAAACTCCACTTCTTGCTTTAATGTTGTTTCTCGCTCATCAGAGATGTTGTTGCGCAGGAGACTACTGAATTCGTAGATAATATCCGCTAGTTCATTTTGGTTTTCCATGACCGCGTACATCCGTATAAACTCGAGGGTATTGTACATGAAATGTGGATTTATCTGAGCTTGTAGAGCGCGCATATGGGCATCTTTTTGACTCAGTTCAAGCTGGTAAATATCATGGATATTTCTCTCCAGTCGGTCCAACATATCATTTGTCGTCTCAGCGATTAAAAGCAATTCCTGGTCTTTTTTCGTGAGATCAATTCTTTTACCCTGCTCCCCTTGCGCAATATCATGGATTGTTTCCACTAGGTCAACAACCTGTGTTTGATACTTCGAAAATGTTTTTTTCAAGGTTACATATAAAATAACGATAAAGAGGAGACTCAAAGCAAGAATAAAGACAGAGCTAGAGATACTGCCACTCAGGACATAACCTCGTGGAACAGCAACCTGAACCTGATAACCATGAGCAGTCTCGTCTTGCAACCATTCCTCTCGATCACTTTTTTCACCTTGGTGAAACATTTCCGTTTCAAAAGGAGAGGTTATGCTCACAGCAATTGGGATATTTCCTCTGGTATTGTCAATAGCCTTATAAAAAACATCGGAAGATACAGAAACATAAATAACTCCAAGAGCTTGATCCGATACTGGATCGGATACGGGAACGGCAAAACTATTAGCATCTGGCTTAAAGGCGTCTGCAGAAACCTTGTAACCACTACGATTGTCCCTAGTTGAAACATAAACTTCTGTCGAGTCTTGCAAGACAATGGCTACACCCGTTACAAAATCATTGCGCACATAAAGGTCATCGATATTTTCATAAATGGATACAGAAATATAGGGTGATGCCTTACGCTCCAGTTGCCAATAGAAATAATCTGGTGTACTAAGGCTAAAATACTTATAAATACCCTCGATTCGCGCTTGATTATCTACTAAACTTTGGGCTGAACGCGCTGATTCTCGATAATAATACTCAACCTCGCTCACCGTCCGAGTCAAAACCCGCTGGGAAACCTGTCTTGCTTCTTTTTCGCGACTATCCCAGTTTACATAGGAAATCAAAAGAGCAAAACTAGCAATGATGACAATCATCACCCAACTATAGGTTCTAAGGAGCGAATGAAGCCAAAACTGTTTCATTCTATTTGGACGCCAATTTTTCATGAATGTTTTCATAAACAGGCTCCAATAAATCACTAATAAAGAAATGCCACATACCAATCCCTACAAAAATGATAAGGGCTGGCATATAGAAGCCAATGATGGCTAACAAGACGCTACCAAGAAGAACCTTGGCCACTGCTGACAAGCTCATAAAAATTCCGATAAAGGCAAGCTTTAAGGTATTTTGATAGGATAAGTCAAAATAAACTTGCAATTTTAGAGAAACTGTATAGGCCAAAAATACCAAGGCTACCAGAAAGATATTCAGAAAAGTTGCTGCCAAGTGGATAATGGTCTGATGCGGCAATTGGATCATGAGATACAAACCATAAATCAAGATCAAGTCAAGTCCCATAAAGGTGTAGAAACTGAGATTGCTTTTGATAAAATTGCTCTTGTAAAGAGTCCAAGCCTCTTTAAAACCATAGGCACGGTAAGAATAACCATGTTCTGCAAATAAACTCATGATAGTCGCACTAGCTGGCGCTATACCAAAAACCACACCTCCCGCTAGTGTCAATAACCAAAAATAAGCTGTAGCTATCATCCCCAAAAAGAAACGATGAAAGACTAGCTCAATAAAATTTCCCACGGTTTGCCTCCAAAAAAATAATCTAGAACTATTATAACATATTTCAAGCGCTCTCAAAAATAGGAGGAAAGAAAAGGCAGTGAGAGTTGAACTTGCTACCTTTTAGAAGCAAGTTCGGAGCAGGTATCCATCCTTGTCAAATGGCCAAATGTTAGTTTATAAAGGATAAATATAATTGTTTAATAATGTTATTTGTACTATAATAAAGATAGATAGAGATACCGATTAATGACCAAAGGAGTTTTCGGAAAAGATAAACATATTTGCAGATTAAATACTTACTATTCAACTTATTTACTGGATTAACAAATAACGAAAGGAGTATGAATCATGACTATTTTTATTTTAAGAACTACCGTGTTTTGGATTGCTCTTATTTTGAGTCTTTTCTCTGATAAATTGTTCAAACAACAATATGTAAAAATCGTAAAAATAATTTGCGTTATAATCATGTTAGTCGTTTCATTATCATATCTGTTCTAAGTTATTTTAAGAATACAGGAATTTGTTTGTCCTGTATTCTTTTTCTCTATAAAACGTGCATTGATAAAAACGAATAACAAAAACACCCCGTTTATGCGGGGTGCAGTAAAGAGAATTAAAAAGGTGATATGATCTAATTATTTTTCTTCATCTTTATGAAGCATGTTTTTTACACCTTCAACGACACCTTCTACAGCATCTTTTGCATCTTCAGCGACTTCTTTAACTTTAGAAACAACTTTTTCAGCAGCTCCTTCGCTTTCAAGTTCTTTGTCACCTATCAATTTGCCAACGCCTTCTTTAACAGATCCTGCTGCTTGATTGAATTTTTCTTCTGTAGACATAAGTATGTCCTCCTTTTATTTTTTTCTAAATTAGTAATTATTGAACACGTGGTTCTGCTTTGGCTGCAGCGTCTTTAACAGTTTCAACACCTTCGCCAACTTTTTCTTGTGCTACTGCAACACCTGAACCGATACCAGATTTCACTCTTGAGAATTGTTCTGACGCGAACTCGCCTGTTGATTCTGCCACGTCAGTTACACGATCTTGAAGGCTTACTGAATCTGCTTCATGTTGTTCTTTAGTTTTAATATCAACAACATTAACGTTAACTTCAACTACTTCTAGATCAGTCATTTTCGCAACTTCTGCTACGATAACATCTTTGATTTCCTTGTATAGAGTTGGAACGTTTTTTCTGTACTCTACGATAACGTTCAAGTCAACTGCTACTTGTTCTTTACCAACTTCAACGTTAACACCGTGTGTTACATCGTTAGTATTCACAATTTTTTCTGTAAGATTTGAGAAAAATCCGCCATCAACATGTAATAGTCCTGGGACTTTATCTAGTGAAAGGCCGATAATTTTTTGAATAACTTTATCTTCGTAAGTTAATTCTCCTCGAACATCTTTAGAAACAACATCTTGTTTTTCATTTGCATTTTTTTCTACGTTTGACATATGAAACTCCTTTATTTATTTAAATAATTCTTCTGTACATAGTATCCCAACCAAATTCCTAAAGCTCCACAAATTAAAACAAACATCGTTTTAAAGAAACCAAAGGATAGAATGAGGCAGGCTAGAATAATACCTACTACTCCACATAGGATTGGGTATTGATATTTTTTAAACCATTCCATTTTTTACTTCCTTACTTTACACGACTAACAATTTTCTTAGCTGCTTTTTGAGGGTCATATTCTTTCACTGAAACTTCCAGTTTAACCTCTCGTTCAATGCCAAAGAATTCTTTCAATCCTTGAGTAATTTCATTTTGAACTACTTCAAATTTGTTAGCAATGTTATCTGAAAGAACAGTTGTACCTTCTACAGAAACGAAACATTTCTTTTTCCAAGTTTGTACTTTGATTTTAGGCTCTTTAACTAGCTTATGATCAAGAACCAAACATCGAACAAATCCTTCGATAGCTGAATTTTTTAGTTTTAATTTATCGTCTTTAGTTCCAAGTTTTATTTCCAGATATTGTCTAGGATAAAACAGGATTACTAAGACCCATAATAAAACTAAGATAGACAGGCCTAGAAGCCCCCAAAATACATATCTAGCGAGATAATATTCAAATGATGTCTGTCGCCAGCTAGTCAATTGAATTCCTAAATCACTAACCTGGTGATAATCTATCAAAATAGGAAGGAAAATTGTCAAGATTAAAATACAGAAAATAAGTAATAATATTTTCTTTGATTTTGACATATAAAATCCTTTCAATTAAAGCACTAAACTATAGGTTTACCCGTCAATACTAAATTTAAATCTATAGTTTATGATTGAGTAAAAAGTTAACCTTTTTTACCCAAAAGGAATGATACTACAGCGACAACAATCACCGCACCAGCAATCGATGGAATAATTGACATTCCCGCTAGAGAAGGTCCCCATGTCCCAAAAAGCGATTGGCCGACGGATGACCCAATTAAACCAGCAAAAATATTTGCAATGATTCCCATTGAACCACCTTTTTTAGTAATTGCTCCTGCAGCGAGACCGATAAAACCTCCTACAATAATGGACCACAACATAATATGCACCCTCCTTTCACAACCCCAATATATTTGGGTTAAATATAGTATATCATAATGTGAGAGCGCACACAAATTATATGCTCACGAATATATGCTTTAATAAAATTGATTTTTGATTTTAAAAAACTACACGAAAAATGTAATTATTTAGTTAATTTTTATTGAAATTGGAAAAAAGAAAAAACCCTTAAAATAAGCGTTTTTCTTATGTATTGATTCGTATTGAATGCTTACTTCACTTCTATAAAAGATTAAATAATTTCTATTTTAGCTGTTAGAAACGTTGGTACATCAATGTTTTTAGAATGCTACATAATAAAAGGTAGAGTGAATGGTAGAGTAGTAAAAATAGTTGTTATCCTAGTTGATTAAAAAAATCTCTGATTTCCTCATCTTTTATAAAATAATATATAATTTTCCCCTCTCTTCTAGTATCCAAGATGTTTTGATTGGCTAGTTTACGAAGATGGTGGGAGGCAGATGCCATACTGAGATTTAGTAAACAGGCTATATCACAGACACAGAGTTCTTCAACAGCAAGGAGATAAAAGATGATATTTATCTGTTTATTATCGGTAAACTTTGATAAAATACGAAGTGATTTTTGAACTTTTTCCTTTTCAAGGTAGTTCGTTGCGGTTGTAACATTTTGTTGATTAATAACATCCACTTGACAGATACTATCTTTTTTCATATTTTTTTCTCCTAGCCTAACACAGCCCATAGCATGTCAAAGCTGTTGTTTTCAATCAGGATATACATCCCCAATCCTAAATAGACAACGGCAATAAACCATCTGCTATATTTTTCCAAAGTTTCTCCAACAGAAGGGACTTGTGCCAATTTTTGGGCAGAAAAAACCAAGAGATAAATCATGACTAGAAAAGTAAGTAAAGTCACTATCAAATTCGCTAAATTTAAGGTGGTAAAATATGGGACAAAAACACCAATATTGTCAGCACCACAACTTGCAAAAGTAATCATAGCGACTAGAAAAATCAGGTTTTTATCATCTTTGCGCAAACCATCTTTTGCAATAGCTTCTCCATCAGAATCTCCTAAAAGCAAAACTTTGAGTCCTAGGAAAATTGGAATCAAACCGAGCAAACCTAAAATCTCTTTACTAGGAATATAATTTAAGACAAATGCAAAAAGTAAACTTAGCAATATTAGACTAACAGAGCCTAGAAATTGTCCTAAATAGATGTTAATGATGTCTTTTCTGCTTTTTCTTTTGGCAAAAAATAACATTAGGATAATAAGTAAGTCTACGGCTGTCCCAGAATACAGGATTATTGAAGTAACAACATTTTGAACCATAAAACACCTCATTCAAATATATTTTTGAATGTATTTTAACATTAAACTTTGTAGATGTCAACTTCAGCTCCATCAAAATATAGATAAGAAGGTAGTGTACCAAACATTAAAAAGCCCTGCCATCGAAATGATAGCAGGGCTTAACTTCAATATCCAGATGATATATTTATCTAAAAAAGGTAGAGTTTGGACTGAAATATAGTGAAATGTATTGAAATTGGAAAAAAGAAAAAACGCTTAAAATAAGCGTTTTTCTTATGTATTGATTCGTATTGAATGCTTACTTCACTTCTGTAAACACAACGTGTTTGCGAAGTTTTGGTGAGTATTTCTTCAATTGAAGACGGTCTGGAGTGTTACGTTTGTTTTTAGAAGTAAGGTACAAGCGTTCACCAGATTCTTTGTGTTCAAGTGTAATATTTACGCGCATGGTATCTCCCTTCTATTATTCAGCTGATGCAGCTTTAGCGATCTTACGTCCTTTGTAGTATCCTTTAAGTGATACACGGTGTGAACGTGAGTAATCTCCAGTAGTTTCGTCAAAGTTTACAGATGGAGCTGTTACTTTGTAGTGTGTACGACGTTTGTTTTTCTTCGCTTTTGAAGTGCGACGTGCAGGTACTGCCATTTTGATTTCTCCTTTTAAGATATAAATTCAGTTAGGTTTGATTTTCATCAACTTTAATAGTATATCAAAACTTTTTTGTAAAGTAAAGTTACTTGACAAAAAAAGATAAAAAAATTTTCCCATCCAAGGTTCTGGATAGGAAAATAGATTAAATATCAATCTCGAAGGGTTCATCAATGGTTTCTGAAACGTATTTCCCGTCTTTCTTCCGTTGCTTGACACATTCTGTAAGGAGATATTCAATCTGCCCGTTGACTGATCGAAAGTCATCTTCTGCCCATGATGCGAGTGCAGCATATAACTTTGCCGAAAGTCGAAGGGGAATCTGCTTCTTTTTAGCTTCTGCCATTTTTAATAAAGGCTTCCTGTATTGACAATTGGTTGTGCATCATGATTGCCACAGAGAACGACTAGGAGATTTGAAACCATCGCTGCTTTACGCTCTTCATCTAGTTCAACCAACTCTCCTTCATTGAGACGTTCTAGAGCCATTTCAACCATTCCAACAGCGCCATCAACAATCATCTTACGTGCATCAATAATGGCTGATGCTTGTTGACGTTGAAGCATGACAGCTGCAATTTCCGGTGCATAAGCTAGGTAAGTAATACGTGCCTCAAGAATTTCCAAGCCAGCATCCTCTACGCGACTTTGGATTTCTTCACGAATACGTTTAGCTACAATTTCACTAGAACCACGGAGACTGCCTTCATCTGCTTGCCCATCACCTGTAGTATCCACATTCGGAGACACATCGTAAGGATAGATGCGGACAATATTACGAAGGGCGCTATCACACTGCAATGACAGATATTCTTTATAGTTATCAACGTTGAAGACTGCTTTGGCTGTATCGACAACTCTCCAAGTTACCGCGATGCCGATTTCTACAGGGTTCCCTAAGCAATCATTAATCTTTTGACGAGAATTACTTAAAGTCATAACTTTGAGGGAAATCTGTTTCTTGCCAATTTCAATGTTTACATCATTGCCATTTGATGATTTCATCCCTGAAAAAGGTGATTTTGTGCTAACATCACCACTTTGACCTAGTCGAGTGTGGTTTGCAGGATTGACCGCTATACTGAAGGGATTGACAAAGTAAAAACCAGGTTCTTTAATGGTACCCGTATAGTTACCAAAGAGGGTCAAAACCAGAGCTTCCTGAGGTTTAACAACTTTTAAACCAGCATGAGCTAGAGCTGAAATTAAGATTAATAAAAGCCCGATAATAATTCCAAAAATGTTTTCCGAACCAGCACCCATTATAAATATAAGGAAACCAAGTACGAGTGCCAACTCGATAAGTATCAATGCTACTACACCATTTGGTTTTGAATTGATTAGTTTTTCAGTCATCAGAATGACCTCCTGTGTTTGATATCTAAATGATATCACTTTAATTTTAAATGTCAACAAAAATATGCAATCTTTTTTAAGAAGATTTCAATGGTTTGAATTGTCTGAAAATTCAAGAATTTTCTTCTGTTCATTGTTTTTAAAATGTGCTATAATGGTAAAAACTGAAATGGGAGGGAACTTAATGACAGAATTAGATAAACGTCACCGCAGTAGCATTTATGACAGCATGGTTAAATCACCAAACCGTGCCATGCTTCGTGCGACTGGTATGACAGATAAGGACTTTGAAACACCAATTGTTGGAGTCATTTCGACTTGGGCAGAAAATACACCATGTAATATCCACTTGCATGACTTTGGTAAACTTGCAAAAGAAGGTGTCAAATCTGCTGGTGCTTGGCCAGTTCAATTTGGAACCATTACGGTAGCAGACGGGATTGCCATGGGAACGCCGGGTATGCGCTTCTCTCTAACGTCACGTGATATCATTGCGGATTCTATCGAAGCTGCTATGGGTGGTCACAACGTGGATGCCTTTGTGGCTATCGGTGGCTGTGACAAGAACATGCCTGGTTCTATGATTGCCATTGCCAATATGGATATCCCAGCTATTTTCGCTTACGGTGGTACCATCGCCCCTGGAAAACTGGATGGCAAAGACATCGACTTGGTTTCTGTATTTGAAGGAATCGGTAAGTGGAACCACGGTGATATGACTGCTGAGGACGTGAAACGTCTGGAATGTAACGCCTGCCCTGGCCCTGGTGGTTGTGGTGGTATGTATACTGCCAATACTATGGCAACTGCTATCGAAGTTTTGGGGATGAGCTTGCCAGGTTCTTCTTCTCACCCAGCAGAATCTGCTGATAAGAAAGAAGACATTGAAGCAGCTGGACGTGCTGTAGTTAAAATGCTGGAACTCGGTCTCAAACCGTCTGATATCTTGACTCGTGAAGCCTTTGAAGATGCCATTACAGTGACAATGGCTCTAGGTGGTTCTACAAATGCTACTCTTCACTTGCTCGCCATTGCCCACGCAGCTAACGTTGACTTGTCACTTGAGGACTTCAATACAATCCAAGAACGTGTGCCTCACTTAGCTGACTTGAAACCTTCTGGTCAGTATGTCTTCCAAGATCTTTACGAGGTTGGTGGTGTACCTGCAGTTATGAAGTACTTGTTGGCAAATGGATTCCTTCACGGAGACCGCATCACATGTACTGGTAAGACTGTCGCTGAAAACTTGGCTGACTTTGCAGACCTCACACCAGGTCAAAAAGTCATCATGCCACTTGAAAATCCTAAACGTGCGGACGGTCCGCTTATCATCTTGAACGGTAATCTTGCTCCTGACGGTGCGGTTGCCAAAGTATCAGGTGTTAAGGTTCGTCGTCACGTTGGTCCAGCTAAGGTCTTTGACTCTGAAGAAGATGCTATCCAAGCTGTCTTGTCAGATGAAATCGTTGATGGCGATGTTGTCGTTGTTCGTTTCGTTGGACCTAAGGGTGGTCCTGGTATGCCTGAGATGCTATCACTTTCATCAATGATCGTTGGTAAGGGACAAGGAGACAAGGTTGCCCTCTTGACAGACGGACGCTTCTCTGGTGGTACTTATGGATTGGTTGTTGGACATATCGCTCCTGAAGCTCAGGATGGTGGACCAATTGCCTACCTTCGTACAGGAGATATCGTTACGGTTGACCAAGATACGAAAGAAATTTCCATGGCCGTTTCCGATGAAGAACTTGAAAAACGCAAGGCAGAAACAACCTTGCCACCACTCTATAGCCGTGGTGTCCTTGGTAAGTATGCCCATACCGTATCTTCTGCATCACGTGGTGCCGTGACAGACTTCTGGAATATGGAACAATCTGGTAAAAAATAAGCAAATCAAAAGCAAGCCATTTTTGACTTGCTTTTTTGTGTGTTTCAAAATAGATAACTATCGCGGTGGTAGTCCAAGTGCTATACGTCCATAGCGACTGATGCGTGTAATCTTCCAGGCAGGTGACCAGGTAACTTCAACCCTAACATCCTCAATTCCTTCAATCTGTTTCAAGCCTGCCACAATTTCAATAGGTAAACTTTCTGCACAGTCACAGGCAGTATCGGTGAAGGTCATGACAATTGTACAAAGACCAGCCTCGTCCAAATGAATCTCGTAAATCAAGCCAAGATTATAGACATCTAATTCCACATCTGTATCGTAAACTTTTTCTAGCTTGTCAATGATTTGTTCTCCTAATGCTAGAGCACGATCATTGATTTTGATATCTTCTCTCATTGCATTCCCTCCATTTTGTAAACTGCACCTATTTTCTCATAATTCTGACAATTTGGCAAGTTTTTCCCAATCAAAACTGGATTCGCTATAAAAACGAAAGCATAGAGATTGCCATAGTTGGTCCAAACTGCCCAGAGAGCTAACAACCTAGAACAAGAGGATATTGGCATAGGTTAGAGAGATAAACTTAGAGAATGATTGAGCTTCTAAGAAATACTTTCTAAAAAGAAAAAGTAGAGAACAGTCATCTCTACTTTTTAAATATTATTTTGACTTCACAGGCTTATCTGCCAAGGCCTTGATAGCTGATGCTATCGTTTCTGCGTAGAGCTTAGCTCCCTCTTCTAGTTTGGTATTATCACTTCCAAAGTGAACCTGGTCCGTTCCTTTCCAGATGTCTGGATGATCTTTAGACACCTGATTCCAGTCTGCAACCTCAATGTAAGGATACTTTTGAGCTACTTCACGCACATAGCTAGCATACTGTTCTACATAAGGCTGAGTTGCTTGAGTTTTGTCCCCTTCATAAGGTGTCACAAGTACAAGCTGATGGCCCTTAGGTAGATTTGTTATCAAAGAATCAATATCAGCCTTATAATCCTCAGGGTTATTCACTCCAGTAGCAATAACGACTATTTTAGGGAGGACTTTATTCTGACTGTGGTTGAGCATAATAGCATTGGCTTGCTTGGTATTTCTGCTTACTTGACCATCTGTCTGAGCGTCTGGTAGAACCTCTTTTAGTCCAGGTGTTGCACGCAAGGTTACAGAATCTCCGATGATGGATACACCATCGGCAATATTGTAGCGACTTGCTTCTGCTTGATCCGCCATGGTTTTTGTACGGGTAATATTGGTTTGAGCTTGATTGAGGCCATTTACCATCAAATCCGTTTCAAAAGCGCCTACTTGGGGAGCAATAAGCATCACAATCAGTGTCAGCAAGCTAAGGAAACCGACGCTACCCGCAAAGATTGGTTGAATATGCGGAATTTCTTTTACCTTTTGCAATAAGCTACTGTTCTTCCCTGCAATGAAAGGTTCAATCACATAGAAAGAAAGGCTTGCAAAGAGATAAGAGAAGATAGTGGTGAGAATCACTGCTGGTAGATTGCTCATCAACTGAGAGAAAATGATATAAAACGGCCAGTGGAAAAGATAGACGGCATAGCTAGTGTCAGCTAAGAAGCTAATCACCTTTGGTTCTTCAATCGTCGGAGTTTTCTCATGCAAAAGTCGTGCTGCAACGATCATCAGAAGAGCAGCTAAACTTGCTAACAAGAAGCCAAGCAAGTAGGCAAAGAGATAATTGAATTTCACGAAGAAGGTCAATAAGAGTAAAAGTCCGAGACCAGCTGAAAAAACTAACAAGGTCTGTTTCAAGTCCAAGGTTTGATTCAAACGTTTGAGAAGAGGTGTCGTATGACGAACCCCTATCAAGGTAGCTAGGACACTACCTAGGAAGAACGGATAAACATGAGTTAGACTTGAAAAGTAAAGCGTTGAGTAGGAAGAAACGATAAAGCTACCAATAAACATTGAAAGGAAGCTAACAACAAAGGTAGTTGAAGATAGTAGAAAAACCATTCCCCGTAGTTGCCCACCTGTTTTGGCTTGCTTAGACATGAGCCAAACTGCCAAGCCCCACAAGATATAGTAATGAACTTCAACCGCTAAGCTCCAGTTATGAACAAAGAGATGAGGAATGAACTGAGATTCATAACTTCCCCCTGTTAACATTTCATAGAAGTTGGTCATAAAACCAAGGACACCAGCAATCTGACCACCAATCCCGGCTACATAATCCTGCCGAACCAAGAAAGTAAAGGGCATAACGACAAGGATCATCAAGACAACTGGTGGAAAAATCCGATAGAAACGTCTTCTGAAAAATCCTAGGATATCAATCTTACCTTTTTGTCCAAATTCTTCTAACAGGAGTGACGTAATTAGGAAACCTGAGAAGGTGAAGAAGACGTCAACCCCGAAGAAACCTCCTGGAAAAACCGTCTGAAAGAAATGGTACAAGAGTACCAAGAGTAAGCCTGTAATCCTGATCAAGGAAAACCATTTAATACGCATACGAGTTTATTCTCCGTTCATTAGAGTAGTAAAAAAACCATCTAATGTTCATTCCATATTACCTTTATTTTATCAAAAAAAGAAGAAAAATCCTAAGAGAAAACTTAGGATTTGAGCTTTAGATTGATAATCTTAGAAATTACGACCTGATTTATTGTAGCCATATTTTTCAACAAAATGCTCACGGAATTCCAAGAGATTGTCATCCATAATAGCCTGACGAACCTGCTTCATCAGATTGAGCAAGAAGTAGAGGTTATGGTAACTGGTCAAGCGGATACCAAAGGTTTCATCAGCCTTGAGCAAGTGACGAAGGTAGGCACGTGTGTAGTTCTTACATGTGTAGCAATCGCATTCAGGATCAAGAGGTGTAAAGTCCTCCGCAAACTGGGCATTCTTGACAACCAAACGTCCTTGACTTGTCATACAAGTCCCGTTACGAGCGATACGGGTCGGCAAGACACAGTCAAACATATCAACCCCACGAATAACCCCATCAATCAGGCTATCTGGCGCTCCCACTCCCATCAAGTAACGAGGTTTGTTTTCAGGAAGGAGTTGAGTGGTGAAGTCCAAAACTGCATTCATCTCTTCGTGGGTTTCTCCAACTGCTAGTCCACCGATAGAGTAGCCTGGGAAGTCCATGCTGACAAGGTCCTGAGCTGACTGACGACGAAGATCTTCAAATCCTGCGCCTTGCACGATCCCAAATAAACCTTGGTCATGCGGACGACGATGAGCCTTCAAACCACGCTCAGCCCAACGGCTGGTACGTTCAATTGACTTCTTCACATAATCATAAGGCTGATAAAATTGAGGACATTCGTCAAAGGACATCATAATGTCTGAGCCTAGATTGTTTTGGATAGAGATGGCTTTTTCAGGTGAAAGGAACATCTTGGAACCATTGAGGTGATTCTTGAAGGTCACCCCTTCTTCAGTAATATTTCGGCTATCAGCCAATGAATATACCTGGAAGCCACCACTATCTGTCAAGATAGGCTGATCCCAGTTCATGAACTTATGAAGCCCACCTGCTCGAGCAATCAACTCATCTCCAGGACGTAGCCACAAGTGATAGGTGTTAGAGAGGATAATCCCTGACCCCATCTCTTTCAATTCTTCTGGCGATTGGGTTTTAACCGTTGCTTGAGTCCCAACCGGCATAAACATAGGAGTTGGAAAGGTTCCGTGTGGCGTGATAATCTCACCCAGACGAGCTCCCGTGTGTTTTTCTTTCTTAATCAAACGATATTTGATTGGTGAATCTGACATTTTTTACCTCCGAAGCTGGGAAAGACAGTCCCAGTTCTTACTTTGTGCCCAAGGGCATACTGTATGATTCTATCAAAAAAAACAGGAACTGTCACGAACTATGGTATAATGAAAGAATGAAATACCCAAAAATTGATTTAAAAGAAGTTCGTCAACAAGCTAAACAGTTTCAAGCCGAACATCCTCGTCTATTGCTTGTCTTTTTATTACCAAGCATTTTCCTGATTCTATCCAGCTTTATAAGTCCATTATCCCTACTTGATGAGGGGATTCTTGAGCAATCCTTCTTTACTTTTTTGATGAGTTTGATTCAGTCTTCACTCTTTCCTCTAGCAGTCGGATTTACAAGTTCTATTATCCTAGCTGGTGCTCTATTTACAACCATTAATCTTTATAGAATTTCCGAGATAGAGCTTTCCTTTAAAGATAGCCTGTCCTTACTTGACAACCGCTTCTTCACCCAGACCTTTCTGACTCTCTTGCTCAAGCGTTTCTATCTCTTTTTGTGGAGCATCCCTAATCTTTTTGGAGTCTACTTGCTCTTTTATAGCAGTGCCATGGCTCGTAAATTTGTAGAACTTCATCCCGAATTTCCAGCCGTAGACGTCACCAATTCAGATATCGAACATTTTCTGCTCACTTTTGCACTCTACTTCTTTGGTAGCGTCTTTCTGATGATTTTGGGAACCATTGCCTATCTGCCACAATACTACGCTTATTCCCAAGTAGAGCTTCTCCTATGTGATACCCTTGCAATTGGAATTGCCAAGCCAAGTCGCGTACTCAAAACCAGTCGCTTCCTTATGAAAGGCTATAAGTTCCAACGCTTCGTACTTGATTTACAGCTACTTCCTTGGTATCTCCTTATCTGGATCAGCTTCGGAATTGCGAGCATCCCTTCTTTCCCTTATATCTATAGTAGTCAATTCTTCTTTTATCAAAGATTGCTCGAAATCAAGCGGAGAAAAGTTTAACGTGGATGATAAAAACCAGCACCTTCTATGGAAAGTGCTGGTTGTTTTTATTTCAAGAAAAGGATACTCAAGAAGGCTAAAATAGCTGGACCACCTTGCTTGAGAATGATTTTTTTATCTGCTGTTAAGGCACCATAAGTTGCTGCTCCTATGACAAATAAAACAAAGATTGTTACGATTTCTAAGCTATGTGAGAAATAAATTCCGTAAATAAGAAATACCCCAATCAAGGCATTATAAATTCCTTGGTTTTTGAAAAGTGAGGTTACAGATGGTCGAGTCAACTCTTCCATTTCCATATTAAAGACTCGACTGGTGGCGTCTGATTGGGTTGCCATACTCTCCAAATAAAAGATATAAAAATGTTCGAGGGCAACAATAGTTGCTAAAATAGTAGTAATGATTGACATTGTTTTCTCCTTAAAATTCTATTTTTTCTAACCCTGATACTAGTTTTGTCAACAAAGCTGTCAGGTCTTGCTGCTCAGTAGAGGATAAGATGTTCTCCATCTGCTCCTTCACTCGCAAGTGATGTTTAGGCGGATTGACCAAGAGTTGATTCTTGGCTTCTTGGGTTAATTCAACTAAGACTTCTCGCTGATTGATTGGATTCCGATTGCGACTGACATAGCCCTCTGACTCCAGTATCTTAAAATGACGGGTCAAGGCTGCCTGGTCAATCTGTAACTTCTCCTGAACGGCAATCTGGTTACAGGGTGACTGTTGCAGTAAAAACTGCAGGATTTGATAGCGGGTCAAACTAATTCCCAATTGTTTCTCAAAAAGTTGAGTGATGGTCTGATCTGTTAAATGGAGCTGGTATAGCAATTCATGCATTTTTAGTATGTTTCTCCTTTCTTCGATATTTGATTTATCAATACTTGACTTATCAAGTATAGTGCAATCTTAGTAAAAACGCAACTATTTTGCTCACTCCGAAAAATAGCCTCTTGGTTTCAATCCCAAAAGGCTATTACTTCTATATTCTAAATAAAATCCAGCACTAACCTACCAAATCTGCTCGAAGGATTTCTCCCTCTTTATCGATGACAACTTCGATGGCATGGCCTGCAAAAATTTCCTCGCTATCATCATAGTAGAGAGTCAATTCCCCATCTTCGTTGATTGATAGTTCACTCAAGGAAAGTGAGTTGGTAAAATACTCTTCTGTTAACTCTACATCATTTTCATCTGAATCAATCCAGTCTTGAGCTGTTTCCCACAATTCTTTGACGATATAGTTTTTAATCTGAGCATCATGGACTTGGAAAGTTCCCATAAATTTCTTTAAATCATCAAAAGAACTTGGAGGAAGACTTTCATCTGCACCCGCATCAAACATAGCATGAATCTTACCGCCTTCATAGATAATGAAGCCTTCAAACCAAGAATAGGCTCTATTTAGGGTGAACTCCCCAATAGCGTCTCGAATGATAACAGGTTTCTGGTAGGTTTCGATCAAGGTCTCTAACCTAGCATCCGTAGAGTGGTCATCTAGGTATTCCAGCAAGCGGTAGCAGTTATTAGCAACTTCTGACATATAAGGCTCTAACTTCATGATGGGACGTTTTTGACATTTGATACGGTGAACCTTGTAGGGCTCAAAGCTAAACCCCCAATGCTTTTCTTCAAATTCTTCCGGAGTCAGGAGCCATTCCAAACGTCCTTCAAGTTCAGAAAACTCCTGGTTTGCGACATTGACACTAGCTTTAAAATGAACGGACGGCATTAGACACCCATCTTTTAAAGAAGCAGCCCCATTTACATTTTGGAGGGTAAAAATCAAGAGTTCGACAATTTCTCCAGTAAATTCCTGTTCAAAATCATCTCTTGTTTTCTCAAATGGATTTTTTAATCGGTTTGTCATCCTTATCATCCTCTTTCTATGCTTAAAATCGTTAGTATAACTTTGTATCCGCTTACATTCTAACATGTTTTAGATTTTATTTCACTTATAAAGTGTATCATAACAAAAAAAGAAGCGGAAACTCAAGTTCCCAACTTCTTATTATTCTTAGTTCATAGATACATGAACGTGGTCATAGTGATTTTCTGTTACGCTACCACGGTCTGGCATTGGATTCCAAGTGTAGGCTGGTCCGTATTTGCTATCGAATGGTGCATAGAAACGTTGTTTCCAGATGATGTAGCTAATGCCACGGCTAGCCATATTTTGGATAGCATAATCTGCAATTTGGTCTCCAAGAGCTGAGCTTACTGGAACCATAAAGTCAATTGCAAGGCCTTTTCCGTGGTCTCCGCTATCTCCAGGACGGTAGCCGCTAAATGATGTGATACCAAACAAGTTAGCAATTTCTTCTTTAAAGGCAGCCGTTTGTGGTTGTAGACCTGCATTTTCTGACTTTGAAGCTGCAATACTTGCATAATCAGGTGCTGCTGGTGCTGCATAAGTCGCTGATGAACCTTGGCTTGCTTCAGCTTGGTAAGTTGATGGTGTTGATTGAGTCTCTGCTACAGTTTCTGTAACAGGGGCTTCTGTTGTAGTGGTTTCTTCCACTACAGGTGTTTCTGCTACTGCTTCTTCTGCTGGTGCTGAAACTTCTGCCGTAGTTTCTGTCACTGGTTCTGCTGCTGGTACTGAGGCTTCTGTTGTAGTTTCTGCTACTGCTTCTTCAGTCACTTGTGGTGCTACTGGCTCAACTTGAGCTTCTGTTTCTTCAACTGGTTGAGTTAAATCTTCAACCTGTACAGTTTGGTCATCTACAGTGACTTGGTTGGTTGTCAAATCTGCTGTTGCAGTTGTGCCTTCGCCACCTTGAACTGTATCAGGGGTTTGAATTTCAACTTCTGTCACTTCTTCCTCATCATTAACAGTTGTTGTAAGGACTGTCTCAGGGAAAATCAGATCAATATTGCTGATCTTGTTCAAGTTAGCAAGAACGGTCACATCCACTCCCAAAGCTTCGGCAATGGTACTTAGAGTATCTCCATACTGAATCGTATAGCTTGTTTTATTCTCATTCTTGGTAACATCGTTTTGAATTTGCTCAACACTACGTGCTGTCCATACTAGTTCTTCTGCTTGGGTTGCCAAGGTAGGGGCAAGTGATAGAGCTACTGTTGATGCTAAAATAATTCTTTTCTTCATACTATCAAACTCCTTTTCAAATGTAGTACCTGTCTATCATAACACAAAGAAAAGAGAAAAAAAGCCCTTTTGGGGCTATTTAACAGAACTGTACATTCGTTGTAACAAATCACATTACTTGAAATAGTTTGTTAGTTTCTTGTCATCAGGCTGACACATTCTTCTTAAAGAAAGTTCTAGAAAAAAAGTGAGCTAATATCTTCTAAATGCTCTATCTGTTGATTACAAGTTGCAGGTGAGGCAAGAAAATTGATACTCTGAATCCCACTATTTTGGGCAAATTCTATATCCAAAGTCCGATCCCCTATATAATAAGTTTGCTGAGGATTTAATCCATACTTATCTAAAAGATAAATCGCTGCTTCTGGACTAGGCTTCCGAGCAAAGCCACTTTGATTGGTTAAAATTTCTGTGAAATAGTGGGCCAAACCCAAATTCTCCAAAATAGTAAAAGCATTGTCACCTTTATGGGTATAAACAAACTGCTCAATCCCTTGCTGGTCTGCCCAAGCTAAGATTTCACGCGCCCCTGGCATCAGAACCACTTGAGCATTCTTCTCAGCCAAGCTCTGAGCACGAACCTGATTGAGCATATCAGCATCCAAGCCTCTTTCTTCTCCCACCTTTTCCAACAGATCTTGAACGGAAGTTTGTAGAATAAAGGCACGAACCTCAGCCTTATCATAAGGAATGTCAAACTGGGCAAAAGTCTCTTCGATTCCTGCTAAGATAGCCTCATAAGAGTCCAATAAAGTTCCATCTAAATCCCAGATAAATCCAATTTTTTTCATATGTCATCCTTTCAAACAGATATATTGCTTATAACGATAGCGCAGGAAGAACCAGCGAAAACCATTGTCCAAAAGCGTTCCTGCCCAAATACCAGGCAAGCCCCAACCAAGAACAATTCCCATCAGGTAACCTGTCCCGATACGGATACACCACATTCCGATACTTGTCGCATAAAAGGGGAGGCGTGCATTCCCCAAACCCTGCCAGACAGCTGTATAAATGACTGTTCCCGTCGTCATAGGAGTCCCTAGTAGAGAGAACAGCGTCACCATAACACTGGCTTTAATGGCCGCAGGATCACTGGTGTAGAGGTGACTTAGAGGCGTTCCCAGAGCATAGATACTAAGTGTTAAGGGCAACATAAGAAAGAGAGAAAGCCAAAAAGTTTGCTTACTTAAGTTGTCTACCCTTGCCCAATCATTCTCCCCTACTGCTCGTGCCACCTGCATGACTGTTGCTGTCGCAACACCGAAGGCAGGCATATAGTTGAACTGAGTCAAAACTTCACCGATCGCATTTCCCGCGACGGCCTCAGTTCCAAAGGAAACAACCAAGGCAATAATAACCACATCTCCAGCTCGCATCATGAGACGCTCTCCCGCTGCAGGTAAAGCCAAAGTCAGTAAGTCTTTGTCCAGTCCAAAGCTTGGTCTCGTATATGGAAGTTTTAATTGTGACCACAAAATCACAACTCCGATTAAACGAGATAGGATGGTCCCCCAAGCAACACCAGCTATGCCCATATCAAGAACAAAAATAGCTAGACTTGAAAAGAGAATATTCAGGGCATTGGATAAAAGACTTACATAGAGAGGAAGGCGCGGATTATGAGTGGCGCGAATCAAGGCTCCTAGACTAGTCATCAAGCCCAAGAGGACGATTGTCCCACCAACCAAAGCTAGGTATAGTCCACCACTCTCAGCCACAGACGCTTCTGTCCCCAAAAGACCAATCATCTCTTGACCGGCAAAGATGGACAAGACCCCTAAAACTAAACTCAGTAGCAGAGTAATCTTGAGCGCTTCTGTCACATGGTAGGCTAGTCTAGACTGGTCCTTCTGTCCCAAACTTTTGGAAATGACACTGGAAATAGCCGCTCCCAAAGCAATAAAAATTGCTTGGTAAATGGTGATAATGTTACCCGCTACAGACACACCCGAAATGGCGATTAAACCCAGATGTGCCACCAGATAGCTATCTACCATCCCCATGAACATCTGTAAAAAATTTTCACCCATGGCTGGCAGAGCTATGTTGAGAATGTCTTTATATTTCTTAAACAATCCTTCCTCCTGATGAAAAGAAACTCAGTTAGTTTCCCAACCGAGTTTACTTCCTCTGTTTTAAAGTCCTAGATAAGATTCTACTGCAGTCTGCATCTCTGCTGCTGCAACAGTTGTCTTGTGACGAACTGGAGCTGTTTCGAGGCCATCAACTGCTGGTGGCACTGCTACTCCTGAAATTTCGTGTAATTGAGCCAAGGCTTCAAAATCGCTCAAACCTGATTGCCCAGTTACAGCTTCTACTGCAACCACTGGGAATTTGTAAGGACTAGCTGTTGATGCAATCACAGTCTTAGTCACATCGCCTGTAGCCGCTTGGTATTTTTTATAAACAGCTGAAGCAACTGCTGTATGAGGATCCTCGATATAAGAATCTGACTCGTAGACACGCTTAATTTCTGCAGCTGTTTCTGCTTCTGTCGCATATTCTGCTGCAAAGAGGTCAAGAATCTCTGCATCAAAATCTTTCAATTCATACTGACCTTGAGTGTTCAAAGCATCCATGAGTTCAGCTGTCTTAACCGCATCATTACCCGAAAGGTGGAAAATGAGACGCTCCAAGTTTGAAGATACCAAGATATCCATAGATGGGCTAGTGGTTACCTTAAACTCACGCTTCTTGTCATAGACACGAGTCTTGAAGAAGTCTGTCAAGACATTATTGTCATTTGAAGCACAGATCAGTTTTCCAACTGGTAGACCGATTTGCTTAGCGTAAAAGGCAGCCAAGATATTACCAAAGTTTCCTGTCGGTACGGTGAAGTTAACCTTGTCACCAGCCTTAATCTCGCCAGTCTTAACAAGCTGAGCGTAGGCATAAACATAATAAACAATCTGTGGTACCAAACGACCGATATTCATAGAGTTGGCTGATGAGAACTGGAGCTTGTTAGCTACCAATTTTTCACGAAGAGCCACATCGTTGAACATATGCTTCACGTTGGTTTGGGCATCATCAAAGTTTCCATCAATGGCGATGACATGAGTGTTATCTCCAGTTTGAGTGGTCATTTGCAACTCTTGTACCTTGCTGACACCATCTTTTGGATAAAAGACGATAATTTCAGTTCCAGGAACATCCGCAAATCCTGCCATAGCAGCTTTCCCAGTATCACCAGATGTTGCTGTCAAGATGACAATCTTGTTTTCCAAGCCATGTTTCTTGGCAGCTGTTGTCATAAAGTATGGCAAGATAGACAAGGCCATATCCTTAAAGGCAATGGTTGAACCGTGGAAAAGTTCCAAGTTGTATTGGCCATCAAGTTTGACAAGAGGGGCAATGGCTGGTGTATCAAACTTGCTGTCATAGGCATTGGTGATACAGTAGTCCAACTCTTCTGCTGTAAAGTCATCCAAGAAAGCTGACAAGACCAGCTTAGCCACTTCTTGGTAAGAAGCATCTTTTAATGTATCAAAATCCAAATCTACCTTTGGATAACTAACTGGAGTAAACAAACCTCCATCTGTTGCCAAACCTTGCAAAATCGCTTGGCTGGCTGTTACGGTATTTTTCGCATCACGCGTTGATTGATAAACTAATGTCATAAATCTCTATCCTTTATCTATAGTCTCATCCATTATAACATGATTTTTCAGAAAATTCTTCCTTTATAAGAAAATTATAGAGTCATTTTTTCTTTCAGAGGCTCTAAATAGCTCATTTCACTCTGCCCTCTCATCTCAAGTCCTTGCTCTGCTATAGCTAGCAAATCTTTTGAGAATTGAACAATTCCAGCTGTCTCCTCATCTGAAAGCTGTTTCTTAGAAAACTGACGTCTCAAAGATTTGTAGTCACGACCAAATCTCTCAAAGAAAGGTGCTGTTTCTAGGTATGTTTCAAGCTTGTCTAGATTTACCAACAAACCTAGATGAAAGGCTGCCGAAGCAAAGGTTCGGTCTAGGGGTTGCGTACAAACACTACGGAATTCAACCGTCCCTCGAGTTGTTAGGTCTTGATATTGGTAACTACGGTGCGTTTGAAAATCCTTCTCATGAGGAACAAGCAGAGTTTCTTTTCCATTTAAAGTATAGGCCGAAACTTCCTCAGTAGCTAGGTAATCTCTAGCCCGAATCGGAGAAAAATAGTAGGTTTCTCCACCTCGTTCTGCTGTAAAAATCGCAGAGTGGTCTAGATAATCGAAGAAATCATCCTCATCTTTGAAAAGTCTGGCATTGACACCGACATTCTCTGGATAAATCCCATGCATGGAGTCTTCCCAAAAGATATCTCGTGAAATCTGAGTATCCCATTCTGCTCCCGAAAACTCAGAATTGGCAAATAAGAAAGCTTTGGCTGCCTCAAGCTGAGTGAAAGCATTGATGACACGTAGGTAGTTAGCAGTCGATACATCCAACTGAACTTGACTCCCACAGATAAAAGCACCGTATTGTGGAAAGTCATGCAAATCAGCTCTATCTTGGCGACTTCCCATATGCAAGTAATCCATCAGCATCTGGTAACGTGGATAAGCCACAGGTCGATTGTCATTCTGATCCCAGTTTGGGTGAATTCCCCAGCCCTGGATAGCATGATCCTTTTCTCCAAGCTTTTCCTGAATGACCTTCATATAGGCCTCGAAGCGTCCTTGGACCTCTTGGATATTATGGGCTCTGCCAAAGGCAAACTCCAAGGTCGTGTAGGAAACCTCAAACAGAATCCGATCCTGATTTTTTGGTTCTACAAGTTGAATCGGATTTCCTTCCTGGTCCTCTTTTTCAACTTCCAGATGGAGAGCATCCACCAAAAAGCGCATCAAGTCCTTACTGACTTCAATATCTGTCGCTTGCCCATTTACATGAACGATAGGAAACTCCAACTCAATCCCAATATAGAGATCTGGATTTTCTTTTATATTTTTTAAATAACGGTTTTTCAATAACTGAACAGAAGGGGACATAGATACCTCTCACTCTAAATTCTCTTATCAGAAAGATCAATTGCTTTCTATATTATACCAAAATCCCCTCGAGAAGAAACTCAGAAAATTTGCTGAAAACCTTAAAGAGGCGATATAAAGTCAACTTTTCTAGCGTTTATAGGTATTTACTCGCCAATGCATCAATCTTATTTGTTCAATTTTCACAGTCTTATCAACCGGTTAAGCGATTACATAGTTTTTTACCTCAAAACTATTGTACTATAGTAAATATCGTGATATACTTCACATATAAGTAAATAAGAGGGCGGTTCAAATTCGACTTCACTTGAAAACCTCTCAAGCCAAGCCCCTTTTCCACTGCACCTCAACGAATCATCAAGGAGGATAGCTATGAAAGCTGTTGTTGTAAATCCAGAAGGCACTGGTGTTGCTATTGAAGAAAAAGTTCTCCGTCCACTCGAAACTGGGGAAGCTCTTGTAGAAGTTGAGTACTGTGGTGTCTGCCACACTGACCTCCACGTTGCCCATGGTGACTTTGGTAAAGTTCCAGGACGCGTTCTTGGTCACGAAGGGATTGGTATCGTCAAAGAAGTCGCTCCTGATGTTAAAAGCCTCAAAGTTGGCGACCGTGTCAGCGTAGCTTGGTTCTTTGAAGGCTGTGGTATGTGTGAATACTGTACAACCGGACGAGAAACTCTTTGTCGTTCCGTAAAAAATGCAGGCTACTCAGTTGACGGTGGTATGGCTGAACAATGTATCGTAACTGCAGATTATGCTGTTAAGGTTCCAGATGGTCTCGATCCAGCCCAAGCTTCTTCTATCACTTGTGCCGGTGTTACTACATACAAGGCTATCAAAGAAGCAAAAGTTGAACCAGGCCAATGGGTTGTCCTCTATGGCGCTGGAGGTCTTGGTAACTTGGCTGTCCAATACGCTAAAAAAGTATTCAACGCTCACGTTATCGCAGTTGATATTAACAATGATAAACTTGCTCTAGCTAAAGAAGTTGGTGCTGATATCGTGATTAATGGTCTTGAAGTCGAAGATGTTCCAGGTCTTATCAAAGAAAAAACAAATGGTGGTGCTCACTCAGCTGTCGTAACAGCTGTATCAAAAGTTGCCTTTAATCAAGCAGTTGATTCTGTTCGTGCAGGAGGTCGAGTAGTTGCTGTTGGTCTCCCATCTGAAATGATGGACCTTAGCATCGTCAAAACAGTTCTTGACGGTATCCAAGTCATCGGTTCCCTTGTTGGAACACGTAAAGACTTGGAAGAAGCCTTCCAATTTGGTGCAGAAGGTCTCGTTGTTCCAATCGTTCAAAAACGCCCTGTGGAAGATGCTATTGCTGTCTTTGATGAAATGGCTGCTGGAACCATCCAAGGTCGTATGGTTCTAGACTTTACTCACTAAGATAAATAATAAATGCCAAAATGAGGTAGGGACAGAAGATCCCACCTCGTTTTTTTAGTAATAAAATTTTGACATAACAATTAATTGGACTTGAGGCATTTTTTAGACGCCCAAGAGCACTACTGACGTAAACTTCCTAGTCCCTCTGCTTTTTTATATTAAATTTTTTTACCATTTTATAGACGATTTTATAAAAAGTTGATATATCAATATTTACAAATATGAAACTTTGAGATTTTTTTCACTCTTTATTATAATTAGTTGCTTTTTTTCTGAAAACGATTTATACTTAAGGAGTCTTAAAGTTTTCTTAAACTACAAGTCAAACATTTTATAAGGAGGAATGACAATAATGAGTATCGGAATCATTATTGCGAGCCACGGTGAATTTGCCGCGGGTATTCATCAGTCAGGATCTATGATCTTTGGTGAACAAGAAAAGGTTCAAGTTGTAACCTTTATGCCAAACGAAGGTCCAGATGATTTATACGCCAAGTTCAACAATGCTGTGGCTGCATTTGACGCAGAAGATGAGGTTCTAGTCTTGGCTGACCTTTGGAGTGGTTCTCCATTTAACCAAGCTAGCCGCGTAATGGGAGAAAACCCTGAACGTAAATTTGCCATCATCACAGGACTTAATTTACCGATGTTGATCCAAGCTTACACAGAGCGCCTGATGGACGCTGCTGCTGGAGTGGATAAAGTCGCTGCAAACATCATTAAAGAGGCCAAAGATGGCATCAAGGCTCTTCCAGAAGAGCTAAATCCAGCTGAGGAAGTTGCAACTGCTGCAGCTGCTCCTGTAGCCCAAGCTGCTATCCCAGAAGGAACAGTTATCGGAGACGGTAAATTGAAAATCAATCTTGCTCGTCTTGACACACGTCTTCTTCACGGACAAGTCGCAACTGCTTGGACACCAGATTCAAAAGCTAACCGTATCATCGTTGCTTCAGATAACGTAGCTAACGACGATCTTCGTAAAGAATTGATCAAACAAGCAGCTCCTAACGGAGTGAAGGCTAACGTTGTACCAATCAAAAAATTGATTGAGGTTGCAAAAGACCCTCGTTTTGGTGAGACACACGCCCTTATCTTGTTTGAAACACCTCAAGATGCTCTTCGTGCTATCGAAGGCGGTGTGCCAATCAAGACTCTTAACGTTGGATCAATGGCTCACTCAACTGGTAAAACAATGGTCAACAACGTATTGTCAATGGACAAAGACGACGTTGCTACATTTGAAAAAATGCGTGATCTTGGTGTTGAATTTGACGTACGTAAAGTACCAAACGACACTAAAAAAGATTTGTTTGACTTGATTAGCAAAGCTAACGTTCAATAATTAACATTAAATAGAAAAGGAATAAAACCATGTCAGATATTTCATTCATTTCTGCTATCTTGGTTGTAGTTGTTGCCTTCTTCGCAGGTCTTGAAGGTATCCTCGACCAATTCCAATTCCATCAACCAATCGTAGCATGTACCCTTATCGGTCTTGTAACTGGTAACCTCGAAGCAGGGGTTATGCTTGGTGGATCACTTCAAATGATCGCCCTTGGTTGGGCTAACATCGGAGCTGCCGTAGCTCCTGACGCTGCTCTTGCTTCTGTTGCTGCTGCAATTATCATGATCAAAGGTGGTAACTTTACTACTGAAGGTATCGCAGTCGCAACTGCAACTGCAATCCCTCTTGCTGTAGCTGGACTTTTCTTAACTATGATTGTTCGTACAATCTCAGTTGGTTTGGTTCACACTGCTGACGCTGCTGCTAAAGAAGGAAACATTACAGCTGTTGAGCGCGCTCACTACTTTGCCCTTGCTCTTCAAGGTCTACGTATTGCTATCCCAGCTGCACTCTTGCTTGCAATGCCAACTGAAGCCGTTCAAGGCGTATTGGAACTTATGCCAGAATGGCTTAAAGGTGGTATGGCTGTCGGTGGTGCCATGGTCGTTGCCGTTGGTTACGCTTTGGTTATCAACATGATGGCTACTCGTGAAGTATGGCCATTCTTCGCTATCGGTTTTGCTCTTGCAGCAATCTCTCAATTGACTTTGATTGCCCTTGGTGTCATCGGTGTTGCCCTTGCCTTCATCTACCTCAACCTTTCTAAACAAGGTGGAAACGGCGGAGGAGGAGCTGCAACTTCTAACGATCCAATCGGTGATATCCTAGAAGACTACTAGAAAGGGGAACAATCATGGCTGAAAAAATTCAATTATCAAAATCAGATCGCCAAAAAGTTTGGTGGCGTTCACAATTCCTTCAAGGTTCTTGGAACTACGAACGTATGCAAAACTTGGGTTGGGCTTACTCTTTGATCCCAGCTATCAAGAAACTTTACACTAAAAAAGAAGACCAAGCTGCTGCTCTTGAGCGTCACCTCGAGTTCTTCAACACTCACCCATACGTAGCTGCCCCAATCATGGGGGTTACTCTTGCACTTGAAGAAGAACGCGCAAACGGTACTGAAATCGATGACGCTGCTATCCAAGGTGTTAAGATCGGTATGATGGGACCTCTTGCTGGTATCGGTGACCCAGTCTTCTGGTTTACAGTTCGTCCTATCCTTGGTGCCCTTGGTGCATCACTTGCTGCAACTGGTAACATCGTTGGTCCACTTCTCTTCTTCTTTGGATGGAATGCAATCCGTATGTCTTTCCTATGGTATACACAAGAGTTTGGTTACAAGGCTGGATCTGAAATCACTAAAGATATGTCTGGTGGTATCTTGAAAGACATCACTAAAGGAGCTTCTATCCTTGGTATGTTCATCCTTGCCGTTCTTGTACAACGTTGGGTATCGATCAACTTCACTATCAACCTTCCAGGTAAACAATTGTCAGAAGGTGCCTACATCGTATTCCCAGAAGGTCCTGTTACAGGTGGAGAATTGAAGGGAATCCTCGGCCAAGCACTTAGCGGATTGAGCTTGGATAGCGTTCAACCACAAACGCTTCAAGGTCAGTTGAACTCATTGATCCCTGGATTGATGGGACTTCTCCTTACTTTCCTTTGCATGTGGTTGCTTAAGAAAAAAGTATCTCCAATCACAATCATTCTTGCCCTCTTTGTAGTTGGTATCGCAGCTCGTTTCTTCGGTATCATGTAATCTCGGTGAGAATTTACAAACAAAAAAGAATCAGGATTATCTCCTGATTCTTTTGGCTCTTTGTCAAATAGTGTTGATGAAGAACCTAATGAAAAAAGAATCCAACAAAAATTGGACTACCTGTCTCCGGTTGGATACCGAAGACGGTAGCCCTAGGGTGTTTTTATTAAATTCTCACTTTTTGGGGTCAGTCCCTAAGCCTGATAGTAATTTTTTGTTCATACTATTCCCCTTTAGTCATTTACTACTTTAAGTTGCATTGCTTTAGCTACTTCTTCTGCCTTTGATCCCTTAGGTGTATGGATTTCTACATCTGGGTTACAGTTATCCACAAAATAGAAGTATTCTGTAATTTCTGTTACACTTGCTGGAATTGTAATAGATTTAATTGATGATGTCCCCCAGAATACTAATGTTCCAATACTCTTTGTTCCTTCTGGGAATACAACTGATTCTAATGAACTGTCAGAGTTGAAAACATCATCTTCTACTGTTTCTATTGACTTACCAAAGTGGACATACTTTAACTTATTGTCAATCGTAAACGCACCTTTTCCAATATATCGTACTGTATCTGGTAAAACGATTGCCTCACAATGTTTCAAGTTCGCAAGACCACGTTCTCCAATTGCGATAACAGGTTTACCTTTAATTTCCTTTGGTACACGAACAACCTTATCGTCAGAAGTACAACTATAGATGACATAACCTTCTTCCTATAAATATACGCATGTTAATATATTAATATCTTTAAGGATTTATAACTATAGTTCCTTAATTTTCCCAGTAAAAAAACGAAAGGCACCACAAGTTATTTATGTGTTTTCTTTAAACGATTCATGTACTTCTGTCGCAACTTCTCACCCGCCTTTAATTGCGGTTGCGATAGATTGAGGACCTAAATATGCATCCCCTGTTATTAGTTCATTTCTATTGTATTCTGATGTTGACCGAAAGTCAAATTTTTACCTTTCATCTAGAACACTAAAGTCTACTTTTGTTCAATTGCTGCAACGACAAGGTCACATGGAATAATATGTTCACTACCTGCCAGTTCATGCGTTGATCTTCTTCCACTTTCATCAGGTTCACCAAGTTCCATTGTAATAACTTTTACACCAGTTACTTTCCCACTCTCATCACGCAATACTTCTTTAATATTCTCTAAGAAATGGAATGTAACACCTTCATTGTGTACATCTTTGATTTGTAGTGTAGCTTCTAGTATATTGTTCATATGGTCATCATCCTTTTGTTTTAGGTTTAAGCGCTTTTAATATAATGGATGTTGGCCTTTTTGTATACACTAAAATAGGGTTGGTGGAAAAATTCCATCAACCCTAAAAATTATAGAACCACACAAAACCCTGACCATCTCTGGTCAGGGTTTTGTATTTCAAAAATTATTCTGTAAATTCTATAGTTACTTTTACTTCAGAATCCATTGAAGAAAATATTGTTTTATAATAATTGATTGCAGATTCTTTAATTTCACTCTTAAATTTATCTAAATACTCTGCTTGTTTATCACTAGAAAGTTGGTTTGTGACCAATTTCCCAGTATCAACATCTTCTGTAGTCCCACTTAACAACTCTCCATGATCATCATACAAATTGTAAGGATTATCTTTTGAAAGTTCCACACCAATTACTTCAAATTTTGGAACAATAACCTTATATTCTTTTTCACCTATTTGTTCAATCTTTACACTACTTTTAATCCCAAATTTAGCTTTATAATTTAAAATTACTAATGCTGTTTTTTTAGAGAACGGCACATCAAACCCAAAAACTTGAGTTGTTTTTGTTTCAGAAATAATTTCATTAATTCCCGCATTCAAAAATACAACTTCATTCACTTTTTCAATACTTTCGATATTAATTGACGATTTGACTTCTGATTTATGTTCCTTAGGTAAGAAAAATAGCACTCCAATAGCTATAATAGCTATTAATACCAGATTCAATAGAACACTAAACTTATTAAATTTCTTCTTTAATATAGACAAGATAAAAAAACCTCACTTTAAATAATCTATCTAAATTTTACACATTCTAAAGAAAACAGTCAATATTTTTTCGTACTATCTTCTAAAATTAATTGTGCCTATTAAAAATGAAATTAGTTTGTTGCATTTGATTATATTTTTTGAACACCAAATCCATTTAAAATTGAGTGCTATTTTGAGCACTAAAAAAGGGCTCTTTGTCAAATAGTGTTGATGAAGAAATTTAGGAAGGGATTAAGCAACTAATTGTTGCTTAATTCCTTTTTGTTTTGGGCCAAACATTTTTGTTATTAAAATAATCCTATTTCTAAAATGGTAATAGTTTCTAAAGCCGTAGGCATTTCTTTTAAGCACTTTTATTTTATTGTTTATTCCTTCAATAGGGCCATTTGTTCTAGTTGGATACTCACAAGTATTTTGAATATATGGCAAGTAAGTCATAAGAGTCTTTAATACTCTTTTTAAACCAGGAGATAGGTCTAATTGCGTAGCTGCTTCAATCGTTTCCTTGAATTCTATATAATCTCTATCCTGTATACATTCACGAAGTGAATGTACAACCTCATAATCATTTTTTAGAGATGGATTGTTTTCTAAGATATAATCTACGATTCCTTTACTTGTTATGAAGCTTTCAAAAAGCTTATAACGATTATATTTATAGTTCTGAAGTTCATTAGGGTTCTTTAAAATTAACTTCCAATAATGTTTTAACTTTCGATATAATTTAGGATTTTTATAACGATGCTGATTCATGATACGTACCCGAGTTCGATTTAATTCTCTATTCAAGGCTTGTACAATGTGAAAAGGATCAATGATAATTTTTGCGTTAGGAAACATTTCTTTTATTAATTGAATGTATGGCAAGTACATATCGATGGAGATAGTTTTCACCTTTAATCTAGTCTCAGGCTCAAAACGATAAAAATATTGTTTCAAACTGTAAGATTTTCTACCTCGTACAACATCGACCAACTTGTGTGTAGTGCTATCACAAATAATGAAGCTCATATTGCTATCGGAAGATTTAACAGATTTAAATTCATCAAAACACAAATGCTCAGGTAAATCATGTAATGGTTTAATCGTTAATAATCGTGCTGTATCATCTATGATACGTCTAACGGTATGAATTGAAACATTTGTTTCTTTGGCAATATATGTTTCAGATACTGTTTCACTTATTTTTGCCTTAATTTCATTTTTTAATCGTTTCGAGATATGACAGTATTTTTCTACAATTCGACTAGTATCTGCAGTAAATGAAGAACCACATTCTCTACAGAGAAACCTCTGCTTTCGTAGCTTTAAGTAGGCCGGAAGGCCTGAAACAGAACAGAGAGTGATACGAGAAGTTTTCGTCCCGTTTTTAACAATATTGTTATTTTGGCTAACGCACCCACAAACGGCACATAATTATGGTTTATGCGTATATGTAGCTGAATAAAATAAAGATTTTCTATTTTTTATCTTCTCTTGAACATTATTATCCCAAATAATGTTTTTATCTTTGATTTGTAGTGTAGCTTCTAGTATATTGTTCATATGGTCATCATCCTTTTGTTTTAGGTTTCAGCGCTTTTAATATAATGGATGTTGGCCTTTTTGTATACACTAAAATAGGGTTGGTGGAAAATTTCCATCAACCCTAAAAATTATAGAACCATTCTTTTTATATCTCATTTATTCTGCCAAGGCACCCATTGGATCCCATGGTGCAAGCACGATTGGTTCTGCTTCATAAGCAGCTCGTTCTTCTTCTGTTAGCAATTCTTTGCGAACAACGATTTGGTAAGTGTATTCGTCCATCCAGGCATCTGAGGCAACAAAGTAACCATCTGCACCGACCTTGTCTCCCCATGAGTTTTCAACTTTCCATTTGATTGATTTGCCATTTTCATCCAAATCAACACCTGTCAAGACCATGGCGTGGGTCATCAAGCTTTCGCTGTAATCCAAACGTCCAGCCTTGTCTTGAGTGAGTTGGATATCCATGCTTGATTCAAAATCATAAACATCTGTCGCAAGGATTCCGGCTTTACGGTTGCTGAGTTGGCCGACATCTGAACCAAACCAAACAGTTTCTCCTGTTTGCATTTGGGCAATGGCCAATTCTTTCAAGCGTTCCATCGGTACGTTGATGTAGCGAACTGCACGGCTACCAACAACATTTCCCAACATCTCAACTGTGTAAGATTTGCCATATGGTTTATCAGCAGTTGGAGCATTGATTACAGAAACGTAGTCTTCTAGTGGAAGGTCGACATATTTCTTGTAAAACTCTTGTGGAGTGATGCCTTTTTCGCTTTGGTAGTTGTTATCCTTATCACGATAAGCAAAGTCAAATTGACGTGGTGGAAGTCCTAGTGACATAGCAAGGAAGTTAAAGATTTCTTGCAAGAGGTCTTCTTTTTTTGCTTGAACAGTCGCTTGATCAGCACCAGAAGCCAAGAGGTCACGCAAGATTTGAGCATCTTGACGAAGCAATTTGTTAAGGATTGCATTGAGCTCACGACTGCTGCTAGATGAAACAGACTCTGGATAAACAGACTTAGGAACGACACCATATTTCTCAAAGAGAGCCACAACCATATCCCATTGACCACCATCTTGTTGTGGAGTTTGGAGTAGGAAGCTAACCTTGCGGCTTGTCAATTCTTGGTCTGCAGTCGCAATGACTTGCTCCAAGAACCAGTTTGATTTTTCATACTTGTCCCAGAAGAAGGTGTGGGCTTGTGACAATTCAAAGTTTTCAAGTTTGTATTGAGTGATGAGTTTGTGACGGAAGGTATTGAGGGCCGCAAACATCCAGCAACGACCAGATGCTTTCTGGTTAGTAACCTTGTCCTTTGTCAAATCAAGTGAGAAAACAGGTGTGTTGTCTACATGGCTTTGACGACGCTCGAGGGCTGCAAAAATTCCATTGTGGCTAGCAGCATTTTCGATAGCTTGGTACTTTACATTTGCTTCATAGTTGGCAAATAATTTATCTGTAAATGATTCTTGAATCGCGTTCATAAAATCCTCCTTTTATTCTACAGTCTATTATAACTCTTTTCACAAAGGAAGCAACCAAAAACTGAAAAAGGTAAGGATATTTTCCTCACCTTTTTCAAAGATTACACAGTTTACCCAACACTTTCGCGCAAGCCTTCTAATTCCTCTGTGGTCAAGCGACGCCATTCCCCACGTTTCAGATTTTCATCCAAGGTTAAAGTTCCCATGGTCAGACGTTGCAAGTCCACCACTTCCTTGCCACAGTAGGCTACCATCCGTTTAACCTGGTGAAATTTCCCCTCGGCAATGGTCACACGAACCAGACTTTGGTTTTTTTCTCTATCAAGAGATACAAGTTCCAGCTTGGCAGGCTGACAGGTAAAGTCTTTGAGCGGAATCCCTTGTGCAAATGTCTCAACATCTGCATCGGTCATAATCCCCTTGACCTGTGCCAGATAAGTCTTATCCACATGACGTTTAGGAGAAAGAAGAGCATGAGCCAACTGACCATCATTGGTCAAGAGCAAGAGTCCATGCGTATCGATATCCAAACGCCCTACTGGGAAAACTTCCTTTGAACGAGCTAAGTCATCTAACAAATCCAACACAGTCTTATGTTTAGGATCTTCAGTTGCTGAAATAACACCCTGGGGCTTGTTCATCATATAGTAAACAAACTCCTCGTAGTCTAGCTTTTGCCCGTCAAAACAAATCTCGTCTGTCTCTTCATTGATTTGTAGCTTGGCAGATTTTTCCTTTTTACCATTGACCATCACGCGCCCAGTCTTTAGAAAGTTTTTAACTTCCGTCCGACTTCCTACAGCGCAGGCAACTAAAAATTTATCTAATCTCATAGCACTATTATACCATGAAAAAGCATAGACTTAGAACAAAAAATAAGCCGCCTGATTGGGCGACTTTATTTTATAGGGAGATTATTATGAAAAATTTTTAGGAGTTAAAGTTAAGTTCTTCTTAACTTATGCTTATAGTATAAATTAGATTCCTAAAAGTTTTCTTAAAATTTTCTCCTCAAACTTAAATTTCTTTAAATCTTCACTGTTAAAATCAAACGTTCTAGCAATACAGAAAAAGATTAGTTAAAAGTTAAAACCATAAAGAGGAGCAACAACACAAATAGTGATAAGCTAACGAGTAAGGTTAAGACTTTAACAAGCGTATTGCTTTGCCAATAGCTGGGCTTTCCGATATTACTAGTAGCATCCATAGAAAAAATTTGAGTTTGCCTTGGTTGAATGGTCACAAGGATGATTAAGACAATAGCTAAAATAATGGTTAAAATTATCAATAATTCTGTCATTTAACTACCTCAAAAGTCCTATCAAAGTAAATAATAAACCAATCAAAATGATGAATCCTATCAAGAAAGAAAATGTCTTACTAATTTTTTCACCACGTGTAGATTTTTCTTTTTTGATGGGTTGTTGTTTCATCTCTTCCATGCGACCTTCAACATCTTGATAAAATAGATCTTTTTTAGTCATGGCTTTCTCCTAAAATGGTTTCCATCCGCTCCTGATACATAATTGGATCTACATAATTGGCATGGTACCCTTGATCTCCAAGAGCTCGACCCATCTCTTTGACATGAGAAAGGGCTAACTCAATGGTATGAATCATGTCATCAACTGCTTCCTTAGCGAAAATATGATTTGGAGCTGTATAGCGGCGATTATGGGCTGTTTCCTCAAAAGCTAGGACCAGTTGGTTGTGTTCAAAAGCCTGTCGAACAGCCTGAAGCAGTTCATTCCCATAGTTGATATCCAGGTAGATATCTGATAACTGATAAAGCTCCTGAATCTTTTGGGGACTGGCATTCTGATAGAGCACAACATTTGGATAGCGGAGCATATCCAACAACTTAGATGACATCTCTGTCACTGCTGCGATTCGGAAAGTAACCCTTGGTAAACTCTCCACCAGTTTTTCGATTTGCTCTAGTTGGTCCGAATTGGTCACTATCAAGGCATCAGGACGAACAAAATTATCGCGCTTAAAGTGATAATGATAACCCAAGTGACTAAACTTATGATGGAATTTTTCATCCGTCAATTGCAGAGCGCGTTCATAAGTCGCATAATCTGGAATGATAATGGTCTTAGCTCGAAGTTGATCATTCTCCAAGATCAGTTGCATATTTCCTGGAATATGATCCTGCAATGGTTCTTGCCAAACTAGGATATCCTGACCTGATTTTTCTGGGAAATGGAAGGAAGTCAAAAACGATGTAGATAGGGTATTAAAGAGAATGTGGTCAAGATTCACTTTCAAACCTTGTAAGAAGTCTATAATAAAGGCCACTCGACCAGAAAAATGGCGCAATCCTTGACCTTCCAAGGTCAGCAGAATATCACCTGTGACATGGTTTTCTAAAATAACTTCCTTTTGATCTACGTCCCGATAAGAAGTCATAATAGCTTGACCAGATCCATCAAAGGTGGTCTTAGCAAAGCAAGCTCCAAAACGATTGTAGTGATCTACTTGAAAGATGCGGCCTGCCGGTGTCTTCCATTCGACTTTTTTCACCAAACGAGCCTGTAAGCCATCTGCAAAATGAATCACTGCCCGTTCTTGATTGAGATCATTGATAGTCCCAAATTGATTATTACCAGCAATCTCCCAAAAGTCTGGGACAGGAACTTGGTTAAAGTACAAGGGTTTGCCACTGTCATAACCCAAATAATAAGTGAAGGGTGAGACAACTCCATCTGGTAAAAATCCATCTGGTTCAATAACCACAGTCAAATCAGACAGTCCTGCCACAGTCAGACTATAATGCAAATCTTGGCTTTCTTGATTGTATACATCAAATAACTGAATCATCCACTACCTCCTTGATTGTTTTTTCCCATTTATTCAAAATCTCTTGAGTCAAGAATTTCTCAGCAATCTGGTAGGATTTTTCTCTCATACTTTCCAAGCGATTTTCCGAATACAGTTGGCAGATTTTTTCTGCATAAGCTTTCTTGATTTCATCTTCGACATGGTCAGATGAGCTTGGAATCAAATATCCATTTTCGCCATCTTCGATGAAGGTTTGATTTCCATAAGGAACATCAAAACCAATCAATGGCAAGCCTGAGCCAATTGCTTCCATGAGTGTCAAACCAAATCCTTCACTTGTAGAAGCAGTTAGATAAACTTCATACTGTGAATAGATTTGGGAGAGTTCTGCATGACCCTTGAGTTTAATATACTCTTCTGCCTGACCTGCAGCGATAATCTCATGAAGACGTCCTTCCTCACCACCACTACCGTAGATATCAAAGGTTAATTCTGGCAATTCCTTATGAGCCTCAATTACAGCCTTGACAAGCCAATCAATGTGTTTTTCCTTGGCTAGACGCGAAGCTGTAATAAGAGAAAATGGTTTACGACTCTTTTGTGGTTTTGTTAATTGGTCAACACTTCCAACTGGAATGGTCACAATCTTAGGAGCATGCGAGGTATAGCGAGCAAACTGTTGCTCTAGAACTTCCTTTTGACGATCCGTTGAAACGATAAAGAGATCGACCTTATCTGCATTGGTAAACTGGTAGTCATAATAGTTGTTCCAAAGGATATAATCATCATTGGTCGCATTTTCACTATAGTGCTCAGCGTGAACGACAACAGCAAGGTGCGCTGCACGCGCTTCTTCAAAGACCACCTGACCAATCCCTGTCTCACGATCCAAAATCACTAGATCTGATTTACTTAACTCAAGTGTCTGCATGAAATAACGGATCAAGGCAGGCTTCCCGTATAAGATTCGATCCTTAAAACGGTAGACTTCCTCGGTCCCTTGATTCATGAACATCTCATAAGCTGGAGTCCCATCTTCATTGTAGAAGGTTCTTTGGTAGAGTGTCGCTACATTATCTTTAGGAGCAAAATACTCTGTGCAGTAGCGTGTATATGAGAAGTAATCCTTGCGGATCAATTTACCAGCATACACATACTCCACATGTTGGACAAAATCTTTTTCCTCATCTACCAAATAACAAGTGATAAACTTGTCTTCATCTGAGAAGAAGATTCGTTCAATTTTCCCGTTTCTTTCACGACGGCTTTCTACACCTTCAAAATAAGCCAAAACATCATCTACCGTCACACTGGTCGGTGCAATCTTGATGTCTGTGAAATGAGTGTAGAGCCAGATAACCTGATCATCATCAAAACCGATATTTGCGGTTAAATGCTGGATATTATCGCCCAAAATCATGTCTGTAAAGATAAACTTCGACGGCAGATTCAGGCTGCGAAAAATACCCGCACGATAAGCTTGGGCATATTCAACACCACTGCTGGCCCAGCCAATTCCTAAATTTATATTGTAAATTGTCATATATTCTCCTTTTATGGAAAATGGGTTACGATTTCGCCCTTAGGTCCCATCTGTACCAAGCCCATCAAGATATTCCGTACCATATCTGAACGAATCTGCTCTTTCATGGCTTCAAATCCCATATAGGCTTCTCGGTAGTATTCTACGATAGGGTTCGTTTGACTGGCTGTTTGCCCGCCAATTGCCATCATCAATTGTTGCAGGTAGTCCACCTGTTCTACCCAGTTATCATCAATGGCTTTAAGCATGGAAACTCTCAAAAATTGGTCATATAAATCATGAGGTTCTAACAAGGTCTTCTTATCATTTAACTCATTGTTAATGATCTGAATCAAGAAATTTCTCAACTCTTGTTCATCTTCAATGACTAGATCAAGAGGTAATTCTCGGATATTAAAACTGATATTCGTGACAATATAGTGAAATAATTCTTCTCTGGTTTTTAGATTTTCAGATAAAATATTTTCAATATACTCGTCAATCATCTCAGATAATACATCTCGAAGATCCCTATCTCCGTTTATTAAACGATTTCTTTCCTTATAGATGAGATCACGTTGGATATTCATACTCTCAGCATATTCTAGTGTTCTCTGTCTGTTGGCGCGACTAGCACTATCACTTGCATTTTGAGCTTTCTCAACCAGTCTGTGATATTTTCTTCCCTCAAGGACTTGTGGTTGAGTAATATCAGCAACACTATACTCTTTGTACATTCTGTGAACCCAGGATGGACCGAACTTCTTGATAACATCATCTTCTAATGATACAAAAAACTTCGACAGACCTGGATCTCCTTGTCTACCCGAGCGTCCTCTGATTTGCAGATCAATTCGCTGACTTTCCATTCGTTCTGTACCGATGACTACTAAGCCACCAAGTTCTGCAACACCCGGTCCCAATTTAATATCTGTTCCTCGACCTGCCATGGATGTCGCAACCGTCACTGCTCCCATCTGACCTGATTCAGAGACAATTTGTGCCTCACGCGCAGCATTATTGGCATTCAAGACGTTATGGGCGATTCCTTCCCGCAAAAGTAGGGATGAATAGAGATGCGACATCTCAACAGATCCGACAAAGACTAGTAGTGGGTTTCCTTTGAGATTGTATTCCTTAATACACTCAAGTGAAGCATAAACCTTTTCTGGTAGTGTTACATAAAGATTATCTGGATAGTCTTTTCGGATTAAGGGACGATTGGTCGGAATTCGGATAACAGACATATTATAGGTTTCCAAAAATTCCTTCTCTGCGACCTTCCCAGTCCCAGTCATTCCTGATATCTTATTAAACATTTTGAAAAGACTTTGATAGGTGATAGAAGCCATCGCCCGCGTTTCGGGAGAGAGTTTCACATGCTCCTTGGCTTCGATGGCCTGATGAAGACCTCCCTGCAACTTGGTCATTTCCATCAAACGACCAGTCCCTTTATCCAGGAGAATCATCTCATCATCTCGAATGATATACTCCTTATCTCTCGTGAACAACTTATGAGCTCTCAAGGAATAGACTAGATGTCGTACATAAGTTGCGTATTCTTCCTTATACAAGTTATCAATCCCTAGGAAGTTTTCAGCAGTTTTAGCCCCCTTTGTAGTCAACCATATCTCTTCTTTTTCTTCTTTAAAGATATAGTCTTCATTTTCAATCATGGTCGTTACTAAAGTATCGATGATGCCATAGTAGTTGGACTGAACGCGAGGAGAACCCGCAATGATGAGTGGGGTCTGTGCACTATCTAGTAAAATATCATCAATTTCATCAATGATGACATAGTCAAATGGGCGCAAAAACTTTTCGTTACTACTGGAAGCCAGATTATCAGTTAGATAATCAAAACCTAGACTACTATTGGTCAAATAGATAATATCTGAGTTATAAATTTTCCTTTTATCTTCGGCTTTTAATTCTTCCTCAGGATCATCAGTGAATGGGATTCCTATACTCAAACCTAAGAATCGATAGACCGGCCCCATTTCCTCTGCGTCACGTTTAGCTAGATATTCATTGGTCGTAATCAACATGGCGCCTTTACCAGTTAAGGCATTGAGATAAAGTGGCATGGTCGCAGTCAATGTCTTTCCTTCACCAGTATTCATCTCAGCAACGTTCCCTTGGTGAATAACAATGCCTCCCATAACCTGAACATCATAAGGAAACATCCCTAGGATACGCTTATCGGCTTCACGTACAACTGCAAAAGCTTCAACAAGTAAGTCATCTAGGGTTTCCCCCTCTGCTAAACGTTGACGAAACTCTACCGTTTTTGCTGCCAAGGCTTCATCGCTAAGAGCTGCCATCTCATCTTTGAGACCATTGATCTTTTTTAAAGTAGCTCTGACTTTTCTGAGTTTTCTATTTTGATACAAACTATTAAACACGATCATACTCCTTAATTGAGAAAGAATAAAAATCGAGTGACTCAAACCCAGCAGCAATGAGAGAAACTCTATAGGTATAAGCCTCCTCAGGATAGACGAAAGAAAAAGATAAGGTTTTCTCAACTTTTTCTTCTAGCACTTCTTCGTAACGGTCCAAGAAAACTAGTTTGATGTAAATGCTATTTTCAGGATAACAAGTCATATTCATGGTAAATTGATAGCGATGATTTCTTTTTAAGAGAGGTAGGCTGGGTTGGCTTCTACCACCTTGATAATTCAAGCTTGAAAGCCATGATTTGAGAACTTCACCTGGTGCTAGAAGTGGATTTGAAAGACTGATATGGCCATCTTCCCAAAACTGAACTCGAGTTCCATATAGGTAAGTTGCTCCCATATCTCCCCAGAGTATGTCTTCTCTTTGATTTATTATCATGTCTCACCTCTTCCAAATTCTGCTTGTAATATCATGTTATAAAAATGGATAAACCAGGTAATATTGGTTCCTGTATCATCATTGTGTCGACCTGCTGTTCCTTTTGATAAGATCTTCGCTCCAGCTTGACAGAGCGTAGTGACGAGCTGATCATAAGCATGACTGTCCATATCTTCATCCTTCATGTAAGAAAGACCAAACGTCGTTTGAGAAAAATCTGCTTGTTTGAAGGCAGACCAAAAACGGTTATCCAACTCATCCATATGAGCTGGGCTGATTCCTCCAGTTTGATGATGGAGCACGTCAAAGGCCGTTGGAAAGACACCTGGTGCTTCCAATCTACCACGTCTTGCGATTGTTCCTAAATTTGCTAAGGGTTTACCCACAACGATTCCTTTCGGTTCAAAGAATGAGCCATAGTAAAGAGAGGGGAAGGTTCCCATTGATAAACCTGATAAGATCAAATCTTTTTTATCAAAACCTAAGTATTCCTGATAATGGCGAATGGTTTGCTTAATCTTTTCTTCCAGATCTTCACCACCTATGTAAAAAGCTCCTCCCTCTAATCGAGGATCAGAGAACAGAATGAAGGGACACTTAAAATTTTGCATCATCCAATATCCTTCAAAACCCTCGGCAGAACGGAATCCTGCGAAATAAACAGCTAATGGTGGTTTAAAATCTCCAGGATGGAAGAAGTAGTTAATCTCATCACGCTTGTTATCGTGTAAGATATTCCCCCCAAGGACATATTTCCCAAAGTACTTCCGGGTCCAACGTTGGTGTAGATTTCCCAATTTTAGGGTTCCCTGACCACGCGCCTCGACAGACATACAGAGGTAGGAATTGTAATCCTGATCCATGATTAGGGATGTCTTCAGGTCTTCTTCTGTATAGAGCAAGTCTTCAACTACACCTGAAACCGAACCTTCAGGCATTTTTTTTACCCGAAACTGAAATTCTACACCTTCACTTTTCTCATACTCTAGCCACAACTCTATTGGAAGTTTTGTTGAAGAGACAAAGTTATATTTCCAATTAGCTACTGGAGAAAACTCAGAACCAAAATCCCCCTCTAAGAGCAGATACTCAAACCCTTGATAAGAAATAGATCCCTTAAAACTTGGATGGACATCAATTGCAGAAGGATTCAGTTTATCTCCGTATCCACCACCGAATAAAGAAGTGGATAAATCTTTTAAGAGCTTCTGTGGTTCTGAAAAGTCAACTGCTTGGGCACAGCGTTTTTTGATTAAATCCAAAATAAGAGGATTGCTTGTTTGAAACTCTTGGTTATAGAAAATTGTATAAGGCTCAATTATTTTAATGATTGGGAGTAGGTCAACCAAGTAACGGCCGTCTTCAATGAGAATGGCATTGAACTTGCGAATCTCATCCATTTTTATCGTTTCTTTAAGAGCCTTAGGAGAATTAGGATAAAAATAATACCATTCCATCTTTTTAGGGATCTCATAACGATGCTTCCAATTTTCCGTCCCTATCTGTAGGATTTTAAGATCCTTTGACATTTGTACTCTCCTCTATCCATTGATCTAGTTTTTCCACAAATTTTTCACCCGTATGTTCCTTGATTTTATCAATCGAGTAGACCAAAGACAGATTCCATTCTTTTAGGGTATCTAGGTAGTAATGGGCTGCTTTCTTAAATTCTGTGATGGTAGAAATCAGGTAGCCATTTTTCAAATGGCCAACATAGACAGTCTCTACTTGATTCACCTGAGGAATTCCTGCACTAATTCCCGCTATTTGGGTATATAGGTGAGGTTGGGGATTCAAATCAACAATCAAACGAACATATTCTAAGGTCTTAATCATTTCCAATTCATCATTGATGTTTAACAGGCGATAACGGAGTTTCAGCTGCGCATTTTCCTTTAAAGGATTTTCAACCCCTTCAAAGTCAACTTCTTTTTCAAAACTCTTTGCTGGGAATTTTTCATCTATGATCTCTTGAATTATATCTGCCATTCTCTCCATCTGGTCGTTATTGGCAGCAAAAGCACCAAAAATTACCTCAGTGTCTTTGGTCTCTGCAAGGAAGGATAAGATTTGGAAAAGACCTTCTCTGTCTACTTCTTCTTCAAAATTAAGTTGATAGTAAATAATGGATTCTCTCTTTGTCTGACTTTTTCCTAATCTCAAACGAGTATCAAATGGCGATAAATGTTTGAACAGATTGTATTTATCTGGATACAATTCCTGCAAATGCTGAAGGCTATCCTCCCTATCAACCAAGACCAAATCGACCTTGGATATAGGACCAAGAAGGTCTCTCAAAGTCTCCTTTGGATTACGACCGATGAAAAGACTCAATATTTTCGGATTCGCTTCAGGTAAACGATTTAAAACAAAATCGTTATGTCTGGAGTCAGATGGGACAATAAATAAATCACTACTCTCATGAATCTTTTCGAGTCGTTTCTCAAAAAATTCAGCAACCAACTGCTCCATATCACTATAGTGGAGTGAATGAAAACGAAAGGCAAAAATAGGATTAATCTCTATCCTACCATCCTCTTGCAAATACTCTCTGAATTGCCAAATCCCTTCAGGATTCAGGTAATCTTGATAAGATGGCTGATTATCCTGATAATAAATGACACTCGACACCATGCCTCGATCATCCATAATATAGCGTTTAGATATTTGACCTTGACCGTCAAAATACTGGATATCACTAATAAAGCCTTCCACACCATGCTCAATCTGGGCATAGCGTTTTCCATCTTTTTGGATAATAATGGCGAAAGGACTGTATATAAATTCACAGTCCTTATCCCACTCGATATCTCTGATATTCAATACTCGTGGAGAAATATCAGTAATATCCTGCATCTCATCAAAAATAGAATATACTTCAGCTTCTAATACACCATGACGATGTAAAAAATAGCGAAGATGTGGCTGATAAGCCAAAATCAATAGACGTGTCGATTGTTCCAACCTATCTAGTAGACGAATCTGATTAAAGGTGTCGTCAAATTCTAATTTAAATTGCGAAAAGTACCACGGGGTTATATCAGTATGCCACTGCCGATGGCTACCATACCAAGCCGGAATAAAATAATACATAACACTCTCCTAAATCAGTGGTTTATAAGTTTCATTTAATTTCAGTGCTCTAATTTCATCTTTAATGTTAAAGATCATACCACTTAAAATCATAAATAAACCTGGTATCATACTCACTCTCAATAATTGTTCATCAACTAAAACAAACAACATCGGTAGACCTGCGAATAACACATTAAAAATACCACCTACAATAGCAAACTTGAATACTAGATTATTGATATATTTACTAGTGTCCTCACCTGGATAGATGCCATAAATATACTCGCCAGATTTTTTCATCCGTTCTGCCACCTGCTCTCCACTAATATTGATAAAAGCAAAGGCAATACTAAAGACAAACAAGGTCGCTATATAGGTATAAATCCACAAGGGTTTCCCCATCGCATATTGGATCGTTATTTGCTGATAAACTGGATTTCCTGGATCAAATAATTGCAACAAAAGGAGCAAATAAGTCGGTAAGTTAATTAAACTCATCACATACATGAAGGGCATTCCACCTGCAGGATTCAGCATTATATCAAAATAAGAATAACGCTTAAAGCGAGAGTGGAGACCAATCTTATTGACTGGAATCCGATAACGAGCACGATAAAAAATTGCAATGAGATAGGCAAAAACGATCCCCATCGCTCCAAGTATTACGATAATCCACATAGGAATCCCTAGTTTTTGTATCGATTGCACAATGTCTTGGGGAATATAGATAATCATACTGGTCAACAAGATGACAATAGAGCCACCAACACCTATCACCGAGTTAATATCTGATAACCATATCAAGAAAAATGTTCCGGCTATCAGCAAGGTCGTGTTGAGTAGGAGCACCAAGAGTGTGTTATAGTTGTCCTTGATTGGTAAATTTACTGCTAAGGCCAGCGATTGAATCAAAGCGATTGTCAAGGTTAGATACATCTTTCTTCGATCCTGAACTTCAGAAGATCCAGAGGCAAGATTCAAACGCTTAGAAAAGGAGAACATCTGCCATAAAATCATCGATGACATCCAAGGAGATAAACCGACTGAAAAGATTGACAAGCTCCGTAAATTTCCACCTGTAATTGCGGTTGAAAAGGCCAAATAGGCAGTAGCACCACCAAGGAAATCCCTGCTATTCAAATCAATAAAAGGAAGAGTAATCCGACTTCCTAATACATAAATAAAGAGCAGAAACAAGGTTCCTAGACCTTTCTTGACTGCTATTGATGAAAAAAATCGTTTCACGAAATACTCCTTTTCATTAGTTATAGGTTGCGGTCAAATCACTCAAGCTGTTGTTACAAATGAGATTTGAAAATTTTATCATTCTTCACTCATCCTCTAATCTTACAGGTAACTCTCAATCACTTGGTAATTAGTTAGCATCCAAGGTTTTCATAGCAGCTACCAACTCCTCCGGTTTATCGATAGAGAAAATGCCATCATAGATACTATCTTCAGCTTTTTTTCGAGTATCTTCAAAAGCAAAAATTTTTTTCCTCTTTCTTCTGCTCTTGAAACTACATCCAAGACTTCATCACCCCTATTAATATCCAAGTAAACACTAGAATCGTCTAATAACCAATCAATTCTTTGATGAAGGATAGACTGGT
Organism: Streptococcus oralis; assembly: GCF_964238205.1. Classification (GTDB taxonomy): domain Bacteria; phylum Bacillota; class Bacilli; order Lactobacillales; family Streptococcaceae; genus Streptococcus; species Streptococcus oralis_CZ. The sequence goes on from NZ_CAXSLF010000006.1 coordinate 135,485, forward strand.
ACAAAGTCATATTAGGATAAGAGGATAGCTTTGTGACCGACTCAATACAGTAAACTGGAGCTGCTAGATGGAAATGCCAATCTGGTAGGCTACTAATCAAATACTCTAAATGCTCCACATTAGCACTCCAAGTCACAATCATCGCTTGTTTTTGAGATTGATTACTCCGTTTAAAGTAGTTCAAACTAGAACGTTTAAAAGCAATCTCTGTCCAATCCAGATCTCTATATGTCCACCAGAGTTCACGAAGCCGTGAAATACTGTAGGTATTCCATGGCTTATCATGACTGGCAAAATGAACAATTACTGGTGGCTGATCATCCAGACGTTGACACTTCTGAGTTAGGTGATAGATATCTACACCCACCATATAATTATAAGTTTGGTCTAAGGGCAGCCATTTGTTTTCAAAGTAAATATTTAAAATACTTTGGTCCCCTAGATGCACAGCCTGATTATGTTCTGCTGCTAATTCTAATAGACTATTAACAATTGAGTGCTCTTTCCATTTTGCGACATCCATGATTAAAACACCAGAATTAAATCCTGATTCCCTACCTTCGTAGGCATATACATCATCGACAGCACCTACATAATAGCCTTGAAGATCCATTGTATATAAAGGCGACAAGTCCCCTGTCACTATGATATCTGAATCAAGATACAGAACTCGTTCAGAATGAACCACTTCCGTAGCAAAAAAACGAAAGTATGAAGCGTAATTTAAATGAGGCCCCGTCTTATAACCTTCAAATATCTCTTTGTTCAAATGGACATTATGAATAGTAGAATTCACAACTGTCATTTTCTTCGCTAATAACTTGAACCACTCTGGTACAATATCGTTATTTAGTCTATAAAAATCAACATCTTGATTATGACATAAAATCGATTTAATGACGTTTCTACTTGGATGAGAGAAGCATTATCAATTATTTCTCTTTCATATAGCACTTAATTGCTTCCACCAATTCTTCCGGTTGACTTTCAGAGTAAATACCTGCATAGCAATTATCAGGCAAATCTGGACAACGACTACTATCAAAACTGAGCATCGGCTTTTGGTGTTTTTGAACCAAATCATAAATGTAAGTTAGTTTTTGGTCCATGTTTAGGTCTAAATAAAGATCCGCTTGTTCAAGAACATTCTCCACTAAAAGAGGGAAGGAATTTGGATAGAGGGTCACATTTTGAAAAGCTGATAAACGCTTCAGTTCATCTGCCATAAATGTATGAGCAGCAATGTAAAAATGGACCTCAGGCAAGTGTTGAGCCAGATAATCTATTTTCGCAACACACCAAGAATTGGTTAGGTTCATGCATCTTAACTTGGGTTTGTAAATATCTGCGGTACAAACAAGATTTTTTTCTCTCCAAGTAGATACGATATAAGACCACTCCATCATGGAATAGTGCCACCATTGGTCTCTGAGACGACCAACAGAAAATTGGTTCCAAGGTTTATCTGGAGAGATATAGTGTAAAATTTTTGGAAGAGGTGTTAGCGGAAAATCAAAGACAAAACGATGATTCATTTCAGCTGCACCAGCATCAAAACCTATTTGAAAATTATAGGTATCTTCTAGCTGATGACAGCTATCCCTAAAGAGAATATTGAGAATAGACTGGTCTCCTTCTCCCACGTTTTCGTGTTCTCTCTCGGTTAAATCAACCAATCTCTGTCTGATGTTATCTGATTTCCACTTTTTATTATTGATTAATAATACTCCTGCATTAAAACCAACTCCTGCACCAAAACAAGAACGAGCTGCTGCCAAATAATTTTCTTCTAGATCTATTTCAAACAGCTGACTCAAATCACCAGTCACAACTAAATCACTATCTAAATAGAGAACCTTATCTTCTTCGACAAAATCTGGAATAAAGTAGCGGGCAAAGGTCATGTGATTGATATGAGGCAACTGATTAGTCCAGTTCATCTTATATTTTGCTCCAATGACCTTGCAATCAATTAAATCCCCACCCATTTGTTGAATATAGGTCCGAATATTCATAAACCATTCTTGTGGAATATCTTGATTGAGTACATATATTTTCAAATGGCTATTATGGCGACAGATTGATTTTATAGCAGTTTCAATTTGACGAATATAGGCATAATCTCCTGCAAAGATAACTGACTGCTGTTTTTTCATTCGTTCTCCTTTTACTGAGTTGCTTTTGATAAATCAGCAACTATTTGACTTGTATAGGTCTCATCTTCGATAAATTCAATATCTTGATCAAAATTATATTCAGCCGTATGTTTATGGGCAAATTTAACCTTGGTTTTAGCCCCCATTTTCATCCACTCATACTCTGAGTCGATGTGTCCAATGTCTAAGACCTGATGCCCTTTCTGACTTAGACGGTAAGCCAAAACCTTGGCTGTAGGTCCAAGCATACATAAAACAAGACGCCCAGCTGCATGCTTTTCTATTTCTTGCTCAATCTCATCGACACGCGAATAGGCACTATGGGATGAACAAACAATTCGTTTAATCGATTTCGCTTCAGCAAATAAATCATTGCCGACGCCCGAACGCGAAGTAGCGCCTTCTACGATGAGTAGGTCTCGATTTTTCCAAATACTTTTCAGTTTATCAAATTGACCTTTGGCCTGACTCTTATCTTCGAAATCAATGTAGGGACGTGATACAAAGGTTGAACCATACCACGAATCCGTGCAGAGTTCACGATAGAAGTCCATATAATGATCCATATGTTCTTTCCAGAAGGGAATCGCCCATGATGTAAATTTAAAACGATCCGTAAAAGCATCAGGAAGGCAGACTACTAGGTCTTTCGTGCTTTCTAGACCTATAATCTCACGCATGGTAGACACGAGCTCTTCATCATAGTGTTGGTAGGGAATTGAATGCCCAGCAAGCATATTGATCTCGCCATCTCCAAAGCGAACTAAAGACGACTGGTGTTCAATGATATAATCCAGAGTTTCATCAATACTCTTAACCTGAATAGAGTCTTCTTGTTTTGCTAGCGGTTCTCCATCAAGGAGTTTCTGTAGATCTCCTAACATCCGTTCAGGGTGCTCGCTCGAATATAGTCTTTGTCCATGATAGCCATTTTGAGATTTATAAAAAGCAAAGACAGGCTTAGACAGTTGAACTACATCTGCAACCATGTCTGAAGTTGAGGTTTCTAGGTTAATATCCAGATAAATATCCATCTGCTCTTTTAGTTCTTCGAGTTTTTCTTTTGAAATTGCTGGATGGAGGTGGATATTTGGATAACGATTGGATAGGTCATAGAGTTTTGGACCCATACTTGTCCAGGCTGCTACATGAAAGGCTACATTTGGCAATTGTTCTGCTAAGTAGTCTAATTGTTCTAGTTCTTGAGAAGCCGTAAAGGTTAAACACGTTAATTCTGGAACTTGATAAAATCGTGTAAGACGCCCATTCTCCTTGAAATCTTTGATCGCCTCAATCATCAAGGCAGTTTTCCCTGTTTCAAATGAAACTTGACCACAATTCCCATGTTGGGTAGATTGGAAAGCCAGCATTGGTTTTCCTTGCTTTCTCATGGAATCTAGCATTGTCTGATCCACATTGCCATGGTTAATATCAAGGTAGATTGAAGCTATATTTTTAAGATTTTCTAATACTGGAGGAACAATTTGAGGATAGAGTCGGACATTATCATAAGTTGCCAGTCTTTTGAGCTTTTCTCCCATATCGGTCCAGGCTGCGATATGGAAAATCACGTCTGGCAAAGTTGTAAGCAGTTCTTCTATACCTTCTAAATCTTGAGAATTTGTTAGCGTCAAGCAAGAAAATTCTCTTTTTTGAGGGGAAATTAGCCCAAACTCGCCTATATGGTGCTGCAAAACTTGCGTCCATTCTAAATCATGAAACTCCCACCAGAGATCGCGATAGCGATTAGCTACCAGTGTCGTCCAAGGTTTTCTGTAAGTTGTAAAATGAATTATGACAGGTTTGTCATCAAAAGTAAGATGTGCTTGCAAGTTATTATACAAGGCTACAACATCGTACCCCACCTGCAAGTTAAAGCGACGGTCCAATTCTAACCAGTTATCCTTGACAACCTGATTAAAAATAGTCTGATCACCATTGAAATTTTCAAACTGACCTTCTGCTACTTTTTTTAAGGTATCCATTGTTTGAGAAAGGAGTAACTCCTTAAAATTCTCTTGTTTCCATTTGGCATTGTTAATTAAGAGAACACCTGCATTGAAGGTGATACCTTCTGTATCCCTAACAGCAGCAAGCCACTTATCTTCAAGATTGATAGTAAATAATCCCTCTAAAGAATCATTCACAATCAAATCCGAATCTAGATATAAAACCTTGTCTTCTGAAACATAGTCGGCTATAAAGTAACGAGCATAGGTCATGCAACTGATATGATCTTGAGTCTTCCAATCCTGGAACACTGCTTGTTCGGGTAACTTCACATCAATGATGTCACTTCCCAGCATTCGAGCTATTTTGCGTGGTTTCCGAAACCAATCTGGCATGATATCTTGGTTTAAAATATAGATGTTAAGGTCTCGATTGTGATATAGAATGGACTTGATAGTCGTTTCTAGTTGGGAAGTATAGTTGCAATCCCCGACTAGTACAATTGCTTTTTTCATATAATTTCCTAGTTAATTCCTAATTGATAGATGGCATCTACCAGTAATTTTTTTGTAAAATAACCTTCTTTGATTAAATAGCTGAAGGTCTTGATTCGCTCTGTCATGGCTTGATACTTTTCAGGTGTCATATTGTCGACTATTTCATGAACTTCTTGTAGGTTATTTGCCATAAACCCTAAACCTTGCTCTACGATAAAGGAAGCAATCGATAAGCTAGGTGGTACAATGATTGGAAGACCAGCAGCTAAATAGCTACTTACTTTATGAGAGAGATTCAAGCTATAGTAGTCTTGGCTTTCTCCTTGATTTTGATAAGTCCCCCAGACTAAACCAAAACCACCTTTCGATAATTCCAAGAGCATTTCCTCATCTCGCTTCCATCCTTCTATACTGAGATTCTTGGCTTGTTCATTAGCGACGCCCTGATTTGAAAAGACTCTAAGTGGAGTATCCTGGGACCAATTTTGCAGATCTGGAAATCTTTCCAAACTACCAGCAAAGAAGATTTCTTTTTTAAAGGCGGGTGTATAAAGAGATAGATCATGCGGATGATCCCACATCCCCTGAATGAGAATTTTCTTGGTCGTTAATCCTTCTTGAATCAAACGTTCCTTCATTCTTTCTGATGGAACAACTAGAACGTCTGATAGATTATACATGGAAATATACTCTTTCATCAGGTAGTAATTGCTCTCAAACATCAAAGGAGGTACATCGTGGATAAAGCAGACAATTTTGACACGTAAATCCTTTAACTTAGCAAGGAAGAGACGATCAAACTCAAAGCCATTCCAGGTCGGAGATTGAAAAACGAGAATATCCCCAAAGGAAATACTGGCCATGATACCATCCAAGCGTTTGTTCATTTCGGACGGCGTATCTGCAGCTATGTTATAAAAGTAGATTCCCACTTCTCGGAAACCTAGTCCCATCGAAATTTTTTGAACGGCATTCTGAGCTAGAATAACGGTACTGTCTCCAGCCATACCATAAAGATTGGTTAAGTGTAGTTTCATAGTTTCTCTCTTTACGAATTCCAAGAAAAGAAGTTGCTCCTTCTTTTTATAATTTATGTCGTATTCTTCCAATATCTACATTTTTATACTATTCAATTCTCATCATCGATAGTTAAAGTTTGTTTAATTGTTATGCAAGATGAGAGCAAGAATATATACCTATTTGCAAAATAAAGATTTCAATACTCCAATTCCTTTTTAAGCACCTAAAATGGAGAACTATCTTATTTGCTAGCATATAGGGTAAATACAAAAATCATCATCACTGGTAAAATTCTACCATTAATAGTATACCATTTTTATACAATTTCATAAAGTCAGATAACCTTTGCATCATCCATTATAGAAAAAAAGTCCCATAAGACCTATAATGAAAAGTGACCAAACCATCATTAGAAAGAATCTTATGGAACAATTACATTTTATCACAAAACTACTCGATATCAAAGATCCAAACATCAAAATTCTAGATATTATCAATATGGATACTCACAAAGAAATCATCGCTAAACTGGATTATGAGGCTCCATCTTGTCCTGATTGCGGATGTCAAATGAAGAAATATGATTTTCAAAAACCGTCTAAAATTCCTTACCTCGAAACGACTGGTATGCCTACCAGAATTCTTCTTAAAAAGCGTCGTTTTAAGTGCTATCATTGCTCGAAAATGATAGTCGCTGAAACTTCTATTCGTTAAGAAGAATCATCGGATTCCTCGTATTATCAACCAAAAGATTGCTCAAAAGTTGATTGAAAAGACTTCTATGACTGATATTGCACATCAGCTATCCATTTCAACTTCAACTGTCATTCGTAAGCTCAATGACTTTCACTTTAAGCATGATTTTTCTTGTCTGCCAGAGATTATGTATTGGGACGAGTATGCCTTTACCAAGGGAAAGATGAGTTTTATTGCCCTACTTTTCGTATGCACTTGACGAATAAAGAGATTCTAGACAAGCTTTTAAGCTATTCCGAAGACTTGAAACACCACTATGATCTCTATCAACTATTGCTTTTTCACTTTCAGAATAAAGAGCCCGAGAAATTTTTCGGACTTATTGAAGACAATCTAAAAAAGGTTCATCCTCTTTTTCAGACTGTCTTTAAGACATTTCTCAAGGACAAAGAGAAAATTGTCAACGCCCTTCAATTACCTTATTCCAACGCCAAATTGGAAGCAACCAATAATCTCATTAAACTCATCAAACGAAATGCCTTTGGTTTTAGGAACTTTGACAACTTTAAGAAAAGAATTTTCATCGCTCTGAATATAAAAATGGAGAGGACAACGATTGTCCTCTCCAGATGTTAGCTTTTATTCAACCCACTACAGTTGACAAAGAGCCGTTTTTTTATTTGGCAAAAATTATAAAAGATTCCCCCAATGTTTATAGATATTTATCAAACACAAATATTATAGAACTAAAAAAACCTGAAAGATATACCTTTCAGGTTTTTTGATCGGAATAATCAACTAATAGAATCGTTAGAAGATTTATTCTTCATCATCACGCTTACGACGTTTAGCCACTAATCCTAATCCAGTTAGACCTGCTACAACTCCAAGGAGAGCATTTGCAGCTGAAGCAGTTTCACCTGTATTTGGTAATTGCTTACGGGCCTTAGTGGTATCAGTTTGAGGAGCTAGACTTGTTGAATGAATCATAGATGCACTTGTTGATGCAGACTCAGATGCGCTTGTGCTTGCTGATTGACTAGCGCTTGTTGACGCTGACTCCGATGCTGATGTACTTGCTGATTGGCTCGCACTTGTTGACGCTGACTCAGATGCTGATGTACTTGCTGATTGACTAGCGCTTGTTGACGCTGACTCAGATGCTGATGTACTTGCTGATTGGCTCGCACTTGTTGACGCTGACTCAGATGCGCTTGTGCTTGCTGATTCAGAAGCTGATGTTGACGCTGACTCAGATGCTGATGTGCTTGCTGATTGGCTTGCACTTGTACTTGCTGACTCAGACGCTGATGTGCTTGCTGACTCAGATGCGCTTGTTGATACTGATTCAGAAGCTGATGTGCTTGCTGACTCAGAGGCACTTGTTGATGCTGATTCAGAAGCTGATGTGCTTGCTGATTCTGATGCACTTGTTGATGCTGATTCTGAAGCTGATGTGCTTGCTGATTGGCTCGCACTTGTTGACGCTGACTCAGACGCTGATGTGCTTGCTGATTCTGACGCACTTGTTGATGCTGACTCAGATGCTGATGTGCTTGCTGATTGGCTCGCACTTGTTGACGCTGACTCAGATGCTGATGTGCTTGCTGACTGGCTTGCACTTGTACTTGCTGATTCTGAAGCTGATGTGCTTGCTGATTGGCTCGCACTTGTTGATGCTGACTCAGATGCTGATGTGCTTGCTGATTGGCTCGCACTTGTTGATGCTGACTCAGATGCGCTTGTGCTTGCTGACTGACTTGCACTTGTTGATGCTGACTCAGAGGCACTTGTTGATGCTGATTCAGATGTACTTGTTGATGCTGACTCAGATGAGCTTGTGCTTGCTGATTCAGAAGCTGATGTTGATGCTGACTCAGATGCTGATGTGCTTGCTGATTCTGATGCAGACGTTGATGCTGATTCAGAAGCTGATGTTGACGCTGACTCAGATGCACTTGTTGATGCTGATTCTGACGCTGATGTTGACGCTGACTCAGATGCGCTTGTGCTTGCTGATTCAGAAGCTGATGTGCTTGCTGATTCTGATGCAGACGTTGATGCTGATTCTGAAGCTGATGTTGATGCTGACTCAGATGCGCTTGTGCTTGCTGATTCAGAAGCTGATGTTGATGCAGACTCAGAAGCTGATGTGCTTGCTGATTCAGACGCACTTGTGCTTGCTGATTCTGACGCTGATGTTGACGCTGACTCAGAGGCTGATGTGCTTGCTGATTGGCTCGCACTTGTTGACGCTGACTCAGAGGCACTTGTTGATGCTGATTCTGACGCTGATGTTGACGCTGACTCAGATGCGCTTGTGCTTGCTGATTCTGACGCTGATGTGCTTGCTGATTCAGATGCACTTGTTGACGCTGATTCTGACGCTGATGTGC
>NZ_CAXSLF010000007.1:0-135791 GCF_964238205.1 Streptococcus oralis
CTCTTCTCTCAAGTGACAACTATATTAGTATATCACAGCAGCTTTCGCTTGTCAACACTTTTTTGAAACTTTTTTTAATTTTTTTCATCCAGTGTTTCATCTGTAACATACCATAGTCCGTACGGGATTCGAACCCGTGTTACCGCCGTGAAAAGGCGGTGTCTTAACCCCTTGACCAACGGACCGGAGTTGTTATTTTCAACTCTTACTATTATACCGACTTTTTTTGCTTTGTCAACACCTTTTTTTAATTTTTTTTAGAAGTCTTGTAATGTTGCCTTCAGCTCTCTGAGAAGGGCTTTGCGACCTTTAAATCGTTCGTCTGCCCAGAGGCGTTCATAGGCTTCTTGTTTATCTTCTGGTAATTTTCTTCTATAAGTATTCAACAATTCATGAAGGGCGTAGTAATCATCCAACCACAATCCTCCTTCTGGTAATCGATGGCTAATCTCCCCTACTTCTTCATAGGCCATCCGGTCTAGGCGACGCTTTTGACTCTCTTGTTTTCTGACGCTATCAAGGATTCGATTGCGAAATTTTGTTTTGAAGTAGACGTAGAGTTTCTTTTCTTCTTCCACTAGTTCTGGATGCTTTTCTAGAAGTTCATGGAGACAGATCATTCCTTCTTGGTCCCAATCCTCTTTCTCCCACAGGTGAAGGTAGTAATCTTTTCTACATTTATGAACAATTCCTTTTACCTTCTCATAATACTTTTCAAGCATTTGCTTTCCCCCTTTCTCTGCTTGTAGTATAGCAGAGAAAAGGGGAAAGAGGGCCATCGTTCCTATCTTGTGTTTTTTCAAGTCCAATGTGTATCAAGAAGTATGGATATTGACAAGTGAGGGTAAAAAAAGACAAAGATTTGAATCCTTGTCTTTTAGCTTATAAACGTATTAGCGAAAGAGATCTACAATGGTATCCCATACAGTCTGAGCCTTTTCTTTAATTTTAGCATCTGAAATAGCTTTTCCTGCTTCATCGACCAGATTTTGTGCTCGTCCACGAATATCTGCTAATATATCATCCGACTGCGTACTAGTATCACTTGTAGTTTGTTTAGGTGTATTTTCTGGTGCAATACCATTCATTTTATAAGCATTTTCAACTGTAAAGGTGCTACCTGGCGTATATGGTAGGATTGTTTCCGCCATACTTCTAAAAATGTGAGCAGCACCATTCGAAGTCGAACCTGCTAGATAATGATTTTCATCGGTAGTAGGGAAACCAAGCCAATGGCTAATCACTAAATCAGGGGTATATCCAATCACCCATTGATCACTGGTATATTCTGGGTTAAAGGCCGCCTCTGTTGTTCCTGTTTTTCCAGCCATGACATAATCATCTGGAGACGAACTGACCCCTGTACCATTTGTAAAAGTACCTAACATCATACTGGTCATTTTATCAGCTACCAATTTGTCAACCACTCGTTTTTGAGTATTTTTATGAGTAGCAATCACTTGACCACTAGCATTTTCAATACGGGTGATAAAGTGAGCATCCGGCATGAGTCCTTCATTTGCAAACACTGCGTAGGCTTGGGCCATCTGAAGAGGGTTAGTCTCTACGCCGCCACCTAAAGCTACTCCAAGCACACGATCTACATCGCTCATGTTGAGACCAAATTTTTCACCCGCTTCAAAGGCTTTATCAATTCCAAGTTCTTTAACAGTAGCTACTGCAGGTAAATTTAGAGATTTAGCCAAAGCTTGATACATGGGCACTTCTCGTGATGTCTTGATTCCTGCGTAGTTGTCTACTTTATAATCACCATATTGCATGGTATGATTATCCAACTCCTTATTAAGAGACCAACCCGCTTCAACCGCTGGTGTGTACACTATCAAGGGTTTAATAGTCGACCCTGGGCTTCTTTTTGATTGGGTTGCATAGTTAAAATTCCTGAAACCTGTCTTATCATCCCCTGCCACTCGACCAACAACTCCTCGAACTCCACCCGTTTTTGGCTCCAAAGCGACACTACCAGACTCTGCATGTGTCCCATCTTCAGCTGTCGGAAAGAGCGAAGTATTTTGATAGATAACCTGCATATTTGCTTGGTAATTTTGATCTAGCTCCGTATAAATTCGATAACCGTTATTAACGATTTCTTCCTCTGTTAGATTATACTTTTCAATAGCTTCATTAACAACTGCATCAAAATAAGAAGGATAACGGTAGTCTGAAATTTTCCCTTCATAACTATCTTTCAATTGAGAAGCCATATCAACACTTGCTGCTTCTGCTTCCTTATTTTTATCAAGGTAGCCGGCAGCCACCATATTTTGTAAGACAGTATCTCTTCGATTAGTTGAATGCTCAATGGAATTCAGAGGATTGTACAATTCTGGGCCTTTAAGCATGCCTGCTAAAGTGGCAGCTTCATCAAGAGTTAATTCCGATGCCGAAACTCCAAAGTACTTTTTACTAGCATCCTCAACACCCCAAACTCCATTACCGAAGTAGGCATTGTTCAAATACATGGTTAGAATTTCTTTTTTACTGTATTTTTTGGTTAATTCTAAAGCAAGAAAGAATTCTTTAGCCTTTCTCTGAACAGTTTGGTCTTGTGAAAGATAAGCATTTTTCGCTAACTGTTGGGTAATTGTAGAACCACCACCCGAGCGACCAGCTGTTAGGATAGCTAGGAAAAAGCGACTATAGTTAATTCCACTATTTTTATAGAAGCTTCTATCTTCTGTCGCAATAACAGCATTCTGCAAATCTTCACTAATTTCCGAAAGTTCAACATAGGTCCCTTTTTGACCTGACAAGGCACCAGCCTCATTCTCTTCTCTATCAAAAATCACCGTTCTTGTTTTCAAAGCATTCTGCAAGTCTGTAACATTTGTCGATTTAGCCAAGGCAAATAGATAAACCCCAACAAACAAGCTTGCACTTAGTCCAAGAATTAGAAAGATTTTGGTCAGATGATAGCGACGCCAAAATTTTCGAATAGGTCCGACTTGGCCAACTTTCTTTCGCCCACCTCTTGACCGTCTTAAATTAGTCGAGGTATTTTCTTCATTATTAGCTTCGTCGATTTCTATTTCTTCCATTTCAGCTTCTTCTTTTTTAAATAAAGAAAGAAACTTTTCAAATAATGTATCTAATTTCATGCGTTTATTTTATCATCTTCCCCATAGGAAGACAAGAATTTAGCTAGTTTCTCTATCCAAATAATCCATTTTTTGTTACAATATCTGTATGAAATTTACCTTTGTTATTCCTGACTCTCTTCCTGAAATGACTGTCAAAGTCTTCTTGGAAGAACAACTACTCATTCCGAGAAAAATACGGCATTTCTTGAGAATTAAAAAGCACATTCTCATCAATCAAGAAGAAGTCCATTGGCACCAAACTGTCAAAGCCGGAGATGAATGTCAACTGATCTTCGACGAGGAGGATTATCCTACAAAAGAAATTGTTTGGGGGAATTCTAATCTTATCCAAGAAGTCTACCAAGACCAACATTTGATTATCGTTAACAAACCTGAAGGTATGAAAACTCACGGGAATCAACCAGATGAGATTGCTCTTCTCAACCATGTCACCGCCTATGTAGGCCAGACTTGCTATGTCGTTCATAGACTAGACAAAGAAACAAGTGGACTCGTACTATTTGCTAAAAATCCATTTATATTGCCCATCCTCAATCGATTATTGGAGAAAAAAGAAATCTCCCGCGAATACTGGGCTCTGGTTGAGGGAAAAATAGGAACTAAAGAGCTTGTTTTTCAAGACAAAATCGGTCGCGATCGTCACGATCGTAGAAAACGGGTGGTTGATTTCAAAAATGGTCAATATGCTGAAACTCATGTAACTCGATTGAAACAATTTCAAAACAAGACCAGTCTTCTTCGTTGTCGATTAAAAACAGGACGTACTCATCAGATTCGAGTTCATCTATCTCACTGCGGACATCCAATCCTTGGAGATCCTCTCTACAATCCACATTCCAAAGCTAGTAGACTAATGTTACACGCATTTAAACTATCCTTTGTCCACCCTCTGACCTTAAACAAATTAAGCTTTACTGCGCTATCAGACACATTTGAAAGAGAATTAAACCAAAATGGATGACACTTTCATCCATTTTTTCTTATAGATACAAAAAAGCAAGACCAGTTGGCCTTGCTTTTATCAACTCAAGAATTATTTAGCGATTTTAGCGAAGTATTCAAGAGTACGTACAAGTTGTGCAGTGTATGACATTTCGTTGTCGTACCATGAAACAACTTTAACCAATTGTTTACCGTCAACGTCAAGAACTTTAGTTTGAGTTGCGTCAAACAATGATCCGTAAGACATACCTACAACATCTGAAGATACGATTGGATCTTCTGTGTAACCGTATGATTCATTAGCTACTGCTTTCATAGCTGCATTCACTTCATCAACAGTAACGTTCTTTTCAAGAACAACTACCAATTCAGTTACTGAACCAGTTGGTGTAGGAACGCGTTGTGCAGCTCCGTCAAGTTTACCGTTCAATTCTGGGATTACAAGACCGATAGCTTTAGCAGCACCAGTTGAGTTAGGTACGATGTTAGCAGCACCAGCGCGAGCACGACGGAGGTCACCTTTACGGTGTGGTCCGTCAAGAATCATTTGGTCACCAGTGTAAGCGTGGATAGTAGTCATCAATCCTTCAACAACACCGAAGTTATCTTGAAGAGCTTTAGCCATTGGAGCCAAGCAGTTTGTAGTACATGAAGCACCTGAGATAACTGTTTCAGTACCGTCAAGAACGTCGTGGTTAGTGTTAAATACAACTGTTTTAACATCTGATCCACCAGGAGCAGTGATAACAACTTTTTTAGCTCCACCTGGGTGCAAGTGTTTTTCAGCAGCTGCTTTAGTAGCAAAGAAACCAGTTGCTTCAAGAACGATTTCTACACCGTCGTTAGCCCAGTCAATTTGTTCTGGATCACGTTCAGCAGAAACTTTAACGAATTTACCGTTAACTTCAAATCCACCTTCTTTAACTTCCACAGTTCCGTCGAAACGACCTTGAGTTGTGTCATATTTCAACAAGTGTGCAAGCATAACTGGATCTGTAAGGTCGTTGATGCGAGTAACTTCAACACCTTCTACGTTTTGGATACGGCGGAAAGCAAGACGACCGATACGTCCGAAACCGTTAATACCAACTTTAACTACCATTAGTGATTTCCTCCTTATGAAAATCATGAAAATTTTATTGTGAAAAGAGTAACTTGAATCACTACAAATCACCTTTCAACATACCTATTATATAACTATTTTAGTTTAATTGCAAGCGCTGGCCTTGTTTTTCTGATAAGCTTTGGTAATATTTTCATTTCTTTACTTAGCCTTGCAGCCTGCTCCAATTCTATGCATTTCTTAATAAAAATATATTCTCTAAGCATAAAAAACCGAGGTTTACCCTCGGTTTTGGCTGATAATCAATTATTTACGACGTCCTGGTCTTTCTTTGTAACCATAGTAAGCATCTTCGATGATTTCTTGCATATGGTCAACCATTGGAAGACGTGGGTTAGCAGGTGAACATTGGTCTTCATAAGCAAGGAAGGCCAATTCACGTGAATGTTCTTTCCATTCTTTTTCGTCAATACCTTGTGCTTTGAAGTTCATTTGGATACCTACGCGCTCACCAAGTTCATAAACAGCTTTTGCGTAAGATTCCACCCCTTCTTCTGGTGTAGAAGCTGGAAGTCCAAGCATACGAGCGATATCTTGATATTTCTCGTCTGCACGGTAGTAGTTGTACTTAGGCCATGTAGCTGTCTTAGCTGGGCGAGTACCGTTGTAACGGATAACGTATGGAAGCAAGATTGCATTTGTACGTCCGTGAACTGTGTGGAATTGCGCACCAATCTTGTGAGCCATTGAGTGAGAAATACCTAGGAAGGCATTCGCAAAGGCCATACCAGCGATTGTTGAAGCGTTATGCATTTTCTCACGTGAGTGGAAGTCTGCATTCTTAACTGAGCTTTCAAGGTTTTCGAATACAAGTTTGATTGCTTGAAGAGCAAGTCCATCAGTATAGTCGCTAGCCATTTGTGATACGTAAGCTTCAGTTGCGTGAGTCAATACGTCCATACCAGTATCAGCGGCTACAAATCCAGGAACTGTCAATACCAAAGCAGGGTCTACGATTGCCACAGTTGGTGTCAATGAGTAGTCAGCGATTGGGTATTTACGGTTGTTTGCTTTATCAGAGATAACGGCAAATGGAGTTACTTCAGATCCTGTACCAGATGTAGTTGGGATAGCGATGAATTTAGTTTTCTTACCAAGCAATGGGAATTTGAAGGCACGTTTACGGATATCCATGAATTTTTGTACAAGGTCACGGAAGTCCACTTCTGGTTGTTCGTAGAAGAGCCACATTACTTTAGCAGCATCCATTGGTGATCCACCACCAAGAGCGATGATTGTATCTGGTTTGAAGGCACGCATAATCTCAGTACCACGTTCAACTGTAGTGATATCTGGATCTGGTTCTACATCTGCAAAGATTTGGTAAACAACCTTATTGCGACGAAGGTCAAGTTGTTCGATGATACGATCAAGGAAGCCAAGCTCTACCATAGCGTGGTCAGTAACGATCATGACACGCTCAACGTCACGACATTTTTGAAGGTATTGAATTGAATCACGTTCAAAGTATGTTTTTGAAGGAAGTTTCATCCATTGCATGTTATTTCTCCGTCTTCCGACTTTTTTGATGTTCAAGAGGTTAATGGCGCTAACGTTATCCCCAACTGAGTTACGTCCGTAAGAACCACATCCGAGTGTCAATGATGGCAAGAAGGCATTGTAAACGTCCCCGATACCACCGAAAGTAGAAGGTGAGTTACAGATAACACGAATAGCTTTAACAGCTTTACCAAATTCTTTAGTCAATTCTTCATCAGCAGTATGGATAGCAGCTGAGTGTCCAAGACCGTTAAATTCAACCATTTGACGAGCTTTAGCAATACCATCTTCACGGCTTTCAGATTTCAAAACTGCGATAACTGGTGACAATTTTTCACGAGTCAATGGCTCGTTTTCACCAACTTCTTTACATTCTGCAGCAAGAATGTTTGTTCCTTCTGGAACAGTAAATCCTGCTTGCTCTGCAATCCAAGTTGCTGGTTTACCAACGATGTCAGCGTTCAATTTTGCACCAGCACAGTTTTTGCTGTTAGCTTTCACGCCGAAGCAGAACTCTTCAAGAAGAGCTTTTTCTTTTTTGTTTACAAAGTAAGTGTGGTAAGATTTGAACTCTGCTACAAATTCATCGTAAATTTCTTTATCAATGATAACCGCTTGCTCAGATGCACAGACCATACCATTGTCAAATGATTTAGACATTACGATATCGTGAGCAGCTTGGCGGATGTTAGCTGATTTTTCAACATAAGCTGGAACGTTTCCGGCACCTACCCCAAGAGCTGGTTTACCACATGAATATGCAGCTTTAACCATGGCATTACCACCTGTTGCAAGGATTGTAGCAACACCTTCGTGGTTCATCAATGCGCTAGTTGCCTCCATAGATGGTTCAGTAATCCACTGTACACAGTTTTCAGGTGCACCTGCTTTAATCGCTGCATCACGAACGATTTGAGCTGCGTGAGCTGATGATTCTTGAGCTGATGGGTGGAATGCAAAGACAATAGGATTACGAGTCTTCAATGAAATCAACGCTTTAAAGATTGCTGTTGAAGTTGGGTTAGTTGTTGGAGTGATACCACAAACAACACCAACTGGTTCAGCGATAAGAGTCAATCCTGTTACATCATCTTCTTCGATAACACCAACTGTTTTAGTGTGGCGCATGTTATTTACTACGTGCTCACAAGCAAATAGGTTTTTAGTTGCTTTATCTTCAAATACTCCACGTCCTGTTTCTTCAAAGGCATGTAAAGCCAATTCTCCGTGAGCATCAAGTGCTGCAACTGAAGCTTTTGCTACGATATAATCGACTTGATCTTGGTCAAGTTTACGCATTTCTTCAAGGGCAACTAAAGCTTTTTGCACCAAACCATCGACATGCTTTTCAGCAGCGAGTTTCTTTTCTTCTGGTGTTACAGTTTTTTTATCAGCCATATTTTCCTCCATAGCTTTCAAGGATTGTAAGTCCTTTGTTAATTTTTTCACAAGTTTATTATAACTCTTTTTTAAACGTTTGTAAACAGTTTCATAGACATTTCACAAACTTTTTTTATTTGTTTGTGAAAACAATTCCAAATATACCCACACATGCACTTTTTACTTAAAGTTTGTGAATTATTCCATAAAAGTTTTATTTTTCACAAACTTAGTTGTAAAACAGTCTTGTAAGCAGTTTTTATTTCCATGTAAGCGCTTTCTGTTATTCCGGAAGAATACCTCCTTCTAGGAGGAGGTTATTGTGCTTGTTGAAATAAACCTTGTTTGAAGTCCCCTTCATAGACTACTTCTTGTTCGGTAGTCAGTTTTCCTTTTCCTTCAGCTTGGCCATTTACAAAGTCTCCCTCATATACCCAACCTGCTTTAGCTTGGTAGGTACCTTTACCATTGAAGGCACCATTGCTAAATTCTCCAGTATAGGTATCACCGTTTGAGAAGGTAACAGTGCCCTGACCATTCATCTTACCACGAACTAGGCTCCCGTCATAAATAATAGCATCGTTATCCAGCTTAAGAACGCCCTGTTTTGGAAGATTGGTCAGAAATACGAGACCTGCACAGACAACAATGACGATCACTACCGCAATTTCTAAACGGGGACGTGTTAAATAGACACTATATTTTTCATAGAGTTTTTTTAAATTTTCCATGTTCACTCTCATTTTCTAAGCGACTTAACCAAGCCTGGCAACCAACTAAAACTCGGTCATAAGTTTCTTCAAAATCACCTGTATACCAGGGATCTGGAACGCTTTCAGATGCAAAAGGCTGTATCTTGTATTGTTGATCCTGTGGACACATCTCACGCAAATCAGCGAGATTAGACTCATCCATCCCAATGATATAGTCAAAATACTCAAAATCTTTTTTAGAAATTTGTTGGGAAGTTTTTGAAGTATCATAAGGAACGCCATGACTTCGAAAGATTCCTTGCGTTCCTTTGTGGATTGGATTACCGTGTTCCCAGGAAGAAGTCGCACGACTTTGAATCTCATATTTATCGGTCAGAGATTTCATTACAAATTCCACCATAGGACTACGACAAATATTGCCAAGACAGACAAAGACAACTTTTTTCATCATTGTTCCTCTCATTTATAGAAAAACGGGAATGAGATCCACCCCGTTTTATTCTTCAATAGCACTGTTATCTTCAATAACAGCTCCTTCAGGTGTCACAGCTTCTTTGACTGGCAAAACAGTTCGAATTGCACCTAATTCGAAAGTCAAGTATACTCCGTCTACATCAAGTACAATCGTTTTGTTTTCAGTATCAACTTCGTCGACTGTACCGTAGAGACCACCGATAGTGATTACTTCGTAGCCTTTTTGAAGTTTGTTGAGGCTCTCCATACGTTTTTCAGCTTGTTTTTTTTGAGAACGTTGCATGAAGAACATCAAGCCGAACATCAAAACAAGCATAATCAAGAATGTTAAATTCCCACCCATTATTTTTTCTCCTTTGTAATTCAGATAAAACTACTATATCAAATTTCACTTGTTTTTACAAGATTGCACCTTGATTTTAGGTCAATAAAAAACCAGAGCAAATGCCCTGATTTTTCTTATTTCAAGTTGTTTACAAGTTCTACTAAGTTTTCAACTGTAAATCCATATTCTGCTAAAACTTTTGGTGCTGGGGCAGATGCTCCAAAGGTATCAATACCAAGAACTGCTCCATCAAGACCAACGTATTTATACCAGTTTTGAGTTGCTCCCATTTCAACTGCTACACGGCGACGAACTGCATTTGGTAGAATCTCTTCTTTGTAGGCTGCATCTTGTGCATCAAATACATCTGTAGATGGCATGCTGACTACGCGAACTTTGCCACCTTGACTTGCCAATTCTTTAGCAGCTGCAACAGCAAGATTAACCTCTGAACCAGTCGCAATCAAAATAGTGTCAAAGTCAGTTGCATTTTCATAGACAACATAAGCACCTTTCGCAACCTTGTCAAAGTCTGTTCCTTCTTCAACAGTCAAGTTTTGACGAGTCAAGACAAGAACAGTTGGTGTTTTCTCGCTCTTCACTGCAAGGTACCAAGCTGCTTGAGTTTCACGCGCATCTGCTGGACGGAAAACATTGAGGTTTGGAATCGCACGAAGACCCGCCAAGTGCTCAATTGGTTCATGAGTTGGACCATCTTCTCCAACTGCGATTGAATCGTGGGTGAAGACATAAGTTACAGGAAGACCTTGTAGAGCTGACAATCGAACTGCTGCCTTAAGATAGTCTGAGAATACGAAGAAAGTTCCACCATAAACTCGAAGTCCACCGTGAAGAGCCATTCCGTTCAAGACAGTACCCATTGCAAATTCACGAACACCAAATTGGATGTTACGATTTAAGCGATTTGCATCGTCTTGAAGTCCATCAGTTTTGATGTAAGTCATATTTGAATGAGCAAGGTCAGCTGATCCACCGAGGAAGGTTGGCAATTTAGCAGCTACAACATTCAAAGCATCCTGGCTTGAGTTACGAGTTGCTTGAGAGAAGCCATTTTCTAAAGCTGGGAAGTCTTCTGGAGTCAATTCAACTGGATCACGACCTTCGATGATTGCTTCCACTTCTGCAGCAAGTTCTGGATGAGCTTCTTTATAATCTGCAACAAGTTTTGTCCATGCTTCGTATGCTGATGCACCACGGTCTGCAACATTTTCTTTGAAATCAGCATAAACTTCTGCTGGAATTTCAAACGGTTCGTAGTCCCAACCCAGTGCTTGGCGAGTTGCAGCAGTTTCGTCTGCACCAAGAGGAGCACCGTGTACAGCGTTAGTCCCTTGTTTGTTTGGAGAACCATAACCAATAACAGTTTTCACTTCGATCAAAGATGGTTTGCCTGAAGCCTTAGCTTCTTCAATAGCAGCATGAATAGCTTCTAAGTCTGTTCCATCTTCTACCAAGGCTGTATGCCAACCGTAGGCATTGTAACGATCGCGAACACTTTCTGTGAATGAATCTTTTGTCTCACCATCCAAGTTGATATCATTTGAATCATAAAGAACAACCAACTTGTCAAGCTTTTGCAAGCCTGCATAAGAAGCGGCTTCGCTTGAAACACCTTCCATCAAGTCACCATCACCACAGATAACGTAAGTATAGTGGTCAAAGATGTTATAACCTTCACGGTTATACTTAGCTGCAAGGAAACGTTCTGCTTGTGCAAAACCTGTCGCAGTCGCAATCCCTTGTCCTAGAGGACCTGTTGTTGCATCAACCCCTGCTGTATGACCAAATTCTGGGTGACCTGGAGTTTTAGAGCCCCATTGACGGAAGTTCTTCACTTCATCCATACTCACATCTTCAAAACCAGAAAGGTGGAGAAGTGCATAAAGAAGCATTGAACCATGACCAGCTGAAAGAATAAAACGGTCGCGGTTAATCCAGTTTGGTTGAGCTGGATTGATACGAAGTTCTTTAGTGAATAGGCTGTATGCCATCGGTGCAGCTCCCATAACCACCCCTGGGTGACCTGAGTTCGCTTTATTGATAGCGTCAATACCTAGAAAACGAATCGCATTAACAGATAGATTTGACATAGAATTTCCTTTCTCTTTGAGGTGATAGGGCTATCACGCATCTTATTTTACTATTATATGAAAAAATATCTAGAATAGCAATAAAACAATTTACTATAAAATGAATCAATCGATTATACTAATTTCTAGTTGCTTGATAGTAAGGTAATAATTTTTCAAAAGCTTTATCTAATTCATCTAAAAACTTGTCTAGAATTTGTCCGTCTGTCACTGGAACATCCGATTTAACTAAAACTTTGCGGACTTCCTGATGGGATAATTTTTCTCTTAAAATTTGACGATTTTCCTCAGTAGCCTCCATCTTGTGACTTTCTCCATTTGAGTAAACTAGATAGTAAATCCCTTCTGCCACTGGAACTTCTAAGACCTTGGCTTGTTTGTCTAAAGTTTTATCATCCTTCTTACGTTCTATAAAACTCACTTCTAGTGAAACTCCAAAATCAGAAGGACTTCCATATAAACGAAGAGCCAACATAGGCTCTGTCACTTCTCCCTCACGCTGTAGATAGGCCCAGAAATGCGGTCGCAAACGTTGGGCTTGATTCATCCACTGACTCGTCCCTTGGAGATCCCATTCTGGATGTCTTTCTTGAAAAGCCTTGGCTAAGTGTGTAAAGACCTTTCTAGCCTCCTGCCCCTTGCTCCTCAAATAAAGCATTTTTTCAGCTTCTTGACCCGCCCTCTCGGGTTTTTGATACTGTAAACCAGAGAAAGCTAGATATTCTCTCATTGTATTCAACATAAGATCAACCTCCCTTAGCTAGCAAAAAATCAGGATGCCCCTGATTTTGCTTTGATTATTCTGTATCAACCACAACGTAACGATTTGGTTCATCACCTTCTGAATAACTAGTGACACCCTCCATACGTGAAATAATACGATGGATGATTTTACGTTCGCTACTAGACATTGGATCAGTCACCTGACTACGCCCCTCTTCTAGGACACGTGTAGCTAACTTCTGTGCATAGCTCTGCAAGACTTCTGCACGGTGCTCTACATAATCATTAACATTGATGGTAATATAGAAGGTTCTTGAATAGCGGTTATAAAGATAATTTTGTGCTAAAAGCTGAAGAGATTTCAAAACCTTACCATGGTAACCGATAATACGGCCCGGTTCATTGGTATCAATTTGCATATTGATAGAACGGCGATTTGAGGTACTTGAAATTGCTCCCTCAACATCCATATCATCAATAATACCTTGAACATAGTTGGTCACTTCTTCGACCACCTGGTCAATATCATAGGTCGGTTCAATCTTCAAACCTAGATTTTCTAAATCATCATTCTGCTCGACTTCTTCCTGCTCTTTAGATTCTTCTGGCAGTAAATCTTTTAGAATGGCAATATGACCAGTCTCCTCTAAAATTGTACTAGCCTCTTTCTCATTTTTTAGAATTTCGGCCTTAACCTCTTCAGAGACCTCTTGTCCTTCTTCCTCGATTTTCTTGATTGCTTCAACAACATGACCTAAGTCTACTGTTGCCTCACTAACAGTCTTAACGGGTTCATTCTTAGCATTAACTTCCTTCGGAACTCCTTTGACTGCTTGCTGATTTGCCTTCACAACAGTTGTCTCACTAATTGCTTCGATATCAACTTGCGCTGGTTTCTTCCCAAAAAGACCAAAGAAACCTTTTTTCTCCCTTGAGACAACCTTGATATGCGCCTTCATTCTAGGAATCCCCAATTCCTTCAATCCCGTTTGGATTGCTTCCTCAACAGTTGAACCTGTAAATAATACCATTACAAGATTCCTCCTTACTTTTTCTTTTTCTGTGCTTTCTTGAGAGCTTTTCTCTTCTTGATTTCTAAATCCTTCTTAGCCTGTACTCCCGCCTCACGCTCTGCAATAATCTTGAATGGATTGTTGAGCAGATAGGTTTGGAGCACCTGATAAGCATTGGATACCGCCCAGTATAAGGCAACCCCACTTGGTGAATACATGGCAAAGAAGAAAATCATGACTGGCATTGCATACATCATTCCTGTCATGGCGCCATTTTTCTCAACCATAGCCTTATTCGATAACCAGGTGCTAAGGAAAGTAAAGATAGCTGCCAGAATAGGCAAAACAAAAGTCGTATCAACACCACCAAGGTTAATCCATAAGAAATGACCCGTTTTTAGAAATTCTACCCTACTCAAAGCTTGGAACAAGGCCAACAAGACTGGCATTTGGATTAAGATTGGCCAAAGAGAAGCTGACTGTTTGACACCATGTTGCTTGAACAACTGACGCATTTCTTGGTCCAACTTGGTACGGCTCTCCATATCCCGTCCCGGATAACGTTCTCGCAACTCCTTAACCAGTGGTTGTACTTCTTGCATCTTTCTAGATGCCACCATTTGTATCTGAAAGACTGGTAAAAGAATGGTTCTGATTAAAAGGGTAAATAAAATAATCCCCAGACCAATACTTGTATCAAATGATAAAAAGCGAATAGTTTCAGCAAAAAAATAAACAAATTTACTCCAAAAACCTGTTGATTCAGCTGTAATCTCACTCGCCGTACCACTAGCCGTGCAGGCGCTCATCACAAATAAAGCAAACACCATTAAGCTAGTCAACTGTAATTTCTTTTTCACTCCCATTTCCTTCCTGGTAAATCTTTGATAACTTTAATACGTGAAGTAGATTTTTTTCCATTTCCGCGTAGTCCAAGATTTCAACACCTTTTCGAGCAATCACAACAAAATCTACGTTTTCAACCAGCTGATTTTTATGTTCAATCAGAATATGTCGAATTCTTCTTTTGATCTGATTTCTCATGACAGCGTTTCCCAATTTTTTGCTGACAGACAGACCAACTCGAAAATGCTGCTCATTATTTTCTAATCGATAAATAACAAATTTACGATTAGCAAAACTCTCCCCTTTTTTAAATATTGCACTAAAATCTTTCTCTTTTTTTACACGAAAGCGTTTTTTCAAAATTCAACTCCATCTATTAAAACTACTACTATTATACCATAATTTTTCAAAAAGCCAATCATAGCAAGGTTTTAGCCCATTTTACAGAATGAAAAAACTAGTTTTATCCTTTAAATCATATTATTTTTTGACAAATTTACAAATTTGAACATGCTACTTTCTCTTGAGATAAAACAAAAGTCACCCTTTGGAGTGACTTTTGTAGGAGATTATTATGAAAAAGTTAGGATTTTAATTAAATAAAGTTAGGAGGTCTTTATTTAATAATAGTAGTATACAGGTCTATCCTTAAACCCAACTTAAACAGATTCAATTTCTTTTTAATTTTTAAAACTATGGATTGGAGCTGGGATTTGTCCTCCACGTGCAATGAAATCAACAGACGATGCACCGTTGACTTTCATGACTGGAGCTGTTCCTAAAAGGCCACCAAACTCAATCATGTCGCCTTCTTTTCCTTTTGGAATAATACGTACAGCAGTTGTTTTCATGTTGATGACTCCGATAGCAGCTTCATCCGCAATCATTGCCGCAATCGTTTCTGCAGGTGTATCCTCAGGAATGGCAATCATATCCAAACCAACTGAACAGATAGCTGTCATAGCTTCTAATTTTTCCAAATTAAGGGAGCCGTTTTGCACTGCAGCAATCATCCCCTCGTCCTCAGAAACTGGGATAAAAGCACCTGACAATCCACCAACTTGGTTGCAAGCCATAACTCCGCCTTTTTTAACTTGATCATTCAAGAGAGCCAAGGCAGCAGTCGTTCCATGAGTCCCAACTGTCTCTAGCCCCATTTCTTCAAGAACACGAGCTACAGAATCACCCACTGCTGGAGTTGGAGCTAAACTCAAATCGACAATCCCAAAATCAACTCCGAGGCGCTCACTAGCCATTTGACCAACCAATTGACCAATACGGGTAATCTTGAAAGCTGTTTTTTTAACAGTTTCAGCAACAACATCAAAGCTCTGACCTCGAACTTTTTCCAAGGCACGTTTGACAACACCCGGTCCTGAAACACCGACATTGATGATGACATCGGCTTCACCTACACCATGAAAAGCGCCTGCCATAAAAGGATTGTCCTCTACCGCGTTGGCAAATACAACCAATTTAGCCGCCCCCATATCAGATAAAGAAGCCGTTTCCTTGATAATGCGTCCCATATCCGCTACTGCAGTCATATTGATGCCCGATTTGGTAGAACCGATATTTACTGATGAACAAACCTTATCCGTTTCTGCCAATGCACGAGGAATGGAGTTGATAAGGATTTCATCACCTTTTTGATAACCCTTTTGTACCAAGGCTGAAAAACCACCAATGAAGTCAACACCAATTTCTTTCGCAGCTTTATCCAGTGCTTTAGCTAAGACTACATAATCCGTCGCATCGGTAGCAGCACCAATAAAGGAAATTGGAGTAACTGATACCCGTTTATTTACGATGGGAATTCCCAGCTCAGCCGCAATTTCATCCCCAACAGCCACTAAATTAGCTGCTTTTGTAGTAATCTTTTCATATATTTTATCCGCAGCACGATTGATATCTGGATCGATACAGTCCAAAAGGGAAATCCCCATGGTAATGGTTCTAATATCAAAGTTTTGCTCCTCAATCATAGCGATTGTTTCGGTAACTTGTCTAATATCCATAAATACCTCCTAGATATTGTACATAGCATCAAAAATAGCCGCACTTTGAATATTGATTTTGACATTCAAAGTCTGACCAAAAACCTCAAATTCGTTTCTAAGATGAGTAAAATCTTGTTTTTCATCACTAGATACCACAGCCATCATTGTAAAGAATTCGTCCAAGACTGTTTGCGAGATATCATCAATATTTAAGCCTAATTCAGCAATTTTTGTCGCAACACCTGCAACAATTCCAGATTTATCTTTACCAACAACAGTAATAATAGCTTTCATGATTAAACTCCGTTTCTAACACAGAACGATATCCATTTCGGCCAAAAACAAAATAAAAAAGGGGGGATAGAGTAACTAAATTACTTAATAGTGAACGATTATCCAAGTTGAAACCCTAAAAAATCTCTTAGTTGATCTTGTACCAGACTAGTATTTTTTTTACCAAGTCGCTAGTTTAGAACTTGAAACTGATAGTATATTGACTCATAACCTCTTTATAGAATATTTTTGAAAAAATGAACATTGTTGATTTTCTTTTTCAATAGTATAGCATATTTCCTAATAAAATACTCAAAAACGCCTGCTTACGAAATTGTTCTTTAGTAAAAAACAATTTCGTAAACAAGCGTCTACCTTATCATCTTATGATGAGTGTTCCCGCTAGGACATAAGTCCTAGCGGTAGACCAGAGCTAGACTAAGAGCACAAGACTCCATCATCATAACACTCAACAAAATTGATGATTTTATACTAATTCGATGATTGCCATTGGCGCTGCATCACCACGACGTGGTTCAGTTTTAAGGATACGAGTGTATCCACCGTTACGCTCAGCATAACGAGGTGCGATTTCTGAGAACAATTTTTGAAGTGCTGTAGTAGAAGTGTACTTATCAGTTGCTTCATCATAGTTTTCAGATGCGATTTCATTACGTACGAAAGCAGCTGCTTGACGACGTGCATGCAAATCACCACGTTTACCTAGAGTAATCATTTTTTCAACAGTTTTACGGATTTCTTTAGCACGAGCTTCAGTTGTCACGATTGATTCGTTGATCAAAAGGTCAGTTGTCAAATCGCGAAGCATTGCTTTACGTTGTGAGCTAGTGCGTCCTAGTTTACGGTAAGCCATTTATTCCTCCTTTATTTATCTTTTAATCCAAGACCCAAATCAATGAGTTTGACTTTCACTTCTTCCAAACTCTTGCGTCCAAGATTTCTTACTTTCATCATCTCTGCTTCAGATTTTTCTGTCAAATCATGCACAGTGTTGATACCGGCACGTTTCAAACAGTTGTATGAACGCACAGACAAGTCAAGTTCCTCAATCGTACGTTCCAAGATACGGTCGTCCGATTCAGTATCAGCTTCTTTCATCACTTCTGCTGACTTAGCAATCTCTGTAAGATTTGTAAACAAATCAAGGTGCTCTGTCAAGATACGTGCTGAAAGCCCTAATGCATCTTCTGGAATAATTGTTCCATTAGTCAAGATTTCAAGGGTTAATTTGTCGAAACCATCATTGCTACCTACACGAGCAGGTTCAACTTGATAGTTGACTTTTGTAACTGGTGTATAAATAGAATCTACAGCAAGTGTTCCAACTGGTGCATTATCTTTTTTATTTTCATCAGCAGGTACATATCCACGACCACTGTTAACAGTCATTGTCGCCTTTAGAGAAGAACCTTCACCGATTGTAAAGAGATAATGATCTGGATTTACAATTTCAATGTCGCTATCTGTCAAGATATCTCCAGCTGTAATTTCAGCAGGACCTTGCACATCTAGTTCAATGATCTTTTCGTCTTTAACGTAAGATTTTACTGCAATACCTTTGATGTTCAGAATGATTTGCATCACGTCTTCGCGAACACCCGGAACTGTATCAAATTCATGCAATACACCTTCGATATTGATAGATGTTACAGCAGCCCCTGGAAGAGAAGCTAGAAGTACACGACGAAGAGAGTTACCAAGTGTTGTACCGTAACCACGTTCAAGCGGTTCGATTACAAACTTGCCATAATCTTTATTTTCATCAATTTTTGTTATATTTGGTTTTTCAAACTCGATCATTTAGTTACTCCCTCTTAAACGAAAAGCAGTGTAAGGTTATGATTATACACGGCGACGTTTTGGAGGACGAGCACCATTGTGTGGCACTGGAGTCACATCACGAATTGCTGTTACTTCAAGACCAGCGGCAGCAAGAGCACGAATAGCTGACTCACGACCAGAACCTGGACCTTTAACAGTAACTTCAACTGACTTAAGACCGTGTTCTTGTGCAGATTTAGCAGCAGCTTCAGAAGCCATTTGAGCAGCAAATGGTGTAGATTTACGAGAACCTTTGAAACCAAGAGCACCAGCTGATGACCAAGCAATTGCATTACCATGCACATCAGTAATCATAACAATAGTGTTATTAAATGTAGCGTGAATATGAGCAATACCAGATTCGATATTCTTTTTCACACGACGTTTACGTGTTGGTTTAGCCAAGACTTTTACCTCCTATATTATTTTTTCTTACCAGCAATCGCAACAGCTTTACCTTTACGAGTGCGAGCGTTGTTTTTAGTGTTTTGTCCACGGACAGGAAGTCCACGACGGTGACGGATACCACGGTATGAACCGATTTCCATCAAACGTTTGATGTTCAAGTTAACTTCACGACGAAGGTCACCTTCAACTTTGATTGCATCCACTTCACGACGGATAGCATCTTCTTGATCTGGTGTAAGATCGCGAACACGTACATCTTCTGAAATTCCAGCAGCTGCCAAGATTTTCTTAGATGTTGGAAGTCCGATACCGTACACATAAGTCAATGAAATTACTACGCGTTTGTCATTTGGAATGTCAACTCCAGCAATACGAGCCATGTTTTCTCCTTTCTATCTTATCCTTGACGTTGTTTGTGTTTTGGATTTGCTGGGCAAATTACCATAACACGACCATTACGACGAATAACTTTACAGTATTCGCAAATTGGTTTGACCGATGGTCTTACTTTCATTTCTTATCCCTCCAAGTTTTTCGATTATTTAAAGCGGTAAGTGATACGTCCACGTGTCAAGTCATATGGACTCATTTCGACAGTAACACGATCTCCCGCTAAAATACGAATATAGTTTTTACGAATTTTACCAGAAACTGTTGCTAAAATCTGATGTCCATTTTCAAGTTCAACCGTAAACATTGCATTCGGCATAGTATCAACTACTTTACCTTCAACTTCAATCACATCGTCTTTTGCCACGCAAAAGTACCTCCATAAATTTCGATTTGATGCCTCTAGACACAGAGACAACAATTATAAGTCAGACTAACTCAGTATAACATTTGTAGAGACATTTTGCAAGCATGAAAAACGCTTTTATTTCAAATTTGTCAATACTTTTTCGATATCTGCAAATACATCATTGATATCTTGATTACCTTCGATATCATGTACCAAACCTTTAGCACGATAGTGGGCAATAATCGGTTCACCTTGGGCAATATTGACATCCAAACGACGTTTTACTGTTTCAGGTTTATCATCTTCACGTTGGTAATAGTCTTCTTCTTTGTAGTCAACTGGTGGGTTAAAAACTTTGTGGAAAGTTTCGCCAGTTTCACGGTGAATGATACGACCACTCAAACGTTCGAGTAGACATGATGGATCTACTTCAATATTGATTACACCCTCAAGTTCAAGACCAAGGTCTACCAAAATTTGATCCAAAGCGTGGGCTTGTTCAATGGTACGAGGGAAACCGTCTAAGAGGAATCCTTTTTCCTTAATGTCATCTTGAGCTAAACGTTCTTTAACGATTCCGTTTGTAACTTCATCTGGAACTAACTCGCCTTTATCAATATAAGACTTAGCTAAGACACCCATTTCAGTTTGGTTAGCCATTGCCGCACGGAACATATCACCTGTTGAGATATGAGCAACATGGAATTGTTCAACAATTTTTGCTGCCTGTGTACCCTTACCTGCACCAGGTAAGCCCATAATCAAAAGATTCATGATTCAAACTCCTTTTTTGTTTTTAAATAGAAGCAAAAATTCATTTCAACTCCTATTTAAAAACAAAATAGAAGAGAGGAGATAAAAATCTGACAAGGTCTTTGATTTTTAAACTCCACTCTCTGAGCAATAGTGAATTTTCTTTTCTATTACAATTATTCTGTTGTATTCATGAAACCAACATACTTACGTTTCAATAAATAACCTTCCAATTGTTTAATTCCTTCAATACCTGTTGAGATAATGATCAAAAGACTTGTTCCCCCAAAAGCAACGACTTCTGAAAGACCGAATAAATCCTTAGCTACAATAGGTAAAATAGAAATAACACCTAGGAAGAGGGAACCGACTGTTGCGAGACGACGAAGAAGTTTTGACATATACTCTTCTGTCCCTTTACCAGGACGGACTCCGTGGATATAAGCACCGCTCTTTTGCAAATTTTCTGCTGCTTTCTCTGGATTAATCTGTACAAATGTATAGAAGAATGTAAAGAGGATAATCAACAGAGCGTACAAAGCGATACCTGTAGGGGCTGTTGTAGATAGCAACTCCTGAGCACTACGTACCCAGGCCCAATCAAGACCAGATGCACTTACAAATTGTAAAATTGCCGCTGGTGCTGCAGTAATCGAGCTAGCAAAGATAACTGGAATAACTCCTGCAGGGTTAATCTTCAATGGAAGATAGGAACTTGACGGTGCTCCTTGTGCTACCTTAGTATACTGAATTGGTATCTTATATTCAGCTTGTTGAACATAAGTTGTAAAGTAAACAATCAATAAGACTGCTACAATTAAGATAGCAACAAAAATGAGGGATGAGGTCAAGCGGTCGCTTGGTACATTGACAAAGTAGTCAACATAAATTCCCTTGATCATATCAGGAATTGAAGCAACAATCCCCGCAAAGATAATCATGGAAACACCATTTCCATAACCCTTATCAGTAATTTGCTCTCCCAACCAAGTTACAATCATACTACCCGCTGTTAGGATTGCTCCAATCACAAGGAAAACTTGTGGTGTTAAAGGAACAGTCAAAAGTTTGGCTCCAGATAAAGCATTAAAACCAGCAGTAATTCCGATAGATTGCACGAATGCAAGAACAAGGGCAATATATCGAGTTGCCTGGTTCAATTTTCTACGACCAACTTCCCCTTGTTTGCCCCACTCTACAAACTTTGGTAATAAATCCATTTGTAAGAGTTGGACAACGATAGAAGCAGTAATGTATGGACTAACACCAAGTGCAAAAACTGAAAAGTTTTTCATGGCATTACCAGACACCAAACTTAACATATTTAGAAAAGATAGACCACTCAAAGCATTCAAGCTATTGGCATTCACCCATGGAACCGTAATGCTAGTCCCGATACGGAAGACAAAGACGATAAAAATTGTAAAAAGAATTTTTGATCGAACTTGCTTGACTTTGAAGGCTTCTCTCAATAATTTAAAAAACATAGGTCACCTCTCTTAGATGACTTCTACTGAACCACCTTTAGCAGTGATAGCTTCTTCAGCTGATTTAGAGAATTTAGCTGCTTTTACAGACAATTTCTTAGTCAACTCACCGTTACCAAGAATTTTGATACCTGATTTCTCAGCTTTAACAATTCCTGATTCGATAAGAACAACTGGAGTTACTTCTGCACCATCTTCAAAGACGTTCAATTGGTCAAGGTTAACAATTGCATATTCTTTAGCGTTGATGTTAGTGAATCCACGTTTTGGAAGACGACGGAACAATGGAGTTTGTCCACCTTCAAAACCAAGACGTACTCCACCACCGCTACGAGCTTTTTGACCTTTTTGACCACGACCAGATGTTTTACCGTTACCTGATGAAGTACCACGACCAACACGGTTACGAGTTTTACGAGAACCTTCTGCAGGTTTCAATTCATGAAGTTTCATTATATATTTTCTCCTCTTTTGTAAAATGCTAGCGCCGATAAGAGAGAAAAGGTTGTCTCTCCTATCAACTCGCCTATACCTTTGTCATCAAAGATGACTATATCTAGTTTTAGGGGATGGTATACTGCACATCCCCTAAAATTTCATTAGTTTACTTCTTCAACTGTTACCAAGTGAGATACTGCAGTGATCATACCACGAATTGCAGCGTTATCTTCTTTAATAACAGAGCTGTTCAATTTGCCAAGTCCAAGTGCTACAACAGTTTTACGTTGTGATGGAATGCGTCCGATTGGAGACTTAGTCAAAGTAATTTTAATTTGAGCCATTTTATCCCCTTTCTTATGCCAAATCAGAAACTGAAATACCACGAAGGGCAGCAACTTCTTCAGCGCGTTTCAATTGTTTCAAACCTTCAACAGTTGCGCGAACAATGTTGATTGGAGTATTTGAGCCAAGAGATTTAGATGTAACATCAGCTACACCTGCCAACTCGATAACGGCACGAACAGCACCACCAGCGGCAACCCCAGAACCTTCTACAGCTGGTTTCAACAATACTTTAGCTCCACCGAATTCTGAAATAACTTCGTGTGGGATTGTTGTTCCAACCATAGGAACTTCGATCAAGTTTTTCTTAGCATCTTCTACTGCTTTGCGGATTGCTTCTGGAACTTCTTGAGCTTTACCAGTACCAAATCCTACGCGACCATTGTGGTCACCAACGACTACAAGAGCTGCAAAACGAAGACGACGTCCACCTTTAACAACTTTAGTAACACGGTTAACAGCAACTACGCGTTCTTCTAATTCAACTGCATTGTCTTTAAATGCCATTTTCTAGTGTCCTCCTATTAGAATTTCAATCCGTTTTCACGAGCTGCATCAGCCAAAGCTTTCACACGTCCGTGATATAGATATCCACCGCGGTCGAACACCACTTCTGAAATACCTTTAGCGTTTGCACGTTCTGCAACGAGTTTACCGACAGCAACGGCTTGTTCAGTTTTTGTTCCTTTTGAAACTTCTTTGTCAAGAGTTGAAGCACTTGCGAGCGTTACACCCGCTACGTCATCAATAACTTGAGCGTAGATGCCTGTATTAGAACGGAATACGTTCAAACGTGGGCGATCAGCAGTTCCAGAGAGTTTTCCGCGAACGCGACGGTGGCGTTTTTGGCGGAGTTTGTTTTTATCTGGTTTAGAAATCACAGTTTTCACCTCTTTAGTTTTAAATCGTGTGCTATGCACAAAGTTGGAAATGATATTGGTGGCTGAAAATCAACCACTCAATATTATTTACCTGTTTTACCTTCTTTAAGACGAACGTATTCGCCAACGTAACGGATACCTTTACCTTTGTATGGTTCTGGTGAACGAAGGCTACGTACGTAAGCAGCTGTTTGACCAACTACTTCTTTCGAAATTCCGCTAACAACGATTGTTGTTGGGTTTGGAAGTTCAAAAGTAATTCCTTCTGGAGCTTCAACTTCGTCTGGATGTGATTTACCAACAGCCAAAACAAGTTTTGATCCTTGAAGTTGTGCACGGTAACCAACCCCACGCATTTCAAGTTGTTTCTTGAATCCTTCTGATACACCAATAACCATGTTGTTCAAAAGAGCACGAGTAGTTCCGTGGATAGTTTTCATTTCTTTTGAATCGTTTGGACGGTGAAGAGTTACTTCAGTACCTTCCACACGAATTTCAATATCTTTTGAGAACTCACGAGTAAGTTCTCCTTTAGGTCCTTTTACAGTTACAACGTTGTCATTGTTAGTGATTTCAACACCAGCAGGCAACACGATAACTTTATTACCAATACGTGACATGTTTTTATTCTCCTGTTAAATTGTCAGGCCATGACGGCCAGTTTTCACGGGGGCTAAATCGATTTCTCGATTTAAAGGAACGTTTAGGTTTCAATTTGAAAGTGAATCTAGGCATCGTCTCGCAGGCATAACTTTGGGTTAGGCAAGAGACGATAACGAAGAGTCACAAAGAAATTGAGAGCTAAATATTACCAAACGTAAGCGATAACTTCCCCACCAACGTTCTTTTGGCGAGCTTCTTTATCAGTAAGCAAACCTTCTGAAGTTGAAAGGATAGCAATTCCAAGACCGTTAAGTACTTTTGGAAGATCTTCACGTTTTTTGTAGACACGAAGTCCTGGTTTAGAAACACGTTTCAAGTTAGTGATAACTTTTTCACCGTTTGGTCCGTATTTAAGGAATACACGGATGATGCCTTGTTTGTCATCTTCGATGATTTCTACGTTCTTAACAAAACCTTCGCGTTTAAGGATTTCAGCA
Organism: Streptococcus oralis; assembly: GCF_964238205.1. Classification (GTDB taxonomy): domain Bacteria; phylum Bacillota; class Bacilli; order Lactobacillales; family Streptococcaceae; genus Streptococcus; species Streptococcus oralis_CZ. The sequence continues at coordinate 24,539 of NZ_CAXSLF010000007.1, forward strand.
ATCCCTTTTTTGATATTTGATGCAGGTACTTCAAGTACTTCGTGTTTTGCTTGGTTAGCGTTACGAATACGAGTTAGGAAGTCTGCGATTGGGTCAGTCATAACCATTTTATTTTCTCCTCTTACTAGTAGTTTGCAAGTTGCACTTGCTAGTTAATGATTGAGCTGGGCTCAGATAGTATTGACACATTCAAACAAGATAATCTCATTTGAACACGAGCTACAACCTGGGAAAAAAAGATAGATTTGTCTTGGAGTATCGCTCCTGCACCAAATCTCCTATTTTTGCTGGGGTTGTTACGCTCTTTGTATCATGATATTACCAAGATGCTTTTGTTACACCAGGGATTTGACCTTTATATGCCAATTCACGGAAGCAAACACGGCAAAGTTTAAACTTGCGGTAAACTGAGTGTGGACGTCCACAACGTTCACAGCGAGTGTATGCTTGAGTAGAGAACTTCGCTGGGCGTTTGTTCTTAGCAATCATAGATTTTTTAGCCATTAGTTATACCTCCTATATTATTTTGCAAAAGGCATTCCAAGGCCTGTAAGCAATGCACGTGACTCTTCGTCAGTGTTAGCAGTTGTTACGATAACGATGTCAAGACCACGAGTTTTGTCAACGTCATCGAAGTTGATTTCTGGGAAAATCAATTGTTCTTTCACACCAAGTGTGTAGTTTCCGCGTCCGTCAAATGATTTTGTTGGAACACCGTGGAAGTCACGTACACGTGGAAGTGAAACTGAAACCAATTTATCCAAGAATTCGTACATACGTTCCCCACGAAGGGTAACCTTTGCACCGATCGCAACACCTTCACGAAGACGGAAGCCGGCGATTGATTTTTTAGCTTTAGTGATAAGTGGTTTTTGACCTGAGATAAGCGCCAATTCTTCAGCAGCTTTTTCAAGGCTTTTAGCGTTTGATACAGCTTCACCAACACCCATGTTCAAAACGATCTTATCTACTTTAGGAACAGCCATCACTGATGAGTAGTTGAATTGTTCTGTCAACGCAGGAACTACTTCATTAAGATATTTTTCTTTTAAACGATTTGCCATTATACTTCTCCTTTCCTTCGTGATTAATCAAGCACTTCGCCTGATTTTTTGTTGTAGCGAACTTTTTTACCGTCTACAAATTTGTAACCAACACGACCAGCTACACCGTTTTTGTCCAAAACTTGAACGTTTGATACGTGGATAGCTGCTTCCTTCTCGATGATACCACCTTGAGGAAGTTCGTTAGTTGGACGTTGGTGTTTCTTAACGATGTTAACACCTTCAACGATAACTTTGTTTACTTTTGGAAGGGCAGTAAGGACAACAGCTTCTGTTCCCTTATCTTTACCAGCGATTACGCGAACTTTGTCGCCTTTTTTTACAAACATTTTTTTCTCCTTTTATTCTTACGCCCAATGGGCACCCTGGCTATGCCAGGGGACTGTGTTTGTTTGTTTTTGCTCTGTGAAAATTAAAGTACTTCTGGAGCAAGTGACACGATCTTCATGAAACCACCTTCACGCAATTCACGTGCAACTGGGCCAAAGATACGTGTTCCGCGAGGAGTTTTATCTTCACGGATGATAACTGCTGCGTTTTCGTCAAATTTGATGTATGAACCATCAGCACGACGAGCACCTGATTTAGTACGAACGATAACTGCTTTAACAACGTCACCTTTTTTAACCGCACCACCAGGAGTAGCTTGTTTTACAGATGCCACAATAACATCACCGATGTTCGCAAATTTACGTTTAGAACCACCAAGAACTTTGATAGTCAAGATTTCGCGTGCACCGCTGTTGTCTGCGACTTTCAAACGAGTTTCTGTTTGAATCATTTCAGTTTTCTCCTTTCAGGTTTGATTAGATGATAACCGCTTCTTCAACGACTTCTACAAGACGGAAACGTTTTGTAGCTGAAAGCGGACGAGTTTCCATGATACGTACGATATCGCCTTCTTTGGCAACATTGTTTTCATCATGTGCTTTGTATTTTTTAGAGTAGTTAATACGTTTACCATAGACTGGGTGGTTACGTTTTGTTTCAACTACAACTGTGATTGTCTTGTCCATTTTGTCAGATACAACACGTCCAACAAGAACTTTACGATTATTGCGTTCCATTGAAATTTCTCCTTCCCTAGTCTATTATTTCGCTTCAGATTGAACTGTTTTGATACGAGCGATTTGTTTTTTAACTTCTTTCAAGCGAGCTGTTTGTTCTAATTGACCAGTAGCAGCTTGGAAACGAAGTTCAAACAATTCTTTTTTCAATTCGTTTTCGCGCTTCGCGAGTTCTTCTTGAGAAAGACCACGAAGTTCTTTAACAAATTCTTTTACTTCATTAAGTTTCATGCCTTCTCCTTATTCTGCTTCACGTTTTACGAATTTACATTTAACTGGCAATTTGTGGCTAGCAAGACGAAGCGCTTCGCGAGCGATCTCTTCAGATACACCTGCAACTTCAAACATTACTTTACCACGTTTAACTGGTGCTACCCAACCTTCAGGTGCCCCTTTACCAGATCCCATACGAACCCCGATAGCCTTAGCTGTGTATGATTTGTGTGGGAAGATTTTAATCCAAACTTTACCACCACGTTTCATGTAACGAGTCATGGCGATACGAGCAGCTTCGATTTGGCGGTTAGTGATCCAGTGGCTAGTTGTAGCTTGAAGACCGTATTCACCGAATGCTACTTCTTTTCCACCTTTAGCTTCACCGCGCATTTTACCACGGAATTCACGACGGTGTTTAACACGTTTAGGTACTAACATTGGTTATTTACCTCCTTTAGTGTTTTTACGAGCTGGAAGAACTTCACCACGGTAGATCCATACTTTAACACCAAGTTTACCGTATGTAGTGTCTGCTTCTTCCCAAGCATAATCGATATCTGCACGAAGTGTGTGAAGTGGAACAGTTCCTTCAGAGTATCCTTCAGCACGGGCGATATCTGCACCGTTCAAACGACCTGATACTTGAGTTTTGATTCCTTTAGCTCCAGCACGCATTGCACGTTGGATTGCTTGTTTTTGTGCACGACGGAAAGCAACACGTTGCTCCAATTGACGAGCAATTCCTTCACCAACAAGGTGAGCATCCAAATCAGGTTGTTTGATTTCGATGATGTTGATGTGTACTTGTTTTCCAGTCAATTTGTTAAGTTTAGCACGAAGTGCATCAACGTTAGCACCACCTTTACCGATAACCATACCTGGTTTAGCAGTGTGAAGTGAAACGTTAACTTTGTTTACTGCGCGTTCGATTTCAATAGTTGAAACAGCTGCGTCAGCAAGTTCTTTTTGAACGAATTTACGGATTGCAAGATCTTCATGAAGGTAATCCGCGTATTCTTTTTCAGCATACCATTTGGCATCCCAATCACGGATGATGCCGACACGCATACCAATTGGATGTACTTTTTGACCCACGATTTTACCTCCTTATTTTTCTGCAACAGCTACAGTGATGTGAGCTGTACGTTTGTTGATTGGTGAAGCTGAACCTTTCGCACGTGGACGGAAACGTTTCATAGTTGGTCCTTCGTTTGCGAATGCTTCAGATACTACCAAGTTAGCTTTATCCAAACCAAAGTTGTTTTCAGCGTTAGCTACAGCTGAGTTCAAAACTTTCAAGATGATTTCAGCAGCTTTGTTTGGAGTGAATGTCAAAATTGCGATTGCATCGGCTACGCTTTTACCACGGATGTTGTCAAGAACAAGACGTGATTTACGAGGTGAAACACGTACTGTGCGAGCCATTGCTTTAGCTGAAGTAATTTCTGCCATTTATGTTCTCCTTATTTTCTACGTGTCTTCTTGTCGTCTGCGGCGTGACCTTTGTAAGTACGAGTTGGTGCGAATTCACCAAGCTTGTGACCTACCATGTCTTCTTGGATGTAAACAGGTACGTGTTTACGTCCATCATAAACTGCGATAGTGTAACCAATGAAACTTGGGAAGATCGTTGAACGACGTGACCAAGTTTTGATAACTTTTTTCTTTTCGTCGTTAGCTTGAGCTTCAACTTTTTTCATCAAATGCTCATCGACGAAAGGTCCTTTTTTAAGACTGCGTCCCATTTTTATATTTTCTCCTTTAAATTTTGTACCACAGCGGCTTGCGCTCACAAGGAGCGCTACCGAGCTGGCGGAATTTCTAGTTGCTTAAGCGACTAGTTTTAAATTATTTCTCGTTGCGACGACGAACGATAAGTTTGTCAGATTTCGCTTTCTTGTTACGAGTTTTAAGACCAAGAGCAGGTTTGCCCCATGGAGTAGATGGTGCTTTACGACCAACTGGTGCTTTACCTTCACCACCACCGTGTGGGTGGTCGTTAGGGTTCATTACAGAACCACGAACTGTTGGACGGATACCTTTCCAACGGCTACGTCCTGCTTTACCAAGGTTTACAAGTCCATGTTGTTCGTTTCCGACAACACCAACTGTAGCACGACAAGTTCCAAGAATCATACGAACTTCGCCTGATTGAAGACGAACAAGAACGTATTTACCTTCTTGTCCCAATACTTGAGCAGAAGCTCCAGCAGCACGAACCAATTCACCACCACGACCTGGTTTCAACTCAATGTTGTGAACCAAAGTACCAACTGGGATGTTAGCAAGCGGAAGAGCGTTACCTACTTTGATATCAGCTTCAGGGCCTGAAACGATACGTTGACCGACTTCAAGACCTTTTGGAGCGATGATGTATGCTTTCACACCGTCAGTGTAGTGCACAAGAGCGATGTTTGCAGAACGGTTTGGATCGTACTCGATAGTTTTAACAACTGCTTCAACGTTATCTTTGTTACGTTTAAAGTCAACCAAGCGGTAGAAACGTTTGTGTCCACCACCTTGGTGACGAACAGTGATACGACCGTTGTTGTTACGACCAGCCTTGCTCTTCAAAGCAACAAGCAAAGTTTTTTCTGGTGTGCTTGTTGTGATTTCAGCGAAATCCAAAGAAGTCATATTACGGCGACCGTTTGTTGTTGGTTTATAAACACGAATTCCCACGATATTTCCTCCTTAGATTATTCAGCTTCAGCAGCGAACAACTCGATTGCTTTTGAATCAGCTGTAAGTGTGATGATAGCTTTTTTAGTTTTGTTAGTAAAACCAGTGTAACGTCCAACACGTTTAGCTTTAGGTTTTACGTTGATTGTGTTAACATTTGCAACTTTAACACCTTCGAAAGCAGCTTCAACAGCTTGCTTGATCAAAAGTTTGTGCGCACGTGTGTCAACTTCAAATACATATTTTCCTGCTTCAAGTTGAGCCATTGAGCTTTCAGTGATTACAGGTTTTTTGATAACATCATACAAATTCATTATGCAAGAACCTCCTCGATTTTAGAGATAGCTGCTTGAGTAACAAGAAGTTTGTCACTATTTGCGATGTCAAGAACACTTGCAGTTGTAGCAGTCGCAACTTTCACGTTTGGAAGGTTACGAGCTGAAAGAGCTGCGAATTCGTTTCCTTCTTCAAGAATAACAAGGACTTTAGAATCGATGCTCAAAGCTGCAAGAACTTTTGCAAATTCAGCAGTTTTTGGAGCTGTAAATTCAAGAGAATCAACGGCTACAAATTTGTTTTCAGCAACTTTTTCTGAGTAAACAGATTTTAGTGCAAGGCGACGAACTTTTTGAGGAAGTTTGTACGCATAGCTACGTGGAGTTGGCCCGAAGACGATTCCACCACCACGCCATTGTGGAGAGCGGATAGAACCTTGACGTGCACGTCCAGTTCCTTTTTGACGCCATGGTTTGCGTCCGCCACCTGAAACGGCTGAACGGTTTTTAACAGCGTGAGTTCCTTGACGAAGGCTAGCACGTTGGCTGATGATGACATCAAACACAACAGATTGGTTTGGTTCGATACCAAAGATTGCATCGTTAAGAACAACTTCGCCCGCTTGTTTACCAGTTTGGTCGAATAATGTTACATTTGCCATTTTGACTGTATTCCCCTTTCCTTATTATTTACCAGCTTTAACTGCTGATTTGATAGTGATAAGAGATTTCTTAGCACCTGGTACGTTACCTTTGATAAGGATAACGTTCTTTTCTGGAACAACTTGTACAACTTCAAGATTTTGAATTGTTACACGGTCGCCACCCATACGTCCTGCAAGGTTTTTACCTTTGAATACGCGGTTAGGTGCAACAGGTCCCATAGAACCTGGACGACGGTGGTAACGAGAACCGTGAGCCATAGGTCCACGTGATTGTCCGTGGCGTTTGATAACACCTTGGAAACCTTTACCTTTAGAAGTACCAGTTACGTCAACAACGTCTCCAGCTGCGAATGTTTCAACTGTGATTTCAGCACCAACTTCCAAGCCTTCAACGTTTTTGAATTCACGAATGAAGCGCTTAGGAGCCGTGTTAGCTTTTGCTACATGTCCTTTAGCAGGTTTGTTGCTCAATACTTCGCGTTTGTCATCGAAACCAACTTGGATAGCGTTGTATCCGTCTGTTTCAACAGTTTTAACTTGAAGAACAACGTTTGGAGTTGCTTCAATAACTGTTACAGGGATCAATTCGCCAGCTTCAGTGAAGATTTGAGTCATTCCCACTTTTTTCCCTAAGATTCCTTTTGTCATGAGAAAATAGTTCCTTTTCTATATTTTTTATTCAAAAAGTTTTTAACGAGCGTTTTTTATGCTCAGGTTATCAAGCTTTAAATTAAAGTTTGATTTCTACGTTTACACCACTTGGAAGATCCAATTTCATCAAAGCGTCAACTGTTTTTTGAGTTGGGTTAACGATATCGATCAAACGTTTGTGTGTACGCATTTCAAATTGTTCGCGAGAGTCTTTGTATTTGTGAGTCGCACGAATGATTGTGTAGAGGCTACGCTCAGTAGGAAGTGGGATTGGACCCGCAACTTGTGCACCTGTACGAGTAGCTGATTCTACGATTTTAGCAGCCGCTGTGTCAAGCGTACGGTGTTCGTAAGCTTTCAAACGGATACGGATTTTTTTGTTTGCCATCTTTTTCTCCTTTTCGTCTATTTAAGATAATAGGCTAGCTCCACAAGAAAACCGACGCGCGTTGCGTGGCAATGCAACCGAGCGTGTCGCAACCTCTTGCATCAAAGCTAAAGCTGTAATTTACAGCACCATAATAGAATAACACAAAGCCCCTGCGATTGCAAGGGATTTGACAGGTTTTTTTTTAATTTTTTAGATGAAACTGTTTTCTTATTCCATTTTAATGAATTTGCATATTTAAGTGCTGGATTATCTGACTTTTCTTTTATATAATTTTAGTTTTAATTTGAAATTTATCATCTGATTGATCTACCAAGATATCTGCTCTTGATTCGGTTTCTTTATAGTATTGTAGATACTGCATCCGTCTCATCTGCTGACTAGCCAATATAAATTTTGTATCCCGATTTCTCACAGTCGTATCTCGAGCTAGTCTCCTCTTTAATTCGGTCTCCTCATCCGTGTAAAAACAAATGGTTTTGTCAAAGAGTTCCTTGGGCAGAAAACCCACAGACATCCCTTCGACTATCAGAATTGGTTTTGCTCCCGATAAGACCTCACTAGCCTTCCAGGGTTCCTCAATTGTTAAGATGTCCATACCCGCTTGCAGAGCAAGAATATCTCTTTGTAAACTTGCCAGCTCATGCGCTACCGGTAAACATGCTGTCACCTTTTGGTCTGGTGTCTCTTTAGGTACCACTAAATGTCGTTCCGAAGTAATATAGGAATCTGTCTCTAGTAAATTTACATTTTCAGAATCTAAAACTTGGAACAATTCTTGAGCAAAAGTTGATTTTCCTGAGGCTCCATGGCCGTATATACCTAGCGTTTTTACTTTTCCAGACTCTATTTCTGATACTAGTCTTTCTATTAAGTCTTTTTTCTTCATTCTCTCTTCACCTGTTCATAGCTTTCTTTTCCATCATTAAGCTTGTCCCAAATAACTACTTTTCCACTTTGCAGAGATTTTTGCACATCGATAATCCGCTGATTAGAAGAGCCTCGGAACTGGAGCATAAAATTTCTCTTAGTTCGATCATAACGACCATCGACAAGGATGTCAATCAGCGACAAGAGCTCCAGTTTATCAGGCGTTTCTAACATCATTTCTTCCCAAGTGTAGCCCGTCCAGGACCAGATATCTTTTTCTGGCAATTCCTTACGAATGCGTTTTACGAGAGGTAAGATTATACCTGTATTGAGGAAAGGCTCTCCTCCTAATAAAGTCAATCCTTGAACATAGGGTTGGGCCAGATCTGCCATGATTTGTTCTTCTAACTCTGGCGTATAAGGTATGCCTGCATTAAAAGACCAGGTCGCAACATTATAACAGCCCTCGCAGTGAAACATACAACCTGCTACATAGAGAGAATTGCGCACCCCCTCTCCATCGACAAAGTTAAAAGCCTTATAGTCAATGATACGCCCTTGACTGAGTTCTTCACTCTTCCACTCGCCAGGCTTTGGTGTACTCCATGTCATCCTTCTACTCCAACTCTATCCAATAGCGCTCCGTTCCATTACGAACATCCTCATAGGCACCACCGTTAGCTAAGATAACAGCTCGGCTGGCAGGATTTTCCGTGCTACAAGTCACCAGAGCTCGTTTAATATTCTTTTCCTTGGCAACTTGTAGACCTTGTCGGAGGGACTCTTTGGCGTAGCCCTTGCCTCTTTCTGATGGACGAATGGAGTAGCCAATGTGGCCAGCATAATTCAGTAAACCCTCATTCAGTCTCAATCGCAGATTCAAAAATCCTAGAGCTCGACCTACAGCATCAAATGATACAAATTGAATAGAAGGAACACGATTTTCAGGCAAATTTATTCCCATTTCTTTTTGCATATTTGTCTCCAACCACTCTTCGTAAACAAAATTCTCAGTATCCCAAAATCCGCCATCGTGGGCTGATTGGCTTTTTTCAAACTCTGCCATCATCTCTAAAACTGTTTCTTTATCTGCTAATCTTGGTCTGCGTAGTTCCATATTTCCCTCCCCGCTATAAGAAAAGCGAGAGGCAATTCTCACTTTTTCTTGTTTTTTGTTTAAAAACTGTTCTCTAAGGCTAGCTACTCGGTCTTTTTTGCTGCTTCCACCTTTCGAATTCTTTTCGTGGAATCGTTGGACCAAGGCCTTACCTTTATCGTCTAATTGATATTTTCCCATTCTTTTTCTTTCTAATTTCTTACTTCGTGGCCTGCTGTTTTGATAGTAGAACCGTTCATGTGTTTGACACGCGCAGCAATTTCCTTATGACGTTCGTTGACCATCGGCCGAGCTTGTGGGTTTCCAAGATAGCCACAAGTTCGTTTAACAACATCTACTGTTTAAAGTTAAAAGCCTTATAGTCAATGATGCGCCCCTGACTGAGTTCTTCACTCTTCCACTCGCCAGGCTTTGGTGTACTCCATGTCATCCTTCTACTCCAACTCTATCCAATAGCGCTCCGTTCCATTACGAACATCCTCATAGGCACCACCGTTAGCTAAGATAACAGCTCGGCTGGCAGGATTTTCCGTGCTACAAGTCACCAGAGCTCGTTTAATATTCTTTTCCTTGGCAACTTGTAGACCTTGTCGGAGGGACTCTTTGGCGTAGCCCTTGCCTCTTTCAGACGGTCGGATGGAATAGCCAATATGGCCAGCATGATTCAGCAAGCCCTCATTTAGTCTCAGCCGTAGATTCAAAAAACCTAAAGCATGGCCTGATTCATCAAACAAAACGAACTGAATTGGTGGAACGCGATTTTCCAGCAATCCTATTCCCATTTCTTTATTTCGGCTAGTTTCTAGCCAGTCCTCGTAAGAGAAATTCTCAATATCCCAAAATCCGCCATTGTGGGTCGATTGGGTCTCTTCAAACTCCTCTATCATATCTACAACAGCTTCCTTATCCGCCAATGTCGGCCTGCGTAATATCATCTTTACCTCCAACTAAGAGAAAAGCGAGAGCGGACTCTCACTTTTTCTTATTCTTATTTAAAAATTGCTCTTTTAGGCTAGCCACTCGGTCTTTTTTATTGACTCCACCCTTTGAATGTTTCTCGTGGAACCGTTGAACCAAGGCCTTGCCCTTATCGTCTAATTGATATTTTCCCATTCTATTTCTTTCTAACTTCTTACTTCATGTCCTGCTGTTTTGATAGTAGAACCGTTCATGTGTTTGACACGCGCAGCAATTTCCTTATGACGTCCATTAACCATCGGACGAGCTTGTGGATTTCCAAGATAACCACAGGTCCGTTTAACAACATCTACTGTTTTAGGATCATTATTCCCACAGTTAGGACAAGCAAATCCTCTCTCTGTCGGCTCAAAATCTCCTTCAAAATCACACTTGTAACAGCGGTCAATTGGAGTATTGGTTCCGAGATAACCTACACGGTCATAAGCATAATCCCAAACAGCTTCCAAGGCCTTTGGATTTTGTTGAAGAACTGGATACTCACAGTAGTGGATGAAGCCACCTGATGCACCCGCTTCTGGATAAACTTTTTCAAAATCTAGTTTTTCAAAAGGAGTTGGATTTTTACGCACATCATAATGGAAGGAATTTGTGTAGTATTCTTTATCAGTAATGTCTGGAATAGAGCCAAATTTCTCTGTATCCAAACGACAGAAGCGGTCTGTCAGACTTTCAGACGGTGTTGAATAAATAGAGAAGTGATACCCATATTGGTCTGACCACTCTTCCACTCGATGTTTCATATCTCGAATGATATCAAGGGTGAATTCTTTAGCTTCTGGATTGGTTTCCCAATTGTTGCCAAAGAATACTGTCGCTACTTCATAAAGTCCAATGTAACCAAGCGAAACAGTAGCACGACGGTTATTAAAGAGCTCGTCAACACTTTCTTCTTTACCAAGACGACGTCCGAAGGCACCATATTGATAAAGAATTGGTGCATTAGCTGGAGTGGCTTCCTTGGTTCTTTCTACACGATAAACTAGAGCATCTTCAGCAATATTCATGCGCTCGTTGAAAATTTCCCAGAACTTATTCATGTCGCCTTCGGATTCGAGAGCAATACGAGGCAGATTGACCGTCACGACCCCTAGGTTCATACGGCCAGAGTTAACTTCAACTCCATTTTCATCCTTCCATCCTTGAAGGAATGAACGACATCCCATCGGAACCTTGAAGGAACCTGTCAATTCGATAATCTTATCGTAAGACAAGACATCTGGGTACATCCGTTTAGTTGCGCATTCGAGCGCCAACTGCTTGATGTCGTAGTTAGGTGAACCTTCCTCCAGATTAAGTCCTCTTTTAAGAGCGAAGATCAATTTAGGGAAGATAGCTGTACGGTGTTCTGATCCCAACCCCTTGATTCGAATGTTCAAGATAGCCTTTTGAATTTCGCGTTCAAAACGATTGGTTCCTAGACCAAAACCAAGAGAAGTAAAGGGCGTTTGCCCATTTGAAGTGAAGAGAGTATTGATTTCATACTCTAGAGATTGCATAGCATCATAGATATCTTTTTGGGTTTTCTTCCAGGCGTACTCCTCACGCTTGTCAGGTAGTACCCATTCCTCTGCATCTTTGAGGTGTTTTTGGTAATTTTTTTCTGCATAAGGAGCCAAGACTTCATCGATACGGTCTGCTGAACAGCCTCCATACTGACTTGATGCAACGTTAGCGATGATTTGTGAAATCTGCGCTGTCGCAGTTTGGATAGACTTGGGACTCTCTACCTCAGCATTCCCAATCTTAAAACCATTTTCCAACATGCCCTTGAAATCAATCAAACAGCAGTTGGTCATAGGCGTGTAGGGGCTGTAATCCAAATCGTGATAGTGGATATCCCCTTTTTGGTGGGCATTAGCCACGTGCTTAGGAAGCATTTGAAGACCGATTGATTTCCCAACAATCCCCGCCGTCAAATCACGCTGGGTATTAAAAACATCACTATCTTTATTAGCATTCTCATTGACAACTGCCTGATCTTTGTTGAGAAGTTTATGGATACTGAAGTTGATATCTGTTGCTTTTGAGCGCTCAAAATCCCTTTGAGTTCGATAAGTGATATATTCCTCTGCCAAGGCATATTCTTTAGCTTCCAATAACTCATGTTCTACGATGTTTTGGATTTCATAAATTTTTACACCTTGAGGAAAGCGACTATGAATCTCTTCTACAATACGTTCAATTAGAGTATTAAGACGCTTTTCTACCAAGGGGGTTACATCCATGACTTTTTCTGCAGCCTTGTGTAAGGCTTTATCAATCTTATCTACATCAAAAATGACGCGTCTACCGTCGCGCTTTTCAACGAATAAGGTTGGATCAGGGCTTATTTTCTCTTCTAATACAATCATATCCAGGCTCTTTTCTAAAACTATTATCTAAAAAGTATTATATCACTAAAAAAATAAAAATCAATATCTAGTATTAAAATTCCTATTTTCATAAAATTTACACTAGATATTGATTATTTTATTTTAATTTGTAAAGTTTAAAGTCTTTGAATTCACTTTGAACTGGTTGGTAGCTTTCTGCTAGAAGCTGTTCCACTTCCGTCCAGAGAGCTGTTTTGGTATTGACCACAATCACTTTAGGCTGATTATCACGTAAATCATTGACAAGTTTGCTACGATTTGCATCAAGGCCAGTATATAATTTTGGTGATAGCAACTGACTAGCTGCTAAACGTTCACTAGTCTTATAACCATTAGTAAGATCATCCCATATATAAATACGATCGGTTGCCTGTGTTTGTCCTTTTACCGTAGTTTCCATACGAGCACGTTCTTGATATTGTTCTGAGTGAAGAACATAACGGGCTACCAGAGGAGTCAAAAATAGGTAGGCCAAAGCTAAAACTGGCAAATAGACATTACCCTGAAGAAATACTGCCCATATTGAGGGTACTTCTCGATGTTTTCTACGACGATTAGCTCCTTCTAATTTCCCAGTTCGAATATGAGTCAATAAAAGAATGGACAAGAAAGGAAGAAACTCAGCTATACGACTACCGTGAATCGGTTCTGTAGAGAAAATTTTCAAGCCTAGTAACAATAGGATCGCTACTGAAGTAAAAATAGATAAGACATATTGCTTGCTTGGTTTAGACTGGAAGAGTCCTGTAAATACGAGCCTTAATCCTCCAAGACCAATTGTTAACAATCCATAAAAAAGGAGGTTGTCCAGTAAGGCTGGATTGGACATAAATTTCAAACTATCTACTGGATAGAGGATCTGACTGATAGCGTTCCCAAAACTCCCATTATAAGCCGTATAGTAACCAATTGGATAAAAGAAAAGTGAGAACCCAAGACCAGCTGCAAAGAATTGATAGAGCCCATGAACCAAGCGACCACGCCCAATATTAAAGGCTAACAAAGCAAAGAATAAGACTAGAGCATATAAAGTTGTGACGAGAGGGGCGAAGAAAAATGCTAGAGCCAGGCTAATCCCGATACGTAAGAAACCTTTATCATGATTATACTCTACCAAATACCTAGTTACTAAACTGAGAGCATAAAACAGGAAGGGAAGGGCCAAAATAGTGGCATAACCACCGCCAAAGCTAAGTCCTCCAGCAAGAAGATAAAAGATGGTCAACACTTGTTGCGACTGCTTGTTCTCCTCCGTCAAGGTATAAGTCGAACGGAAAAGAAAAATCCCAGCACCCACTAGAGCTAGCCAAGTAAAGGCTGCAAACAAAATACTACCCTTGCTTAGATACTGTAAAAAGTAATAGAGAAGACCACTCGTTCCAAAATAGTCTGTGTAGATATCTCCTCCCTGGTGCATAGCCCATCCGATATAAAAATCTTGTGCCTGCTCTGGGCTAGTTAGTCCTAGCAAGAAAGGAAGAACTACAGATACAAGTACAACTAGAGTGCTCCAGATTAGGATCTTAAATAATGGTAAGGGAGCAAATGAACTTGGTTCATCCTCGAAGCGCTCCTCCCTCCCAACTAAATCATCCTGAATTCCCGTCCAAGATGGAGTTGATTCCTCTTCTAATCTGCCATATACGTTCATTCATTCTCTCCTATGTTTTAATTTGTTCTAGTATATCAAAAAGTCTAAATCTTGTCAGCCTGTGGTGACCATTTGTCTAACTTTTGACAGAGACTAGTGAAGCGTTCAATCTCATAAAAACGATGATAGGGAGCATTTTTATAGTGGTCTAAAAAATTTTTTTCTTCTACTGTCAGCATAATCATTCCTCCTTTTCTCTTTATTCGAAAATAGAGGACGATTCTATCAAAAAAGCTGAATTCCCTAAAAGAGAATTCAGCACTTTGTCTTTATACTAATTCAAACCACGTCAGCGTCGCCTTACCGTACTCAAGTACAGCTTGCGGCTAGCTTCCTAGTTTGCTCTTTGATTTTCATTGAGTATTAGTCAGCCTTTTTTTCTAAGTTTTTTGAAATGCTACGATTTTTACCTTCCAGATACACCATCAAAATAGAGATATCTGCTGGGTTAACCCCAGAAATACGGCTAGCTTGACCGATGGTTTCTGGATTGATGAGTTTGAACTTCTGGCGAGCCTCAGTCGCAATCGAGTCAATATCATCCCAATCGATGTTGGCTGGAATCCGTTTTTCTTCCATGCGTTTCATCTTGGCAACTTGATCCATGGCTTTTGAAATGTAACCTTCGTACTTGATTTCTGTTTCAATCAATTCGATAATCTTGTCATCTAACTCTTCAGCAGCAGGTCCGATGAAGGCAACCACATCTTGGTAAGAGACTTCTGGACGACGGAGGAATTCCTTGGCAGTGACTGCATCAGTCAATGGTTTGAATCCCATCGCTTCAACCTTGGCGTTAGTTTCCTTGACCGGCTTGAGTTTGATGCTGTCTAGGCGTTTCATCTCATTGTCAAATTGATTTTTCTTGATCTCAAAGCGTGCCCAACGTTCATCATCAACAAGCCCAATCTCTCGTCCCATCTCAGTCAAGCGCATATCGGCATTATCATGACGGAGGATGAGACGGTATTCAGCACGACTGGTCAAGAGACGGTAGGGTTCAATGGTACCCTTTGTTACCAAGTCGTCAATCATCACTCCGATATAACCGTCGCTTCGTTTCAGAATCAACTCAGGCTTGCCTTGGATTTTCAGAGCCGCATTAATACCCGCGATAATCCCTTGACCAGCAGCTTCCTCATATCCTGATGTACCATTTGTCTGACCAGCTGTGAAAAGTCCTGAGATTTTCTTGGTTTCCAGAGTCGCACGCAATTGATGAGGCAAGACCATGTCGTACTCGATAGCATAACCAGTTCGCATCATCTCTGCATTTTCCAAACCTTTGATGGAATGTACCAAGTCACGTTGCACATCCTCAGGAAGGCTGGTTGAGAGACCTTGGACATAAACTTCTTCTGTATTACGACCTTCTGGCTCTAGGAAGAGTTGGTGGCGTTCCTTGTCCGCAAAACGCACAATCTTGTCCTCAATTGACGGACAGTAGCGAGGCCCCACTCCCTTGACCACACCTGTAAACATAGGCGCACGGTGGAGATTGTTTTGGATAATCTCATGGCTGGTACCATTGGTGTAAGTCAACCAACATGGCACTTGGTCTTTGACATAATCTTCATCACGTGAAGTGTATGAGAAGTGATTTGGCGCTTCGTCCCCTGGCTGAATCTCTGTCACATCATAGTTGATAGAGGAAGCCTTGACGCGCGGTGGAGTTCCTGTCTTGAAACGACCAATTTCAAGTCCAAGTTCCTTGAGATTATCAGCTAGGTTAATAGAAGCCAGGCTGTGGTTAGGACCTGATGAGTACTTGAGGTCTCCGATGATGATTTCCCCACGAAGGGCTGTCCCTGTGGTCACGATAACAGCCTTAGCAGCATACTCTTGATGGGTAGCTGTACGCACACCGACAACCTTGCCATCTTCCACCAAAATCTCATCAATCATGGTCTGACGAAGGGTCAGATTTTCTTGGTTTTCAACTGTCTTGCGCATTTCCTTAGAGTAAAGTTCCTTATCAGCTTGCGCACGAAGGGCACGGACAGCTGGCCCCTTCCCTGTGTTGAGCATCTTCATCTGGATGTAAGTCTTGTCAATGGTCTTGGCCATTTCCCCACCGAGGGCATCGACTTCACGCACAACAATCCCCTTGGCAGAACCACCGATAGAGGGATTACATGGCATGAAAGCCAGCATTTCAATGTTGATGGTCGCAAGCAGAACCTTACAGCCCATACGGCTGGCAGCCAAGGAAGCCTCGACCCCAGCGTGTCCCGCACCAATTACAATAATATCGTATTCTTCAGTAAAATTATAAGTCATTTTTTAACCTTTCAAAAATTTCTCGCAAATAGGGAACTAACTTCTCCTCCTCTAGAGCTTGATCCATGGTAACCCATTTAAAGTGCGTATGCTCTTCAGGATCTAATCTGATAATTGGCTTCTCCCCAACCCACTCTGCTTTATAAACTAAGCGAGTAAAGACAATCTCCTTAGAGGTATCCAGTTGACTATCTTCGTGAAGAAGTTTGAACGAACTGCAGTCTAGCCTAACTCCCACTTCTTCAATACATTCTCTAAGAGCTCCATCTCGCGGAAGTTCACCCTTTTCAACCCCACCACCAGGAATATCCCAGTAAGTCGGATAAACGTTGGGTTGTCCTCTTTTAATTTCCGAACGCTGAATGAGTAAATAATCACCACCACTATGAACAAGTACATGGGCAATAAGCTTAACCATCATTTTCTCTCCTATTCGTTAAGATGGATGTGTCGTAATTGTCCGTCCCAATTTGGTAGGGCTGTTTTTAAAAAGGCTGGAACCAGCTGGATATTCTGGAGCTGATCCAAGTCAATCCACTCACAGGGCTGCATTTTCTCATCTTCCTGCATGGTCAATGGGGCATCTTCCAGCAAGTCCACTAAATAATGGAATTCGATATTATGATAGTGGACCCCAGCTTGTTCAAAACGATTTTCAACCACAAAAGCTAGCTGCCCAGCTTGAGCTTTGACACCAAGTTCTTCCTTTACTTCTCGAACCACAGCATCTTCAGTAGCTTCATCCACTTGAATGGCACCTCCAATTGTATAAAAACCATCCTCATCTTCTACGACTAACAAGCGATTGTCTTTTACAATCAAGGCTGTCGCCCGAACGCCAAAAACCGTATTTCCCACTTTTGTCCGAAAGTCTTGTTGAGTCATTTTTGTCCTTTCCTTAAACGACACAAAAACAGTCAAAACTCGTAAGAAGTGCAGGACAAAAAAGCCTGCAACATCCATGAGCTTTGACCATCATTTCTATTGCTTTTATTATTGTAGCAAAATGAGAAAATTTGTCAATCTATATGTACTATGATTGGCGAATTGCTTCAAAAGCTCCTTTGTCAATCTCAACTGAGTCAGAGAAGGCATCCAGAACAATCCCTCTCACAGGAAAACTCTCCATCCCTTCCGCAGCAAACAAACAGTCCGTAAGAGGCAATTGCAACCAAGAAAATCGGTCATAATAGTCCTTGGGGATGTCCTGAATTTCTAAGAAGCAAGGATAAAAGTAGTCATCTCCCTTTTGCAGAATATCTGGTTTTAGGCGCGCGCCTTCTTGTTCGTCACTCTCATCCATCAGATAAGGATTGAAGGGAACCCAGACTCTAGCTTGCTTCAATTCCTTAAACAAGGCCTCTATCGACTCTGTCGTTTTCTCCCTCAAATACTCTTTTTTATAGTCCGAGAGAGTCATTGACTTCTCTTTTTTAGCCGTTTTTTTCTTAAAAAACTGTAACATTCTCATTCCTCTTAGAAACTCTTAAATGTACTGACAAACTTGTCCATCGCGGTAGGCATTGTCAATCAAACCGCCACCGAGACACTCTTCACCGTCGTAAAAGACAACTGCCTGTCCTGGTGTAATGGCGCGCTGAGGTTCTGCAAAGATGACCTCTGCCTTATCTCCTTTGACATGTACAGTCACTTTAGAGTCAGGCTGACGGTAGCGGAATTTAGCCGTGCATTCTAGCGTAAATTCCTCTGGCATATCACGAGTAAAGTGGACTTGACTAGCCTCTAAGCTTGTTGACATGAGCGAATCATGGTAGAATCCTTGGCCTACATAGAGAATATTCTGGCTCAAATCTTTACCGACAACAAACCAAGGTGCATTGTCACCACCGTGTTGCCCACCGATCCCGAGTCCGCCACGCTGACCGATTGTATAATACATAAGACCAGCATGCTCTCCCATATCGCGACCATCCACAGTCATCATGCGACCTGGTTGAGCTGGTAGGTAGTTGCTGAGAAATTCTTTAAAGTTCTTTTCTCCGATAAAGCAAATTCCTGTTGAATCTTTCTTCTTAGCAGTCGCAAGACCTGCTTCTTCTGCTAGTCTGCGAACTTCAGGTTTTTCCAAATGTCCCAAAGGGAACATAGTCTTTTGGAGTTGTTCTTGTGAAAGTTGGCTGAGGAAATAGGTCTGATCCTTGCCATTGTCCACGCCACGAAGCATGTGAACAATGCCATTCTCATCACGCGCCACACGGGCATAGTGCCCAGTCGCTACATAGTCTGCTCCCAAGGTCATGGCATAGTCCAAAAAGGCCTTAAACTTGATTTCCTTGTTACACATAACGTCTGGATTGGGCGTGCGTCCTGCACGGTATTCCGCTAGGAAATACTCGAAAACGCGGTCCCAGTACTCTTTTTCAAAATTGACAGAGTAGTAAGGAATGCCAATCTGGTCTGCCACCGCAGCCACATCCTTGTAATCTTCGGTCGCCGTACAGACGCCGTTTTCATCTGTGTCATCCCAGTTCTTCATGAAGATACCGATCACATCGTAACCCTGCTCTTTGAGCAAAAGAGCCGTCACCGACGAATCAACACCACCACTCATCCCCACGACAACACGTGTTTTAGAGTTATCACTCATGGTAAGTCTCCCATCTATTCGTTTATTCACGATTGAAGGTCGTGTGTGCTTCACGATTGAAGGTCGTTTGAGCAGTTTTCATTATAACATGCTTGGTTGGAGAAGACAAGAAAGAGGCTGTCAATCGACCAACCTCTTACATAAGATACTTATTCATTCCAAACTATTCTTTATAGAAAAAAGTCCTATAAATTCGAGCAATAGTTAAAATACAAACAAATATAATTCCCAAAATAGATAATACTATTTTCACAAAACTCATTTCCGAACCTATGACATAGATATGAAAAAGAGGGGCTAGTCCTACACATATATACAATAGATAATTTATAAAGTTTATTTCACCAATTCCTGCAAAAAAATGTTTCATTTTAAATATCCCAATTTTACCTTTAGTCTTAATAATCCACTAGCAAATCTATTGACTTCTCTTTTTTAAAAAAAATCTTGATAGCAAATTTACTCCACTTAATGCCACTAAGATTTCAATCGTCAGAATTTCTCCAAGAAAAAATGCAAACTGACAAAATTCCTGATAAAACACTATACTCCCAGCAAATAGAGAGTCAGCAAAAATAAAATAACCGAAATTGGCAGGAAAGCAGCTCGATTTGTTTTACAAAAAATGGCATAACAAAGACTACCTATCGAAAACGACAGAATAACTTCAATAGTTATCTTTAGAACAGGATAATATATATTTTTAATAAAAAGAATTAAAAGGATAAACAATACCAATGAACAAAGAACGGATTTGATATAAAATTTTAAATGAGTCATAATTTTTTTTTAGATTCTACCTACTATAGATAAAATCACCTTTCTTATTTTCTTCTCATGATATCCACTTTACTTTCTTGACTAGAATTTCTATGAATATAAATATGGTAAATGAAAAATCGGACTTCTAACTAAAAGAAATTGATGAAACATGTAAAGATTTGAGATCCTAATGAATCTACTCAATGCAGATTTTATTTTGACAGTAGTTCTATAACAACTCTAAATAACACTGGGGTTGCTAGAATCAACATAACCCCTACCACAAAGACAATGATTACCCGAAATATATCTCTATTTTTACGCATTGAAACAACCTCCAATCTTTATTTTCTAGCTACATGATACCCCATATTTACTTTCTATATTCTTATGATACAATATGTTTAATAGAATTCTATTTATTGTTAACTTTTTTCACGAAAAGGAGGAAATCATGCGCTATGATTTCGGGAAAGTATATAAAGAAATACGTGAGTCAAAAGGATTGACCCAAGAAGAGGTCTGTGGAAATGTCCTTTCAAGAACCAGCCTTTCCAAGTTTGAAAGTGGCAAGGCAACTCCCAAATATGAAAACATGGAGTTTCTTCTCCGTCAAATCAATATGAGTTTTGAAGAGTTTGAATACATCTGCCATCTCTATAAACCGAGCCAGCGAACAGAAATCATGCAAACCTATCTCAATACGAGTTCCATCTTTGGTACCAGTAGTCTAGTCAATTTATTTGAAACATGCCAAGACTATCTCAAGGTCCATCACGATCTCCCTATAGAGGAAATCAGAGATATGATGGAAGTTGTTATTTATATCCGTCAACATGGAACAGGACAACTTTCAATCCAAGTGGAACAAACGGTCAAAAAGCTTTGGGGAAAAATTGAAAAACAAGATACATGGTATGAAAGTGACCTAAAAATCCTCAATACCATCCTTTTCAGCTTTCCCATTGAACACCTCCATCTCATCACTGAACAAATCTTGCAGCGCTTGGAAGAATATAAAAACTATCGACATTTATATGAATTACGAATGGCAATCCTACTCAATCTGTCCACCATTTACTTGTACAATCAAGATAAAAATACCTGTCAACAAATCTGCTACACCTTACTAGAGGATGCTAAGAAAAAGAAAAAATACGATATTTTGGCTATTGCCTATGTTCGAATAGGTATTTGTACTAGTAATGATCATCTGCTTCAAAAGGGCTTCTCCCTTCTGGAGTTAACTGATGAAACCTCAATGCTATCTCACCTCAAAAAGGAAGTAGAGACCTGTTATCAAGCAAAGGAAATATAAAAAAGTCGAGGAAATCCCTCGACTTTTGCATCTTATTCTGCTAGTTAGTTCTTAGTACCAACCGTTGTTAAGCCAGAAGTTCTTAGCAGCTGCCCATGAACCGTAACGTCCTGCAACGTAAGCATCTGCTACACGTTCTTGGTTTTCCGCTGAGTAGTCACCGTTCAAGTATGAATCTGTCAATTGGTAACGTCCGATGTAACGTCCGTTTGTAGCTGTGTAGCTACCGCCTGATTCTTTTTGAGCGATCCATTCTTTCGCTTCTGCTTCAGATCCGCTGACGGTTGAAGTTGATGCTGAAGTTTCTGTTGTAGCAACAGTTTCTTCTGCAACAGTTACGCTTGCTGCTGGCGCTTCATAAGTTGTTGTTTCAGTAGCTGCAGGTGCTACTACTGGAGCTTCTGCTGTCGCAGTTGAAGTAGTTGAAGTTGCTGGTGCTTCACCATCAATAACCAATACTTGGTCTACATAGATCAAATGAATATCTTTAATCTTATTTTTTTCTGCCAATTTTTCAACAGTTGTATTGTATTTTTCAGCGATTCCTGATAGAGTGTCACCTGATTTTACTGTGTAAGTTGTTGTTTCTTGTGCAAAAGCAAGTGATGGTGCAAGGAAAGCAAGCGCTGCTGCTACTCCTACAAGTCCTGTTTTAATTTTGTTAGTTGTTGATTTCATATTAAAAGATTCTCCTTCTTTCTTATATTTCCATCATACCCTACTATTATTACTGTTTCTTGACGGTTTTATGTAGAAATGTTACAAGACTATGTTTTATTTCACTTAAATAGCCTCTTTTTGTTACAAAAGGCTTGATTTTAGAGGCTTTATGGGGATTTTAGATATTTTATCATGGAATTGAGCGCTTGCATCTAATCTTTGATATAATAGAGTTAAGAATCTTTTTAAGGGGAAACAGATGCAATCACTTCGTTTTCAATCTGTCTTTGATATCATTGGACCAGTCATGATTGGCCCATCTAGTAGTCACACGGCAGGAGCTGTTCGTATCGGTAAAATCGTCTCATCTATTTTTGATGATACTCCAACCGAGGTTGAGTTCCAGCTTTTTAATTCTTTTGCAAAAACCTATCGCGGACATGGAACCGATTTAGCCCTTGTCGCTGGAATTCTGGGAATGGACACAGATGATCCAGAAATTCCAAATAGTTTAGAAATCGCCCACAAGCGTGGCATCAAAATAGTCTGGACTATCCAGAAAGACAGTAATGCCCCTCACCCAAACACTACGAAAATCACTGTTAAGAATGAGCACAAGACTATCAGTGTAACAGGAATTTCAATCGGGGGTGGTAATATCCAAGTGACAGAGCTCAATGGTTTTGCGGTATCCCTCAACATGAATACTCCTACCATCATCATCGTTCATCAAGATGTTCCAGGTATGATTGCTCACGTAACAGAGGCCCTCTCTCGCTTTGACATCAATATCGCTCAGATGAATGTAACCCGAGAAAAGGCTGGCGAAAAAGCCATTATGATTATCGAAGTTGATAGTCGCAACTGTGATGAATCTATCGAAGAAATTCGTAAAATTCCTCATCTGCACAATGTCAATTTCTTTCAATAGGAGAAAATATGTTTTACTCTATCAAAGAATTAGTCCAACAAGCCGAACTTGGTTTTCAAGGCAATGTTGCTGAACTCATGATTAGGACTGAGTTTGAATTGACTGGACGCGAGCGCGAAGAAGTTCTCCTTCTCATGGAGCGCAACCTTGAAGTCATGAAGGCTTCTGTAGAACTCGGACTTAGCGAGAAGAAATCTCGTAGTGGCTTAACAGGTGGAGATGCTGCCAAGCTTGACCACTACATCAAAAAAGGAAAGACCCTATCAGACTTCACTGTCTTGTCTGCCGCCCGTAACGCCATTGCCGTTAATGAGCACAATGCTAAGATGGGTCTTGTTTGTGCGACACCGACCGCAGGTAGCGCAGGTTGTCTTCCCGCAGTTCTCACATCTGCTATTCAAAAACTCAATCTAACTCATGAACAACAACTAGACTTCTTATTCGCTGCAGGTGCTTTTGGACTCGTGATTGCTAACAACGCTTCTATCTCGGGAGCCGAAGGTGGCTGCCAGGCCGAAGTCGGTTCTGCCTCTGCTATGAGTGCCGCCGCCTTGACTCTAGCTGCTGGTGGGACACCTTATCAGGCCAGTCAGGCCATTGCCTTTGTCATTAAAAATATGCTGGGCCTCATCTGTGACCCTGTTGCCGGTTTGGTTGAAGTTCCTTGTGTCAAGCGGAATGCCATGGGAGCAAGCTTCGCCTTCATCGCAGCCGATATGGCTCTGGCTGGTATTGAATCCAAAATTCCAGTTGATGAGGTCATTGACACCATGTATCAAGTAGGATCTAGCCTCCCAACTGCCTTTCGTGAAACTGCTGAAGGGGGGCTCGCTGCCACACCGACAGGTCGTCGCCTTCAAAAAGAAATCTTCGGCGAATAATCTCAAAATAACTAGGAGAGTATATGTCATCAATTTCCGCTATTTTTTTCGATTTAGATGGAACACTTGTGGATAGTTCTATCGGAATTCACAATGGTTTCACCTATACCTTTGACCAACTTGGAGTTTCTAGTCCTGGTGCAAAAACCATTCGAGGTTTTATGGGACCCCCACTAGAAACCAGCTTTGCTAGTTGTTTGCCGGCTGAGCAGATAGAGGAAGCCATCCAGCTCTATCGTTCTTATTATAAGGAAAAAGGTGTGTACGAAGCCCAACTCTTTCCACATATCAAAGATTTACTCGTAGAACTAGCTGAGCATTATCGTCTTTATATCACTACTACGAAGAATACACCAACCGCCGTTGACATGACTAGCAATTTTGGGATTGACCACTTTTTTGATGGCATTTATGGTTCAAGCCCTCAGGCCCTACACAAGGCTGATGTCATTCGTCAAGCTCTGGAAACTCATCATCTAACTCCCGAAACAGTCGTTATTATCGGAGATACCAAGTTTGATATGATTGGTGCCCAAGAAAACGGCATTAAAAAATTAGCGGTAACCTGGGGATTCGGGGAGGAGCGAGACCTCATGGGCTATAATCCTGACTGGATTGCTCACCACCCAACAGACATTTTACACCATCTACAATTAAAACGTTAAACAAAAGACTCCCAGCCTAAAAGTTAGGTTTGGGAGCTTTTTATCTCTTCGTAACTAGGAGAATGACATTCCCCGTATTCATCCAATTATTCAAAGGGGGTAGCTTCTTCGCTTTCAACTTCTTTAGGTCTATTGATTGTTACTATTTCTACTTCCTTACTTGGCATAGCTAGCAGAACTAATAGAGCAAGACGTCCAACCATTGGAACAAAGTGAAGGAAGATGAAAGCCCAGTGGAAACCTCCATCACGCAAACGGCGAATCTTTAACGCTAAAGTAGGCAACAGAAGGAGTAAAGCTAAAATGGCATAAACCATGCATATCAGGATAACTAAAGTAAAGTTCAGAGAAGGACCCTGGTTTATCTCTTTATTGAAGATAAGGATATACAGGGGTAGGAACAAGATATGATTCATCAACCAAACCCACCAGAAGTCAGGACGTGTTGAGCGTCCTACAAAATCTACATAACCTTTTAAAAAATTTATATAAGCCCTAAACAAGATATTTCTCCTTTTTAAAAACAATATGCTATAAAGCGTACATTGTTTTAAAACACTCCCAAATCTATTCTTAGATATGGGAGTGTCAGATATTTGCTTAACAATATAAAGAAAACTCTAAAACAGATTCAATTGTAAAACCTGAACTTCTTAGTTTTTGTCTGATTCTTCGAATGGTGAAACTTCTACAATTTCTTCAGTTTCATTGATTGTTACTACTTCTACTTGTTTCGTTGGCATAGCTAACAAAGCTAAAAGGGCAAGAGGTCCAACCATAGGAATAAAAATGACAAAGATCAGAGCCCAGTGGAAACCAGCATCACGTAGACGACGAACTGTCAAAGCTAACATAGGTAACATTAAGGCTAGCCCGAAAATCATGTAGATAATAGCAATTCCACCCAAGGCCATAAGAGCAGCCTCATTTCTTGGATTTGCTAGTACCTTAAAATATGCTGAGTAAAAAGGGACAAGGAGGATCATATTTGTTAGCCAAATCCACCAATACTCTGAGCGTGTTGAACGGCCTGTAAAATCTACATAACCTTTAAAGAAATTCTTATATGCGTTAATCATAAGTTACTCCCTATTTTTTTAATTCATACGAAATGAAAATGAAAGAGCAAATTAGAAAGTTCGTTATAAACCATATCTAAGTACAGTCAAACGATGCAGACCTCATTTACTTTGATTTTCAAATAGTATAAATTTAGTTTACCATAAATGTTCAACAATGACAAGTTTGTTCAAAAATTGGTAAAGGAGTAGCAGTTATCAAGAAAAGGTATAATTCCACTCACCTCTAACATGAAGCTAGGAATCATACCTTTTTCTTTTTTAATGAATGTGAGTTGTTTCGTTAGCAAAACCGATAATAGCTTGCTTCAACTCTGAACCTTGCAAGGCACGGAATTCTTCAATCTTTTGATTGATAACTTCAAGTGGCATGACATTAACCTTACCAACAAAAATCTTATCCATGACTTGATTATCAACTAATTCAGTAGATACCAACAACTCCTCATAGAGTTTCTCACCTGGACGAATCCCCACTTCTACAATCGGAATTTCATTTTCAGTACGTCCACTAAGAAGAACCATTTTCTTGGCCAAATCATAAATCTTAACTGGTTTGCCCATATCAAGGATAAAGACTTCCCCATCTTTAGCATAAGCTCCTGCATGGATCACCAAACGGCTAGCTTCTGGAATGGTCATAAAGTAACGAGTCATACGGAAGTCTGTCACAGTCACTGGACCACCCTCTGCAATCTGACGCTCAAATACTGGAATCACACTACCACGGCTACCAAGAACATTCCCAAAACGAACCGCACAATAAGTAGATTGACTACGTTGGTTGAATCCTGTAACAATCAACTCTGCCACACGTTTGGTAGCTCCCATTACGTTTGGTGGATTAACGGCCTTATCGGTCGAAATCATAACCATCTTCGGTACCTTAGCGGCGTCAACTGCCTTGGCAACATTGTAAGTTCCGAGGATATTATTTTTAAAGGCTTCTTTTGGATTACGTTCCATCATTGGCACGTGCTTATGGGCAGCAGCGTGGTAAACAATGGCTGGTTGGTACTGCTCAAATACTTGAAGCAAGCGATCGTAGTCTTGGATGTCTGCAATCACAGGAACATAGTCAATTCCTTGGAAGCTACGAATCAATTCATGATAGATCAGATAAATGGAGTTTTCCCCATGCCCCAAGAGAACCACGCGCTCTGGATTAAAGCGACTAACCTGACGGCAAATCTCAGACCCGATAGAACCTCCTGCACCTGTTACTAAGATGGTTTTTCCAGTAATTTCTGAGCCTAGGCGTGACTCATCTAGTTGAATTTCTTTACGTCCCAAAAGGTCCGTAATATCGATTTTTTGGAAACCACCTACCTGAGGATGCAATCCTTGTACAACCGACTCAATCTTGGGCATCTTATAACACTTCAAGCCAAGTTGGTTACACATTTTTAGGATACGCTCATACTCGGATGGATCAAGAGAAGGAATCGCAACGATAACTTTTTCAATCTGATGACGTTTTGAGAGTTCTGGTAACTGTTCATAAGATCCTAAGACTGGGATTCCTCCTAGTTTTTGACCTTTTTTCTTTTCATCATTGTCCAAAACACCCACTAACTCAAGATCACTCGTAGGATGCTGGTAGCTGTTCATAAAGAGAGCTCCACCGTCTCCCGCACCAATCAAGAAGGTACGACGATGTTCCCCTTCTCCATCACTCTTTTTACGTCTAGAATAGATCAACTGCCAAGTGATACGAGGGAAGAGAATCAAGAAGGTTGTCAACAAGATAAAGAGGACAATAAAGCGCACAGAGAAAAGTGGCAAGAAGGCATAACAAAGAAGATAAGACAAGACACTGCTGACACTTACTCCGATGAATATCTTCATAAAGTCTGTGATTTTGCTATAGCGACTAATGCTGGCATTAAGCCCCCAGAATCCAATCATGATTTGATAGAAAAGGAAGGTCAAGCTAGTATAGATGACATAGTCCACAGGAGCTGGATTGATCAATCCATAAAACAAGATATAAGAAACAATGATTGAGGAAATCATGCTGGCAGCATCAAAAATCCCCCAAAAGACTTGTTTTTGTTGTTTATTTAACACTTCAACCAGATCAATTACATAATCTGTCATTTTTTTATTCATGTGAATGGTATCCTCCTACACAAAATCACATTTTCTAGTAATTACAAGACATTTTTTAAAACTGATGAGCTATTTGCTTTTTCTCAATAGTTTTAAAAAGATAAATTGTCGCACAAAGCCTGGACATAGGGCAACGACAACTTGGATTAAAACACTTTTCAGATATTCACCATAAGAAATCTGTCCACGCGCGTGCATTCTTTGACGTGCTTGGCGATAGAGTTTGAGATAACGAAGACCACCACGGCGTTCAAACATCCCCGCTCCCACGCGCACCTTACATAGAATTTGATCCACATTTCCAGTTCGAGCTCCTGCACTAATCATATTGAGCCAGAGAAGATCATCTTCCATATAAAGGCCATCCTCGTAGTTACCAGCTTTGAGCACCATTTCTTTTTTGAACATAACCGTCATATGATTAAAGGCACTTCTCATACGTTGGTAGGCAATAATATCCTCATGCTTAGTCGGTACACGACGGTAAGACACGATCTCGTCAGGTTGGTCGATAAACTCTGCGATATGACCACCTAGCAGGTCCAAGTTTTCTTTTTCCATCAATTCGAACTGTTGTTCGAAACGGTCTTCAACAGCAATATCATCTGTATCCATACGAGCAATGACGTCATATTGGCACTGTAAGACACCGTACTGAAGCGCTAAACCTAAGCCACGATTTTGCTCAAGTGGGCAACGTTTGATTGGAATACTTGACTGTGCTTCCAATTTCTCCAAAACTTGATACAGTTCAGGTGTCAGCGGACCATCTTCGACGATTACCACTTCGCTAGGTTTGAGCGTTTGATGTATGATACTCTCTACCGCCTCTTCTAGAAAGACTGGATTTTCTTTAACATAGACTGACATCAGGACGCTAAATTTACGATTTTCAGACACAGTAGTTCTCCAATGTATAGATTTTCTTTCACTATTTTATCACAATTTTTCAGACTTTCCTATTTTTATTTGAATCCCAGAAAAAAACTAGTAAATATATTGTCCTTATTTTCTATGATTTCTATCGGCTACGTAGCGAATCACGTCAGGTCAACTTGACATCTTTAGGAAAAAAAAATTAAAATAAGCTGTTATCAAAATCAGCTTATTGAGGTTCACATGAAAAAACGATCACTCTTTTTTATTCTAGGAATTATCTTAATCGGAGCGGTCTTAAGAGCTCCTTTCACAGCTTTGCCAACTGTTTTGGGAGATATTGCCCAAGGTTTAGGCGTGGAAGTTAGTTCACTTGGTGTTTTGACCAGTCTTCCTCTCTTGATGTTTGCCCTCTTCTCCTATATTGCGACTCGTTTGGCTCAAAAAATTGGACTCGAGCACCTTTTTACCTATAGTCTTATCGTATTGACCATCGGTTCAGTGATTCGTATCTTTAATCTTCCTCTACTCTATCTAGGGACTTTACTTATCGGAGCAAGTATTGCGATTTTTAACGTGCTCCTTCCTAGCGCCATTCAGGCCAATCACCCACAAAAGATTGGCTTTCTGACAACCATCTATGTGACCTCTATGGGGATTACAACGGCTCTTGCTTCCTATCTCTCTGTACCGATTACTCAAGCAAGCTCTTGGAAAGGCTTGATTCTCTGTTTATCCTTGGTCTGCCTACTAACTTTAGTTGTCTGGTTCCCCAATCATCGTCACAATCATTTTCTAAAAGGAAGTGAGAAAAAACAAAAGAAAAAGAATATCTTAAAAAACAAGGAAGTTTGGGCTATTATTGTATTCGGTGGACTTCAGTCCTTACTCTTCTATACCAGTATGACCTGGTTACCTACCATGGCAATCAGTGCTGGCTTATCTCACACAGATGCCGGTCTTTTAGCTTCTATCTTTTCTCTGACTAGTATCCCCTTCTCGATGACTATTCCAAGTTTAACGACTCGTTTGTCCAATCGTCACCGTCAAATCATGCTGACAGTCATCTCTATCGCTGGATTGCTTGGAATTGCCATGCTCTTATACCCGAGCAAGAGTTTCCTCTACTGGTTAGTAGCGCATCTCTTGATTGGTACTGCCTGTAGCGCTCTTTTCCCTTATCTCATGGTTTGCTTCTCCGTCAAAACTAGCTCCCCTGAAAAGACAGCCCAATTGTCTGGGCTTGCCCAGACCGGAGGCTACATTTTAGCCGCCTTTGGACCAACTCTCTTTGGTTACAGTTTTAATATGTTCCAGTCTTGGGTTCCAGCGGTACTGATTCTTCTAGTAATTGATATCATCATGACAATCTCCCTCTTTATGGTAGATAAAACTAAGAAAATCCTCTAAAAAGGTTTTAGAATTTACCACAGATAAACATACTTTTCAAGCCAGACTGAGTCTGGTTTTTTTGGATCTTCACAACATTTTAAAAAGTATAGATTTACCAAGCATACTGCTATTCCTACGCGCAAAAATGATATAATAAAGCTAGGAAAACTCCGGTTACAATTTATTAGCAGTAGCACTGTTTGGGTACATAAAAGATTATTACTTTGGGAATTGATAGTTGAAGCGATGCTAAAGTAGAAATTATAAACGTCTGCATTTATGATTGTTTTAATGCCATTAAGTAATTTTGATTGGATAAAAAATCTCGATTAACCAAGGACCATCGAATCATATAAGGAGAAATTTGTATGCTAGCAAAAGCAGGGGACGTATATTGTGTTTATAATTTCCATCTAAAAAAATACATAGCTTGTCAGATAACCAAGATAGAAGAGGGGGAGAAAAAGTCGCAGGCCGTCCTACTGTCATTAGACTGGTCAGGAGATCAACCTCTTAAAGAAGAAGAGCTATCTTCTTTGAAGCCACTCTATATAGATTTTATGTACTGGGAAAGAAACTTACATCTTAGTAATGTTGATATTCATGTACCGTCAAATTATATTTTTATTGGTAATACAACACCATTAACAACTGAAAGCACCAATACTTATGCTATGTTTTGGGGAAATGGTTACGATATTTATAGGCAACTGAAATGGCAAGAAATACCAAAAGAAAAAAGAGATTTATTTAAGAAAGCAGATAAAAGCAAGGAAAAAGTTTCATTTGCAGGAAATGAGTGTCGTCTCTCTAAACACAATATCAATGACGAGTGGACGCCTTTTGAAGACGCATTAGAATTAAAGGTCTTTCCTTGTTTATCTAAGTTGGCATTAACTAGATGGCACAAAAATTTATATGAATATTTGCAGTCAACTCCTTTTATTACAGAACTAGTTCTTGAGAATCATGGACAAACAAAACTGGTTTTTTCTAAGACATCCATACATCGGCTTTCCATTGATTTGACAGGCGTAGAGGAACTTAGACTGAACGATGATTTGGAGGAGCTAGTCTTATTAGGAGACATGAGCGACAATTGTCAGATCCTTGTAAAGGACCATGGAGCCAGCTTACGATTACAACTTGATCGTTCTCTACCTAAGGTACTGGGTTTAAAAGATTTAGGAGCCATCCATTGTTCGAACATCCTTGAAATAGACTTTGCACATATCTTGAATAACTATCCAAATCTTAGGGAATTAAGATTGTGGGGGAAACCTGGTCATATTCTTAATTTCCATAAATTATCAGAGTTAAAAGAGTTAGTCATATTTTCCACTGTGGATTTGTTTGGCTTTACTGCAAAAGATATTCCCAAACCAGAAGATTTACCTCGATTAAGCATGTTTTGGATGAGCAGTTTACCAGAAGAGGCCGCTAAAGTAGCCAAAAAATATTATAAAAAACAGCAAGACAAGGGACTGAATCTTTGGATAACAAAACCAAGAAAAGCTGAATGGCTAGCCCAAAACCTAGACAATCCATTTCGCTCATGGGATGGACAAGAGAATATTTCAACAGCAAACGCAAAAAAAGCAGCCTCTCTATATAGAAAGACTAGAGCAAGTGTTAGAAAGCTTCTAGAAAACCCCAACGAGGACACTATGGAACACATAGAAGCCCTCATAAGAGAATATACTCAAGGTTTCAATAAAATGGACAAGCGTAACTGTTTTATTGAAACAATCGAGAGAGAGGATATCTATGATGCCCTGGTCGAGATCTTAGATTTACTACCTGAAGATTTAGGGATGGACAAAGAAAAATTTATAGAAATCTTTGATGAGCTAAAAGATTTTTAAATGAGAAGCATTTCTAGTTCATTCTTGAAACGGAGATTATCATGACTAACTTTATACAGACTATCACAGTCGAAAATCGGCAGGTCGACAAAGAAAATTACTTTACAATTGGCTACTCTCCTGAGATAGAAAAATCTTTACTGTGTGTTTATATTTCTTGGATTGCTGGTTACGAACGCTATTACGAGTTAGATGACGGAGATTTGGCTCTCTTTGAAAGCAAACGAGAAGAATTTCTCAAAAAATATGAAAAAGAAATCAAGGCTTATCGGACTGAAAGATTGATTGGTTCTGGGGCTCTGAGGGATTACAATTTTAGTTCTTTGCCTGAGAATATCCTAAAAAACTTGGATAGCTATCCTCCATTTAACGGATATGTCTATCAAAACGGCATCCTCTGTGCCAAAATCAAGATTGAAGACAAGTATTTTTATCTTCCGCCCATTTATGATGAGGATTACAGATAAGCATTGCCTTAAAGTAATGCAAAACAGCCTCCAATCTTCTAGTTTTTGCTAGAAGATTTTTTATATATAAAATTTTTACACATATTACTTGACAGGGCTTACATTTAGATGTATGATGTATGTGTAGAATAATTATATATAAAATTTTTACATACTAAAAAAGGAGGTGCCCCATGTATTTTCCAACATCAGCGGCTTTGATTGAATTTCTCATCTTGGCCATTCTAGAACAAGGGGATTCCTATGGTTATGAGATTAGCCAAACCATTAAACTCATTGCCAAAATCAAGGAATCTACCCTCTACCCCATCTTGAAAAAACTGGATACCAACCGCTATCTGACTACATACTCTCGCGAATACCAAGGTCGGATGCGGAAGTACTACTCCTTGACAGAGATTGGGGAGGAGCAACTATTTGTACTCAGAGAAGAGTGGACACTCTACACTGACACGATCAATGGCATCATAGAAGGGAGCATTCGCCATGACAAGAACTGAATATTTGAATCAGCTTGAAGCCTATCTGATGAAGCTTCCTCAATCTGATCGCATCGAAGCCATGGACTACTTCAAAGAACTCTTTGATGATGCTGGTCCAGAAGGTGAGGAAGACCTAATAGCTAGCCTGGGAAGTCCAAAAGAAGCTGCCCATGATGTCCTGACTACACTTCTTGATAAGAAAATCAACGAAGAAAATTCCAGTAAGAACGACCGCCATATTTTACGCATCGCTCTACTAGCCCTTCTTGCAGCGCCTATCGGAATTCCGGTCGGAATTGCTCTTCTCATGGCTATCATCGGCATTTTTATCGCCGCTGTCAGCGTACTTATAGCCTTCTTTGCTGTTTCAGCAGCTGGGATGGTTCTCGGAGCTGTTCTCCTATTTGAAAGCTTCTACATTCTGGCTGAATCTACATCTGCTTTTGTGCTGATTTTTGGTGGTGGTTTACTGGCGATCGGAGCTTCATCCCTAGTCTTACTAGCCACTTCTTACGTAACACGTTTCTTTGGATTACTAGTCCTTCGACTTATCCAATGGATTCTTAATAGAGGAAAGAGAGGTGAAAGACATGCGTAAATGGACAAAAGGATTTCTTATCTTTGGTGTTGTCACCAGTATCATTGGTTTTTCCATGATGATCATCGGTATCCAAACAGATGGTGTCAGAAGCCTCCTTGCAATGTCTCAAAATCCAGTATTTGAAAGTCGAATGGAAGAGCTCGTTTTTGATCAAGATATTGAAAATCTAAACATCTCACTGACAGAACATTCGCTCGTCATTACGGAGTCAAACGATGATAAGATTCACATCCAGTATCATCCAACCATCTCTGAAAAAGAAAATCTTCAACACTCTATCAAAGAGAAAAGTCTTGAAATAACTGATACCAAATCAACTACACGTCGCTCTATAGGTTCTAGTATCGAAGGTATCCTCTTTATCGCAAGCGGAATTTCCAGCCGCAATGATGAAGTTGTTCTCTCATTACCAAGAGGAAGAGAATTAAAAAATCTAACTGCCCAGGTAAACCATCGTATCCTTTCAATTGCCAATGCAAAACTCAGCAATGCCAAGATTCTGTCAAATGGCTATCTTCTTCGTATCACTGATAGCGAGATTAAAAATAGCCAACTGATCACAACTGGAATTGTCAATGTATTTGAAACCAGTCTAACAGATAGCCGCATCCAAGCGGATCATGAACATATCAAGGCAGACGATATCCAAGTGCATGGGAGAGTGGAATTCGAGGCAAGAAAAGATATTTCACTCGAGTTATCCCAAAAGGAACTTGATCGAATCAATGTTGAGTTTTCTGCTGAACATGGTGATATCTATCGTTGGCATCGAGACAGACGTGACATACCTACGGGAGGTAGTAAAGGTGAAGCATTAGCGAACCCTTACAAAACAGAAAAAAAAGATACGCAAGATCTCCTCGTCGCAAAATCGAATCAAAGTATCTATTTCCCATAATAAGATCGCTTGCTTTCTTATAGAAATCATGAATAAAGACAACCAGTAGTTACTACTCAAAAATTAATCAAAAAAGGGAGGTCTATTATGACTCAAGAATGGTTTGAAAGTGCTGATTTCGAAAAAACAGCCAACAATGATAAAAAAGATAACCCATCCGACTCAGTTCTCCTTGAAGAAGATGCAGAGACAAGAGAAGAGGAGTCAGTAGTTGAGGAAAATCCTCAAGCCAACCCAGAAGATAAGGAAACTAGTGAGGAAACTGTAGAGACTGAAGAGCTCGATGAAAAATTAGAAAAGATAGACGAGTCAGAAGAACCTGTTAAAGAAGCTTCTCAGAAAAGTCAATCTTTGACTAGCAAGTCTTTGGAAAGCCCATTTTTACCAGATTCTGCATCTACAAAAACAGCAGTATTTGCAGTTTTCAAAGAAGAACTGGCTGATCAGTGGGTTTGGCTACAAGGAGCCCTTAAAGAACCGACAGCAAGCATTGATACAGATAAAAAACATAGTTATAATGCCTTTGCACTCCTAACTATCTTTTCTGCTCTTAGTTTCTTCTGTGCGATTTATCATATCAAGCATGACTACTACGGCCATATGGCGGCTATCAACTCTCATGCCGTCGAGCAGTTCCCTTCACTGAATCTCTTTTCTATCTTCTCCATCTTGGTAGCGACAAGCTTATTCTTCTTTTCTATCCTTATGGGTGGATTCGTGGTTAAACGTTTTGTCAATCAGGATAATGACTGGACACTGGAAAAAGCCTTGCAAGAGTACAGCAGACTCTTCGCCCTTCCTATCCTGCTCACGGGTATCGCGAGTTTCTTTGCCTTCTTTAATAGTCTACGTTTTGCGGCTCTTCTTTGCCTCATTAGCATTGGTCTGGTACTTCTTGCCAACTTCTATACCATCTCAAGACCAAGTAAAGATAGCCAAACTGACTCCTTCTATCGCCTTCTCTTAGCATTTCTAGTTAACGGTGGTATCCTATTTCTCTTCTTCCTAGCAGAAATGACTCTGGTTTTTGAATATCTACGAATCCTAGCTTTTATGTAAGATAAAGGTAGCGAGATAGAAAGATATTAGTTTTAGGGGATTTTTACTATAAAATTTTAGAAATAAAAAAGCGAACAAGACAGAATTCTGATAATCAGAAAACTAATCTTGTTCGCTTTTTAACTTTATAGAAACTTTTGTCACAGATTCCTTATTTATCTATTTGCTAAAGCTTCAAAATCCTCTCCTGAAACAGGTCCTACCTCTACTTGGTTGGCATCCAAGTCCTGACAAAGTTCCTTTGGAAGAGCTTCTAAAAAGGCTTGGTAATCCAGTCTAGCTACCGCTTCATAGTCTTCAGGCTTAGAACCATCTCCAGAGATTTTCACCAGGTCAATCTCCCATACAAGATCCTTACCAACCAACTGCTCAACATAAGGCACAGGAACAACAGGACCTTTTGGCAAAATAGTCTTTACTCCTTGAGCCAGGTGGTAGATTCCATGAACCTTACCCTCACTATCTGGGTAGAATTTAGCACTTGCAGGATAAGCATCTGACCCTTGAACCCTCTTAACTAGCTCTTCAAAACGTGCCAAGCCATCTTCTTCTAGGAAGCTTTCTAAGTCCTTCTTATCAAAGTAAATAGTTGATAGAATTCCTTGGCAGAAGGCCAAACGAGCATTCTTATCAGCTAGATAGTTTTTAACAGTTTCTTGGAAATAGTTTTCCAAATCAAAGTCTGACAAACCTTCAACAGATTCACCAACCTTGCTAGACAAGGCTTGCAAGAGAGCTTCTACAATCACCCAGTCAGCTCTTGTAATCAGGTCAGGAATGATCACTTGATAGCCTTTTTGAGCGTCTACATAACGAACTTTAAAGAGAAATTGAGACTTGCCTATGATTCCACACTCGATATACTCAAGGCGATTGAGGGGTTGACGAAGATAAACAGCATCATAACTATGTGACTCTAAGCCATCTACTAGGGCCAAGACTGACTTAGCTGTTAAAATCTCCTGTTGTCCTAAAATGCTTTGTTTATTTGGAATAAAAAATGTTTTCACCATAAATGGTCTCCTTTGAAATCGTTTACATATAGTATACACCATTTTCCTGAAAGATGCAGAAACAAATTTAAGATTTTTTGGTCAAAAGCATAGAAAAACAGCCCGTCAGGACTGTTGATACTATTATACGACTTCAGAATGATCTAGGTTCTCACCAATCGCTGATAGACGCTCGATGACTTGGTCTTGTGTCAATTCATGTTCTAAAACATAGCGATTACGTGGGTGAACACGGCACTCGTGTGAGCAACCACGGAGATATTTATCTTCGTTGTCTTCTGATGCCAAGATACGACGGTTACAGAATGGATTTCCACAGTTGACATAGCGTTCACATGGTGTTCCATCAAACCAATCTTTCCCTACAATGGTTGGATTGACATGGTTGACATCGACTGCAATACGTTCATCAAAAACGTACATTTTCCCATCCCAAAGTTCCCCTTGAACTTCTGGGTCTTTCCCGTAAGTGGCGATTCCTCCGTGCAATTGGCCAACATCTTTGTAGCCTTCACGGACCATCCAACCTGAAAATTTCTCACAGCGGACTCCACCTGTACAGTAAACAACGACACGTTTATCCATGAATTTTTCCTTGTTATCACGGACCCATTGTGGCAATTCACGGAAGTTGCGGATATCCGGACGGATAGCTCCACGGAAATGACCAAGATCGTACTCGTAGTCATTCCGAGTATCAAGGACAACTGTATCTTCGTCTAGAAGAGCTTCTTTGAATTCTTTTGGAGACAAGTAAGCACCTGTTGTTTCAAGTGGGTCGATGTCGTTGTCAAAGTTATCATCCTCTAAACCAAGGTGGACAATCTCTTTCTTGTAGCGAACAAACATCTTCTTGAAGGCTTGCGCACTTTCTTCGTCAATCTTGAACCAGAGGTCTTCCATACCTGGAAGGCTATGAACGTAGTCCATGTATTTTTGCGTTGTTTCGTAGTCACCAGAAACGGTTCCGTTGATCCCTTCGTCAGCCACTAGGATACGGCCCTTGAGCCCGATAGACTTACAGAAAGCCAAATGGTCTGCAGCAAATTGCTCTGCATTTTCAATTGGAGTATAAAGGTAGTATAGTAAGACACGAATATCTTTTGACATAAGATTGATTCTCTTTTCTAAGATTAAATTATCAGAATTTTTCATTCAACTATACCAGTATACTCTCCCAGGAAAGCGAATGCAATTTATTTGACTGAAAATTGAAAACAAGACCATTTTCAGATCTTGTTTCAGCTAAATATTCGATGAAGAAACGTTAACAAAAATGGTAAGGTCGCAACGATATTATTAGTAACATGGACTGCATAGCTAGGATAGATACTCTTGGTATAACGAGTTAATCCAGCACAACATACTCCAAATGTCGAAAAAACAAGAATATCTAAGAAATTTGGAAAGCTAGAAAAGTGAGGAAGAGCAAACAAAACCGAAGGAAGAATCAGGTCAAGTCCAAGCTTCGAATCTTTAAAGAAGGCGTGTTGGAACAAACCCCTATAAATCAACTCTTCCATCAGAGGACCTAGGAAAAATAAGGTCAGGTAGAGCCCCAACTCGGCAAAGTTTGTCCCACTATAGCCGATTAGTACAGCCCAGCCTTCAGAGGTTGACTGTACATGTCTTGCCGTTTGAAAATTAAAAGATATGCAAAGTACAGTTACGAAAACCGTCAAAACTGTATACCATAGCCATTTTTTCTTTGGAATAACAAAAAGATATCCATGGCCTGTCTTGACTAGTATCCAAATCATGAGGCCAATAAAGACAAGACTGATAAGATTTTTAATCCAGAAAAAATTCCCAATCTGAGAAGAAAATTGCCAGTAATTTTGGACCACAAGTGTTAGCTGAGAGAGTCCATATATGAAAAATAAGTAGGATAAGATTGCACTGATTTTAAAGAGTAGATGGTATTTTTTCATGTGTCTGCGTCCAACGTTATATGTAAGAGTAAATATATGATTTTGAATACAAATAATTATATGTAAATACTTTAAAAAGAATCACCACCTTATCTAGAAAGTTCCAGACAAGGCAGTGATTGCAATTTTTAGGAATGAATACACGAAATCAATCTATCTTAAGATTTTTTGTTTTTCAAGAATTCGTCGTATTGTTTTTGCATTTCATCCAATACTTTTTGGTAAGCACCTTCAGATTTAAGTTTTTCCATCAATTCTGGAATAGCTTTTTCTGGATCTACAGTACCAGTGTTGATAGCTGTATCGAATTGTTGCATAGTGTTAGTGATAGCTGAGATTTCAGATTTCACGTTGTCAGTGTTAAAGATGAATCCAAGCGCTGGAGATTCTTTTGCAGTTTCCAAGTCTTTCTTAGATTGTGCAATTTGTTCATCTGTAACGTTTTCGTTGATGTAAAGAATCCAGTTGTTACCAGTGTTCCATCCTGACATGTGAGTGTTTCCTTTGTATCCGTCAAGGACTTTAACACGGTTTTCTTTACCTGCTACTTTTTCCCAGTTCTTGCCTTCTGGACCATAAACAAGGCCGTTCAAGAGTTCTGGGTTAGTGTTCAAGAGGTTCAACACTTCCATTGCTTTTTCTTTGTTCTTAGAGTTGTTTGAGATTACAAAGTTAGCAACTTGAGTTGTTTGGTTTTTCTTGATGAAGTTAGTAAATGGTTTGATTTGGATGTCTCTGTTAGCAACACGAGAAAGCAAGCTGCTACCGTAGTCAGCTGGTCCTACTGTTTCTTCGCGAGCAAACCAAGTATCTTGAGTAAGGTCATATGAAGTTTCGCTTGTTGCTACGTCTTTTGGAATGTATCCTGCTTCATAGAATTTGTGAAGAGTCTTCAAGTGTTCTACGAAACGAGGAACTTCGTAACGGTTTACGATCTTAGTAGTGTCGCCTTCAAGATCGATGACGAATGGAAGTCCGTTTGCAACTGGGTAGTCAAAGTTTTCTGATGGAATAAAGTTTTTACCAACAGCAAATGGCATTACATCTGGAGCTTTTTCTTTGATTTGTTTCAATACTGGTTCAAGTGTTTCGTATGAAGTTACACCTGAGATATCAATTCCATATTTTTCAAGAAGTGGGCCGTTGAAGGCAAAGTTTTGTGAAGATGCAACGTTGGCTGCAACTGGAACAGAATAAATCTTACCGTTTACAGTGTTACCTTTGATGTAAGCTGGGTCAAGTGCTTTGTAAAGGTCAGCTCCTTCTTTCTTGTACAATTCTGTCAAGTCAGCATAAGCACCTTTTTGAGCGTTTACGACATAGTTATCTGCAAAGGCGATATCATAGTTTTCACCTGATGAAGTGATAACTGACATTTTCTTGCTGTAGTCACCCCAACCAAGGTATTGGATATCCAATTTAGCGCCAACTTTTTCTCCGATGATTTTGTTTGCATTTTCTAGCAATTCATCCAAGTTATCTGGTTTGTCACCGATTTGATACATTTTGATAACAGTCTTATCACCTGATGATGATGATTCAGCAGCTTTTTGGTTGTTTCCTTTAAGGTTTCCACAAGCTGCAAGGCTAGCAGCTAAAGCGACAAGGCTAGCAGATGCAAAAGCATATTTTTTCCAGTTTTTCATTATAAAAACTCCTTTTTTTATTTTTAAAGTTATTAACAAAATTAGATTCTTGATTTTCCTTTGCCAGAAAAATCAGAGTTAGAAAAGAAACATTGTTTCTTAAATATCCTTACTCTTTAACACCACCGATGGTCAATCCTTTTACAAAGTAGCGTTGGAAGAATGGGTAGAGGATCGCAATCGGAACAGTCGCAACAACAACCATGGCCATACGACCTGTTTCTTTTGGTAGGGCAACTGCAAGCTGTCCTGACATACCAACTGACTTAGCAATGTAATCCATGTTGTTCTGGATTTGCATGAGCAAATATTGCAATGGATACAAGTTATCACTCTTGATGTAAAGAAGGGCGTTAAACCAGTCATTCCAGAAGCCAAGCGCTGTCAATAGTGTGATCGTTGCGATACCTGGTAATGACAGTGGTAAACAGATTTGGAAGAAGATACGAGCTTCACTAGCTCCATCGATACGAGCTGATTCGAGGATTGCTTCTGGGATGGTTTTCTTGAAGAAAGAACGCATCAACATGATGTTGAATGGTGATAGAAGCATTGGAACAATCAAGGCCCAAATGGTATCACCAAGGTGAAGCAATTGAGTCACTACGATATAGCCTGGTACCAAACCAGCGTTGAACAACATACTAAGAAGAGCGAAGATTGTAAAGAATTTACGATACTTAAATGTTGAACGCGAGATGGCATAGGCATAAGTTGTCGTGATAAAGACGTTTGTCAATGTACCGACAACTGTCACAAACACTGAGATAAAGAGTGCTTGTAAAATCTTATCTTTGAACTGAGCCAAAAACTCAAAACCATCTAATCCAAACTGTGATGGGAAGAAGCTATATCCATATTGAACGATACTCTTCTCATCTGTAACTGAGATAATGATTACAAAGATGAAAGGCAAGATACAAGAGAAGGCCAGCAAACCAGATATGATACTAAAGAAGATATCTGCTTTCTTGCTGAAGGAGTGTATGCCAACATTATCAATTTTTTCTTTTTGAATTTTTTTTGCCATATGCTCCTCCTTTCTAGAATAGTGCCGAGTTAGGATCAACACGTCTTGCAAGTAAGTTTGATAGAATAACCAGAATCAAACCAACGACTGACTGATAGAGACCGGCTGCTGATGCCATACCGATATCTGCTGTCTGAGTCAAACCGTTAAAGACGTAGACGTCCAATACGTTTGTTACGCTATAGAGCTGACCAGCGTTGTGAGGGATTTGGTAGAAGAGACCGAAGTCTGCACGGAAGATGTTTCCGACTGCAAGGATGGTCAATACTGTCACAAGTGGTGTTAACTGAGGGATGGTTACGTTACGGATACGTTGCCATTTGCTAGCACCGTCCACTGTTGCTGCTTCGTAGTAGGTTGGATCAATACCCATGATCGTTG
Organism: Streptococcus oralis; assembly: GCF_964238205.1. Classification (GTDB taxonomy): domain Bacteria; phylum Bacillota; class Bacilli; order Lactobacillales; family Streptococcaceae; genus Streptococcus; species Streptococcus oralis_CZ. Next base: position 65,475 of record NZ_CAXSLF010000007.1, read on the forward strand.
CATAGTACATAACACTACTGTATCCAAAGCCTTTCCAAATTCCTAGGAAGAGGAGAAGATAAGGCCAGATACTGATGTCAGCGTAGAAGTTAATCCCCTTCATGCCAAGAGCTTCTAAGGTGTGGTTAATAAGCCCTTTATCGATATTTAGGAAAGCATCTGTAAAGAAACTGATGATAACCCAAGATAGGAAGTAAGGGAATAACATAGATGTTTGGTAAATTTTAACCATTTGCTTAGAGCGAAGTTCACTAAGGATAATAGCGATACCAACTGACACGATCAAACCGATAAAGATAAATCCAAGGTTGTAAAGGACAGTGTTTCGAGTGATGACAAAGGCATCTTTGGAACTAAACAAGAATTTAAAGTTATCTAGTCCGACCCATTTACTATTTATAATACTGTGAACGAATCCTTCACCAGTCATATGGTAGTCTTTGAAGGCAACCACATTTCCAAATACTGGGATGTAGAAGAATAAAATCAACCATAATGTCCCTGGTAAAACCATTAAGAGAAAAATCCAATTATCTCTCAAAGTTTTTGAAAACTTGTTCATAATTTCCTCCCTTTTTATTTTTCTAAAACTTGATAATCTCACATTTTTTAGATTTGATAACGTTTACAAAAATAGTATACTCTTATTTTAAGGATAGTTTAAACTACTAATTATAGAAAAAACTCCACAAATTATTTTATGTGGAGAACTTTTTTATATAAGAATAGGTTTCACGAGAAACTTTCTTTCTGAATAGAATTTTCCTAGGTTGTATAAATAGTTGAAGCTGTCGCAATGGTATGCCACTGGTTAGCTGTTGTTGCTGCGAAGTCCTTGTCTGCGTAGAAGTCAGTAAATGGAAGAATCTCTACTTCTAGTTCGTCAATACGAGAGATTTCGCCTGCTAGGTAGTTTTCAATGCGACTTTCTGCTCGCTTGATCCGCTGCAAGAGTCCACCCATACGGATATCTACTGTATCCAAACCAAAGACCTTGTTTTCTTTCAACCATTGCTGGCTAAAGAGCTTGTGGAAGTTTTCAATCTGGCTTCTTAATTTTGGTAATTCTTCCCTAGCAATTTGTTTCAAGCTGTCTTTATCACCTGCTTGATAGGCTTGACGAATGCGTCGGCCTACATCAACCTTGCCACTTAAAATAGCATTTAACTGGGCCTGAGTTTCGAAAAGATAAGCGTAGGTACCTGCTTTTTCTTTAATGTCAGAAAGAGTCTCAGCTGCCTGGGCAAAGTGTGGTTTATCCTGTTCAGGGGTCATGTGCTTATCAAGGATTGGGCAGAGAACATCCTGATAAAAGGTATAGCGGTTAGGGTTGATACCATGTATATTACCTGGCAGGTCTGGTAAGAGGTTGGCAAGGTCAAGCTGCATAAAGTCCTCAACGGATAGACCTGTATTGGTTTTGAAATGTGCAGACAAACGGTCTAGGTCATTGCGGTAGCAGAGTTCTGCCCAAATTTGCAAGCTTGGCAGAATAGAGAACTGAGCTGTTTCACCACCATTATCTCCCCAACCAGTCACGATGACTTCTTTGATCTGATTAGCACGGCAGGCTTTGTTTGCTTCGATAGCGATGAGACGACTGAAATGGTTGTGTGGTGTGAAACCAATCCACTTCCAAGCACCACCTGCAAAGGCAATATCCTGGCTAATCTTGTGGTGGTTGTTAAAGTTACGGTTGTATTTTTCTTCGCTATCCTGATAATAATCCCAGTAAACCAAGGTCACACGGTCTTTTAGACGGTCAAGATAAACGCGTGTTTCCTCTGGAATTTCGACATCACGGTCGTACTGGCCATCTGCTGACATTAGTTTGAAGAACATATCGCTCCACATCTGGCAGTGGAAACCATACTTGTCTGCAATATCCAGCACGCGCTCCAAATGTTGGCACATGAGGAGGCTACGGTCCACAACACCGTTTAAGATAAGATAGCGTCCCAAACCAACCAAGTGGGCTTCGTCCATGCCGATATTGACCTTGCGTGTTTGTAGTTTAGACAAAGTAGCAAACATGCCGTCGATTAGGTCGTAAACTTTTTCTTCGCCGATGAGGAGAATGTCCTCTACATCACGAAGTTGCTGGACTTCTTTGACACCCCATTTGACAAAGGCTGACAAGTGGGCCAAGGTCTGAATACAAGGTACAAAAGTCATGTCAAACTGCTGGGCATAGGCTTCGATTTCCTGTAATTCTTCAGCTGAATAAGCCCCACGGAAATAACCAAAATAGGGTTGTCCTTCAATCTGATAGGTGTCTTCCATGTAGAGCTCAAAGGTTGAATAACCCATGAGAGCCAAGACTTCAATCATCTGCTTGGCAGATGCAACATTTAGAACCGCATTACGGGAACAATCCGCCATGTAGGCTAAATCTTCATAAGCCGCTTGCTCCTCAATCTCCACCTTGTCACCTTCTGCTAATGCTGTTGCGAGAACCGATAAGGCGCGATAGAGTTGGTGAGGTTTGCGATAAGTCAATTGATATTCTCCGCCCTCACCCTTGATAGAGATAGAAGCTTGGTCAGACTGAGCGACTGCCACTTCTACATCTGGTAGAGAAATGTGCTTTTGAAGTAAGTCTATAGCTTGCTGTTGTTTACTGCTAATTCCAGTAAAATTTACCATTGGTTTTCCTCCTGTAACCAGTTGACAAGGGCACCGTAGAGATTGGCATCTGCCTGATAGGTGCAAGCTTGGATCACTGGCGCAATTGTATACTCTTCATATCTTTCCACAAAGGAGTCTACTGCTTTTTGTACACCCTTGATAAAATCAGGGTTCTGACTGATAGAGCCACCTAGGCTAATGACATCTGGGTCGATCAGGTACTGAATATTGAGTAGTCCTTGAGCTAGATTACGATTCATACGCTCAATAGCTTCTTGACAAAGGGCATTACCTGCTGCAGCCTCTTGATAAACCTTACGGCCATCCCAGACTGACTGACCTGATTTTTCAATGACATAGCGAACCATGTTTCCTGTAGAAGCTAGTTGTGACCAGTTATTAAGTTTTTCTGCTGGTTCGATAGTTGTCATGTAACCAAACTCTCCACCCAAGCCATGGCGACCACGGTGAATTTTGCCATTGATAATCATGGCTCCACCGATCCCTGTACCAATAACGACACAGGCTGCATTTTCAATCTCAGGATGAGCTAGCAGTTCACTAAGTCCAACACAGTTGGCATCATTTTCTAGATGGACAGGGAGTTGGTGATGAGCAAGGGCCTGGTACCATGAAAATCCATGGATATAAGGAATGGCACTAATTCCCTCAATCACTCCTGTTTCTTGATTGACCGCTCCTGGAACACTCATAGCAATCCCACGATAGTCCTGTTCTGACAAGCGTTGGTCCAACCAAGCCAATAAATCTTCTAGAGTTTCTGGAGTTGGGGTGCTGGTCTTATCTAAAATCTTTCCATCAGGAGTTAGACTAGCAAACTTAATGCCAGTTCCTCCGATATCAATCGTTGCAATGGTCATTGCTTTCACCTGCAAAAGGAGCGAATCAGTATTTGGTTCTTACTTTTTCGCTACTCCTTTCTGTTTATGTTTACTTTTTGAAATTAAATTTCTTCTTTTTGAATGAGTTCTGTACGAATTTCCTGTGGTGCCAATAATCCTGAATGGACTGGGTATGGGCGTTCCAACAAGTCAAGAATGGTTTGTTGTTTTTCAGACACACGGATATTTTCTTGACTCATGTTGTAGTAACGAAGGACGTATCCTTCTTCATTTTCAGCAACTTTAAAGGCTGTAGGGCAGACTTGTGGCAAGTTCAGCGCTGCATGGCTAAAGAGACTACCTGTTGCTGCAACGCTACCTTCTTGTTTTGCAACTTGAAGGGCTGTAAATGGCACCTGGAAGGCTTTTGCACGACGGAAGGCCGAGAAGCGTTCCCCTGCTTGATGGCATTCTACTGCAAACTCAACTTCGATATCGCGCAAGCACTGGGCTTCTGGTGTTGGGAAATAGCCCCAGTCACCTAGCTCACCTGAAGCACGAAGAAGGGTTACAGCCATTGTGTCGTCTCCAAGGATTTCGTATTCGTGCAATCCTTTATTGGCTACTGTCACCCCTTTTACATCATCATACAAACTCACAAAGGCTTGTTGGTGTTGTGGATTTTCAGGATTTTCCCAAGAAGCTGCCGGTTTATTTGGTCTTGTCACAACTTCATAGATGCTTTCAGAATCATTACTTGAACGTGTGTTATGAGTTTTGACCAAGAGACGAATGCGGTGGTCTTTGGCTGTATTGGTAAAGCGAGTCTTGAAGCGAATCTGTGGATTGTCCACAAAGACAGTCATTTCTGTTTCAAGAGGAATGGTTGTCAACTCTTCTGAACGACCTGCATCTCGTTTCATGAACTCGATGATACCTCTTTGTTCAGCATCCAATTTTTCATCTGCGCTAACTGGAATAGTCAAGTCATGTTTGAGCAAGATTTTTGCATAGCGAGCATTATTTTCTAAGACTTCATAGCCTTTCAGTTGAGCGTAGATTGGCTCAGTTCCTTTTGGCTGGAAGTAAATGTACTCGTTACCAATATCTCCACGGTCCTCGAATTGGATGAAATCTTCGTAGGCTTCGTTAGTAGTCTTGTCGTAGACTGTAATTCCTTGGTCTACACTCACTGTTACGAATGGTGTGTCAATGACTCCATTTTGGTAAATACCATCACGGTGATTTACTTGACCTTCAACCAATTGGAAGCTTGCCCAAGAAAGAGGAGCAAGGTGAACTGGGATTGTCACGCGCACTTGACGTGCAATATAGGGTTGGCGGAATTTATCCTTAGGCAAAGTATAACCAAAACTTGCTCCCAAGTCTTCAATCTTGGCTTCAAGGACATGGCCATCCAAATCTTCAACATGGTAATCTGGCAAGGTCACAGCTGCCATCTTCTTGTAGCCTTCTGTTGGATGCAATTCTTTGAAATCACAAGTCACAACATCCACTACAACACTGACTGTATCAACCTTGTCATGTAAAGCTGTGTTGACAACGGTAAAGAGGTGATCACTTTGCGCTTCCTGAGTCGCTATTTTATGTTTCCACTCATTGAGAAGGTTGGTCTTGACAAAGTTTCCAACTTGGTTGACCTTGGCAAAACGAGTTTCCATTTCACGGTGAACTTCGTCAATACTGCATCCACAGATACTATCATGTGGTGCATTTTGCAAGAGTACTTTCCAAGCATAAGTTAATTGATCCTTGTGGTTATGTCCACCAGTAATGATGGTCAAAGGTTCTACTACTTGCTCCAACAAATTGCTGTTTTCTTGAAAGGCTTGTTTGAGATAAATACGTGAAGAAGAGGTGTTAGCAAGAGTGTACCAACCATCTGTTTCCTGGCTGGTTAACTCACCTGTGACCGTTGATAGGTGTTCAGGAAGTGCACTTTCCACTGCTTGGACATATTCATCAAAGGAGCTGTGAATAAAGGTCACGTCAGGGAAGAGTTCATTGGCTACTCGAATAGCTTCACTCAAGTTTCGTTGAACTGGTTGGTGGTCACATCCGTTCATCATCAACCATTGGTTGGTCGATGCATAGTCACGAACGTCTGCCAATTTTTGTTTCCAGAAAGTCAAAGCTTCGTCTTTATCTACTGGAATTTCGTTCCCGTTACTGTACCAGTTAGCAAAGAGAATACCGAGTACACGGCTACCATCAGCCCCTTGCCAGTACATTTCAGAAAATTGAGAAGTGAATTGCTCATCTTCGAGAACTTGGTTGTCAAATCCGATTGGCTTCACACCACGACCAAAGGCTGCTACGTGAATACCTGATTTTTGAAGGATTTGAGGAGCCTGCCCCATATTTCCAAAGGTATCTGGGAAGTAACCAATTTGAGTAGATTTGCCCCATTTGGCACATTCAGCTTGACCAATCAAGGTATTGCGGACATTGGCTTCACTTGAAATCAGGTAGTCATCCTGCAAGATGTAAAAAGGACCAATCTTGAGCTTGCCTTCGTCGATATAGCGCTGCACCTTGTCACGGTTTTCAGGGCGAATTTCTAAGTAGTCATCAAGGACGATGGTTTGGCCATCCAAGTGGAAACTTTTGAATTCAGGGTCATTTTCAAAAAGATCAAAGAGATTGTCAAAAAGTTCCACCAATTGCATCCGGTGACTTTCAAACGGTAAATACCACTCACGATCCCAGTGACTGTGAGAGATGATATGTACAACAACATTTTCCATGAGTAAAACCTCATTCTAACTTAAATTTAAAAATATATTTGTGATTCTGTACAAGAATCTGTCGAGCAAAAGCTCATTAGCGAATATCTAGGTAATCCAAGACTAATTCGCAGAACATCATGTTGGCCCATGAGAACCATTCGCGTGAGTAAAGTGTCGGATCGTCTACGTGGAAACTTTCGTGCATCACACCTGTTCCACCATCGCAAGCAACCAGCTGATCCAGCAAGAATTTTTTCTCAGCTTTATTTGTAGCTGTCAATCCTTGGATAGAAAGGGCAATCGGCCAGATATAGCGGTAGAAGGTATGTGAACTTCCAAGTCCACTTGCGTATTCCCCTTGGTAGAAGTAAGGATTTTCAGGACTAAGAATGGTACGACGAGTGGCTTGATACACTTCATCATTGACATCACAGTAGCCAAGATATGGAGCAGCCAACAAACTTGGTACGTTTGGATCATCCATGATGCTAGCATTTCCTAAACCATCTACCTCAAAGGCATAAATCTTCTCACCCTTGCTGTTAGTGGTGTAGGCGTAGTTTTCGATTCCTTCTTGGATTTCAGCTTGCAGGCGTTTGGCATCAGCAATAATGCTTTCACCATCAGCTAGATTTAATTCCGCAAAAATTTCCTGAATATAACCCAAAACAACCACTGCGAACATATTTGAAGGAATCAAATAGCTATACTGACAGCAGTCATCACTTGGACGAAAGGCTGACCAGGTCATTCCTGTTACGGCAAAGTCAGGACCAAAACCATCATTTACCAGAGTGTCTTCCTTGCGGTCTGTATCCCGAACAAAACGATAAGGAGAGTTCTTGTGGTCTTGTTCCACCGTCCAGAGATGGAGAATTTCCTTGGTCGCTATAACAAAAGTCTCATCAAACTGGCTAGTCTCACCAGTTTCCTTCCAAAGAAGGTAAGCCAATTGCAAGGGATAGCAAAGCGAATCCACTTCATACTTACGCTCCCAAATCCAGCCATTGAGGTCTGTATGGTCTGTTTCGTGGTGACCTTTCCAGTTTTCCTCAATATTGAAAGAGTTAGCATAGGGATCTTTGAGAATCAAAGTCATCTGACGTTTGACCAAACCTGCAATGGTTTGACGCAAACGAGGGTCTCTTTTAGCCACATGGAGGTAAGGTCTCAGCTGAGCAGTTGAATCACGGAGCCACATAGCTGGGATATCCCCAGTTAGTACAAAAGTTGAGCCGTCTTCTAAGATTTCAACTGTATTGTCCAAGGTGTCTGTATAGCAACGTTCAAAGACATCAACCCACTCAGGATGCTCCTTGGCACGCTTTGCTACCTCATCTAGCCACTCTCTGACAATTTCTTTTGAATAAACCATAAACTATTTTGCCTCTTTCAAACAGATTTTCATTTTCAGTATATAGCTTTTAGTCCAGAAAATATATACACAAATGTTAGTCATTATTCTACAAAATTGTTATATTTTGAAGTCGCTTTCTAAAAGTCTCCTTTTTCTGTTATAATGTAGAAAACTAGTGAAGGAATTACTATGAAACCCATACTTGAATCCATTGATACGCGTTTTGGAACAGCCAGTAAAAACGCTTTTTCGCGAGGAAACACCCTACCCTACACAGGTGTTCCTTTTGGCATGAATTACTTTGTCCCCCAAACTAGTGACCAGGAAGGATCATGGTTTTTTGACCCCCATCTTCCTATCTTTCAGGGTATTCGACTAACCCACCAACCTAGCCCTTGGATTGGCGATTACTCCTGGCTCTTGCTGACACCAATTACAGGAGAAATCAGCGGCGACACCCTCTTTCATCGTCAATCTTCTTATAATCTTGAACGTGCTATTTTTAATCCTCATTTTTTAAAGATTTTTTCTGAGCGTTATCAGATTGAAACGCAGCTAAGTCCTACTTGCTACGGGGCCTCTATTCAACTAAGACAGACACAAGGCAAGAACCTCTCACTCTATCTGCATGCCACAGATGAACTGACAGTCGAACAAGTCGATAAGCGAACTCTGGCCCTGAGACAAGAAGGTGAAACCGAAACCAATAAAAGTCCTCTCGTCATGTATACTGCTCTCGCATTTTCTGTAGAAATCCTTTCTATTACGCAAGAGGGGCAAGACTGGCGTATTGACTTGGCTGGAGCGGAAGTTCAAGTTCAACTAGCAACTTCCTTTATTTCCAAAGAACAGGCCCTCTTTAATCTTCCTAAACAGGATTTTGAAGAAACAAAAGCAGATGCCAAAAAAAGTTGGGAAGAGCTTCTAGGCCGTTTTGATGTCGTGGAAACTGGTCCAGTTGATCGGACCTTTTTTGACCACTGCCTATACAGGCTCTTCCTTTTCCCACAAACCTTCTATGAGGTAAATGAGCAAGGTGAAAACATCCATATAGACCTAGCTTCAGGAACTATCAAACCTGGTCTACTCTTTACCAACAATGGCTTTTGGGATACCTTCCGTACTTCATTCCCACTCTTTGCCTTGATTATTCCGAAACGCTATCGTCAGTTTCTTGAAGGCTTCCTAAATAGCTATCGAGACACTGGGTATCTCCCTAAGTGGCTGGCTCCTGACGAAAGAGGGATGATGCCTGGCACCTTGATTGATGGCCTTATTGCAGATAGTGCTTGTAAAGACATGGCACCTGAACTTGAGGAGGAATTTCTCAAAGCCATGCTTGAAACTGCGACTAAGGCTGATCCAAAAGCTATCAACGGACGACACGGCCTGGCACAATACCAAGAACTAGGCTACCTATCCACAGACTTCCATGAAAGTGTCAGTCACACACTAGACTATGCCTATAGTGATTTTTGTATCTCTACTTGCGCAGCAAAATTAGATCAAGCAGAGCTAGCTCAGACCTATACTCAATATTCTAAGAACTATCAAAACCTATTTGACCCTGAGACAGGTTATATGAGGGCGCGTGATGTAGATGGCAACTTCCGCCCTGACTTTTCTCCTTATAGTTGGGGCCGTGATTATGCTGAGTGTTCAGCCATCCAAGCCAGTCTCGGTGTCTTACACGATATTTCTGGACTGAGCCAACTAATGGGTGGAAAAGAAGCCTTTAGCGACTATCTCTTAAAAGCTTGCCAAAGTTTACCTCTCTTTGAAACGACAGGTTATGGCTATGAAATCCATGAGATGAGCGAAATGGCAACAGCGCTATTTGGTCAACTAGCCATTTCAAACCAACCAAGCTTCCACATCCCTTATCTGTTCCGTTACAGTAATTATCCCCAATATACCAGTCTCTTAATCAAGACTCTCCGTCAAAAAGCCTTTCAAGCTGGCTGGGATGCTTATCCAGGAGATGAGGATAACGGTAGTTTATCGGCTTGGTATGTCTGGTCTGCTCTCGGTCTTTATCCAACCTGTCCAGGTAAAGCGTCTTACGACCTTGGGATTCCACTCTTTGATAACCTACGTGTCTATCTGGCAGAAAAAGAACAGTGGTTGGATATTCACGCGCATCAAAACCATGAACATTTCCACTTTGTACAAGACTGTCATCTTGACGGACAAGAAGTTCAGAGTATTGATCACCAAGATTTGCTAAACGCCCAATCTCTCGACTTTACCCTCAGCTGGTTACCAAATCACTAATAGTTCAAATCCCTTTGTCATGTACAAGGGGATTTTCTGATTTATACCAAATCCTCCACAAAGTTATCCACAGATTGTGTATAACTTTCAATCAACTTTCAAATCAATTTCATGTACTTCCAAACGATTTCTCTCAACCATTTTTTTGACATTCTAAAGTAAAACGCCCTCAATAGACTGTTCTATCAGTCTTTATAACCGACTAGCTTAGTACCCAACTCATACATTCTATCTCTTTTTTCTAAACTAACATTTGGAAAACAATTGTTTATTTCACAAAGTTATCCACAGATTGTGTATAACTTTTACTCAAGTACAAACTCCAGCTGATAAATTCCCCCTACATTTTTTATAGTAAATTTCAAATTTTGTTATGCGCTTTCAAAAAAACATGATATACTGAAACTAATAGAAAAGGAGACATTATGAAAAAAGATCAACACCAACTTAATTGGCTGATGGTTTCTCTGATTGCCTTCAACATGGTTTGGGGGCTAGGAAACGTCGTCAACAACTATTCTCAACAGGGAATTTCAGTCGTCGTATCTTGGATTTTAATCCTCGCACTCTACTTTATCCCCTATTCCCTCATCGTTGGACAACTAGGTTCTACCTTTAAGGAAAGCGGAAGTGGTGTTAGTGACTGGGTTGAAAAAACATCAACCAAACGTTTAGCCTACTTTGCTGCTTGGACCTACTGGGTTGTGCATATCCCTTATCTCGCACAAAAACCTCAAGGAATTCTAATTCCGCTTGGTTGGGCCTTGCAAGGTAACGGACAACTTCTTAAACAAATCGACATCCACTGGATCGTTATTCTCTGCTTGCTAATCTTTGGACTTTTCCTCTACCTTTCTACAAAGGGATTGGCAACTCTAAAAGTCATTGGTAGCTTGGCAGGAAGTGCTATGTTGATTATGTCTTTACTCTTTGTGCTTTTGGCTGTCGGTCTGCCTTTCATTAAACCAGACATCCAATTTGCGACACCGCACATGGATCAACTGAGCACCTACATTCCAAACTTTGATTTTTCTTATTTTACAACGATTTCACTACTAGTCTTTGCAGTTGGTGGTTGTGAAAAAATTTCCCCTTATGTGAATCAAACCCGCAACCCTGCAAAAGAATTTCCAAAAGGTATGATTGTCATGGCCATCATGGTGGGGCTCTCTGCTATCCTCGGATCAGTTGCCATGGGAATGCTATTTGATGGCAATAACATCCCTGAAGACCTCATGCGTAATGGTGCTTATCAAGCCTTCCAAATGTTAGGAAATTCTTGGGGAGTTGGAAACCTCTTTGTCGTGATCTACGCTCTTACAAACATGGTCGGACAAATCGCTGCGCTTGCCTTCTCTATTGACGCACCATTGCAAATCCTTCTCAATAACGCTGATGAAAACTACATCCCAAGCTGGCTTCGCAAACGTACTGAAAAAGGTGTCCTCATTAACGGCTACCTTCTTACAGGTGTCCTCGTTAGCCTTATCATCATCCTTCCAATTTTTGGTATTCAGGAAATTGACGGACTTGTAAAATGGATGACCAACCTCAATTCTATCGTAATGCCGATGCGTTACCTCTGGGTATTCCTTGCCTATATGATGCTCAACCGTGCTTGGAAAACATACAAAAATGCCGAATACAAGTTTGTGAATAATCCTAAACTTGGTTTTGTTATCGGTACTTGGTGCTTCCTCTTTACTGCCTTCGCTTGTATCCTTGGTATGGTTCCAAAAATTAACTACGCTGAGAATCCAACGGCTTGGCAATTCTCTCTTCTTACAAACATCTTAACCCCAATTATTCTGATTGGATTAGGTGTGATTCTACCAGTACTTGCCAAAAAAGAACAAAAGAAACAAATCAAATAAATTCTACTACTAGCTAAATATAATCACTTTTATCTTTTCTTGCAAAATTTTCTCAGCAAAAATCCCCTTTGAACAGTAACGTTCAAGGGGATTTCTTCTTGTTTAATAGTCTATTTTTTACTTGGCCTCATACCAAGTGACACCTTCATTTTCATCAGCAATGAGGGGCACACTGAGTTGAATAGCTTCTTCCATGGTTTGCTTGACGAGTTTTTTGATGGCAGCTAATTCTGACTTAGGCACTTCAAGAACAATTTCATCGTGTACTTGTAGAAGCATCTTAGTCTGATAACCACCTGTAACCAAGGCTTTATCCAGCTGAATCATAGCGATTTTGAGAATATCTGCAGCCGATCCTTGGATAGGTGAGTTGATGGCTGTACGTTCCGCAAAACCACGAATGTTGAAGTTACGCGAATTGATATCTGGCAACTCACGACGACGTTTGAAGAGGGTCTCTACATAACCCTTATCACGCGCCTCACGAACCACTTCATCCATGTAGTTTTTGATACCTGGGAAGCGTTCAAAGTAGGTATCTATGTAGGCTTTAGCCTCTTTACGGCTGATGCCTAGATTATTCGATAAACCAAAGTCTGAAATTCCGTAGACCACTCCAAAGTTGACAGCCTTGGCATTGCGACGATCGTTTGGAGTCACATCCTCAGGACGTTCAATTCCAAAGACCCGCATGGCTGTCGAGGTATGAATATCAGCTCCTTCTTGGAAGGCCTTAATTAAGTGCTCATCCTTAGAGATATGGGCCAAAACGCGCAACTCAATCTGTGAATAGTCCGAGCTGAGAAGGACACTGTCCTCCCACTCTGGCACGAAAGCCTTACGAATGAGGCGCCCTTGTTCCAAACGAACAGGGATATTTTGCAAGTTTGGATCGACACTAGACAGACGACCTGTCTGAGTCAAATCTTGCACATAGCGCGTGTGAATCTTGCCATCAGCTAAAATCCAGTCCTGCAAACCAATCACATAAGTGGATTGAATCTTAGCAATCTGACGGTAATCGAGAATTTTCTTGACGATTGGTGCAATAGGAGCTAGGCGCTCCAAGACATCTACTGCTGTCGAGTAACCTGTCTTGGTTTTCTTGGTGTATTCGAGAGGGAGCCCTAACTTTTCGAAAAGCAATTCTCCCAGCTGTTTTGGTGAATTGATATTAAATTCTTCCCCAGCCAGCTCATAAATTTCTTGCGTCAACTTTTCAATGACAAGTTCATTTTCAGCTTGCATATCAAGAAGTGTTTCTTTTTTGACCTTGATCCCAGCGATTTCCATCTTAGCAAGGACAAAGGCTAGAGGTTGCTCCATATCATAAAGAAGGTCAAGTTGTCCGTTTTCGCTTAATTTTTCAAGTAAAACAGGCTCTGTCTCAACCAATATAGCAACCTTACGAGCCAAGTGTTCCAAGAGTTTCTCTCGCTCTGGGATAGCTTTTTTGACACCTTTACCGTAGAAGGTTTCATCATCGGCTAGGTAAGTTTGGCCATAGAGACTAGCAATGGTTGAAATTTCATTATTCTCGACTGTTGATAGGAGATATTTTGCTAAGCGGCTGTCAAAAGCAGGAGCCTGCAAATTCAAACCAAAGCGATTTAAGAGAACTTTTGCTTTCTTAAAGTCGTATACTTTCAGAGGTGTTTTTTCTAGAAAAGCCTTAAGAATCGGCTCCTGCAGAAGTTCCAGCTTATCTGTAGCATAGAGTTTGTCTCCGCACGACCAGGCAAAGCCAATCAAGTCATCTGTATGGTAGTTTTCTCCAAAGAGTTCAAAGTGGAAGATGGAGTCCGCACTTAGCATATCTTGACTGACTTGGTCAACAATAGTAAAGTCCAAACTCTCAGCCACATCAGCTGATGATACATTTAAAGCCTGCTTGAGTTGTTTGAAGCCCATCTCATCGTAAAATTTCCCAAGATTTTCCACATCTGGACCGCTATAAACCAAATCATCCAGTCCAATCTCAATCGGCGCTTTCGTGTCGATGGTAGCCAGTGTTTTAGATAGGAAGGCTTGTTCCTTGTCGTTAATGAGATTTTCCTTCATCTTAGAAGCCTTCATCTCATCAATATTTTCATAAATACCTTCGAGCGAGCCATGTTCTAACAAGAGCTTGATACCAGTCTTTTCACCAATCTTGGTTACGCCAGGGATATTATCTGACTTATCTCCCATGAGGGCTTTAAGATCAATGAACTGAGCAGGTGTGATGCCCATCTTTTCCATGAGATATTCTGGTGTAAATGCCTCAAACTCAGCTACACCTTTCTTAGAAATCTCAACCACTGTATGTTCATCTGTCAACTGGATCAAGTCCTTGTCTCCACTGACGATAGTTACATCAAATGAATCCTTTTCAGCCAAACGACCCAAGGTACCAATGATATCATCCGCCTCATACTGGGCTAACTCATAATGACGAATCCCAAGATGATCTAGCAACTCACGAATAAAAGGGAATTGCTCGCGAAACTCATCCGGAGTCTTGGCACGACCACCCTTGTAGTCTGCATACATCTCTGTACGGAAAGTCGTTTTCCCCGCATCAAAAGCAACCAAGATATGACTCGGTTGGACACGTTCCAACAGGTGATTTAGCATCAGGTGAAAACCGTAGATTGCATTGGTATGTAGTCCATTGTCATTTTTAAAACGATCCAGTTGCTGATAAAGGGCAAAAAATGCTCGGAAAGCAACTGAAGAGCCGTCAATTAGTAATAATTTTTTCTTGTCCATACACCCATTATAAAGGAAAGCAGGGAAAAATACCATTAGGAAGAGCCCAAATGCTGAATAACACTTATGAGGCTGGGTTTTCTACTCGAACTCCATCAGCATCAACTTGAAATCCATCGATAGTAGTATTTACTGCCAATTCTCCAGATGCATTTACATAGTAATGTTTTCCTGAAACCTGGAACCACTGACTGGTTTTCATAGCTCCAGAACTTTCCAGATAATACCAAATACCTTTATCCTTCAGCCAACCTGTCTGCATTTCACCAGATGACTTCAAGTAATACCAATTCGAACCTTCTTTTAACCAGCCTGTCGTCATTCTACCATCAGCTTGCAAATGATACCAGTTCCCATTAATCTTCTTCCAACCAACTGCTTTCTGACCATTTTCATAGTAGTACCAAGCTGTTCCCTCTTTTTCCCAACCATTTTTAGAACTACTTGTTTTAGTTAAGGGGATATAACGTCTGTTTCCACTTCGTGACATATAACTAATCCATCTATAGCCATCCTTTTCAAGAGTTTGATCATAATGAACACTCATTCCAGGTTCATAGTATTCAATAATAGTAGCTGTCAGTGTCGGCTGATCCATAATAGCTGCTTTTTCCGTAAAGTAATGTGTTCCACTAGAAGCTAGTAGAGACTGATGATGCCCTACACTAGCATTCCCAACATCTTTAAAGTGAATAAAACCAGTCATAGAACTTGCCTTTACAATTCTACGATGATACGTTTCTGTATAATCGTAATTGTACTCCTCAATTTCAATCATGTCTCCAATCACGTTAGATACCCAAGCTACGTGACCATATTGCCCTCTTGTACTCCAAGCAATCGCACCAATTGCTGGTTGCTGGTCCACACGATAGCCTTCTTTTTGGGCTCGATAACCCCATTGATTAGCATTCCCATAAGCAGCTGGTAGCTCAAAACCATTGACGCTACTTAAACGAAAAGCAGCAAAAGAGGTACACTGTCCTGAGTACATGCGCCACTTATCAATTTTTTGACTTCCATTTTTATAATAATAGGGATAATCATCTCCTCGTGCCAGTGATCCATTGTTTGCCTGGTTGGCATGAACAATTCCTCCACCAAATAAAAAAGCTCCTGCTAGTAATAGTGAAGCTGATCCTACAGCTGTCTTTCTGAGAAAAGTTCCCTTTTTATGTCCTGCTTTAGTAAATGTCATTCATTCTCCTTCAAATAATTAGATTTTTGAGGTTGACCTCATCTATATCATTCGAAAGAAAATAAAAAAAGTGAGAAATCTTCTCACTTTCATGATTATCCTTAATCCAAATAATGAATTAAGTTCTTTTCTGTCAAAATATCTGAATAGGTGAAAGATTCAACATAGACATTAGCCTGTTTGTCTCCTTCAACATTTCCAAACTCAACGATGAAGAGCGATGGATAAACCTCAATTAGTTTTCCTAAACGATTCTTTTGACGTTTACGACCATTTTCTAAGGTCATTTCCACCACTTGTCCCTCATGCGCCTTAATTTCTTCTTTGATTTTTTTCATTTTAGCCACATCTGTAAATGCGTCTGTCATCTTGGTTCCTCCATCTTAGAAATACTTGAAAATTTATTATATTCTTTTTGGAAAATCAATTCTACCGTTCCGCGAGCACCGCTACGGTTTTTCTCGATAATCACTTCTACTTTATTATTTGGAATACCTTCCTCCTCTTCACCACCGCGCTCATAATAGTCATCACGATAAAGAAAGGCTACAATATCAGCATCCTGCTCAATAGATCCAGATTCACGAATATCAGACAAAACTGGTCTCTTATCTTGACGTTGCTCTACACCACGAGAAAGCTGACTGAGAGCTATAACTGGAACTTTGAGTTCTTTTGCTAAGATTTTCAACTGACGGGAAATCTCAGATACTTCTTGTTGACGATTTTCTCGACCAGTCCCTGTGATCAGCTGAAGATAGTCAATCAAAATCAAGCCTAGATTACCTGTTTCTTGAGCCAGTTTACGGGAACGAGAGCGAATTTCTGTGATCCGAATCCCTGGTGTATCATCAATGTAGATACTTGCATTAGCCAGATTACCCTGAGCAATCGTATACTTGCGCCATTCTTCCTCGGTCAATTGACCTGTACGGATAGAATGCGACTCTACCAACCCTTCCGCAGCCAGCATACGATCGACCAAACTTTCAGCACCCATTTCCAGAGAGAAAATAGCAACTGTCTTGTCTAGTTTGGTTCCGATATTTTGCGCAATATTCAAAGCAAAGGCTGTCTTACCAACCGCAGGACGAGCTGCCAAAATAATCAATTCTTCCTCATGCAGACCTGTCGTCATGTGATCTAAATCTCGATAACCCGTCGCAATACCCGTGATATCCGAAGTCTGTTGAGAACGAGCTTCTAGATTTCCGAAGTTGATATTCAATACATCTCGAATATTTTTAAAGCCATTTCGATTGGCATTCTCACTAACGTCAATCAAGCCTTTTTCTGCACGAGCAATAATTTCGTCAGCAGGTTGAGAAGCTTCATAGGCTAGGTTTACAGACTCTGTCAACTTAGCAATTAGGCGTCGAAGCATAGCCTTTTCTGCTACAATTTTAGCATAGTATTCCGCATTGGCAGAGGTTGGCACCGAATTGACAATCTCAACCAGATAAGACAAGCCTCCAATAGTTTGTAAATCACCCTGGCTATCTAGTATCGTCCGAACTGTGGTTGCATCAATAGCATCTCCACGATCAGATAAATCAACCATAGCCTGAAAAATCAAACGGTGAGCATACTTAAAGAAGTCCTGTGAATCGATATATTCTCGGACAAAAACGAGTTTAGTCTCATCAATAAAAATGGCTCCCAACACAGATTGTTCTGCCAGGATATCTTGAGGCTGAACACGCAGTTCTTCGACTTCTGCCATCAGACTTTCCTTCCTTTTACAATATTGTCAACCAATCGTAAATTAAGCTTCCTTGACACGAAGATTGATTACACTTGTTACATCTTGATAAATCTTAACCGGAACATCAATCAAACCAACTGCTCGGATTGGTGATTGAACTTGAATGTGGCGTTTATCAATTTTAATACCAAATTGTTTTTGCAATTCTTCTGCAATCTTCTTGTTAGTAATTGACCCAAAAGTTCGTCCGTCTGGACCAACTTTTTCGACAAACTCAACGATTGTTTCTTCTGCTTCCAGTTTTGCTTTAATTTCCTTCGCTTCTGCAAGCATCTCTGCATGTGCTTTTTCTTCTGATTTTTGCTTACCACGCAACTCACCAATGGCTTGAGCTGTAGCTTCCTTAGCAAGGTTTTTCTTAATTAAAAAGTTTTGTGCATATCCAGTTGGCACTTCTTTAATTTCACCTTTTTTTCCTTTACCTTTAACATCTGCTAAAAAGATTACTTTCATTCTTCTGACTCCTTTTCTTTTGTTTCATTAAAAATAACTGTTTTCAGTTTATCTCCTGCTTCTTGCAGGCTCATATCTGTCAAACGTGCCGCAGCTAAGTTAAAGTGACCACCGCCACCTAACTCTTCCATAATTCGTTGGACATTGATCTTACTTCTGCTTCGCGCAGAAATGGAGATTGCTCCTTGACTATTCTTAGCAACTACAAAACTGGCCTCTATACCAGACATAGCAAGCATAGCGTCAGCAGCCTTACTAATAACAACCGTATCGTACTCTTTATCCTCCAAAGCTTGAGCAACCAGGATTGATGGCTGCACCATTTGCCCTTGTAAAATTAACTCATTTACTAATCGATATTCTTCAAAATCCGTGGCCGAAATTTCCTGAATGACAATGCTATCACTCCCTCTCGTTCTGAGATAACTTGCAACATCAAAAGTTCGACTAGTTACCCGAGAGGTGAAATTTTTAGTATCCAACATCATTCCTCCCATAAGAACACTAGCCTGAATGCGACTCAAACGTTTCTTCTTAGAGTTTTGAAATTGAATCAACTCAGTTACAAGTTCACTAGCACTGCTTGCTCCACTCTCGATATAGGTAATAACCGCATTATCTGGAAAATCTTGGTCGCGACGATGATGGTCAATGACAATCGTCTGTGTAAACAAGTCATAAAACTCTTTGGATAAGGTTAAAGCTGTCTTAGAATGGTCAACCATCACAAGCAAGGAACGTTTGGTAACCATTGTCATAGCCTGTCCTAAAGGAAGAAGTTTTGAAACACCCTCCTCTTCCAAGTAGTTAACCGCTCGAGCAATATCTGGAGACATTTGTGTAGGATCATAAATCACATAACTATCTTCCAGTACATTACTCGAAAACAACTGCATTCCAACCGCTGAGCCAAGAGCATCCATATCCAGATTCTTATGACCAACCACAAAAACTCGATCGACACTTTTAAGTTTATCTGAAATAGCTGTCATCATGGCACGAGTTCGTGTCCGAGTACGTTTAACAGATGCAGCTGAACCTCCTCCAAAGTAGATTGGATTTTTAGTTTCATCATTCTCTTTTACGACAACTTGGTCACCACCACGAACTTCAGCTAAGTTGAGATTAAGAAGAGCCACCTTCCCAATCTGATCATGATTCCCATCACCATAGGAAACTCCCATACTCATCGTTAGTGGTAAATTCCGTTGCTTGGCTTCTTCACGAAAGGTATCAATCACAGAAAACTTATCCTGCATCAAGTGATCAAGTACAGTGTAGTCAGTAAATAGATAAAACCGATCCATACTCACTCTACGAGAAAACATGGCATGTTTCCCAGCAAATTCTGAAACAAAATTTGCAACAAAACTATTGATATGACTAATGTCTGATTCAGACGTTTCATTTTCCAAATCATCATAGTTATCAACTGAGATAATCCCGATTACCGGTCTACTTGTCACAAGCTCAACAGTCGCCTCATACTCACCAGAAACATCAAAAAAGTATAAGACACCTGAATTTCTATCTAAATGCACTGCATAACGTTTCTCCCCAACAATGGCATAAGACCCTGGAGTAGAAATCGAACTCTTTAAAATCTTTTGAAATTGAGGAAAATCAATTTCTCCATCCTCAGTTGTCAAAATTAATTCCGCATAGGGATTGAACCATTCAATCTCACTGCTGTCCATATTTAATTTAACAACCCCGACAGGCATTTGCTCCAACAGAGCACTCAAACTATCCGTAGCCTGATGATTAACATACTGGATTTGCTCGATATCTGTTTTTTTGTAATATTTTTTCTGGAAATTAAATAGCAGAACATAGAATACGATAAATAAAAATAGACTTGCTATAGTGATAAGATTATCCTTTACTAACACAATCAAAATGGTCATAATCGTAAAGGTTACCATAGCAATCAGATACATAAAAAAGGGATTTATTTCATTTTTTTTCATTACAAACCTCTTGCGCATTATTATACCATAAATGTAGCCAAAATGCGACTTTTAAAGAGGAAACACTATTTTCAAATAATAGTAAAACATCCAAACTAAAAAGTGGTTTACACTAGTGTAAACCACTTTTACAGACTAATTTTTTTGATTATTTAACTTCTAGAAGACCAATGTCTCCATCTTCACGACGATAAATAACATTTGTTGTTTCATCTTCAACATCTACATAGATAAAGAAGTCGTGTCCCAATAAATCCATCTGTAAGATAGCTTCTTCCAAATCCATTGGTTTCAAATCAATTTGTTTTGAACGAACAACTTTTGGTTGTGCTACATCTAAGTCCTCAACTAAAGCATCTGTAAAGAGTTGACTTGTAGATACTTTATTTCTGTTCTTACGTTCAATTTTAGTTTTGTTTTTACGAATCTGACGCTCAATCTTATCTGTCACCAAATCAATAGAACCGTACATATCTTGAGAAATATCTTCTGCACGAAGAGTAATAGATCCAAGCGGAATGGTTACTTCAACTTTAGCAGTCTTTTCACGATAAACTTTCAAGTTAACACGCGCATCCAATTCTTGATCTGCTTGGAAGTATTTTTCGATCTTTTCGAGTTTAGAAACTACATAATCACGAATTGCTTCTGTTACTTCTAGGTTTTCACCACGGATACTATATTTAATCATATAAGTACCTTCTTTCTAAACATATTTGTTTTTCTAATTATATTATAACGCTTTCATATTTTTTTTGCAAACTTTTTCCTCATCTTGCGAGGGAAAAAGTTTTAATATTCTGACAACCAGCCTCTAAAAACATACTTTTAAGACGATTCAAGGTAGTTCCAGTTGTATAAATATCATCAAAGAGTAAGATATTTTCTGGGGGCTTCACGCCATCTTTCAGAAAAAATGGAAACTCTGTAAGTAAACGATCAGCTCGATTTTTTGAAGAACTAGCCTCCACTTCTTTTTTAACCAAAATATCCAGATATGCTAACCCAGTATCCTTTATCAAACCTTCAACTTGATTAAAGCCTCTGCTTTTTAAACGATGGTCACTCAGAGGAACAATCACAATCTGATAGTCCTTATACTTCTTTAACTTTTTTTGCAATATCTCAGAAAATACCTTTCTAAGAAGATAATCACCATCAAATTTATAGCGACTAAAATATTCTTTCATGGCCTGATTATAGGAATAAAGAGCCACATGATCAACCTTTACACCTTTTTTACACCAAAATTGACAATCTTGACAAATAGTTGACAAACCTTTTTTAAAACAACTCGGACAATGATTACCACCAACGCTCTCGAAAGACGAAATACAGGATTCACAGACTAGTTCCTCCTCCTTTTTAAAACAGAGCAGGTTAGTAAAGGTTATTTCTTTTTGCAAGTTTTTACCACACAATAAACACTTCATACTCCTGCCTCCTGATTCATTTGTTTAATCTCCTTTATGGCTTTCTTAATGGACAGATTGGGTCCGTCATGGAAAAATATAAGTTCTCCAGTAGGACGATCCATGCTTCTTCCAACTCGTCCACCAATTTGTACTAAACTTGACTTGGTAAAGAGTTGATGATTGGCTTCCACCACAAAAACATCTACACGAGGGAAGGTAACTCCACGCTCTAATATAGTTGTGCTTATTAATATCGTTAACTCTCCATCTCGAAAGGCCTGTACCTGCTCTAATCTGTCTTCTGTGATTGAAGATACAAAGCCTATTTTCTCATTCGGAAACTTCTCCTGCAAAATTTCTTTTAGTTTTTCTCCCTTTTTAATCTCAGAGGCAAAGATTAGTAAGGGATAGGCCGTCTTTCTCTGTTTCTCAATGTAAAGTTTTAATTTTGGAGGTAAGCCATTTTTTTCTAAATATCTATTAAAATGCGATAACCAGATTGGCTTGGGAACAATGAGAGGATTTCCATGAAAACGACGGGGTAAGCTAAGACGCTTTAACTCCCCTTGTTTAACTTTTCTATCTAACTCATCAGTTGACGTTGCTGTTAAAAATATTCTCAATCCGGTCTCCTTTACACAATTATTGACAGCATGGTAAAGTACAGGATTATCAACATAAGGGAAGGCGTCTACTTCATCCACAATCAATAAATCAAAAGCTTGATAAAATTTTAATAGCTGGTGAGTGGTTGCTACAACTAAAGGTGTACGAAAATACGGATCCGACTCCCCATGTAATAGTGCAATCTCACATGCAAAATCATTTTGTAATCGTTTATGGAGTTCTAGGCAAACATCAATTCGTGGACTGGCCAAACAAACAGCTCCACCTTGATCAATTACCTTGGCAACAACTTGGTAAATCATCTCTGTCTTACCAGCTCCTGTCACTGCATGTACCAAGGTAGCCTCCTTCTTATCTACCGCCTGAAGGAGTCCTTGTGATACCCGCTCTTGAAATGGAGTCAGTTGACCTGACCATTTTAGTACATCTTGCTGTGGAAACCTTTCTTGCGGAAAATAATAGAGATTTTGATCACTTCTTATTCGCTTCATAATCAAGCATTCTCGGCAATAAAAAGCACCAATAGGCAAATGCCATTCTTCTTCTATCTGACTACCACAACGCTGACAATATTGTTGACCCTTTTCTTTTTTCATGGATGGAATTTGTTTTGCTTGTTGTCTCTCCTCATGACTTAATTCTTGTTCGGTAAAAAGGCGACCGAGATAATTTGGATTTACTTTCATATTTCTTTATTCGTAAAATGTAGAACTTTACGCTATTTTTTAGTACAATAAAAATATGGAATACAGAACTATAAAAGAGGACGGACAAGTCCAAGAAGAAATCAAAAAATCACGCTTTATCTGTCATGCCAAACGTGTCTATAGTGAGGAAGAGGCTCGTGATTTTATCACAACTATTAAAAAAGAACACTATAAAGCTACACACAACTGCTCTGCTTTTATTGTCGGTGAGCGTAGTGAAATCAAGCGAACTAGTGATGATGGAGAACCTAGTGGGACTGCTGGCGTTCCTATGCTAGGAGTTCTGGAGAATCACAACCTTACTAATGTCTGTGTTGTAGTTACTCGTTATTTTGGTGGTATCAAACTAGGGGCTGGTGGTTTGATTCGCGCTTATGCTGGTAGTGTTGCCCTAGCAGTTAAGGAAATTGGCATTATTGAAATCAAAGAGCAAGCTGGCATCTCCATTCAAATGTCTTATGCCCAATATCAAGAATACGGTAATTTTCTTAAAGAGAATAATCTTATAGAATTAGAGACAAACTTTACAGATAAAGTTGACACTATGATTTTCATTGATAAAGAAAAGAAATACGGTATCAAGGCTGATCTCATTGAATTTTTCAATGGAAAAGTTACTCTAACCGACAAAGGTTTACGTGAAGTTGAAGTACCTGTAAACCTATCGTAAAGAAAGGAAATATCATATGGCTTTTGGAAGATTAATTCAGGGACTCGCTGGAAACTTCAGTGAGCAAAGTAAAGAAGCTCTTACCAAGGAGTTTGGACAATATTTATTAGAAAATGAAGAAATTCAAAGCGGATATAAACTCATTCGTGACTCAATTATCTTTACAAATATCCGAATCATCTTTACAGATAAACAAGGGGCAACCGGACGGAAGATGTCTATCAAATCAATTTTCCTCATGAACATTGTCAATGTTGAAATGGAAACTGCTGGACTTGGGATTGATGATAGTGAGATTACGATTACTTATTTAGAAAATGCCTTTTTAAAATCTCACAATGAGCATTTTAATTCTCACAAATTTGAATTTCCAAAGAAAACTGATATTGTACCTCTTTACACCTATCTATTTGACTTAGCTTATCATAATCGATTGAATATGAATGGTTTGAATCACTGATATAAAAAAATCCTATCACTCCGATAGGATTTCTATATTTTACAAAAGTTAAAGTTAGCGTTATACTAGTAACATCTTATATAAAGAGGTGCTAATATGGTAATTTATAACAATATCACAGAACTCATCGGTAGAACACCGATTGTTAAATTGAATAACATTGTACCAGAAGGTGCAGCAGATGTTTATGTAAAACTTGAAGCTTTTAACCCAGGATCGTCAGTTAAGGACCGTATCGCCCTAAGCATGATTGAAAAAGCAGAACAAGAAGGTAAATTGAAACCAGGTTCTACCATTGTAGAAGCAACTAGTGGGAACACTGGTATTGGTCTCTCATGGGTTGGTGCCGCTAAAGGTTACAAAGTTGTTATCGTTATGCCTGAAACAATGAGCGTGGAACGTCGTAAAATTATCCAAGCTTATGGAGCTGAACTAGTCCTCACTCCTGGTAGCGAAGGAATGAAAGGTGCGATTGCAAAAGCGCAGGAAATTGCTGCTGAGCGTGATGGTTTCCTACCATTACAGTTTAATAACCAAGCTAACCCAGAAGTTCACGAAAGAACAACAGGAGCTGAAATTCTAGCTGATTTCGGATCTGATGGTTTAGATGCCTTTGTTGCTGGTGTTGGTACTGGAGGAACTATTTCTGGTGTTTCTCATGCTCTTAAAACTGCTAACTCAAACATTCAAGTTTTTGCTGTTGAGGCAGACGAGTCAGCTATCTTGTCTGGTGAAAAGCCAGGTCCTCACAAAATTCAAGGTATCTCTGCTGGATTCATTCCAGATACACTTGATACAAAAGCTTACGATGGTGTCGTTCGTGTAACATCAGATAATGCTCTTGCACTTGGCCGTGAAATCGGTGGAAAAGAAGGATTCTTAGTCGGTATTTCTTCTGCAGCAGCTATCTATGCAGCAATTGAAGTCGCTAAAAAACTTGGAGCAGGTAAAAAAGTCCTTGCGCTTGCACCAGATAATGGAGAACGTTACCTATCTACAGCACTCTATGAATTCGAAGTATAGTCTCCTAAATACACTAAGCCCTTGTATAGGGCTTTTTGTTTACCGTTTAAAATAAAAAAAGGATTCCTATGAATCCCCTCTAACAAAAGAAAAGGAAGCAGATTTGCTTCCTTACTTTTTTATTAGTTATTCAAGGCTGCTGCCATTGTAGCTGCAACTTCTGCTTCAAAGTCGTTTGCAGCTTTTTCGATACCTTCACCAACTTCAAAGCGAGCGAACTCAACTACTGAAGCGTTAACTGTTTCAAGGTAAGCTTCAACTGTCTTGCTGTCATCCATGATGTAAACTTGTGCAAGAAGTGTGTATGCTTGGTCAACTTTAGTGTTGTCAAGCAAGAAACGATCCATTTTACCTGGGATGATTTTATCCCAGATTTTTTCTGGTTTGCCTTCTGCAGCCAACTCAGCTTTAATATCAGCTTCAGCTTGAGCAATCACTTCATCAGTTAATTGAGCTTTTGATCCATATTTCAAGTGTGGAAGAGCTGGTTTACCAACCATAGCACGGCTTTCGTTATCTTGGTCGATAACGTGGTTCAATTGTGCCAACTCATCTTTAACAAATTGCTCATCCAATTCTTTGTATGAAAGAACTGTTGGTTTCATAGCAGCGATGTGCATTGAAATTTGTTTAGCAAGTGCTTCGTCTCCACCTTCGATTACAGAGATAACACCGATACGTCCACCGTTGTGTTGGTATGCTCCGAAGTGTTGTGCATCTGTTTTTTCAATCAAAGCAAAACGACGGAATGAGATTTTTTCTCCGATAGTTGCTGTTGCAGACACATAAGCTGCTTCAAGAGTTTCACCTGAAGGCATTGTCAAAGCAAGAGCTTCTTCGTTGTTAGTTGGTTTTCCTTCAGCGATCGCTTTAGCTGTTGCGTTTACCAACTCAACAAATTGAGCGTTTTTCGCAACGAAGTCAGTTTCAGCATTTACTTCAACAACTGCTGCAACGTTACCGTCAACATAAACACCAGTCAAACCTTCTGCAGCAACACGGTCAGCTTTCTTAGCTGCTTTTGCCATACCTTTTTCGCGAAGCAATTCGATCGCTTTTTCGATATCGCCTTCAACTTCAACCAATGCTTTTTTAGCGTCCATAACACCAGCACCAGATTTTTCACGCAACTCTTTAACAAGTTTAGCTGTAATTTCTGCCATTTTGATTCTCCTATATTTTTTAAAAATAGGAGAGCCGGGCTAAGCCCCGCCCTCCTAGGTAATTACTATTTATATGAATTAAGCGTTGTCGCCTTCTACAACTTCAACGATTTCTTCGATTGAGTCTGCTTGAGCTTCTGAAGCTGCAAATTCTGCTTCAACTGCTGCAACAGCATCTTCACCTTGGCGACCTTCGATGATAGCGTCTGCCAATTTAGCTGTAATCAACTTAACTGCGCGGATAGCGTCATCGTTAGCTGGGATGATTACATCGATATCGTCTGGATCTGTGTTTGTGTCAACCATCGCTACAACTGGGATTCCCAATTTTTTAGCTTCTTTAACAGCGATTTGCTCTTTATGTGGGTCAACTACGTACATTACATCTGGAATACGAGGCATATCTTCGATACCACCCAAGAATTTTTCAAGACGTGCACGTTGTTTGTTAAGAAGTGCAACTTCTTTCTTAGGAAGAACTTCAAAAGTTCCATCTTCTTCCATACGTTTGATTTCTTTCAAACGAGCGATACGTTTTTGGATTGTTCCCCAGTTTGTAAGAGTTCCACCCAACCAACGGTGGTTGATGAAGTATTGACCTGAACGTACTGCTTCTTCAGCAACCGCGTCAGCTGCTTGTTTCTTAGTACCAACAAACAATACAACTGCATCATTAGCTGCAGCATCACGCATGAAGTCGTATGCTTGGTCAGCGTATTTTACAGTTTGTTGCAAGTCGATAACGTGGATTCCGTTACGCTCAGTGAAGATGTACTTAGCCATCTTAGGGTTCCAGCGACGAGTTTGGTGACCAAAGTGTACACCAGCCTCAAGAAGTTGTTTCATTGAAATTACTGCCATGAGTATTTCTCCTTTTTGTTTTTTTCCTCTTCTTGATTTCAGCTTGCAAAACGACCCGAAGGCAACAGCTTCACAATTCATCAAGAATGAGTATTATCGTTTACACGACAAGTTACATTGTATCATAGTTGAGCCTTTTTTTCAAGTAATTTTGCTAGTTTTTCCTTCATAACCTAACTCCCCAACTGAAATTTTAAAAAAATTTATTAACTTTGAATAAAAAAATATCCCAACATAAATTGTTACTGCTAAATATGCAATAACCACTTATGTTGAGATTCAGATAAATACAAAATATTTCGAGTTGATAACTTAAATGTTTTGATATGAAAGAATCTACTTTATATTTTTTGATAGCAAGTGTCATATCTTCATACTCTATGTTCTCAAAAAAACAATTACTAAAGATTAAACTTGACAATAAGTCTTTGACTTTCTACTTGCTACTTCGCAGTTTCTTACGGATTTTATAGGCTATATTAAACAAGAAATACAATGAGCTAGTTGGGAAATTAAACTCACCAGCAAATTCCTCGATAGTGGGATTAAACTTAGATTTAAAATTAAATAACCCACCCTCTAAATTATTTTCAATTCCACCCATATTATGAGTCTCTGCTCCACGTTCAAATGAATGTTGAGCAGTCTCAAACCATGTTGGAATAGCAGGTTGATAGTGTCTAAATTCTTCATTCATTCCAGCATATAAGTTTTCAGATGTTTTCCCAAATTCGATGGTCAAAGTTCCAGACAATGGAACAACACTATCCCCTCTATCAATACAGCTCTTAAGAAAAGCAATTTCTTCTTCTAATCGTTTTCTCTCTTGCTGATTCTCTTTTACTTTGCCTTCTTTCGTTTTATCAGTGAATTTCTGCGCTATTTTAAGATTTTTTTCCAGTTGCTGCTCAACTTCTTTCAGTCTATTAGGTAAATCTAAATAGCTCAGTGTGATAAAGGAATGATCAGGATAAGTAGTCAATAACTTCTGATAATAATCTTTTCCTCGTAAACTGATATTCTTACGAGACTCTGTTTTCTTCATTAAAAATGAAAATTCATCTAATAAATCAAGTCCACCGAATTTCACTTCCAATCCTTTATTTCTTGCAGTTCGGATGGCCTGTCGAGTAGATTTGGACAGTTGATCCAGCGAGAAGTTTTCTTTATGAATATTAGCTTGAAAACGAGGTTGTATGTTTTCTGCCATATCCTTTGTCAATCCTGTCCAATGAACTTTATTTTTTTGCAATTCCTCAACAATTTCAAAAGTTTTAGAATTTTGAATAGTTTTTTGGTCGATAAGACTTCGACTGATAAAAAGGCTTGGATCAAATTTAACCATTATTGCATTGCTTTTTTTAGCAATTTTTTTCAATGTTAAAATCACAAATTTCAGAAGTTCTTTATCTTCATAATTAATAACTGGGCCTCTTGGAATATAGAACATGGAAAATCCTAATGGAAGAGGCTGAATTAAGATGTTCGCTACTCCAACTAGTTGATTTTCTTTATAAAATCCAACTCTCTCATTCCCCCAAGTATCCTTTATCTTGGCCCAATCACTACTCTGCAATAAATTCCCTTGAGGATGATTTTCTAAAAATAAATCCCACTCTTGAACATCAACATTCATTTTATAAGTAAACATAATTCCAGTACCAACTCTCTTAAAAACATATTATTTTGTTAGATAAACATACTTATCCTAGCTACATATCCGATAGTTTTCATCCCATCTTTAATTCCACAATGACAAAAACATTATGATAAAAATTTTTTATTAATACTATACAAAGGGTGAGATTAATAAAACCTCACCCTAAATTTAGTAATAATTAATATGTTAGTTTGGATAAATGTATCTTACTGTACCACGTGATGCTGTAGGATTAAACCATCCACGATAATTTCCGATTGGTTGAGTTCCACTACCATCATAGTTACATTCAGAAACTTGAATACGAGTTGATGATTCAACTGCTGTAACAACTGCTACATGTCCGTATCCTCCATCATCCCATGAAGCAATTGCTCCAACTTGTGGTGTAGAACCTGTACGGAAACCTGCAGCCGCTGCACTTGCAGCCCATTGACCACCATTTCCCCAGTAATCGCCAGCCCATGGTGCTAAAGTTTTTGCTCCCCATGTACATTGACCTACTGGATAACTTGAAGCGTTTGTACTATATGTAGGACGTTGGCTTACAGGAGTTGGTGCAGGTGTGTAACTTGAGTCATCATCTGATGATGAAGATGATGAAGAACTTGAAGTTGCTTGTACTTGTGCAGCAAAGGTTGTATTTGCTGAAGCAGCAACTGTTTGTTGTTGACTTGCTTGTTTAGCTTTATAAGCTGCTTCTGCCTCCGCTGCTGCTTTGGCTTCTGCCTCCGCTGCTGCTTTTTTCTCCAACAAGCTAGCTTTTTCATTTTCTGCTGTAGCTCTTTCAGCTGCAAGATTTAACTCAGCTACTTTCAATTCTGCTTGTTTTGTTGTCAAAGCTTGAGCATCGTCAGCAAGCGTTTGTTGGTTAGCAATGACTGTATTGATTGCTTCGTTGTTTGCAACTTGTTTTTCAGAAATAGCTTTCTTATCTTCTTTTTGTTGCTGCAACATTTTATTGTTTGCTGATACGATTTCACTCATAGCTGCTACACGAGAAATAGCTTCTGTAATTGAGTCAGAGTTAATAATCGTATTGATATAACTTGTAGCAGTTCCGTTCGTTTGTGCACTACGAGCTTGGTTTTCAAGTGATTCATTACGTGCTACGATATTTTTTGAAAGCTCTGCGATTTCACCTTCAAGTTTTTTAGATTCTTCTTGAAGTTTTTCGTTTTCAGATTGTAATTTTTCTTGCTCTGATTGAATAGCTGAAACTTTAGTTTGAATTTCGTCTACTTGTTTTTGAGCTTCTTTCTGTTGAGCTGTCAAGTTACTAATTTTACTATCTTGAGCAGCAATCTTTTCATCTGTTGTATTTGCTTTAACACTTGAAAGAACAGCTCCTTGTGAGACCAATACTGTACTTAACAAAAGTGATGCTAGGATTTTTTTCTTCATAAGTGTGAATACTCCTTCTTTTAAGACAATACTAGTATATCAAAAAAAGGCCTAATAAATATTACGCCTTTATTACAGTTTTGTTTCTTTCTTATAGATATATTTTTTCAAAAATAAACTGGAAAACTAACATCCAGAGACAGTTTAATATCATTGACGGAACTAGGCCATAAACGATAAAGACTGTTATACTTTCAGCAGTTAATCCAATCATTTGCGCTAGAAGAAAACTACCAAATTCAAAAGAGAAAGTCATCATTAAAATAGCTAATAGTCTAGTCCATCTATTTGACAAAATAACTGAGTTGCTTTTATACACTATTGCTCCAATAATCACAAATAGAAGACTAGCGATTCCAATCAAATGGAAGAAATAAATATCGTATATAAGCCCTAGAACTAGACAATAAGCTAAAAACAGATACTCAGATACTTCTATTGTTTCAAACAACAAGAAGATGAAGATAAAGTGGCTCACAATTTGAAAATGTGGAAAAAAACTATTTACAAATTGCCCTAAATGACTGTCTATTAAGACAACTATAGGCAAGAGTAAAAACATCCCTATCTGCTTCAACAGTCTCATGATGGATTCCCCACTAACTCTACGACTTTTAGATTCATTGGATCAGCATGGAGTTTGACCATAACTTCTCTTGTTAGATAATCACTACTATGGGTAACTGATACAACCTCTCCTACGGGAATATCTGTAGTTTTAAAGTTGCCCAGACCTCCTGTAACTACCTTGTCTCCCTGACTAATGTCACTACTACTATTTAACTGGCTTATTTTAAGCAAGTCTTTTTCTTTGTCGTACCCAATGATAATGCCATATATACTAGTAGAGCCGTGTTGGATTTTAACGGATATTTTCTCTGTGTTTTCCGCGTTGGTTAATAAGTTGACCACAGTAGAGTTATCTTCAACCTTTCCCACGCTTCCAATCAGTCCCCCACCAGCAATCACAAGCATATTACTGGTCACACCTTGTTGAGAACCTGAATCAATTGTCAACTCTTGTTTCCAGGTTGCCGGAGTTCTCATGATGACGTCAGAAGCAATCAACTTGGTTGCATTCAATTTTGACTTCATATCCAATAACTGACGCAGTTGCTCATTTTCTTCCTTGAGACTGTCTGCTTCATTCGTTTCCTTCTTCATCTGATAGAGTTCTTTTTTGAGAGTTTCATTCTCGTTATAGGTTCTGGTCAAACGACCTAAATCAGATTTTACGGAAGAAAGCCATTGAAAAGGCTTTTGCACTATTCTATCGACTAATGAAATGCCATCTCCAGCTTTTGTTACAACTGCACTTGATTGTGTTGTTACTAAAAAAACGGATACTACTAATACAACGACAAATAGAACAATGATATATTTTGATTTTTTAAAACGGTTCATACCTCTACCTTATATTACATTCTAAGATTTTAGCAAAAATAGAATTGCACCCAATACACAAACAAATAATAGCGCTATACTGTCTCTGTTCATCCAATTTAACTGTCTATACTGGCTACGTCCATTACCACCTTGATAGCCTCTAGCTTCCATGGCTGTAGCAAGAGAATCCGCTCGTTTCAAACTTGTAGCGAACAAAGGAATCAAAATAGGAATCATAGCCTTAACCTTTTGAATTACATTACCTTCTCCAAAATCAACACCACGCGCCTTTTGAGCATTCATAATTCGAATCGTATCATCCATCAAGGTTGGTACAAATCGTAAACTCATTGACAACATGAGTCCAATCTCATGAACTGGAACCTTAAATCTTTTTAAAGGTCCAAGCAAGGATTCAACCGCTGTTGCCAAGCTCAATGGCATGGTTGTCAAAGTAAGCAAGGTTGAGAAAAAGATAATCAACACAAAACGACAAAAAATAATTCCTGCCTGCTCAATACCATAGCTTGTGATTTTTATAAATCCCATCTCGAACAAGACTTGACCACCAGAGATAAAGAACAGTTGAAAAAGGGTTGTAAAAGCAATCAGAAAAAACATAGACCGCAAACCTTTTATAAAAAAAGATAAGGGAACTTCTGATAAAATGACAAATATGGCTGTTGCAATGAAGAGTATGAGATTTGTAATTGGATTATTGGCCCAAAAAGCGATGATGATCAATAAAATCATTGCTACTAACTTACTACGAGGATCCAAACGATGAATAATCGAATTTCCTGGTATGTATCGACCTAAAATCATATTATCCATTGATAAACTCCTTAAACTCCTCTATCGTTATCGGCAATTGTTCGAAAGAAATTCCTCTGTCAACTAGCCTTTGAGCAAATCGTGTGATTTTAGGAACACCCAATTGGATTTTTTCCATAAATTCGACATTTTGAAAGACAAGACTTGGCTTCCCACTCTTAACTAGTTTCCCTTTTTCCATCACATAAACTTGGTCAGCAAATTCGGCCACATCATCCATAAGGTGGGTTACTAGAACAATTGTTATGCCATCTTGATGAAGCTTTTTAAACAAGGCCATCAACTCTTTCCGACCAATTGGGTCCAAACCAGCTGTTGGCTCGTCTAAGACCAAAATGCTAGGCTCCATCGCCAAAATTCCAGCAATAGCAACCCGTCTCATTTGTCCACCTGAGAGTTCAAATGGACTTCGTTCAAAGAGTGATTCATCGATTCCTACTAAAGCTAGTTTTTCACGCGCGATAGCTTCTGCCTCTTCTACAGAAACTCCAAAATTTTGAGGTCCAAAAGCCACATCTTTTAAGACAGTCTCCTCAAAAATTTGGTTCTCTGCAAACTGAAATACCAAGCCCACTTGTTTGCGAATTTGACGAATTTGCTTATTGACGGATGTTGGTGTAATCAATGTATCAAAGACACGAACACTTCCCTTTGTAGGAACCAACAAACCATTCAAGAGTTGTAGAATTGTAGATTTCCCACTTCCTGTATGCCCAATAATCGCAGTATAAGAGCCATCCTCTATTGACAAACTGACGTCGGACAAGGCAGCTGAGGCAAACGGCGTTCCTTCTTGATACGTATAACTAACATTGTCTAGAATAATTCCCATAAAGCCTCCTCGAGCTCCTCCTCGGTCAGGTAGTGCTCTGGTAATTTTAAGCCATTATCACGCAGTGATTGTTTTAATTGGTTGACAAAGGGTTGATCTAAGCCAATTTGATCTAAATCTGACCTAGAAAATAATTCTCTAGGCGCGCTTGTTGACTCGACCTCTCCTTTTTTCATCACTAAAACACGGTCACTCATAGCAACCTCATCTAAATCATGCGTAATGGAGATGACTGTCATCTGATGGTCTTTGCGAATCTTCTGGACTATCTTAATCAACTCTAATCGTCCCTCAGGGTCCAACATACTTGTAGCCTCATCCAAGATT
Source organism: Streptococcus oralis (assembly GCF_964238205.1). GTDB lineage: Bacteria > Bacillota > Bacilli > Lactobacillales > Streptococcaceae > Streptococcus > Streptococcus oralis_CZ. Next base: position 98,706 of record NZ_CAXSLF010000007.1, read on the forward strand.
AAAATATCTGGTCGCAGAGCAACAACCCCTGCAATAGCTACTCTCTGTTTCTGACCTCCTGACAAGCGAGCTGGTTCCTTTTTAGCAAATTCAGCCATCCCAACCAATGATAAAGCCTCAGAAACACGTTTCTTCATCTCTTCAAGTGGGATTCCTTGATTTTCCAGTCCAAAAGCAACGTCGTCTTCAACAGTTGCTCCTACGAATTGGTTATCAGGATTTTGAAAGACCATACCAATCTTACGTCTTTTTTCCCAGACATTTTCTGGAGTTAGGCAATCACCGTCTATCCAAATTTCTCCAGATTCAGCCTCAAGCAAACCATCAATCAAGCGAACTGTCGTTGATTTTCCACTACCATTATGACCAACGATAGACAACCATTCTCCACGTTTCACGTGAAACGAAATGTTATGAACATCATAATGTTCTTGATCTGCCTGATATCGAAAAGACAGGTCTTTTATCTCAATAATCGATTCCATATCTAACGAAAGGTTCCTTTAAACAAATATGCGCTTCCCTTGAAATAATCATAACCAGAATAAACTGTGAAGAACAAGGCAATATAAAGAGTTATCTGACCAAGTACATTCCAGTGAAGTAGCAAGAATATAATCGCAAACATCTGACTAAATGTCTTGATTTTTCCAGGCATAGCAGCAGCTAGAACAGTACCTCCTGTTTCAACTAAGAGCAAGCGTAAACCGGTGACAGCAAGTTCACGACAAATAATTATTGCTACCACCCAAGCTGGTGCCATCTTTAGACCAACCAACATAATAAAGGCTGACATGACCAATAATTTATCAGCCATTGGATCCGCAAACTTTCCGAAATTACTAACCACTTGCCATTTTCTAGCTAAATAACCATCTAGATAATCAGTGATACTGGCAATAGCAAAAATAACTGCTGCTATTTTATGTAACACAGGAGATGGTCCAACTGATAGAAGGAGAATAAAAATCGGAATAAATAAAATTCTACCAAGCGTAAGCATATTAGGAATATTCTCTTTTTTCATGTTATCCTTCCTTTAGTTTGAACTTAATGTTAGAGTAATCCAACCAGTTTGACCAGTTAATTTTGAAGTGTCAATTTCCTTATTATCAATTTTCACCGATACTCCTTTAACAACACCCAATGTTATGGTTACTGGAGATCCTTTAGAGATGGTTGTTTTGGCTGTTTTATTATTAGGTTCGAGAGTCACTCCTCCTGCTAAATCAGTATCCGAAACACTAATCCAGCTTGTTATATCTGTTACAGATAATTGAAGATCCGCAGAATCTTTAGATGTCTTATATTCCACTGACAAAGTATCTCCCTGACCTGAAACAGTCAAAGTAGTTGCCTCACTCGAACTTGATGAACTAGTAGCTTGACTACTACTTGATGCTACACTACTAGAGCTACTTGTTGAACTCACAACACTATAAGTTGCCGCAGAAGACGCAGTTGGTTGGGTTTGAATATAATTCCACACATAGTAGGTTACAAAAATTAAAATTGATAAAGAAAAAAGAACAAAGTAAAATAGCGGGAGAAATGAATTTTTCTTTCGATTAGACCGTCTACGTCCTGAAAGTTCAATCTCATCTACATCAACTTCTTCATAAGTAATCATACTTCCCGAATCATAGGCATCTAGAACGATATTTTCATCTAATTCAACAGCCCAAGCATACTTTCTCAAAAATGAACGAGCATAAAAAGTACTCGGTAGTTTGTCAAAATCATCTGACTCCATTGCCTCCAACAAATCCAGCTGAATATCTGTCTTTCTGTGCAATTCCTCTAAGCTCAGTCCTTGGTTAATTCTTGCAAGACGTAAGACCTCACCAATTGTTTTTTTTCTCATACTTAACATTCCTTCTTTCTAGTGTATTTTCTAGCGATTATATCGGGAAAATTGTACAATCAACCATATCGCTATTATCTATCAAATCATGTCCAGCCTCTAGAACATCTTCTAAAGTAATTTCCTGCAAAAGTTTAGGAAGGTCAAACAGGGTAGAACCTGTATCGGTTGGATGATACTGAGTGGCAATGTATTCTAGGGAATCCATACTATGAAGAAATTCTCCATACATCTCAGTTTTTACAATATCCAAGTGATCCTCAGTTACATCCTCATCTTTCATAAAATTGCGAATAGCTTTACGAAATTGATGAGAAAGTGCCACAGGTTCCTTTGTATCCATTGTTAATATCACAAAATGGAAACGAGGATCAACTTCTATTTCTAGAGACAGGGAAGCATCCAGTTTACCTGTCTCATATAATTTTTGAAATCTTTGTGAAGTCCAACCAAACATCATTGTAAACAACAATTTCAATAAAAGATGATAACGATACTGATCTCGATTTCCGATGTCTTTATTTCCTCTAATACCAATCGCTAATTTTGGAGAAGCCACGTCCATCCGTAAACTTTCAGTAGTCTTTACAGGATGTAAAGGTATTTTTTCTCTCTTAAACTCATGTTTTTTTTCTTGAGGATGAGATTTCTTAGCAAAATAATCTTCAAGCAGTTCAAAATCAAAATTCCCCACTAAAAAGATATTACTATTGACAGGTCTGTAAAACTCTTTAAAGTTATCTTCTAAATCCTCCAAACAAATAGCATCAATAGAGTTTTCACTACCAACAATATCTGAAGCTAAAGGACTTTCTGGATAGAGATTTGCCAAAGTCTTGAAAAATAAACAAGAATCCGGATCATCCTGATACATCTCTCTTTCCTGTTGAATGATATCCTTTTCGCGCTCCACAGATTCTTCAGTCATATTGAAAGTAGTGACAAGTTCTTCTAGCAAATCTAAACACTCTAGAGCATTTTCAGAAGTCGAGAAAAGATAGTTAGTGTTCGTAAAGCTCGTAAAGGCATTACTTTCAGCACCCAACTCTGTAAAAGCTGCCATAACATCTCCAGAATCTTCTCTTTCAAAAAGCTTATGTTCTAAGAAATGAGCAATTCCTTGTGGATATTGTTGTAAGTCCTTATCATCCACTGTAAACCTTGTGTCAACAGAACCGACTTGGACACTTACAACGCCATAAACCTCGTTAAAGTCCTTTTTAGGTAGTAAAGTAACTGTCAAACCATTTTCTAAGCTAGTTTGATACAAAGTTTCTTTTACAGAAGGATAATATTTCTTTTGAAAAGTAGGTCTTGTCATTCTGCTCCTTCCATAAAATAAATAGCCTGCAACTTAAAACTGTTTGCTGCTTCACAAATTGCTTCTCTATCAACTTGTTCAAGCTTATCGATTAAAGTTTTTGTGTCAAGATTCGCTTTTCCAAAAAAAGTTGACAGATAATATTTATCGACGATAGAATCTTGATTATCCTGAGCAAGTAGTATTGATCGACGAATCATTTGTTTGGTCTGATCAATCTCCTTATCTGTAAACTTGCCATTTTTTATGTCAAGCAACTGATGATTCATCAATTTTCTTACTTTATTTCTATTTTGCCGATCGATTCCAGCAAACAATCGTAAAAATCCACTAAAAAGATCCAAATGACTCGATACCGTATAGGCCAGCCCTTCCTTTTCTCGCACTTGGGTAAACAGTTTCGAATGAGGAAAGGCTCCTAAAAGACCATTGACAAGAAGCACTGCCATCTGTGCTTCATCACCATATGCCACTGAACTATGGTAGCCCATCTCTAAAACAGACTGTCCTAATCTCTTTCTAACAATACCTTCTCTAAGAATATTAGAATAGGGTTGCTGATATTGAATGTTTACAGCTGATTTACGACCTACTAAAGGAAATTTATGTAAAAACTCTAAAACTTCAATTTCATTAAAATCACCCAAGAAGAAAATATCTATTTGGTCTTCTTTTAGCATTTTATGATAGCTTGAAAAACATATTTCTGGAGTCTCTTCTGAAATTCTAGAAATCAAATCTTTAGGAACTAGCTGCATTGATTCTTCTTGGAAAAACAATTGATCTAAGTCTTTATGTGCAAAGAAGAATGGGTCTTCCAATTCTGATTCTAGCCTTGATAAGATCTGTTTTTTCTCGATGTCAAAAGCATTTTTCTCAAATCCATCCTCATCCGACAATGGTATAAACAGAACCTGGTGCAGTAATTCTAAAATTTGAGAAGTTAATACGTTTTTCTTACTTAAAAATTCATCACGCACATAGGAAATACTCAAATCCACAAGATGACTTTGTCCTCTTCGATAGGCGTGCGCTGACAAATCAGTTCCATACAAGGTTGCTAAACGTTTTCTAAACAGTTGAGCAGTTGGATAACTTTGGTTAGCAGTTTCAAGCATACTGGCACTTAACATGCGACTTGAAATTGAATCCAAAGACAATGGAGCTGTGAAACGCACAGTAATTTTATTAGTTTTAAATTTTTTTGATTGGATAAAATGCACTGTAATTCCAGGTACTAACTCCATCGCTTACCTCCTTCTACATAGAGTTCTATTATACCATGAAAAGAGAAATTTTTCTTGTTCTCTTTACCCCTTTTAGAATTAAAATCGCTTTCATTTCTAACGAATTTACCTCTGCCATTTCAAGGTAAAATATGGTATAATACCAAAGATTGAGGTGAACTATGGAATACAAATTATTTGAAGAATTTATCACTCTCCAAGCTCTCTTGAAAGAACTTGGTATTATACACAGTGGAGGAGCTATTAAATCCTTTTTAGCTGAGCATCATGTCTACTTTAATGGGGAATTAGAAAATCGTCGTGGGAAAAAAGTAAGAATCGGAGACTCTATCGACATTCCTGACATGAAAATCCAAATCATTCTGACGCAACCGAGCTTAGAAGAACAGGAAGAATATCTCCAAGAAAAACTTGAGAAAGAACGTGTGGCTAAACTTGTCAAAGAAATGAATAAGACGGTCAAAAAAAAGCCAACAAAAAAGACCCCGAAAGCTAAAACAAAAACTGCACCACGTTTCCCAGGTAGATAAGTATGTGGCTAAAAAACTTATCCATCAAGCAATTTAGAAACTATCAGAATACCGAAATTGAATTTAATCCTAAATTAAATGTATTTGTGGGTCGAAATGCTCAAGGCAAAACTAATCTTCTGGAAAGTATTTACTTTTTAGCTTTAACTAGAAGTCATCGTACAAAGACAGACAAGAATTTAATTCAATTTGAAGAAGAACAACTTCAAGTTTCTGGAATTCTTCAAAAAAGAACGGCTACTGTACCACTTGAGATTGACTTAACCCCAAAAGGTCGGATTACTAAAGTCAATCACTTAAAGCAAGCTCGGCTATCTGACTATATTGGACACATGAATGTTGTTCTATTTGCACCCGAAGATTTACAACTTGTCAAAGGAGCACCAGCTATCCGACGTAAGTTTATAGATATGGAGCTAGGGCAAATCAAACCCATATACTTGTCAGACTTGTCAAGCTACAACCATGTGCTCAAACAAAGAAATACCTATTTAAAGTCAGCGAATCAGATTGACGAAACATTTTTATCTGTTCTGGATGACCAGCTAGTAGACTATGGTTGTCGAGTAATGGTTCATAGAGAAGAATTTATCAAAAAAATGGAATCTTTTGGTCGTAAAAAACACTTTGATATTTCGGATCAATTAGAAGAGTTGTCAATTCGTTATCAACCATCTGTAAACTTCACTGACAAGGAAAAACTATCAGAATCTTTTTATGCAGCACTTCAAAAAAGTAGAGCAAGAGATTTATTTAAGAAGAATACTGGAGTTGGTCCTCATCGGGACGATATAATTTTCTTAATCAATGGAATGGACGCAAACTTTGGAAGTCAAGGGCAACATCGTAGCCTTGTTCTTTCTATTAAACTAGCTGAAATCGAATTAATGGAGAGCATTACAAAAGAATCGCCTATACTTTTACTTGACGATGTTATGAGTGAACTTGACAATACTCGTCAACTTAAATTATTAGAAACTATATCTCAAAATATTCAAACCTTTATTACAACAACTAGTTTAGAGCATCTTCAAAACTTACCTGATAATCTCAGTATATTTACTGTAAAGAACGGTCAATTATCTGTAAACTAAATTTTACATTGGCGTAAATAATAAAAAATCTCCTGTTTTACAGGAGATTTTTTATTACATTGAGTAGTTTGGTGCTTCATTTGTGATTTGCACATCGTGTGGATGGCTTTCTTTTAGACCGGCACCTGACATTTCGATAAATTGAGCATTGTCATGCAATTCTTTAAGGTTAGCTGCACCACAATACCCCATACCAGATCGGATACCACCAATCATTTGGAATACGATATCAGCTGCTGCTCCTTTGTAAGCAACACGACCTTCAATTCCTTCTGGAACGAGTTTATTTGCTTCATTGACAGAACCTTGGAAGTAGCGGTCGCTTGAACCTTTCTTCATTGCAGCGATTGAACCCATACCACGATATGTCTTGAACTTACGTCCTTGGAAGATTTCAGTTTCTCCTGGAGCTTCATCTGTTCCTGCAAACATTGATCCAAGCATTACTGCATTTCCACCAGCAGCAAGGGCTTTAACAATATCTCCAGAATACTTGATTCCACCATCAGCAATGATTGTTTTGCCATATTCACGTGCAACGGCTGCTGCATCATAGATAGCTGTAACTTGTGGAACTCCTACACCTGCGATAACACGAGTTGTACAGATTGAACCTGGCCCAATACCAACTTTAACAACGTCAACTCCTGCATCATAAAGAGCACGTGCACCTTCAGCAGTAGCGATATTTCCAGCAATCAGTGTACGGTCTGGGAAATGGGCACGGATTTCAGCGATTTTACGAAGAACCCCTGCAGAGTGTCCGTGTGCTGTGTCGATGACAATTGCATCTGCTCCTGCTTCAAAGAGGGCTTCAGCACGTTCAAATGTATCAGAAGTGACACCTACCGCACCAGCAACTAGAAGACGACCAAACTCATCTTTAGCTGCATTTGGAAACTCAATCACTTTTTCAATATCTTTAATCGTGATCAAGCCAGAAAGACGACCTTCTTCATCAACCAAAGGAAGTTTTTCAATACGGTGTTCTTGAAGAATGCTCTCAGCTGTTTCAAGATCTGTTCCAACCGGAGCAGTAACAAGATTCTCACTGGTCATATGATTTGAGATTGGTTGATTGTAATCTGAAATAAAACGAAGGTCTCGGTTTGTTAAAATACCAACCAATTTACGATTTTCAAGAGTTTCAACCACTGGAACACCACTGATACGGTAACGTCCCATGAGTTCATCTGCTTCTGCAATTGTATGCTCTGGAGTCAAGAAGAATGGATCAATGATAACACCATTTTCAGAACGTTTTACCTTACGAACTTCATCTGCCTGCTGTTCAATAGACATATTTTTATGGATAACACCAAGACCACCTGCACGCGCAATGGCAATAGCCATTTGGCTTTCTGTTACAGTATCCATGGCTGCTGTAATAATTGGGATATTTAAAGTCAAATTATCTGCCAATTTTGTTGTTAAATCCGCATCATTAGGCAATACATGACTCTCTGCTGGAATAAGCAATACATCATCAAAGGTAAAACCTTTTTTCAAAAATTTAGTGTCCCAATTAGACATTGAAGTTTCCTCTTTTCTTTCTTTTTGAGCTTGACGCTTTTTGTATTGTATCTATCATACCATTCTATGAAAATTTGTCAATTATATTGATAATAGATAATGTAAAAAAACTATCCCTTTAATTTTAAAGAAGAGATAGTTTTAGAGTTCATATTTTATCTATTAATGAAAGTAATTTAGACCCATTGCTGATTTTACTTCTGATAGCGTTTGACCAGCAACTTCTCGAGCTTTTTCACTACCTTTTTGAAGCATATTATACACTTCACCCATATCTTTAGCATATTCTAGGCGACGTTCACGGATTGGACCAAGTTCACGTTCTAGGATTTCCAGTAGATAACGTTTAGTCTTGACATCACCTAAACCTCCACGTTGATAATGCTCTTTCATGTCAGCAATTTCTTGAGCATCTTCAGGACGTCCAAAAACATCTAAATAATGGAAGACCATATTTCCTTCAATCTTACCTGGATCCTCGACACGAATATGATCTGGATCTGTATACATACTCATTACTTTCTTACGCAAAGTATCTGCATCATCTGACAAGTAGATACCATTATTAAGCGATTTAGACATTTTGGCATTTCCATCAAGACCAGGTAAGCGACCTGCTCCTTCATTTTCAGGATAAATTCCTTCCGGTTCTACTAAAACATCACAATTATAGGCATGATTGAATGAACGCACAATCTCACGCGTTTGTTCAATCATCGGTTTTTGGTCTGTACCTACAGGAACATAGTTAGCCTTAAAAGCTGTGATATCTGCTGCTTGAGCAATTGGATAAACTAAAAATCCAGTTGGAATACTTTCTCCAAATCCTTTCTGAGCAATTTCTGTCTTTACAGTAGGATTACGCTCCAGACGAGCCAAAGACACTAGATTCATGTAATACATAGACAACTCTGCCAATTCTGGAATTTGACTTTGAATGAAAATCGTTGATTTGTTAGGATCCAATCCCACTGCAAGATAGTCCAAAGCAACATTCCCAATAGACTCTACAATAGTTTGTGGATCTTTTGCATGGTCAGTTAAAGCTTGCTGGTCAGCCAAAAAAACAAACATGTCATATTTATCTTCTTGCTGTAATAAGACACGATTTTTTAAGCTACCAACGTAGTGCCCAATATGTAATTTCCCCGTTGGACGATCTCCTGTTAAAATAATGGGTTTATTCATCTTATTCTCCTTTGATATAGTCCTTTCAATTATAGCATTTTTTTGATAAAAAGACAGGTAATTTTTTTTATCAAATAATTACGATTTCAACTCCTTGACTGTAAACTATCTGTAAACATTCTTTACAAATAATTGACAGATAAAAATTTGAATATTTGCTGATTTTCTAGTAGAATTAGAGTATTACATATAATAGGAGAAAAAAATTGCTAACAGTATCTGATGTTTCACTACGTTTTAGTGATCGCAAACTTTTTGATGAGGTCAACATCAAATTTACAGAAGGAAACACCTATGGTTTAATTGGTGCTAATGGTGCAGGTAAATCAACATTTTTAAAAATCTTAGCTGGTGATATCGAACCTACAACTGGTCATGTTTCTCTTGGACCTGATGAACGTCTTTCTGTGCTTCGTCAAAATCACTTTGACTACGAGGATGAACGTGTTATTGATGTTGTTATCATGGGTAATGAAAAACTATACAATATCATGAAAGAAAAAGATGCTATCTATATGAAAGCAGACTTTACTGATGAAGATGGAGTTCGTGCAGCTGAGCTTGAAGGTGAATTTGCTGAACTAGGTGGTTGGGAAGCTGAGAGTGAAGCTTCACAACTCTTGCAAAACTTGAATATACCTGAAGATCTTCATTACCAAAATATGAGTGAACTTGCAAATGGAGACAAAGTGAAAGTACTCCTTGCTAAAGCTCTATTTGGTAAACCAGATGTCCTTCTTTTGGATGAGCCGACCAACGGTCTTGATATCCAATCTATTACTTGGTTAGAAGATTTCTTGATTGATTTTGATAACACCGTTATTGTCGTATCCCATGACCGTCACTTCTTGAACAAAGTATGTACTCACATGGCCGACCTTGACTTTGGAAAAATCAAACTCTATGTCGGAAACTACGACTTCTGGAAAGAATCTTCTGAGCTTGCTGCTAAATTGCTAGCAGACCGTAATGCTAAAGCAGAAGAAAAAATTAAGCAATTACAAGAATTCGTTGCTCGTTTCTCTGCTAATGCTTCTAAATCAAGACAAGCAACATCACGTAAGAAAATGCTTGATAAGATTGAACTTGAAGAAATTGTGCCATCTAGTCGTAAATATCCATTTATCAACTTTAAAGCTGAACGTGAAATCGGAAACGATCTCTTGACAGTAGAAAATCTATCTGTCAAGATTGATGGTGAAACTATTCTTGACAACATCAGCTTTATCTTACGTCCAGGTGACAAGACAGCTCTTATCGGTCAAAACGACATTCAAACAACTGCATTGATTCGTGCGATCATGGGTGATATCGACTATGAAGGAACTGTCAAGTGGGGGGTTACAACTAGTCGCTCTTACTTACCAAAAGACAATTCAGCTGATTTTGCTGGGAGTGAATCTATCCTTGACTGGCTCCGTCAATTTGCAAGTAAAGAAGAAGATGACAATACCTTCTTGCGTGGTTTCCTTGGTCGTATGCTCTTCTCTGGAGATGAGGTTAACAAACCTGTAAACGTCTTGTCAGGAGGAGAAAAGGTGCGCGTGATGCTATCGAAACTCATGCTTTTGAAATCAAATGTTCTAGTACTTGACGATCCTACTAATCACTTAGATTTGGAATCTATTTCAAGTTTGAACGATGGATTGAAAAACTTCAAAGAATCAATCATCTTCGCCAGTCATGACCATGAATTCATTCAAACATTGGCTAACCACATTATTGTCCTATCTAAAAATGGTGTAATCGACCGTATCGATGAAACCTATGATGAATTCTTAGAAAATGCTGAAGTACAAGCAAAAGTCAAAGAACTTTGGAAAGACTAAATAATACTTTAAAACTCAGTTGGATTAACCAACTGAGTTTTCTATCATTCTATGAGGTAACATGAAAACATTTTTTAGAAACTATTGGACCTATTTTATTTCTTTCATCATTCCCCTAGTAATTATGTCAGGAGTCTATCTTTCTCAAGGTATCTACTGGAACAGTGATACTTCACCTTTATTAGGGGATGGATTTCATCAATATGTTATTTTTGATCTAAATCTTCGTAATATTTTACATGGGAGTGATAGTCTATTTTATACTTTTACCAGTGGTCTAGGTCTCAATTTTTATGCCTTGTCCAGTTATTACCTTGGTAGTTTTCTATCTCCTCTTGTTTATTTTTTTGATGTATCAAGCATGCCAGATGCAGTCTATCTGTCAACCTTGTTGAAATTTGGCTTGATAGGTCTGTCAACCTTTTTTAGCTTGAGTAAAATATTCAAAAATATACCTGCCCTACTTCGATTAGCTCTATCTACCTCATATGCATTAATGAGCTTTACAGTTAGTCAACTTGAGATTAAAACCTGGTTAGATGTTTTTATTTTAATCCCCTTAATTTTAACTGGTTTACATCTACTCATAACGGAAAAAAAACGTATTCTATACTTTACAAGTTTGTCAATCTTATTTATCCAAAACTACTATTTTGGTTATATGACTGCCCTGTTTTTGGCAGTTTGGTATTTTTGCCAACTTTCCTGGGATTTTAAAAGTCGCAAGTATTCTTTCCTTGATTTTTTCCTAACATCCTTACTCGCTGGTTTAACAAGTTTCATCATGACACTCCCAACCTTGTTTGATTTAAGAACTCATGGTGAAAAACTAACCGCTATTACAAAAATAAAAACAGATGCCAGTTGGTATCTAGATCTATTCGCTAAACAATTTATTGGTGCTTTCGATACAACTAAATATGGTTCTATCCCAATGATTTTTGTAGGCCTCCTTCCTTTTATCTTAACAATTGTATTCTTTACATTAAAATCAATTAAGTTTCACGTGAAACTATGCTATGCAACTCTACTCATTATCATCATTGCTAGTTTTTATCTAGAAGCCTTAGATCTATTTTGGCAAGGAATGCACGCGCCAAATATGTTTCTTCATCGCTATGCGTGGATTTTCTCTACTCTTTTGATTTATATATCTGCGGAAGTTTTAAATAGATTTAAGGATATTAAGTTATGGAATATTTTATTCTCAATGACTTTACTTTTATCTGGCTATTTGGCAACCATTTATTTTAAAAATCATTATTCATTTTTAACTAAATTAAATATACTCTTAACGCTTGAATTCTTAGTGGTATACTTACTGTTATTATTAGCACTTATTAAAAAACTGATTTCTCCAAAAATCTTTTCAATTCTTATTTTGATTTTTACAGTAAGTGAAATTAGTTTTAATGCTTCATCTCAACTAAATGGAATTACGAAAGAATGGGGATTTGCTTCTCGTAGTACCTATGATAAAGATATTCCAAGTATGGAAGCTATTTTGGAGTATACCAAACAGCAACCAGATACATTTACACGAACTGAAAAGTTACAAACTCAAACTGGAAACGATAGCATGAAATTTAACTACAATGGCATCTCACAATTTTCATCTGTTCGTAATCGTTCTGCAAGTACAACGTTAGATAAGTTGGGTTTTAAATCTTCAGGTACCAACCTTAATCTTCGTTATGCAAATAATACTATCATTGCAGATAGTTTATTTGGAATCAGCTACAATATTTCTGAAACCTATCCAGATAAATATGGTTTTCATCCAAGCTATCAAAAAGATAATCTAACCCTTTATAAAAATCAATTCGCTCTCCCAATTGCTTTTGCTACACAGTCTCTTTACAAAGATGTCACTTTTAATGATCATACTCTTGATAATCAAACTCAATTTTTAAATCAAATTGCTGGCTTAAATGAAGAGTACTTTTATCCGATAAATCATCATACAGACTCTGGTGACAACGTGGTCAATCTAAACGGAACTGATACTGAAGATGCAACTATCAGCTACAGTATTGAAGTACCTGATAATAGTCAGGTTTACCTTTCCATGACAAAGCTAAATTTTTCAAATGATAAGAAAAAGCAAGTTGACATCATTGTCAATGGTGAAAAAAAATCCTTTACCACAGATAATGCTTTTACATTTTTTAATCTTGGATATGCAGAACATAAACAAACTTTTGATATCCAGATTAAGTTCCCAGGAAATGCTCAAGTATCATTTGAATCTCCAACTTTCTATCGCTTAGATACTAAGAAATATACGGAGGCTATACGCAAAATAAAAGAAAATCCAGTAGAAGTGAGCTCTTATAAAAATAAAGTCACTGTAAATTATAAGGTAAAGAATGAGACATCGATCTTTTTCACAATTCCTTACGACCGAGGATGGTCTGCTTACCAAAATGGTAAAAAAATACAAATTCAACAGGCACAAACTGGATTTATGAAAATTGATGTTCCTGAAGGTGAAGGAACTATTACCCTTTCCTTTATTCCAAAAGGATTGGTTGCTGGTGCAAGTTGTTCTCTTATAGCCATTATTGTCTTTATTTTTTATGATATTCAAAGAAAAAAATATTCTAGATAAAAAAACAATCGACCGAATCGGTCGATTGTTTTTAGTCTTCTTCAACTTTTTTAGGTTGGTAGGCTAGCATTCCTAAAGCAACAAAAATCATTACTGTAAAGATAAGGAAAATAATCTGACTATGAATATTGCCTGTCATAGAAATGGTTTGTCGTAAACCTGAAACTGAATAACTCATAGGTAACCATGGATTAATAGTTTTAAAGAATTGATTCGTCAAAGCTAAAGGATAAGTTCCTGCACTTGATGCTAATTGAAGGAGTAATAAAATTAAGGAGAAGAAGGCGCCTAGGCGAGAATTCCAGGTTGTCAATGCTGTTACCATCGCCATGAAAGCAAGACTAGTTAAAATAATCAAAGCTAAGGTTTTGAATTCGTGAACTGCAGTCAGTCCGATTAAATGTACCCCACCATAAACTAATAATCCTGCCAAACCAGCAATGATACCGTTAATTTCAAAGCGAGACTTAAACCAAGCCCAGCGACTCTCTGGGTGGCGTCCAGAAGGTAATTTAGCAAAAATCATATTAGTTGAAATAGCAGCAACAAAAAGAGCAACTGATATCATATACGGAGCCATGGCAATCCCATTAACAGCAACTTGATCCGTATCAGTTTTTGAAAGACTTAGAGGATCAGCCAGTAAGTCTGCATTTTTTGGTTCAGTTGAAGCCTTATTCAATTGTTTATCAGCCTCTGTCAAACCTTGATTTAATTGACTTGAACCATCACTTAATTTTCCGAGTCCTGATTGTAAAATTTCAGATCCTTGAGCAAGTTGATCTGCTCCACTAGCTATTTTTTCAGAACCATTAGCCAGTTGATTTGCTCCTGAAACTAGCTGGTCTGATTTATCAGCTAATTGTTGAGAACCCGCTTGTAATTGATTAATTCCAGCAGTTAAATCTGATGTTTTATTGTTTACTTGGTTGACACCTGATGCAAGTTTATCAATTCCTGTTGCTAATTCTGGCCCATTCGCTGCTAATTTAGCAGTAGCACCTGTCAATGTAGAAGATTTTTCTGTTAACTGATTAGAGCCTTGTAGCAACTTATTGAAGCTTCCTGTCAAGTTCGAATTTTTCGAACTCAACTGACTTGCTCCTAAAGCTACTTGGTCTACAGATTTTGTATAGCTGTCAATACCAGATGCAAGAGTTTGACTAGCTGGCAATAACTGACCGTCAATTGCTGTTTGAACCTGTGTTAATCCACTTGACAAACTTGTCAATGTTGAAGAAGCAGTTGGTAATAATTGACTTGAGTGATTCTTTAATTGAGTTAAACTATTTGTTTGAGTGGTTACATTTTCTAAAGAAGATTGTAACGTTTGAACTGTAATTAAAATGGTTCGTACTGACTCACTAGTAGAAGATGATTGATTAGAAACCACAGAAGTTATCTCTGCCTGTTGGTCAGGAGTTAAGCTTTGATAAGCACTCGTAGATTGAATAGCTGATAAAGTAGTTTCTTTTTCAGATTGATTTGAAGTAATGATGCTTTGTGCTGAATTTGCAATCGTTGATAGACTACTAGAAAGCTGGTTTGTTACTTGTGTTATCTCTCCACTATCTGCTGTTTGAATATTTTGAATAGCTTGATTAAATTGATCTAAACTAGTTGCTAATTGTTTAATCTGATCTTTTTGTTGGGTTGTCCCATCTAATTGAGTAGAAAGTTCTTGAATACCTTGATTAAGTTGTGTTAATCCTGTACGTAGAGTCTCTGATTTTGTAGAAATCTGATTTGCACCTGATGATAGACTTTGAACTCCATTTGTATAAGTATCAATACCAAGTGAAAATTGATTTAATCCTGAATTGAGTTGAGAAACACCACCTGTATAGGCTTGTGTGCCTGCATCAAGTTGAGTCAATCCTGATACCAGTGCCGGTGTCTGTGAATTCAGTTGGTTTAATCCATTGTCGATTTGTGAAATAGCGCCTGTATATTGATTTAAACCAGTATTAAAATTACCAAGACCAAGATTTAACTGATTTACACCAGCTGTATAGGTTCCTAATCCTGTAGATAATTGATCAACACCATTAGAAAATGTGAGACTTGATTGAGCTAGGGTTTGAAGATTGGTTGATAAGGTTTGACTACCATCAGAAAGCTTATTCGAACCATCAGCCAACTGTAAACTTGCATTTGCCGCTTGAGATAAACCAAGTTTTAAATCCCCCATCTTATCAAATAAAGCTTTAGTATAAGATTGAGTAACTTTAGTAGCCACAGTCTGTTTGATTTGTGTCATGGCAGAATCACTCATCTTGCTTGCAATAAAACTATGACCACTTGATGTCTGATAGTCAATCGTCATCTGTTCAGGATGATTTGTAAGGATAGAAGAAGCTTTCTCAGAAAGATTACTTGGCAACGTTACAACCATGTAATAATCTCCATCCCACAGTCCTCTTTCTCCCTCACCTTCATCTACAAAATGAAAATCCAGACTATCACTATCTTTTAAATTAGACACCATGTCTTCACCAATAGTGAGCTTTTCATCATTATAAGTAGCAGCTTGATCCTTATTAACAATTGCTACAGGTAACTCCGAAAGTTTACCGTACGGATCCCACATTGATGATAAGAAAATGATATTGTAAAGAGCTGGAATTAAGGAAATTCCTATCATGACAATAATAAATGTCGGTTTTTTAAAGATTGCTTTCCATTCTTTAAACATATTGTCTCCTTTTTTAAACTACTTGTCTAAATTTTTGATATAATAGATTATACATAAAAAAATTAAAAAGACAAGATAAAAAATCCATTTTTAAACACATTGTCTAAAAATGTTCATCTGGAGGGAACATGCAAGAAAGTAATAAACGATTAAAAACTAAGCGCATTATCGAAAATGCTATGGTAGAATTATTGATGGAACAACCATTCGATCAGATTACAACTGTTAAATTAGCACAAAAAGCTGGAATTAGCCGCTCCAGTTTCTATACTCATTACAAAGATAAATACGATATGATTGAACATTACCAAAGTAAACTATTTCATACCTTCGAATATATCTTTCAAAAACATGCTAATCACAAACGAGATGCCATTCTAGAAGTATTTGAATACTTAGAATCAGAACCACTTCTAGCAGCTCTTTTATCTGAAAATGGAACCAAGGAAATTCAAAATTTCTTGAGAAATAAACTTCACATCCTACTGAGCACAGACCTTCAAAAACGTTTTATGCAACTCAAACTAAATGAAGTAGAATTAGAATACAGTAGCGTCTACCTAACAAATGCTCTCTTTGGAGTCTGTCAAACCTGGATTGCCCACGGAAAAAAAGAAAGTCCACAAGAAATCACGGACTTTTTAATGAAAATGTTAGGGGATACAAATTAATAAAAAGCTCTATAATAGTTATAGGGAATCAACCCCCTATGGATATTATGGAGCCTATTTTGTTGTTCTTATTAGGCTAATACTAATGTAATACAATTTCCTTAGTTTTATTTTCGGACACAAATCATTATCTATCCGTATGTTAGGTATGCCTCCCCTCATTACATCGGAAAAAGAATCAAAAAAGGAACACCAAATTAGTGTTCCTTTCATCTGACTCCGCCAGTAGGACTCGAACCTACGACATCATGATTAACAGTCATGCGCTACTACCAACTGAGCTATGGCGGATTAAATAGTCCGTACGGAATTCGAACCCGTGTTACCGCTATGAAAAGACGATTTCTTAACCAACGGACCCTCTACTTGTAGCAGATATAA
This sequence comes from Streptococcus oralis, assembly GCF_964238205.1. GTDB lineage: Bacteria > Bacillota > Bacilli > Lactobacillales > Streptococcaceae > Streptococcus > Streptococcus oralis_CZ. The sequence continues at coordinate 115,670 of NZ_CAXSLF010000007.1, forward strand.
CCATTATATCAATTTATCAAAAATTGTCAATTACTTTTTTTGGTTTTTAGCCATTAGTTCTCTCAATTTTTTAGTTTTTAGGCGAGAGATAGGACAACGATGATCTTCATAAAATACAACTTCCATTTTTTTACGATCAATTTCTCTCACATTACCGATATTGACTAAAAATGACTTGTGAGCTAGATAAAAACGTTGGGTTTCCTTATCCTTTTCTTGAATATCTGTCATTGTTCCATAGAATTCTTTTGCAAAATTCTTACCTACAATTCGTAATTTATGAGAAGTTCCCGTTGTTTCAATGTAGAGAATATCATGATAAGGAATACAAAGATCATTTCCTTTATAACTATAATCAAAATAATCAACGACTGATTGGTTTTCAAGTAAAGTAGTCTTAGTGTAAAGCACACAGTCGGCAACTCTATTTTTAAAAACTTGATCACTGGTTTCTTTATCAATGAAATCCAATGCTGAAACTTTGTATTTATAAGTCAAAGTAGCAAATTCAGATCGACTTGTAATAAAAACAATAATGGCATAAGGATTGCGATGGCGAATAAATTGAGCAACCTCAAATCCTTTTCTCTCAATCCCATTGATATCAATATCTAGAAAATAAAGCTGATTGACTTCATCATGCTCAACATATTCCATAAACTCTCTCACTTTTCCTGTTGTTTTATAGGAGATAGGAATATTTATTTCCTTAGAAATTTTATTCAGAGTTGTTTCCAACCTTACTTGGTGTTCTATAATGTCTTCTAAAATCAATACTTTCATATCAGTTCCCTCTTAAATCTAATTACTTGTTTAAATACATCATTATCAATTTCTGTTTCTAAAATAACATTGTCATATTTTCCTAAAATTTCTTTAACATTATTAAGTCCAAGTCCTCTATGTCTTCCTTTAGTTGAAAATCCTAATTCAAATAAATCTTCGGATTTTACCTTTCTTTTTTTACAAGAGTTTTGGATGACAACTAAGGTTTCAAGATCCAACTTGATAATAGCTACCTCTAGTTGTTTTTGATAGCTTTCAACTGCCCCTTCAACAGCATTATTGAGCAGAACGCTCATCACGCGCACCAAATCTAACAGTTCCATAGACAAAGGGGTAATGATATCTTTTACCTCTAATGTGTACTCTACATCATTAGTTTTCGCATTGACAATAGATTGAGCAATCAAACTACGAAGTGCTGAATCCTCAATATTGTTCAAATCGAAATAGGTATACTTGTCTGAACGTAATTTTTGATTCGCCTTTACAAGTACTTCACTGTAAACTCTGTCAATTTCTTGTAAATCTTTACTTTCAATCGCCATTCTTAAGCTGACAAGCATACCTGTATAATCATGGCGAAAACCACGAATTTCATTATATAAGGTAACAATCTCATCCGTGTAAGTTTGTAAATGTTTTTGCTCAAACTTCTTTTGTTCCAATTCGATTTCTTTTTCTATCTGAACTTTGTGAGAATTCATGGAAAAGAAGGTCAAAAGTAGACAAACAAAAACAATAGAAGATAAAATACTTCCAAAACTGTTTAAATTGGGAAAAGTACTCACAATATCTGAAATAAATAAGAGGATATGTAAGGTGAAGAAAGCAACTAGCACATTTTTTAAAAATGGATAGAGGTAGTCTTTATCAAAATAGGTCATTTCCAAGTGGAAATAAGTAATGATTTTTTTGATTGCAAAATAAGTTAATGATAGAACTACAAAAAAGAAGAGTTCTTCATGCTGTATTACTAATTGATCTCCTATTATAGATGATAAAGTTACAGATATAAATGTATGGCTACTATTATATAGTAATGACAGTAGTATACTGATAAATCCTGCTTGATACTTATCGTATTTTTTAAAAATTTTTAGATATGCGTAGAGAAAAATAGGAAATAAAAATTTTTCAAATCCTAATCCAGATAAGGAAATAAAATCAAAGCAAAATTCAGCTAAAAGTTGGAATAAAAATAGATAAATTCCAAACCAATATCTTTCTTTTCTTGCTATCTTACAAATTATTCCATAACTAATTGTTAGAATATAGATATGAAGAAAAATTGTTCCTAATATAACTAAATTCATTATAGCTCCCTATCTTACCACTATTTTATATTATTTTGAAAATAATTTTTTTATAATATGAGGTAATCTTATATCCCCACCTCTGATTTCCTGCAGTTCTTTTTCGTTCAATTCTTGGAAATCTTTCATTTGAGCAAAATCTGTATTCTTTTTCATAATATAAACTCCTATAATGTTTTTCTTGTAAATTAACTTACAAAAATATTATATAAAATCTACGATTCCTATAGAGAATTATTTCTCAAATGCTCAAATTTTATTCTGAAATGTCAAATTTTTACAAAAAAAGCTGGGATTTTTTCCCAGCTTACGATTTAACACTGATCCCAGCAGGATTCGAACCTGCGACCGTTCGCTTAGAAGGCGAATGCTCTATCCAGCTGAGCTATGAGACCTTACTAATCTATCTTATCAAAAAAAGCTAGCTTAGTCAATCATCTATTTATGATAGGGAGAGCCCTGTTGAATCGAAAACGCTCTATAAATTTGTTCTACTAAGACTAATCTCATTAGTTGATGGGGAAGTGTCAATCTCCCAAAACTAACAGAGAGATTGGCTCTTTTTTTCACCTCTGGAGATAGTCCTAAACTCCCACCAATGATAAAAGTGATTGTCGAAAATCCATTGATAGAAGCCCTTTCAAGCTGCTTACTGAACTCTTCAGAAGAAAAAGTTGTTCCTTCAATGGCTAAAACAACTACAAAATCACGTTCCCCTACTTTAGCAAGAATGCGGTTCCCTTCCAACTCCAAAATCTTTTGATTTTCAGATTCGCTGGCCCGATCTGGTGTTTTTTCATCAGCCAACTCAATCATTTCTAGATTAGCAAATCGTGAAATTCTCTTGGAGTATTCTGCTATGCCATCTTTGAGATATTTTTCTTTCAGTTTTCCAACTGTTACCACTTTAATTTTCATTCTTCTATTCTAACATATTCACACTCAATTTCACATCTTATTCACAGATAAGATTTTGAAAAACTTCAATAAATTCACAGGTTTTCGAAAGTTATCCACAAGTTGTGAAAAACTTTTTGTTTTTAAGCTTGGATTAAGCTAGCTATTTTATACTTTCATTGATTAAAAAACATGGAGGCTTCTATGAAAAACTTAAAAACTAGTTCCAAAAAATGGGGACAACTTTTAGTAGTCATTCTCATTAGCTTTTTTAGTGGTATTTTAGGTACTTTTACCACATTACAGCTCAGTCAAAAACAAAATAGTGGTACGACAACTACAACGACTGTCAGCAAAACAGCTGTAAAAAATGAAAACTCAACTACACAGGCAGTAGATAAAGTTAAAGATGCTGTTGTATCTGTCATTACTTACTCATCAAACTCTCAAAACAGTTTACTCGGATCTGATGAAACTGATACAGATACCAATTCTGAACAAGTATACAGCGAAGGTTCTGGTGTCATTTATAAAAAGGAAGGGGATACTGCTTACCTTGTAACTAATACTCACGTTATTAATGGTGCTAAAAAAGTTGATATTCGTTTAGCAGATGGCACAAAAGTACCTGGTGAAATTGTGGGTTCTGATACTTATTCAGATATTGCCGTTGTAAAAATTGCTGCAGATAAGGTCACAACAGTAGCCGAATTTGGTGATTCTAGTCAATTAACAGTTGGAGAAACAGCTATTGCAATCGGTAGTCCTCTAGGTTCTGAATATGCCAATACTGTGACACAGGGGATTGTATCAAGTTTAAATAGAAATGTCTCTCTAAAATCTGAAGACGGACAAGCTATCTCAACCAATGCTATCCAAACAGATACAGCTATTAACCCTGGGAACTCAGGTGGTCCTTTGATTAATATCCAAGGCCAAGTTATCGGTATTACATCAAGTAAGATTGCCTCTAATGGTGGAACATCTGTCGAAGGTCTTGGTTTTGCCATTCCTGCAAACGATGTAATCAATATTATTAAGCAGTTGGAAAAAGATGGAAAAGTAACTCGACCTGCTCTTGGAATCCACATGGTTAACTTATCAAATCTTAGTACAACTGATCTTCAAAAACTAAAACTTCCTGGAAATGTTACTTCTGGTGTAGCTGTTCGTTCTGTTCAAAAAAATATGCCTGCCAATGGACATCTGCAACAATATGACGTCATTACAAAAATAGATGATAAAGCTATTTCTTCCACTACTGAATTGCAAAGTGCTCTATATAGTCATTCTATTGGAGACAGTATGACTGTTACTTACTACCGTAATGGTAAGGAAGAAACAACAACTATTAAATTAGATAAAAGTACTAGTGATTTAGATAAGTAGTTTACAGATATGTAAAGTTGCTTTACAGAATATCTAAGTTGTGTTAATGTAGAATTATGGAAGAATTTAAAATTGTTCAAATAAAAGATATTCAAAAAAATCCCTATCAACCTCGTAAGGAATTTTCAGAAGAAAAAATACAAGAACTGGCACAATCTATTAAGGAAAACGGCTTGATTCAGCCTATTATCGTTAGAAAATCTCCAGTACTTGGATACGAAATTTTAGCTGGAGAAAGGCGGTATCGTGCTTCAATTGCTGCTGGACTTTCAGAAGTTCCAGTCATTGTTAAGCAACTTTCTGATCAAGATATGATGCTTCATTCTATCATTGAGAATCTCCAACGAGAAAATTTAAATCCTATCGAGGAAGCTAAAGCATATCAGTCCTTAATTGATAAAGGTTTTACCCACACAGAAATTGCTGAAAAAATGGGGAAATCTCGACCTTATATTACAAACCTAGTTCGATTGTTAGGATTACCTAAACATATCCTGACAGAAGTTGAAAGTGGTAGACTTTCTCAAGCTCATGCTAGACTCCTCATTCAATTATCAAGTGATAAACAAGACAAACTCTTGAATCGTATTCAAACTGAAAATCTCTCTGTTCGACAAGTTGAACAAATACTACAAAAAACGAAGAAGAGCAGCAAAAAAGAAAAAGACCACTTTGTCAAAGACGAAGAGCAAAAATTGAAAAAAATACTCGGATTAGATGTTCAGATTAAGCTACAAAAAAAAGATAGTGGTAAAATTTCAATTTCCTTCCATAACCAAGATGAATACCAACAATTTATTAACAGCCTGAAATAAGGCTGTTATTTTAGTATTCTTAACGAACATAGTTATCCACTGCATTTTAGTTTTTAAAAGCCCAGTATTTCAGAATTTTTCTTAGTTATCCACATTTTGTGGATAACATTTAAAAACATTGTTAATTGTTTTCCACAACTTGTGGAAAAATAATCTTATCTATGGTAAAATGATTCTATCAATAAACCTTTTAAATTCTATAGTAAAGGAGGAGAAAATCATTGAAGGAAAAACAATTTTGGAATCGTCTTTTAGAACTTGCACATGATAAATTAACTCAGTCAGTTTATGATTTCTATATTTTAGACGCAAAACTGGTTAAAGTTGAAGAGAATACTGCAACGATTTTCTTACCCCGCGATGAAATGCAGATATTCTGGGAACGAAATATCAATGGAATGCTTTTAGCAGCAGGTTTTGAAATCTATGATACTGAAATAAAAGCTCATTATATCTTCACGAAAGTTGAAGAAGCTAGCTCACAAGTAGCTTTCGAGTCTGAACCTGACAACAATTATCAACCAATTCCATCCACTATTCCATATTCTGAAACTGGACTCAAGGAAAAGTATACTTTCGATAATTTTGTTCAAGGGGATGGTAATGTTTGGGCTAAGTCTGCTGCTTTGGCTGTTTCTGAAGATCCAGGATTAACTTACAATCCTCTATTTATCTACGGAGGGCCTGGACTTGGAAAAACTCACCTGTTAAATGCCCTTGGAAATGAAATTCTAAAAAAGAGCCCAAATGCGCGTGTAAAATACATACCTGCTGAAAGCTTCATTAATGAATTCCTAGAGCATTTGAGACTCAATGATATGGAAAAATTCAAGAAAACTTACCGTAGTTTAGACCTCCTACTCATTGATGATATTCAATCACTTAGTGGAAAGAAAGTACAAACTCAGGAAGAATTTTTCAATACATTTAACGCCCTTCACAATAATAATAAACAGATTGTTTTGACGAGTGACCGTAGACCTGAACATTTAGAGAGTCTGCCTGAACGTCTGGTCACGCGCTTCTCGTGGGGATTAACGACAGATATCACACCACCTGATTTTGAAACACGTATTGCTATTTTACAGAGTAAGACTGAACATCTCAACTATCACTTTCAGAATGATACACTCGAATATCTGGCTGGACAATTTGACTCTAACGTGCGAGAACTCGAGGGAGCACTCAACGACATAAGCCTAATGGCCAAAGTCAAAAAGATTAACGATATCACAGTTGACATTGCAGCTGAAGCTATTCGTGCTCGTAAACAAGACGTTAGCAAAATGATCGTGATTCCAATTGATAAAATCCAGACAGAAGTTGGAAACTTCTATGGTGTTAGTGTCAAGGAAATGAAAGGAACTAGACGTGTTCAAAATATTGTTTTAGCCCGTCAAGTTGCCATGTATCTAGCCAGAGAAATGACTGATAATAGCCTTCCTAAGATTGGAAAAGAGTTTGGTGGTAAAGACCACACAACGGTCATTCACGCTCATGGAAAAATCAAATCCATGCTTGAAACAGATGATAATTTACGTATAGAAATTGAAAACATCAAAAAGAAAATTAAATAACTTGTGGATAACTTTTTAAAAATTCTCTTATTTATCCACATCTTTTAAACAAGGCTCTGTCCTTGAGTTTTCTTGATTACAAGTGTTTTTCCACAGATTTCACACGCTCTATTATTACTATTATCCTTCTAATAATAAAAAGAATAAAGGAGAATCCATGATTCATTTTTCAATTAATAAAAACTTATTTTTACAAGCTTTAAATACAACAAAGAGAGCTATTAGCTCAAAGAATGCAATTCCTATTTTATCGACTGTAAAAATTGATGTTACCAATGAAGGAATTACCTTGATTGGATCAAATGGTCAAATCTCAATCGAAAATTTTATCTCGCAAAAAAATGAAAATGCAGGTCTCTTGATTAACTCTTTAGGTTCAGTTCTACTGGAAGCTTCTTTCTTTATCAATGTTGTTTCAAGTCTTCCAGATGTAACACTTGATTTTAAAGAGATTGAACAAAAGCAAATTGTCTTAACTAGTGGAAAATCAGAGATTACTCTTAAAGGAAAAGATAGTGAGCAATATCCACGTATTCAGGAAATTTCTGCAAGCAATCCTTTAGTTCTTGAAACAAAACTTCTTAAAAAGATTATCAATGAAACAGCTTTTGCAGCTAGTACCCAAGAAAGCCGTCCTATTTTGACAGGTGTCCACTTTGTTTTAAGCAACCACAAAGAATTAAAAACAGTTGCGACAGATTCTCACCGTCTCAGTCAGAAAAAATTGACACTTGAAAAAAATAGCGATGATTTTGATGTTGTCATCCCAAGTCGTTCGCTACGCGAATTTTCAGCTGTTTTTACGGATGATATCGAAACAGTAGAGATTTTCTTCGCCAATAATCAAATTCTCTTTAGAAGTGAAAATATTAGCTTCTACACACGTCTCTTAGAAGGAAATTATCCAGATACCGATCGATTGATTCCAACAGATTTCAATACAACAGTGACTTTTGACGTTGCTAAACTACGCCAGTCTATGGAACGTGCTCGACTCTTATCAAGTGCGACACAAAATGGTACTGTTAAATTAGAAATTAAAGAAGGAGTTGTAAGTGCTCATGTTCATTCTCCAGAAGTAGGGAAAGTAAACGAAGAAATTGACACTGAAAATGTAAGTGGTGCTGATTTGACGATTAGTTTCAACCCAACTTATTTGATTGAAGCACTAAAAGCTTTGAATAGCGAAAAAGTTACAATCAGCTTTATTTCAGCAGTTCGTCCATTTACTCTAGTTCCAGCTGATACAGATGAAGATTTCATGCAGCTCATCACGCCAGTTCGCACAAATTAATGGAAAGAGGTTGAGCCTAGCTCGCCTCTTTTATGATATAATCGAAAAAGAAAAAGGAGATTAACTATGTATCAAGTTGGAAATTTTGTTGAAATGAAAAAACCACACGCTTGTACAATCAAATCAACAGGTAAAAAAGCCAATCGTTGGGAAATTACCCGTGTTGGTGCAGATATCAAAATAAAATGTAGCAATTGTGATCATGTGGTCATGATGAGTCGCTATGATTTTGAAAGAAAAATGAACAAAATCATCGACTAGGAACCCCATAGTAAGAGGGTTAGCAAGTTTTCCCTTTTTGTGTTATAATATTGAAGATTGAAATGTGAACGGAGAATGAGAAACTATGGCTTTAACAGCAGGTATTGTAGGTTTACCAAACGTTGGTAAATCAACCCTATTTAATGCAATTACAAAAGCAGGAGCAGAGGCTGCAAACTATCCTTTTGCGACCATTGATCCAAACGTTGGAATGGTAGAAGTTCCAGATGAACGCCTCCAAAAATTGACGGAAATGATTACTCCTAAAAAGACAGTTCCAACAACCTTTGAATTTACAGATATTGCAGGGATTGTAAAAGGAGCATCAAGAGGAGAAGGTCTTGGGAATAAATTCTTGGCCAACATCCGTGAAGTTGATGCGATTGTTCATGTGGTTCGTGCCTTTGATGATGAAAATGTCATGCGTGAGCAAGGTCGTGAAGATGCCTTTGTGGATCCGCTAGCAGATATTGATACCATTAACCTAGAGTTGATTCTTGCTGATTTAGAATCAGTCAATAAACGCTATGCGCGTGTAGAAAAAATGGCGCGTACGCAAAAAGATAAGGAATCAGTTGCAGAATTTAACGTTCTCCAAAAGATTAAACCTGTTCTTGAAGATGGAAAATCAGCTCGTACCATTGAATTTACAGATGAAGAGCAAAAAGTTGTCAAAGGACTCTTTCTCTTGACAACGAAACCAGTTCTTTATGTAGCTAACGTTGATGAGGATGTGGTTGGAGACCCAGAATCTATCGATTATGTGAAACAAATTCGTGAATTCGCAGCAACAGAAAATGCAGAGGTAGTGGTTATCTCTGCGCGTGCTGAAGAAGAAATTTCTGAGTTAGATGATGAAGATAAAAAAGAGTTTCTTGAAGCCATTGGTTTGACAGAATCAGGTGTGGATAAGTTGACTCGTGCAGCATATCATTTGTTAGGACTTGGAACTTACTTCACAGCCGGTGAAAAAGAAGTTCGTGCTTGGACCTTTAAACGTGGCATGAAAGCTCCTCAAGTAGCTGGTATCATCCACTCTGACTTCGAAAAAGGTTTTATTCGTGCAGTGACCATGTCCTATGATGATTTGATTAAATACGGCTCTGAAAAGGCTGTAAAAGAAGCAGGACGTTTGCGTGAAGAAGGAAAAGAATATGTCGTGCAAGATGGCGATATTATGGAATTCCGCTTTAACGTTTAATCAATATTTTAAATAATGTCAATTAGGTTGGAAAAAAATTCCAACCCTTTTGACTTTTGAAAGGAAATATAAATGACAAAATTACTTGTAGGATTGGGAAATCCAGGAGATAAATATTTTGAAACTAAACATAATGTTGGCTTTATGCTGATTGACCAACTAGCAAAAAAACATAATGTTACCTTTACACACGATAGGATATTCCAAGCTGAACTAGCTTCATTTTTCCTTAATGGGGAAAAAATTTATCTGGTGAAACCGACGACTTTTATGAATGAAAGTGGAAAAGCTGTTCATGCATTGTTAACTTATTATGGTTTAGATATTGAAGATTTACTGATCATTTACGATGACCTTGACATGGAAGTCGGAAAAATTCGTCTTCGTGCTAAAGGATCAGCTGGTGGTCATAATGGAATTAAGTCGATTATTCAACATATTGGTACACAGGTTTTCAATCGTGTAAAGATTGGTATTGGTAGACCTAAAAAAGGAATGTCTGTTGTTCACCATGTTTTGAGTAAGTTTGATCAAGAAGATTATATTGGCATTTTACAGTCAATTGACAAGGTTGACGATGCTGTAAATTATTATTTACAAGAAAAAAACTTTGAAAAGACGATGCAGAAATATAATGGGTAAGGAAATGGCATTAATCGATTTCTTTTTAGAGAATAAACAAATTCTATCTTGGCATGAGAACTTACCACAGAAACAAAGACAATTATTACTAGGTCTTTCTGGCTCAGCAAAATCGTTAGCGATTGCTAGTAGTCTGAAGAGCCAGGATAAGGTTTTAGTGATGACTTCCACATATGGAGAAGCTGAGCGTCTGATTAATGATCTAATCTCCATATTAGGTTCGGATCTGGTTTATCCATTTCTAGTAGATGATTCACCAATGGTTGAATTTTTGGTATCATCTCAGGAAAAGATTTTTTCTCGGGTTGAAGCTTTGCGTTTTCTAAGAGATGAGTCTCAAAGAGGGATTTTAGTTTGTAACGTCGCAACTAGTCGAGTATTCTTGCCGAATCCTCAAGTTTTTGATGATAGTATCTTAGAACTTCAAGTGGGGCAAGAATGCGAACAAAGAGAATTAAAAAATCACTTGATTTCTCTTGGGTATAAGAAAGTTACACAAGTTCAAAGTCAGGGAGAATTTAGCCTTCGTGGAGATATTCTAGACATATTTGAAACCTCTCAAATATGTCCTTATCGGATTGAATTTTTCGGTGATGAGATTGATGGCATTAGAGAATTTGATACTGAAACTCAATTATCAAAAGATAGTCAAACTCAAGTACTAATCTATCCAGCTAGTGATATTTTGTTAACGAATGAAGATTATCATCGTGGTCAGAAATTTTTAGAACATGAGATTGATAAGGCACTTTCTCCAACTTTGAAGTCATATCTAGAGGAAGTCTATAGTAGTGCTAAGCAACAGAGTATCCATTCTGATATTCGCAAGTTTTTGTCTGTATTTTATAAAAAACAGTGGACCTTGATAGACTATTTGAATCAAGTTCCTGTTATATTTGATGATTTTCAAAAAATCATGAACCAGTACGATGCTTTTGATAAGGAAACAGCTAGCTACTTTACAGAGGATTTACACAATAGTAAAGCTGTATCAAGTTTACAATATTTTGCTGATGTAGAAAGTCAGTTTAAAAAATATTTACCAGTTAGCTTCTTTTCTAATTTTCAAAAGGGACTTGGAAATCTAAAATTTGAACATCTTTATCAATTTAATCAATATCCAATGCAAGAGTTTTTCAATCAATTTTCTTTTTTAAAAGAAGAAATTGAGCGTTATAAAAAATTGAAGTATACGATTGTTCTTCAGTCAAGTAGCAAAACTGAACTTAAAAAATTATCGACTATTCTTGATGAATACGGTATTAAAGTTGACAGTAGTAACAAAAGTGATATCTGTAAAGGAACTGTCAACCTTGTTGAAGGAAATCTTCGTCATGGCTTTCACTTTGTAGATGAAAATCTTGTATTTATAACTGAATATGAAATTTTCAAAAAGAAGGTTAAACGTAAATATAGAAGACAAAATATCAGCAATGCTGAGAGATTAAAGGACTATAATGAGCTTCAAAAAGGCGATTATGTTGTTCATCAAATTCATGGGATTGGTCAATATTTAGGAATAGAAACGATTGAAATCAAAGGTATTCACCGAGATTATGTGACTATTCAATATCAAAACGGCGATCGTATTTCTATTCCTGTAGAACAAATTCAAACCTTATCTAAATATGTTTCAAGTGATGGAAAGGCTCCAAAATTAAATAAACTAAATGATGGGCATTTTAAAAAGGCTAAGCAAAAAGTTAAAAATCAAGTTGAAGATATCGCAGATGATTTAATTAAATTGTACGCTGAGAGAAGTCAACTTAGAGGGTATGCATTTTCAAAAGATGATGAAGATCAAGTTGCTTTTGATGAGGCTTTTCCGTATGTTGAAACTGAAGATCAACTACGAAGTATAGAAGAAATCAAAAAAGATATGCAGACTCCTCAACCTATGGATCGACTCTTAGTTGGAGACGTTGGTTTTGGTAAGACAGAAGTTGCTATGCGAGCTGCATTTAAGGCTGTCAATAATCATAAACAAGTAGTAGTTTTAGTTCCAACAACAGTTCTTGCGCAACAACATTACAGTAATTTTAAGGAAAGATTTGAGCAATTTGCTGTAAACGTAGATGTTTTGAGTCGCTTTAGAAGTAAAAAAGAACAGATTGAGACACTTGAGAAATTAAAAAAAGGTCAAGTGGACATCTTGATAGGAACTCATAGAGTTTTGTCTAAAGATGTTGAGTTTGCTGATTTAGGGTTAATCATTATTGATGAGGAGCAACGTTTTGGTGTTAAACATAAAGAAGCACTCAAGGAATTAAAAAAGAAGGTTGATGTCTTAACCTTGACAGCTACACCAATTCCTCGAACCCTCCATATGTCTATGTTAGGTATTAGAGATTTATCTGTCATCGAAACTCCTCCAACCAATCGATATCCCGTTCAAACCTATGTTCTTGAACAAAATGATTATGTCATTCGAGATGCTGTATTGAGAGAAATTGATCGTGGTGGTCAGGTTTACTATCTTTACAATAAAGTTGACACGATTGAAAAGAAGGTTTCAGAATTACAAGAACTAATTCCTGAAGCTTCTATTGGTTTTGTTCATGGTCAAATGAGTGAAATTCGTTTGGAGAATACACTACTTGATTTCATTGAAGGCGAATATGACATTTTAGTAACTACGACAATCATTGAAACAGGTGTAGATATTCCAAATGCTAATACCTTATTTATTGAAAACGCAGATCATATGGGCTTGTCAACCTTGTATCAATTAAGAGGCCGGGTTGGTCGTAGTAATCGAATTGCTTATGCTTATCTCATGTATAGACCAGACAAATCTTTGACAGAAGTTTCAGAAAAGAGATTAGAAGCTATCAAAGGTTTTACCGAATTAGGTTCTGGTTTCAAAATTGCTATGCGTGATTTATCCATTCGTGGAGCTGGAAATCTATTAGGAAGTTCGCAGTCTGGCTTTATCGATTCTGTTGGTTTTGAGTTGTACTCTCAGTTGTTAGAAGAAGCAATAGCTAAGAAAAATGGAACTGACAAAAAACGTGAAAAAGGAAATGCTGAGTTACTCCTACAAATCGATGCCTATCTCCCAGATGATTATATATCGGATGAAAGACATAAAATTGAAATTTACAAGAGAATTCGTCAGATTGACAATCGTGTCAACTATGAAGAATTACAAGATGAGTTGATCGATCGTTTTGGAGAATATCCAGATGTAGTTGCTTATCTTTTAGAAATTGGATTAGCCAAAGCATATCTTGATAAAGTATTTGTTAATCGAGTTGAAAGAAAAAATAATAAACTTATCGTTCAATTTGAAAAAATTTCGCAACAATTATTTTTAACACAAGATTATTTCCAGGCTCTTTCTCAGACAAGTTTGAAGGCTAATATTTCAGAAAATCAAGGTTTAATCGAAGTTGTTTTTGATATTCGTAATAAAAAGGATTATGAGATTTTAGAAGGTCTTTTAACTTTTGGAGAATCATTAGCAAACATAAAAGATTCAAAAGAGTCGAATTAGGTATGACATTTTTCTTCTATAAAAGGGATAAAAATGGTACAATAATAATTTGAGGTAATAAAAATGAGATTAGATAAATATTTAAAAGTATCAAGAATTATTAAGCGTCGTACAGTAGCTAAAGAAGTTGCAGATAAGGGACGTATCAAGGTAAATGGTATTCTTGCTAAGAGTTCTACAGATTTAAAAATCAATGACCAAGTTGAAATTCGTTTTGGAAATAAATTGTTGCTCGTAAAAGTGTTAGAAATGAAAGATAGCACTAAAAAAGAAGATGCTGCAGGTATGTATGAAATTATCAGCGAAACAAGGGTAGAAAACGATGTATAAAAAAATTGTACAAATGAATAATTCTTTTATTCAAAATGAACACCAACGTCGTAAATACTTGATGGAAGAACGACAAAGACGAAATCGTTTTATGGGCTGGGTTTTGATTTTGATTATGTTGTTGTTCATCCTACCAACCTATAATTTGACTCAAAGTTATCAGCAACTACTCGAACGTCGCCAACAGTTAGCCAATCTGAAAAAACAGTATCAAGAATTGAGCGATGAAAAAGATAAAGAATCAAATCTTGCAACCAAATTAAAGGATGAAACATACGCAGCCAAGTATTTGCGTGCAAAATATTACTATTCAAAATCATGGGAGGAAGTTTATACTATTCCGGACTTACTTCCTAGGTAATGTAAAATGGAAAATTTATTAGATATTGTAGAAAAGTTTTTAAGTCAATCAGATGAAAAATTAGAAGAGTTAGCTCAAAAAAATCATCTGTTACGGCTACAAGAAGAAGAGGAAAAAAAGAATGCGTAAATTTTTAGTGATATTACTACTTCCTATTTTTTTAAAAAGTGTCCAAGTAGTAAGCACTGAGAATCCAGTTATCATTCCAAACCAAGAAGTTTATTCCTTAACCCACGCTTCGTATCATTTTTACTATCAAGATGTTATAGAATCTCCAAAATTTTATGGTGAAACGTCTGTTTATTCTACAGAAGATTTGATTAAAGAATCAGGAAAAGTCAATGCAGATACAACATTATCTGTTTTAGAATGGAGATTAAATAAACAAGGACAGCCTGTGTTTAAATTGTCAAATAATCAATTTGTGATGGCTGATAAACGACTTTTATACGATAGTTCAATTGTCAACGATTTTTCTAAACGAGTATGGTTAGAACCAGGATTTGTCGTTTATAATAGTCCTTATGATCAACAAGAATTAAAGTCTACTTTAGCAGCTTATCAAGAGGTTGAAGCAGATATGTCTATTTTTGCTGAAGGTCGTGAATTCTTACATATCAAACAAATTGGTTGGATTTCGACGGATTACATTTCCAACGATGACAATCGTATCCAGAAAGTACAAGAGTTGTTATCTGCGAATTATCAAAATGAACAGTTTTCTATTTATGTTAAACAATTGAGCACGGGTAAGGAAGCTGGAATTAATGAAGATCAAAAAATGTACGCTGCTAGTGTTATGAAATTGCCTTATCTTTATTATGTTCAAGAAAAAATCAATCAAGGTGATTACCAACTTGACACGAAATTGAAGTACCTTTCTGAAGTAAATGATTTCCCTGGTTCTTATAAACCCGAAGGAAGTGGAAGCCTCCCTAAAACAGCGGACAATAAAGACTACACTCTCAAAGATTTAATTACAAAGACAGCGAAAGAATCTGACAATGTAGCTCATAATATTCTTGCTTATTATATTACGAATAAATCAGATGAAGCTTTTAAAAAAGAAATGGCTACTATCGCAGGTGAAGAGTGGAACGTAACAGAGAAGTTAGCTTCAGCTAAAATGGCTGGTCAAGTTATGGAATCTATTTATAATCAGAATGGTTTTGTTTTAGAATCGCTATCGCAAACAGCTTTTGATAATCAGAGGATTGCTAAGAATATTTCTGCTAAGGTAGCCCATAAAATTGGGGATGCAGATGAATTTAAACACGATGTAGGAATAGTCTATACAGATTCTCCTTTCATTATTTCAATCTTTACCAAAAATTCTGATTATGATACCATTTCTAAAATTGCTAAGGATGTCTATGAGGTCCTAAAATGAGAGACCAATATTTTTTAAATCATTTTCTAGAAAAAGGTTATTTTAAAGATCATTCACGAGTTGTACTAGCCTTATCTGGTGGATTGGATTCGATGTTTCTCTTTCACCTCCTATCAACCTACCAAGAAGAACTCGGGATAGAATTATTTTTAGCTCATGTAAACCATAAACAACGACCAGAATCAGATGATGAAGAAATTGAATTAAGAAAACTAGCTGAACAAGTTGGAGTTCCAATTTACGTAGCTCATTTTACTGGAGATTTTTCAGAAGCAAATGCTCGTCAATTTCGCTATGATTTTTTTAGAGAAGTAATTGAGAAAACTTCCTCTACAGCCCTTGTAACAGCTCATCATGCAGATGATCAGGCTGAAACGATTTTTATGCGATTGATTCGAGGTGTTAGGTTGCAACACTTATCAGCTATAAAAGAGAGACAAACGTTTGATAAGGGAGAGTTAATTCGTCCTTTGCTGTCTTTTTATAAGAGGGATTTTCCTGAAGTTGAGCATTTTGAAGATAGGACGAATAAAGAAAATCATTATTTTCGCAATCGAGTTCGTAATATTTACTTACCACAACTGGAAAAAGAAAATATTCAGCTAAAGAGAGCGTTTTTAGAGTTTGGAAAAGAAGCATTTGACTATCAAATTGCTCTGACTGAATTATCTCAAACAGTCAATGTGGAAGATTTAACTCAGTTTTTATTTTTTTCTGAGGCAACACAGCGAATTTTACTACAACAATACCTTAGTTGTTTTGCTGATTTAAATGTAACAAGAGAACAATTTCAAGAAATTCATCATATTTTAAAAACTAAAAGTCAATATCGCCATTGTATAAAAAATGGTTATGAACTTGTAAAAGAATATCAGCACTTTCGAATTTGTAAAATCAGACCAAAGTCTGATGAAAAAAGTAGTGAGTGTGTGTTAAACTATCAAAATCAAGTTTATTATGAAGGTTTTCTATTTTCATTTGGAATTCCTCTAGAAGGGGAAAATATTCAAAAGATGAATGTTTCTCGTGAAACATCGTTGATTTTAAGGCATCGACAGCCTGGTGATTATTTGATAAAAAATGGTCATCGTAAAAAACTAAGGCGACTTTTTATTGATTTAAAAATTCCTAAAGAAAGACGAGAAAAAGCTATTATCATTGAGCAATTTGGAAAAATTTGTTCAGTTTTAGGAATTGAAATCAGTGATTTGAGTAAAAAAATGAAAAATGATATAATGAACACTGTACTTTATATAGAAAAAATAGATAGGTAAAATCATGTTAGAAAAAGATATCAAGAAAATTTTGATTTCACAAGATGAAATTACAGAAGCAGCTAAAAAATTAGGTGCTCAGTTGACAAAAGATTATGAGGGTAAAAATCCGATTTTAGTTGGAATTTTAAAAGGTTCTATTCCTTTTATGGCAGAATTGGTGAAATATATTGATACACATCTTGAAATGGACTTTATGATGGTCTCTAGCTATCATGGTGGGACTGTAAGTAGTGGTGTCATTAATATTAAACAAGACGTAACTCAAGATATTAAAGGTCGACATGTTGTCTTTGTAGAAGATATCATTGACACTGGTCAAACCTTGAAAAGTTTGAGAGATATGTTTACTGAAAGAGAAGCAGCTTCTGTGAAGATTGTTACCATGCTTGATAAACCAGAAGGTCGCACTGTAGAAATCGAAGCAGATTATACATGTTTTACAATTCCAAATGAATTTGTTGTAGGATATGGACTAGACTATAATGAAAACTATCGTAACCTTCCTTATGTAGGTGTATTGAAAGAGGAAGTTTACTCAAAATAGAAGGGTAAGTGTTTGAATGCAAAAACAAAATAATGGTTTCATAAAAAATCCATTTCTTTATTTGTTGATGATTTTCTTGCTAGTGACAGGATTTCAGTACTTTTTTGCTGGCAGATCCGCTGGTCATAGTCAACAAATTAAGTACTCAGAATTGGTTCAGGAAATCACTAACGACAATGTAAAAGAAATGACCTACCAACCAAGTGGTAGTGTTATTGAAGTGTATGGTGTCTACAAAAATGCTAAGACAGAGAAACAGGAAACGGGAATTCAATTTTTTACCCCCTCTGCTACAAAAGTAGAGAAATTTACAAGTATTGTCCTCCCATCAGATACAACTGTAGCGGATTTGCAAAAGTTAGCAAGTGAACACCAAACTCAGATTGAAGTGAAACACGAAAGCTCAAGTGGTATGTGGATTAACATCCTGGTTTCAGTAGTACCATTTGCTATCTTATTCTTCTTCCTCTTCTCTATGATGGGAAATATGGGCGGAAATAGTGGACGTAATCCAATGAGCTTTGGACGTAGTAAAGCTAAAGCTGCTAATAAAGAAGATATCAAAGTTCGCTTCTCAGATGTCGCAGGCGCAGAGGAAGAAAAACAAGAACTTGTTGAAGTTGTTGAATTCTTAAAAGATCCAAAACGATTTACAAAATTGGGTGCCCGGATTCCAGCTGGAGTTCTCTTAGAAGGACCTCCGGGAACTGGTAAAACATTACTTGCCAAAGCAGTCGCAGGAGAAGCTGGTGTACCATTCTTTAGTATTTCAGGTTCTGACTTTGTAGAAATGTTTGTTGGTGTCGGTGCGAGCCGTGTACGTTCTCTCTTTGAGGACGCAAAAAAAGCAGCACCAGCTATTATCTTCATTGATGAAATTGATGCCGTTGGTCGCCAACGTGGTGTTGGTTTAGGTGGAGGTAATGATGAACGAGAACAAACCTTAAACCAACTCTTGATTGAAATGGATGGTTTTGAAGGAAATGAAGGAATTATTGTCATTGCGGCAACGAACCGTTCAGATGTTTTAGATCCAGCCCTTCTTCGTCCAGGTCGTTTTGATAGAAAAGTATTGGTTGGTCGTCCAGATGTTAAGGGACGCGAAGCAATTTTGAAAGTCCATGCTAGAAATAAACCTTTAGCTGAAGATGTAGATTTGAAATTGGTAGCACAACAAACTCCAGGTTTTGTTGGTGCCGATTTGGAAAATGTATTGAATGAAGCAGCTTTAGTTGCAGCTCGTCGTAATAAATCAGTGATTGATGCTTCTGATATTGATGAAGCTGAAGATCGTGTTATCGCTGGACCATCTAAGAAAGACAAGACAGTTTCACAAAAAGAACGTGAATTGGTTGCCTACCATGAGGCAGGACACACCATTGTCGGTCTAGTATTGTCAAATGCCCGTGTTGTTCATAAAGTTACCATAGTACCACGTGGACGTGCAGGCGGATATATGATTGCACTTCCTAAAGAAGACCAAATGCTTTTATCTAAAGAAGATATGAAAGAGCAATTAGCTGGTTTGATGGGTGGACGTGTTGCTGAAGAAATCATCTTTAATGTCCAAACAACAGGTGCATCAAACGACTTTGAGCAAGCTACACAAATGGCGCGTGCAATGGTTACAGAGTATGGTATGAGTGAAAAACTTGGGCCTGTTCAATACGAAGGAAATCATGCAATGTTTGGTGCTCAAACTCCACAAAAATCTATTTCAGAGCGTACAGCTTATGAAATTGACGAAGAAGTTCGAGCATTGTTGAATGAAGCACGTAATAAAGCAGCTGAAATTATTCAATCAAATCGTGAAACGCATAAATTGATTGCAGAAGCCTTATTAAAATATGAAACATTGGATAGTACACAAATCAAATCTCTTTACGAAACAGGGAAAATGCCTGAATCAGTAGAAGAGGAATCACGTGCCCTATCATATGATGAAGTCAAATCAAAAATGGCTGAAGAAAATTAATTATCTTAAATACTATAAACAGAGGGGGCACAAGTTTTCTCTGTTTTTTTAAAAAAAGTTGAGGGAACTCTAATTTAAATCAAAGATTTCTCTCAAAATAAAATACAAGTTTACTTATGTTAATGCTCTCTTAGAGGAAATGATTCGAATTTTCTGAAAATAAGAATGCAATAGTTACTTGAGTAATATGAAGAAATGTTTTCCAAAAATGATATGTGCTTCATAAAAAAATTAACCGAAACTCTGGGCAGACGAACGATTTAAAGGCCGCAAAGCCCTTCTCAGAGAGCTGAAGGAAACATTACAAGACTTCTAAAAAAAAATTTAAAAAAGGTGTTGACAAAGCAAAAAAAGTCGGTATAATAGTAAGAGTTGAAAATAACAACTCTGGTCCGTTGGTCAAGGGGTTAAGACACCGCCTTTTCACGGCGGTAACACGGGTTCGAATCCCGTACGGACTATAGTATGTTACAGATGAAACACTAGATGAAAAAAAATAAAAAAAGTTTCAAAAAAGTGTTGACAAGCGAAAGCTGCTGTGATATACTAATATAGTTGTCACTTGAGAGAAGAG
>NZ_CAXSLF010000008.1:0-69073 GCF_964238205.1 Streptococcus oralis
GGAAGTAGCTCAGCTTGGTAGAGTACTTGGTTTGGGACCAAGGTGTCGCAGGTTCGAATCCTGTCTTCCCGATTGATATTACAGAGTAAGAACACTGGTTGTTCTTTTTTTATTTGTTATTAATCTTTTTTTCAATAAAATAATCCATTTCAAATTTGTCTGGTTATCCTTTCCTTATGAAATTTTATTAAAATATTTTTTCAATCTCCTATTTGTTAAAAAAATCACAAATATTTGAAAATACAGAAAATATATTATATAATTAACCTAAATATATAGCGTGAAAAGCGCAAGGAGGATAAAATATGGCAACATTTTACGTTCCAGCAGTTAACCTTATTGGTAAAGGTGTGGTAAATGAAGTTGGGCCTTATGTTAAGGAGTTGGGCTATAGTAAGGCTCTATTGGTGACAGATAAGTTTATAGAATCAAGTGATATCTTGCCCAAAATTTTAAAACCTTTAGATGATGAAGGAATTGCTTACGTTATCTTTAGTGATGTTGAACCCAACCCTACTTGTAAAAATGTTATGGATGGGGTTGCTGCTTTGAAAGAGCACAACTGTGACTTTATTATCTCTGTCGGTGGTGGCTCTCCACAGGATGCGGCTAGCTGTATTTCTGTAATCGCGACTAATGGCGGTAAACCGCAGGATTATGAAGGTTTGCATAAGTCTGCTCAAAAAGGCCTTCCTGTTGTCGCTATCAATACTACTGCAGGTACATCAGCAGAAATTACCATCAACTACGTGATCACTGATGAAGAACGTAAGGTTAAAATGGTAATGGTGGATAAAAACAGTCTTGCTCTTATCTCTGTTAATGACCCTGAATTGATGGTTTCAAAACCTCAAGCTTTGACTGCTGCTACTGGTATGGATGCTCTTACTCACGCCGTTGAAGCTTTGGTAACACCAGGTGCTTATGATGTGACTAAGAAACTTTCTATAGGAGCTATCGAGCTGATCAAAGAATATCTTCCACGTGCGGTAGAAAATGGACACGACATCGAAGCTCGAGAAGGTATGGTTAATGCTATCTTCCTTGGAGGAATGAGCTTTAACAATGCTGGACTCGGCTATGTTCACTCAATGGCTCACCAATTGGGTGCAGTCTATAACTTACCTCATGGTGTGTGCTGTGCTATGCTTTTGCCAGTCGTTGAGCGTGAAAATGCCAAACGTGTACCTGTAGCCTTCCGTAATGTTGCGAAAGCCTTGGGTATGCAAATCGAAGGAAAATCAGATGAAGAATGTGCTGCTTATGCTATTTCTGAAATTGAAAAACTTTCTGAAACTGTCGGTATTCCTAAGAAACTTATAGAACTTGGTATCGAAGAAAAAGACTTTGACTTTGAATACCTTTCTAAGAATGCCTTGATTGATGCTTGTGCACCAGGTAATCCATTCATGCCAACTTTGGAAGAAACCATTGCTTTCTATAAGGAATTGTTCTAAGGAAAGCTACTTCAGAGCCCTTGTGGAATAGTAAATTTAAGATTCTTACATTATGAATTCCTCCCGAATATTCAAATAATGTATGAGGGAATCAAATACTATTCCTATGATTTAAAGCCAATAATATTTAAGAAGAACTATCCTCGTGATAGTTCTTTTTTGGAAAATTTGATATGCTAGGATTATGAAGAAAATCAAAATCGATGTTGTGATTGTTCCTTTGAGTGGACATTTGTATCCAACTATGAATTTATTACTACCTCTATTAGACAATCCTCAGTATGAGATACGTTTATTTACAGGTCCACAGAAAAAAGCTGTTGCTGAGTCTGCTGGTTTTAATGTAGTTACCATACTAGAAGATCATATTGAGGAATTTGAAAAGGCATCAAATAACTCTGAGCAATTAGGAATTTTATCGGCCTATCATCAACTTTCTGCTAGTATTGATTTAATTAATTTAGTTTCTGATCAATTAATGAAAGAGTGGCAAAAGAATCGTCCAGATATTGTTATTGCTGATTTTATAACTTTGTCTGGTGGCCTTGTAGCTAATCAGCTTGGTATTCCTTGGATCACTACCATGGCTACACAATTTGTTTTAGAGACTACTGATGGCCCGCCCTGTTTAATTGGTGGGATGGGGAGTCCCAAGAATGTCTGGCAGGCTGCGGTACAATTTTTAGGTAGAAAGGGAACTCGGTTAGTGAAACGGATTGTATCTTTTTCGTTTCGTGATCGTTTAAAGAGATATAATTTTAGACTCTATAATCAGCTGGACCAAGAGACTATTTATTCTCCATATTCAATCCTTGGTATAGGGATGAAAGAAGTAGAGTTAAAAAAAGGATTCCCAAAACACTATAAATGGGTGGGACCTTCAGGTTCTTCAGTAGAGGCTGGAGAGGATTATCCATTAGATTTGTCGGTTTTCCCTAATCGAAAAAAGGTTTTGGTAACTTGTGGGACACAACTGGCATGGGCCAAAGATAATCTAATCTTTCAAGCGAAGCAACTAGCAAAAGTGCATCCTGATTTTCACTTTTTTGTGACTCGTGGAGTTGGTGGAGAACCTTTTCAGTGTGAGAATCTGATGGAGAATCTGTCCCTTGTTTCTTATCTTCCTTACAAAGAATACATTCCTCAGATGGATTATGTGATTCATCATGGTGGAGCTGGAATTTTTTATCAGTGTATCATTTATGGTAAACCGGCTTTGATTTTGCCTCATGACTACGACCAATATGATTATGCTGTTCGTGGTGTGGAAGCGGGTGTTGCTTTCACAGCTAAAAGAGATAATAGCCAGGAGATTGGGCAGGCATTTGAAAAATTAATTGCTAAAGAAGATTGGTCAGAATTAGAAATTTTACGCCAGGCTGCACAATCCTATCATCCAACAGAAATTTTGGAAAGCGAAATCCACCGTCTGTTAGCAGATAAGGAGAAAGAATGATGAAAAAAGTATTAGTTACAGGAGCCACTGGTTTCTTGGGTAAATATGTAGTAGAAGAACTAGTAGAACATGGTTATCAAGTAAGAGCCTTTGGTAGAAATAGTCAGGTAGGGCAATCCTTGGAAGACTCTTCTGTCAGTTTTTTTCAGGGGGATTTGACAAAGGCAGAAGATTTATTAGAGGCTTGTCAAGGGATGGACATGGTTGTTCATGCTGGGGCTCTTTCAACTATTTGGGGGCCATGGGATGATTTTTATCAGACCAATGTTTTAGGCACTAAATATGTTCTCGATGCTTGTCGTCAAGTAGGTATTCAACGTTTAGTTTATGTATCCTCACCAAGCATCTATGCTGCTCCTAAGGATCAGCTGGCTATCAAAGAAAGTGATGCTCCAGAGGAAAATAATCTCAATAACTATATACGTAGTAAATTGGCTTCGGAGAGACTCTTTAAGGATTATCCAGATGTTCCTAGTATTATCTTGAGGCCTCGGGGACTGTTTGGGATTGGAGATACCAGCATCTTGCCACGGGTGATCAATCTTAGTCAAAAAATTGGTATTCCTTTAATTGGAGATGGGCGTCAGCTCATGGACATGACTTGCGTGGAAAATGTTGCTCTCGCAATTCGTTTAGCCTTAGAAGTCCCAGAAGCAAAAGGTGAGGCCTATAACATTACTAATGGCGAACCGAGGGCTTTTAGGGATTTGCTAGAGGAAAGTTTGAAAGGCTTGGGTTACCCAATCAAATATAGAAAAATTCCAGCATCTCTATTAGCAGGAATTGCAAGTAGTTTAGAGTTTCTTTACAAGTTCTTGAATCTGAAAGGGGAACCGCCTTTAACCCGATATACCTATTATCTACTTCGTTATAGTCAAACTCTAGATATTAGCAAGGCTGAGAGGGAATTGGGGTATCGTCCTAAAATTAGTATTTCAGAAGGGATTGAACAATATGTCCAAGATTATCGAAAGCATTGAGTATTTCCCAGCGGGATATTGTACGAGTTATGCCGGTTTGCTCTTTAAAGGTGTCAAGAATAGAAAGATGACTTTCCCAGCAGGCGTCTTTTTAATCAAACATAGGGATAAGGGCTATGTACTTTATGATACTGGCTATCACTACGATATTAAGACAAAACTAAGATATGCTTTATATCGCTTGGGGACGCCCGTTCAAATGACAGAGCAGGATCAGATTTCGCACCTGCTGAAAGCTAAAGGAATTAAACCAGAAGAAATTAATTATGTCCTGCTGTCTCATCTACATCCAGATCATTTAGGAGGGGCTAGCTTCTTTCCGAATGCAATCTTTATACTGACTCAAGAAGTATATAATGTTTATAAGAAACCCAAATTAAAAGATTTAATTTTTAAAGAATTTTTGCCGAGTGACTTCGAGGAAAGACTGACAGTCATCAAGGCAGATCAGCAAAACTCCAACTTTTCTTACCGTCCTACCTATGATTTGTTTGGAGATGGCAGTATTCTTGTAGCTTCGATAGATGGGCATGCTAAGGGCCAAGCCTGTCTCTTTATGCCAGACTATCATCTCTTTATCGCAGCGGACCTTTGTTGGGGAATTAACCTCTTACCCTATACGAAACAGATGCACCTGATTCCTTCCTTAGTTCAAGATAATAAGGCTGACTATATCAAAGGAACTGAGCTCTTGGAAGAGGTGTTAAAGGATGGAATAGAAGTGCTAGTCAGCCATGACCCTGTAGAAAGGATTGAGCAAATTTTGTATGAAAAAAATAACCTTTCTTAAAACCTTTATCCAAACTCGTTGGCTTCATAATTTTAAGTCTCGAGAAGCCTTAGAAAACTATCAGAAAAAGCAACTGGCTACCTATTTGGACTTTCTCAAGCGTGAGTCCCCTTATTTTAAAAATGGTGTACCTAGTGACTTTGACCATATGGACAAGGCTTTTATGATGAGTCATTTCAATGAGATCAACACCCAAGGAGTAGATCGAGACGAGGCCTTGGATTTGGCAATCGAAAGTGAAAAGACTAGAAATTTTACAGAGCTTAAAGGAGAAATAGCTGTTGGGTTGTCTTCTGGAACATCTGGACACCGGGGACTCTTTATCACAACTGAAAAAGAGAGAAGTATGTGGGCAGCAGCTATCTTGGCAAAGATGTTGCCCAAGGGCCAACTTTTTGGGCACCGCATAGCCTTTTTCCTCAGAGCGGATAATGAACTCTATCAGACCATCAATACGGCACTTATTCGTTTAGAGTACTTTGATATTTTCAAGAATACAGATGAACATATCGAGCGTCTCAATAGTTATCAACCGACTATTGTAGTGGCACCTGCTTCTATGTTGATTGAATTGAGCAAGCGATTAAAAGCAGGAGAGTTAAGAATTCAGCCACAAAAAATCGTTTCAGTAGCTGAAATCTTAGAAGATAGTGATAAAGAGCGAATTTCGAACGCTTTTGAGTTGCCGATTATTGCCCAAGTCTACCAGGCAACCGAAGGTTTCCTAGCTTGTACTTGCTCTGCTGGGAATCTTCATCTCAATGAAGACATCATTTTTGTGGAAAAACACTACTTGGATGACCGACGTTTTTATCCAGTCATTACTGATTTTAAGCGGAGCAGTCAGCCTGTTTATCGCTACCAGCTCAACGATATCTTGGTTGAAAATCCTAATCCTTGCCCATGTGGCTCCCATTACACAAGGATTGACAAGGTCGAAGGGCGTTCTGATGATATCTTCTACTTTGAAGGGCAGGATGGAGGTCAGGTCACGATTTATCCGGACTTTATCAGACGTTGCATTCTCTTTGTGGAGAATGTTGGAGATTATCAAGTCAAACAACATTCTGAGAAGTTAGTGGAAGTCTGTCTGAGTCAAAGGGATGAGCAAGTTGAAACAGCGATTACAGAGCAGTTTCGACTTTTGGCGCAACAAAAAGAGTTTAAAGAAGCTGAAATACAATTTTCTGATTATCACTGGGATACAAGTCGTAAGCTCAAACGTATCCAACGTTTATGAAAGGACAAAAAATTATGACAGAAGTAAAAAGACATGTAGAAATTGCAGGTTATGGAGTCTGCCTTCCAAAAAATACGGTAAAATTTAAAGACCAGACCCGTCATCGTGTGGTTGAAAATAAAGAAACGCAACTAGATTTGGCAGAAGCAGCTATCCAAGCTGCACTTGAAAATGCAAATTTGAGTATGAAAGACATTGATTGCCTGGTATCAGCTAGTGCGGTTGGTGTTCAGCCGATTCCTTGTACGGCAGCTTTGATTCATGAACGTGTTGCAAAAGGGCTCTCTATCCCAGCTATGGATATCAATACGACTTGTACAAGTTTTATCTCTGCTTTATCAACCATGTCACATTTGATTGAAGCTGGGGAATACCGTCGTGTTTTGATTGTATCTAGTGAAGTTGGTAGCTTGGGACTCAATCCAAAGCAAAAAGAAAGCTATGAACTCTTTAGTGATGGAGCGGCTGCCTTCATTTTCCAATCAAGTGATAAGGATAAGGGAGTGATAGCAAGCCTTCAACGTACTTGGTCAGAGGGAGCTCACGATACAGAGATTCGTGGAGGCTTAACTTCTTATCAGCCAAAAGAGTACTCTGAAGAGACCAAGACAAATTTTATGTTTGATATGAAAGGCAAGAAAATTCTCTTGCTTTCTGCTCGTGTCATCCCAGAAATGTTCCAAGAATTCCAAGAGAAATCAGGCATTTCTAAAGATGCTGTAGACTATATTATTCCCCACCAAGCTAGTCGCGCTCTTCCTTTGGTCATGGGAAAACTGGGTGTAGATGAAGACAAGTACCTTAACCTTGTTACGGATTATGGAAATATGGTTTCAGTTGCGGTACCTTTTGGTTTAGCCTATGCACTCGAACATGGCTATGTAAAAGAAGGAGATACCATCTTCTTGATGGGAACTGCAGCTGGTATGACGGTCAATATGTTGGCATTAAAATTGTAATATAAGAGCAGGCATGTATGTGGCCTGCTTTTTATTGTTCACCTCAGTTGGAGAACTATCGGCCTAAACAGAAAAGACTTGCTAAGTTCTTCTAAACTAAGTATACTAGAAGGTAACAAGCGTTTTCAGACGTTAAATTAGGGAGTAGACTTAGAAATTGAGAGGGAGTTATGGGAACTAGAAAATTGCGACTATTGATGTCCAAGTATGGTTTTAGCATTGCGATAATTCTGATAGAATTATTTGTAGTTTTTGCAGTCATTCTTTACATGAGTCAGATTGCTCCGATTATTTGGGTGACTCTTGTATTTTTGATTAGCGTAGCAACCGTTATAGCGATTGTCAATCGTTCGATGTCACCTGAAAGCAAGGTGACTTGGTTGATTGTCACTTTTGTCCCTGTTTTTGGTCCCTTACTTTATATCATGTTTGGTGAGCGTCGGTTATCAAAAAAGGAATTCAAACAACTGCAGGAACTTCGTTCTATTGCATCTCATGAAAAGCGAGAGCATAGTCTTCATCAGATCCTACAAGAAACTGATAAATCTGCCTACGGTATTATCAATGCCTTGCTACATATGGATAGTAATGCAGAGGTTTATGACCATACAGACTCACAATTCTTTGCTAATGGAGAAGAAATGTGGCAACAGATGCTCGAGGATTTGAAGAGGGCTGAAAAATTTATTTTTCTAGAATACTACATTGTCGACGAAGGTTTGATGTGGGATAGTATGCTTGAAATTCTTGAAGAAAAAGCTGCTCAGGGAGTCGAGGTCAAGATGCTCTACGATGATATTGGTTGTATGGTGACCTTGCCTGGGGATTATACCGTTCATTTGCGTTCTAAAGGGATTGATGCTCATAAGTTTAATAAGGTGATTCCTCGTATGACAGTGGCCTATAATAACCGTGACCACCGTAAGATTTTGGTCATTGATGGGCAGATTGCCTATACTGGCGGGATTAATCTTGCAGACGAATATATCAATCAGATTGAACGTTTTGGACACTGGAAAGATAGTGGGATTCGGATAGATGGTCCGGCGACTCAAGCCTTTACCAGACTATTTCTCATGAACTGGTACATCAACCGTGGAGAAATTAGTGACTTTGATCAGTATCATTTGGAAAATCAGACACGACCAGGAGGTGGTCTTTGTATCCCGTATGGAAGTGGGCCTAAGCCTATCTATAAAATGAAGGTGGGTAAAATCGTCTATCAAAATCTGATTAACCAAGCAGAAGATTTTGTCTATATCACCACGCCTTATCTCATTATCGATTATGATTTGACGGAGGATATAAAAAATGCAGCCATGAGAGGTGTAGATGTGAGAATTATAACTCCATTTATCCCAGATAAAAAGCTCATCCAGTTAGTAACTAGAGGGTCTTATCCTGATCTTTTATCTGCTGGTGTACGTATCTATGAGTATACTCCTGGTTTTATCCATAGTAAGCAAATGATTGTTGATGATCGATTTGCGGTTGTTGGAACCATAAACCTTGATTATCGCAGCTTGGTTCACCACTATGAAAATGCAGTTTTATTGTATGAAACACCGTCCATTGCAACTATTCGCAATGATTTTGAAGAAATTTTTGAAGAGTCGCAAGAAATTTTTCCTGGAACAATCAAGCCTACCTGGTATCAAACATTAATCAAGGAAGTGACCCAGTTGTTTGCGCCAATGCTTTAAGTGGAAGAATTAATTAAGAATAGATGATTAGAGGAAGAGGTGGAGAACTGCCTTTTTTTCTGTAAGCAGTTTCCTTGACATCTTGTTTGTTTTGCGTTATCATATGTCCATATAATATATGGGAGTCTGTGTACAGTCTGAGAGGAAGTGTTAAACTTCGACCGCACCTGATCTGGGTAATGCCAGCGTAGGAACGATACTTAGCCTAATTCTGCACCTTTTTCATATATGAAAGAGGTTTTTCTTTTTTCATAAAGAAAAACTGTAAATTAAAAGGAGGTTTGAATGAAAGCAAGCATTGCTTTACAAGTTCTGCCCCTGTCACAGGGGATTGACCGCATAGCTGTAATTGATAAGGTCATTGCTTATCTGCAAGCTCAAGAAGTGACCATGGTGGTGACACCATTTGAAACAGTTTTAGAGGGAGAGTTTGATGAACTTATGCGCATTCTCAAAGAAGCGTTAGAAGTGGCGGGGCAAGGAGCAGACAATGTTTTTGCCAATGTGAAAATAAATGTAGGAGAGATTTTAAGCATCGATGAGAAACTTGAAAAGTATAATGAGACGGCATATTAGTCTGTTAGGATTTTTAGGTGTCTTATCCGTTTGGCAGGTGGCGGGATTCTTAAAACTCTTACCAAAGTTCATCCTACCGACGCCACTTGAAATCCTCCAGTCTTTTGTTCGTGATAGAGAATTTCTCTGGTACCATAGTTGGGCAACCTTGAGAGTAGCCTTACTAGGTTTGGTGCTGGGTGTCTTGATTGCCTGTATCATGGCCGTCCTTATGGATAGTCTGAGTTGGCTCAATGACCTGATTTACCCCATGATGGTGGTTGTCCAGACCATACCGACCATTGCCATAGCCCCTATCCTAGTTTTATGGTTGGGTTATGGAATTTTGCCCAAGATTGTCTTGATTATCTTGACGACAACCTTCCCTATTATCGTCAGTATTTTAGATGGTTTTAGGCATTGTGATAAGGACATGCTGACCTTGTTTAGTCTGATGCGAGCCAATCCTTGGCAAATCCTGTGGCATTTTAAAATCCCTGTCAGCCTGCCCTACTTTTATGCAGGGCTTAGGGTCAGTGTTTCCTACGCCTTTATCACAACAGTGGTATCTGAGTGGTTGGGAGGCTTTGAAGGACTAGGTGTCTACATGATTCAGTCCAAAAAACTGTTTCAGTATGATACCATGTTTGCGATTATTATTCTGGTATCACTGATCAGTCTTCTGGGTATGAAGCTAGTCGATATCAGTGAAAAATATGTGATTAAATGGAAACGTACTTAAAATAGAGTGTTTTGGAAAAAGAAAAGAGGAAATAAAAATGAAGAAAACATGGAAAGTGTTTTTAACGATTGTAACAGCTCTTCTAGCTGTCGTGCTTGTGGCTTGCGGCCAAGGAACTGCTTCTAAGGATAACAAAGAAGCAGAACTCAAAAAAATTGACTTTATCCTGGATTGGACACCCAATACCAACCACACAGGGCTTTATGTAGCCAAAGAAAAAGGTTATTTCAAGGAAGCTGGAGTGGATGTTGATTTGAAATTACCGCCAGAAGAAAGTTCATCAGACTTGGTTATCAATGGTAAGG
Source organism: Streptococcus oralis (assembly GCF_964238205.1). Classification (GTDB taxonomy): domain Bacteria; phylum Bacillota; class Bacilli; order Lactobacillales; family Streptococcaceae; genus Streptococcus; species Streptococcus oralis_CZ. Next base: position 10,188 of record NZ_CAXSLF010000008.1, read on the forward strand.
CACCATTTGCTATCTATTTCCAAGATTACATGGCTAAGAAATTGGAAAAAGGGGCAGGTATTACTGCCGTTGCAGCTATCGTTGAGCACAATACATCAGGAATTATCTCTCGTAAGTCTGACAATATCAATAGTCCTAAAGACTTGGTTGGGAAGAAATATGGAACCTGGAATGACCCAACAGAACTTGCTATGTTGAAAACCTTGGTAGAATCTCAAGGTGGAGACTTTGACAAGGTTGAAAAAGTACCAAACAACGATTCAAACTCGATCACTCCGATTGCCAATGGCGTTTTTGATGCTGCCTGGATTTACTACGGTTGGGATGGCCTTCTTGCCAAATCTCAAGGTGTGGATGCCAACTTTATGTATTTGAAAGACTATGTCAAAGAGTTTGACTACTACTCACCAGTTATCATTGCAAACAACGACTATCTGAAAGACAACAAAGAAGAAGCCCGTAAAGTCATCCAAGCTATCAAAAAAGGTTACCAGTACGCTATGGAACACCCAGAAGAAGCGGCTGATATCCTGATCAAGAATGCCCCAGAGTTAAAGGATAAACGTGACTTTGTCATCGAATCTCAAAAATACTTGTCAAAAGAATATGCAAGTGATAAGGAAAAGTGGGGACAATTTGATGCGGACCGATGGAATGCCTTCTACAAATGGGATAAAGAAAATGGTATCCTCAAGGAAGACTTGACTGATAAAGGTTTCACTAACGAATTTGTAAAATAATGACAGAAATTAGACTAGAACATGTAAGCTATGCCTACGATGATGAAAAGATTTTAGAGGATATTAATCTACAAGTGACTTCAGGTGAAGTGGTTTCTATCCTAGGCCCTAGTGGTGTAGGAAAGACCACTCTCTTTAACCTGATTGCAGGCATTTTAGAAGTCCAGTCAGGTAGAATTGTGCTTGATGGGGAGGAAAATCCCAAGGGGCGCGTGAGCTATATGTTGCAAAAGGATCTGCTCTTGGAACATAAGACGGTACTTGGTAATATCATCCTGCCCCTTTTGATTCAAAAGGTGGATAAGGCAGAAGCTGTTGCGAAAGCAGATGAAATCCTTGCTACCTTTCAGTTGACGGCGATACGGGACAAGTATCCTCATGAGCTTAGTGGTGGGATGCGTCAGCGTGTTGCTTTACTTCGTACCTATCTTTTTGGACATAAGCTCTTTCTTCTAGATGAGGCCTTTAGTGCCTTGGATGAGATGACTAAGATGGAACTCCACGCCTGGTATTTGGAGATTCATAAACAGCTAGGCCTGACGACACTCATCATTACGCATAGTATCGAGGAGGCCCTTAATCTTAGTGACCGTATCTATATCTTGAAAAATCGCCCTGGTCAGATTGTTTCTGAAGTCAAACTCGACTGGTCTGAAACCGAAGACAAGGAAGTTCAAAAAATTGCTTATAAACGCCAAATTTTAGCGGAATTGGGATTAAATAATTAGAAAGACAAGGAGTTGGTGAGGATTCTTCATTACCAGCCCCTTTTTCTTTTAAAAAATCGAAAAATTCGGTATAATAGTCAAAGATGGTCAAGGTTCAAAGAAAGAGGTGGCGTTCTATGAGATTTAAAAATACATCAGACCATATAGAGGCATATATCAAGGCGATTTTGGAGCAGTCGGGTATGGTTGAATTGCAACGAAGCCAATTAGCGGATACCTTTCAAGTCGTGCCTAGCCAGATTAATTATGTGATTAAGACTCGATTTACTGAAAGCAGAGGCTATTTAGTTGAAAGTAAGCGGGGAGGTGGCGGTTATATTCGCATTGGTCGGATTGAATTCTCAAACCACCATGAAATGCTCCGCGATTTACTGTATTCGGTAGGTGAAGAAGTTAGCCTAGCTATCTTTGAAGATGTTTTAAGACTCTTGTTTGAGCAGGATTTAGTGACGCGTCAGGAGATGAATCTATTATTAGCGATGGCGACAGACCGAGTTTTAGGCGATGATGCCAATCTTATCCGTGCCAATATGCTCCGGCAGTTATTACAAGAGGTAGATAGAAAAGGAAAATAGAACTAAATGAAATATTCAAAAGCATTGAGAGAATGTATAGAAAGTGCCTTTCTGGTCGCAAGTCATTTTGGGGCAGAATACCTAGAGTCATGGCACCTATTGATTGCTATGGCCAATCATGGTTACAGTGTAGCTGGGGCGACTTTAAACGAATTTCCATATGAGATTGATCGTCTGGAGGAAGTTGCTGTAGAGCTGACTGAAACAAAGTATAGCGATAAGGAAAATTATCAGGAGCTTCCTTTTTCCCACCGTTTGAAGGTATTGTTGTTGGAAGCAGAGCACGTTGCTTCTGTCGTGCATGCCAAGGTATTGGGAACAGAGCACCTTCTTTATGCTATCTTACATGATGGCAATGCCTTAGCTACTCGCATTTTAGAAAAAGCGGGATTTTCTTACGAAGATCAGAAGGATCAGGTCAAGATTGCTGGACTTCGTCGAAGTCTTGAAGCGCGTGCTGGTTGGACTAGAGAAGATTTGAAGGCCCTTCGCCAGCGTCATCGTACGGTAGCGGATAAGCAAAATTCCATGGCTAATATGATGGGTATGCCTCAGACACCAAGTGGAGGTTTGGAAGATTATACGCATGACCTTACGGAGCAAGCTCGTTCGGGTAAATTGGAACCAGTCATCGGGCGCGACCAAGAAATCTCTCGTATGATTCAAATCTTGAGCCGTAAGACAAAAAATAATCCAGTCCTAGTTGGAGATGCAGGTGTCGGTAAAACAGCTCTAGCACTTGGTCTTGCACAACGCATTGCCAACGGGGATGTACCTGATGAAATGGCTAAGATGCGAGTTCTAGAGCTTGATTTGATGAATGTGGTTGCGGGGACTCGTTTCCGTGGTGACTTTGAAGAACGTATGAACAATATCATCAAAGATATTGAGGAAGATGGTAAGGTCATCCTCTTTATCGATGAGCTTCATACTATTATGGGGTCTGGAAGTGGTATCGATTCGACCTTGGATGCGGCCAATATCTTGAAACCTGCCTTGGCACGTGGAACTCTGAGAACTGTCGGTGCGACCACTCAGGAAGAGTATCAAAAGCACATCGAAAAAGACGCAGCCCTTTCACGTCGCTTTGCAAAAGTGATGATTGAGGAACCAAGTGTGGCTGATAGTATGGCTATCTTGCGTGGCTTGAAAGCAACTTACGAGAAACACCACCATGTCCAAATCACAGACGATGCAGTCGAAACAGCTGTCAAAATGGCACATCGTTATTTGACGAGTCGTCATTTGCCAGACTCAGCTATTGATCTATTGGACGAAGCAGCTGCAACAGTGCAAAATAAATCGAAACACGCTAAACAAGAAGAGTCAGGTTTAACACCAGCTGATAAGGCCTTGATGGATGGTAAATGGAAGCAAGCTGCTCAACTCATTGCAAAAGAACAGGAAGTACCTGTTTATAAAGATTTGGTGACAGAATCAGACATTTTGACCACCTTGAGTCGCTTGTCAGGTATTCCAGTTCAAAAATTGACCCAAACAGATGCCAAGAAGTATCTCAATCTTGAAGCTGAGCTGCATAAACGTGTTATCGGACAGGAACAAGCTGTATCTAGTATCAGTCGTGCCATTCGCCGAAATCAATCGGGTATTCGCAATAACAAACGTCCAATTGGCTCCTTTATGTTCCTAGGACCAACAGGTGTTGGTAAAACCGAGTTGGCCAAGGCCTTGGCGGAAGTTCTCTTTGATGATGAGTCTGCTCTTATTCGCTTTGACATGAGTGAATATATGGAGAAATTCGCAGCTAGCCGTCTTAACGGAGCACCTCCAGGTTATGTAGGCTACGAAGAGGGCGGAGAGTTGACCGAGAAGGTTCGTAACAAACCGTACTCAGTCTTGCTCTTTGACGAGGTAGAAAAGGCCCACCCAGATATCTTTAATGTTCTCTTGCAAGTCTTGGATGATGGTGTCTTGACAGATAGTAAAGGTCGCAAGGTTGACTTCTCCAATACCATTATCATCATGACTTCAAACCTTGGTGCGACAGCGCTTCGTGATGACAAAACAGTTGGTTTTGGAGCTAAGGACATTCGTTTTGACCAAGAAAATATGGAAAAACGGATGTTTGAGGAGCTGAAAAAGGCTTATCGTCCAGAGTTTATCAACCGTATTGATGAGAAGGTAGTCTTCCACAGCTTGTCAAGTCAAGATATGCAAGAAGTAGTTAAGATTATGGTCAAACCATTGATTGCTAGTCTTGCAGAAAAAGGAATTGACTTGAAACTTCAAGCATCAGCCCTTAAACTCCTAGCTCAGCAAGGCTATGATCCAGAGATGGGGGCTCGTCCACTTCGTAGAACCCTACAAACGGAAGTGGAAGACAAACTTGCAGAGCTTCTCCTTAAAGGTGAATTGGAAGCTGGCAAGACTCTGAAGATTGGTGTCAAAGCTGCTCAATTAAAATTTGAGATTGTTTAAAATTGTGAGGTTGGAACAGATTGTTTCAGCCTCTTTTTTTGGGAAGTTGTTACTCAAATAAGCATTTGAATTGTGCAATTAGTTTAAGGATTTCCAAAAGGGATTTTTCCTAATCAAGTTTTGTATGCTACGTAAAAAATTCTTATCATACAGCAATGTTTTTATAAAAAATAATAAAAAAGTCTTGACAAACAGAACAAGATAGAGTATGATATAAAATATAAAAAGTTATAAAAAGGTTGAAAAGACATGAAAAAACAGATAGCAGTGGTTTTTGGAACCTTTGCTCCCTTGCATCAGGGGCATATTGATTTAATCCAAAGAGCAAAACGTCAATGTGATGCTGTATGGGTGGTAGTTTCAGGTTATAAGGGAGATCGTGGTGAACAGGTTGGACTTACACTACAAAAGAGGTTTCGCTATATTCGTGAAGCATTTCGAGATGATGAGTTGACCTCTGTTTGTAAACTTGACGAAACCAATATTCCACGCTATCCAATGGGCTGGCAGGAGTGGTTGGATCAGATGTTGCAGGCCATTTCCTATGATCAGACTGGTCAGGAACTAATCTTTTTTGTAGGAGAGTCCGAATACCAACAAGAATTGTCAGAACGTGGTTTCGAGACTGTTTTGCAGGAAAGAAAATTTGGAATTTCGGCTACCATGATTCGAGAAAATCCAAGCAAATATTGGAAATATATAGCTCAACCTTTCCGCCGTCAGTTTACGAAAAAAGTGTTGATTATGGGAAGTGCGAGTAATGGTAAAACAACTCTAGCCAAGGATTTAGCTCGCTTTTATGATGCGCCAGTCAGTCTAGAGTATGCTCGTGAGTATCAGATAAAAAATAATGTCCGAGATGATGAGCTTACCCCCAAAGATTATTATTACCTTCTATTGGGGCAGTATGATCAAACTTCCAAGTTAATTGATAGCAATGCCAATCGAGGCCTAGTCATTGCAGATACCAACTCACTGGTAACCAAGGGCTACTACGATTACTACATGGAAAGCGAAGAGCAGGAGGACTTGTCCGGAGAGACCTTTGACAATCTCTTTGTTTCCATCTTAGCCAAGGAAAAGTGGGATTTAATCCTCTTTGTGCAACCTATCGGTTCTTATGTCAATGATGGTTTTCGAGACATGACCATGGCAGAAGACCATATCCGTCACAGTTTTTCTCAGCATTTGGATATGATGAGGGAGCAATATCTAGCCAATATCCCTCATGTTTATCTAGCTGATGACTATCTAGGAAATTATGAAGCAGCAAAAGTGGCTATTGATGCCATTTACCAAGCAGATTAGGAGAAGAAAATGAAAAAAATAACTGAAAAAATCACACGATTTATTGAAAACTTTAAAAATGTTCACGCAGAAGCTCGTAAAATTGGTTTTGCAGGAGTTATGCGTTTGCTTTGGAAAGACCTCTTTGTAGGCCGTAGTCTTTTCCAGTGGCTCTATTTGATTGTTTTATCGAGTGTTCCTCTTATTCTGGAGTTTACACAAAACACAGAAAGTCATGACTGGATTGGTCTCTTGGCCTCTTGGACAGGGATTGTCTGCGTTATATTGGTAGCTGAAGGTCGGGCTAGCAACTATCTTTTTGGAGCTATTAACTCTGCAATCTATTTGGTCCTAGCTATGAATGCGACTTTCTACGGTGAAGTTTTGACAACAGTTTATTTCTTTGTCATGCAGCCTATTGGTCTCTATACTTGGTTGTCTAATCGGATCAATGAACAAGGAAGACCAGAGGAGTCTCACTTTGAAGCTAAGAAACTCGGTCTGATTGATTGGCTCAAGTACTTGGCCTTGACTGCTATCATCTGGATTGGCATGGGATTAGCCTACCAAAGTATCAGCAGTGCTCGTCCTTTCCGTGACAGTGTTACCGATGCGACAAATGGTGTTGGTCAGCTCTTGATGACACGTCTTTACCGTGAGCAATGGATTTTCTGGATTGCAACCAATCTCTTTAGTATCTACCTCTGGTGGGGTGAAAACATCCATATCCAAGGAATGTACTGGGTTTACACCATCAATAGTTTAGTCGGTTGGTACCAATGGACTAAGGCTGTCAAGGAGAGATAAGATGACTGAAACGATAATCCCAGCTGGAATGACAGAAAGAGAATATTTTGAGGTTCATGCGACTGAGAAGGAATTTTTAGACTGGTACTGCAAACAGGATCTTCCTCAGTATGAAAAACCGAGCGTGACGGTGGATATGGTAGCTTATTGCTTTGTGGAAGGCAAAATCAAACTCTTACTAATCCGCCGTAAGGCCCATCCTTATCAGAACTGTTTGGCTTTGGTCGGTGGTTTTATGGATAAGAGTGAAGATGCAAGGCATGCTTGCCAGCGTGAGGTGAGAGAGGAGGTCAACCTCGACCTTACTTTGGAAAAAATCGAGCAATTGATGACAGTATCTACTCCAGGTCGTGATCCGCGGGGCTGGACGGTTACTATCGCCCACTTGGTATATCTACCTAGCAGAGCACTCGATCTCGTTCAAGCTGGAGATGATGCCAAGGATGTGGTTTTTGTTGATGTTGATTTTCAGACGGGCAAGTGCTTCTTAGAGGGGCTAGAGTTGGGGGAGCAAGCCTTCGCCTTTGACCATTATGCCATTATCCAAGAGTCTATTAAACGAATCCAAGGGCGTCTTGACTGGAATCCGACCTTTCTCTATCTGCTGGAGGAGGAGTTCACTGTCTATGAAGGGACTGAACTGGTTAATCTCATCAACCCCGGTCGTCCAATCGTCAGCAATAACTTTCTCGTAAAATACGGAGAATATGTAGAAGAAGTTGGACTCAAACGAGTTCCTAAAAAGAAACCCAGAAAAACCTATCGATTAAAATAAAAAGATTGGGGACCGAAATCGATAGCCCAAGTCTTGGTTTCCTAGTTTCAGTCCTGAGAAGTTTCAACAAATCCGATGGCTGGTTGAGCTTGAGAATAGAGAAAATACAGTTTGTGTCAAAAGTCAATTCAGCCATCGTGTCAAAGACTTATTAGTCATAAAAAAGCGAGGTCGGGATTTTTTCCCGACCTCTTTTTGACTACTAAGGATGTTTATCTTTCTTTGAATTGCTCATGATTCGAATGAATAAATCTTTGTATTTATATTTTAAATAGGTTTCGTGTAAATACAATAAAGCTACATAGACAATCATGAAAATGGCAGTTAGGTAGAACAAATCAAATGTTGTTTGAGCGTAATGAGTAGCTGTCCCATAAGAAACGAAAGCAGCTAAAATCACCCAAGGAAGATACTTGTAATATTTGCTTAACATAAGCCTACACCTCCAATATCCTATCTCAATTTTATTATAGCCCTTTAAGAAAAAAATGCAAGCGGTTACGTGTATAAAATATAGTATTCTCATAGGAAAAATTTTCCTGTTTTTTTTAATTCTTTGCGAATAAAAGATATAGGAGGGATAAGGAAATAAATGTACTAAAAAATAATTCTAAAAAATTTTAGATAAATAGTTGACAGATTCAAAAACAAATATTACAATTATGTTACAAAAATATTTCTTAACATTTCAAAAATGTTACAAAAGGAGCATAAAATGAAAACTAAAACTTCTATCAAATTAATGGCTGCAACTGTACTCGCTTCAACATTACTATTGGGGGCTTGTGGCAATAAGAAAGAGAATACTGCAAGTGATAGTTCTAGCAAGACAACACAAGCATCTTCTAGTTCTAAGGCAAGTTCTTCAAGTAAAGAGAACAAGACTCAGAAGTCCTCAAGTTCAGCTTCAACAGAAAAAGCTAAATCATCATCTTCTGATCAGTCAACGACTACTGCTAACCAATCGCAAGCAACACCAGCACCAGAAACAAAACAAAATCAAGAACCTTCTGCTAAGCAAACCCCTTCTCAAGCCCCATCCAATCAACAAGGAACACAAGCAAAATCGAATCAGTCAGCTTATGATCCAGCAACTGATCGCAAACTCCAAGACAAGCAAGCAGAGCACAACAAACGTTATAAAGGTGTCTTGACTATGGTAGACAAAGATTTTTCGGCTGCGGCTGGAAATTGGAAGGGTGCAAATGGTGAAACGATCACTGTCTCATCAGCTGGTCAATTCACAGTAGAATCTGCTGATGGCAAGAAAGAAAACTACTCTATCCAAAGCTATTCTTATACCCTTGATGATGGGAAATACAATGCTGAAGTAGGTGGTGGAAAAGTCATCCAAATTACAACAGGTGCAGATGGTACTGTTTCAAGTGTTACTTTGATTAAGCCATAGACTTCAGTGCAGAAATAATTTGTTTAAAAATAGTTCAGTTGATGAGTACCTACAGCATTTGAAGTTGATAAGACGTCATAAATGAACTACAGAGATGAGACTAACTTAGGAGTATATGTAATCATGTCTACCTGAACTGACCGTTTTTCACTTAGTTTCTCCGAGAGAAGTGGTATAATGAATGCATTAAAGGGAAACGAGTGATGAATCAATGACGGATAAATTAATTTTACCTCAAAACACACGACTCATGGGAGTGTTTCTTGGCTTTATCGGTGGTTCTTTGGATGTATTCTGTCACATCCAGTACCATAGTTTGGTGGCGACACAGACAGGGAATATCCTCCTACTGATATCAGATTGGCACGATTCACATGTCATCAATACCATGTTGCGATTCTGTTCTATTATATTCTTTTCCCTAGGCTTTCTTTTTGCCTTACACATGAAAGAATATCGCAAAACAGCCTATTGGCGAGTTAAGATGCTGCTTCCCTTATTTATCGGGACCCTTGTTCTGCCCTTCTTTTACCGCTTTCCTCTATTAGAAGTTCCTTTTATTGCTTTTGGAACTGGAATGATGATGCTAACATTTACGGGTAGTTTGATTGAAGATCATCCCTATGTCATTTTTATGACGTCTGGAAATTACCGAAAAATGTTGACTGCTTTGTATCACATCGTTAGAGGAGAAGGAGATGTTCAAGAATATCGTCGTCAAGCCTTGAACTATGGTATTGTTGTAGGTAGTTTCGTAGTGGGGGCCATTAGCTTGGCTGTATCTATGCATTTTTTCCATGAATGGTCTATTTGGATTGTCAGCTTTAATTTGTTGTTGATTATGTCCTACTATATAGCTAGAGTGAAGCAGCTAGATTTGCAAGATGAAAATATATAAAAAACGGCAAATCTCAATTTGAGAGATTTGCCAATTTTTATACGTTTATGCTTTTTCTAACTGTAAGAGAGCTTCAATTTCTGCAAGTGTGCTTGCATGTGAGATAGCTCCACGGAGTTTAGCGGCGCCAGATGTTCCACGGAGATAGTGAGGAGCGAGGCCACGGAATTCACGGACCGCAACCTTTTCTCCCTTGAGATCAATCAAGCGTTTTAAGTGTTCATAGGCAATTTTCATCTTGTCTTCAAAGGTTAAATCAGGCAGGATTTCTCCAGTTTCAAAGTAATGATTGATTTGATTGAAGAGGTAAGGGTTTCCCATGGCTGCGCGTCCGATCATAACGGCGTCGGCACCGACTTCCTCGATGCGTTGTTTAGCTTCTTGAACCGTACGGATGTCTCCGTTAGCGATAAATGGAATCTTGGTCAGAGCTTGTGCAACCTTATGAAGAGTCTCAAGGTCTGTGTGACCTGTGTACATTTGCTCACGTGTACGGCCGTGCATGGCAAGGGCAGAAACACCTGCAGCCTCAGCAGCTAGAGCATTCTCAACTGCCAGGGATGGGTCAGACCAGCCTGTACGCATTTTGACAGTAAGGGGGATATCAAGGACAGATTGAACTTTGTTAATGATAGAGTAAATCTTATCTGGGTCCTTGAGCCACATAGCCCCAGCTTCGTTTTTTACGATTTTATTAACTGGGCAACCCATGTTGATATCAACGATATCGGTCTTGGTGTTTTCTTGGATGAATTCTGCTGCGCGTGCTAGGCTGTCTTCATCGCTACCAAAAAGTTGGATAGAGACTGGGTTTTCGCCTTCATCGATATGAAGCATGTGAAGAGTTTTTTCGTTGTTGTATTGGATTCCCTTGTCAGAGACCATTTCCATGACAACGAGTCCAGCTCCAAGCTCTTTTGCAATGGTACGGAAGGCTGAGTTGGTCACACCAGCCATGGGTGCTAAAACGGTACGATTGGGAATCTCAACATTACCAATCATAAAAGGTGTATTAAGATTTGTCACGAATGAGTTCCTCCAGGTCGTTTTCATCAAAGTTGTAAGTAGTTTGGCAGAATTGACAAGTGATTTCTGCCCCGTGGTCTTCGTCCTTCATTTCCTGCAAGTCTGAGCTTGGAAGACTAGAAAGAGCCTTCATAAAACGTTCTTTGCCACAGTCACATTGGAAACGAATTTCTTCTTCAGACAGACGTTTGTATGGTTCGTCTCCGTAGATAGCCTTGAGAAGGGCTTCGATATGGTCGTCGCTTTCTAGAAGAGTCGAAATAGCTGGCATCTCTTGGATACGTTTTTCAAAGCGAGCAATCTCTTCTTCCTTGGCTCCTGGCAAAACTTGAACGAGGAAACCACCTGCGACTTTGACCTTGTCGTCTTCATCCAAAAGGACATTGAGGCCGACTGCTGAAGGGGTTTGTTGGCTTTCAGTCAGGTAATAGGCCAAGTCTTCACCGATTTCCCCAGAGATGAGGGGAGTCATAGAGTTATATGGATTTCCAGTGCCGTAGTCCGTAATCACTAGAAATTGCCCATTGCCGACAAAAGGTCCGACTAGAACTTCACCAGTTGCAGTCTTTTTGATATCAACACCAGGATTTTGAACGTAGCCTTTGACATTTCCTTTGGTATCTGCGACAGTGATAATGGCACCTAGAGAGCTAGTTCCAAGAACTTTAACTGTTAGCTTGGTATTTCCTTTTTCATTGGCTGCGAGAATCTGGCTAGCAATAAGGGTGCGACCAAGTGCTACAGTTGAGCTAGCTTGGGTTTGATGTTTTTCTTGAGCAGTGCGGACGGTTTCAGTGCTATCAAGAACATAAGCACGAAAGGCCCCGCTTTCTGATATAGTTTTAATAATTTTATCCATAGCTACTATTTTAGCATAAAAATGCCCAAAGGGGGGAGTGGAGTGTCTACTATCGTTTTAAAGTGATCTGTTTACATCAGTGAAATTATGAAGAAAGAACTAAAATAGGCTAAAATGTGCTCTTTAAAAATGGTAAACAGTTGAAAATGAAGAGACTAAAGTGGTAAAATGGGAACAAGAAAAAATAGTAATTGTATATTTGCATAAAATTATTGAAAATTTACAAAAAGAAGTTAATTATGGATAAAAAGAAACCAATCTATGTTTTTTTAGGACAAACGGTCCTGTATTTTATTGTTCTACTTGGTTTGCTTTACTTTTTTAGTTACCTAGGACAAAGTCAGGGAAGCTTTATTTACAATGAATTTTAGTTTAAAGGAGAAAAATCATCGTGTCTAATAAGCCGATAAAAGATATGATTGAAGCGATTGAATATTTCGCCCAAACTCAACCTACCTTTCCAGTATACAATGTCTTAGGGCAAGAGCACACTTATGGTGATTTAAAGGCTGATTCAGATAGTTTGGCTGCAACCATTGATCAGCTAGGATTACCTGAAAAATCTCCAGTAGTTGTTTTTGGTGGCCAGGAGTATGAAATGTTGGCTACCTTTGTAGCTCTGACTAAGTCTGGCCATGCCTATATTCCAATCGATAGCCATTCGGCCTTGGAGCGCGTGTCTGCCATTCTTGAAGTGGCTGAGCCAAGCTTGATCATTGCTATTTCAGAGTTTCCAATCGAAACCCCAGCTGCTCCAATCATGTCCTTGGAGCAGGTGCATGAAGCTTATGCGGCTCAAAAAGCTTACGATTTGCAGCATCCGGTCAAGGGGGATGATAACTACTACATCATCTTTACTTCAGGGACAACTGGTAAACCAAAAGGGGTGCAAATTTCGCATGATAATCTGCTCAGTTTTACCAACTGGATGATTACGGACAAGGAATTTGCAACGCCAGAGCGTCCGCAAATGTTGGCGCAACCACCCTATTCCTTTGACTTGTCTGTCATGTACTGGGCACCGACCTTGGCTCTTGGTGGAACCCTTTTTGCTCTTCCATCAGCCATCACTCAAGACTTCAAACAACTCTTTGCGACGATCTTTTCTCTTCCGATTGCTATCTGGACTTCAACACCATCTTTTGCTGATATGGCCATGTTGTCTGATGATTTCAATGCTGAAAAGATGCCAGGCATCACCCATTTCTACTTTGATGGGGAAGAGTTGACTGTTAAAACCGCTCAGAAATTGCGCGAGCGTTTCCCAAATGCACGCATCATCAATGCCTACGGCCCAACGGAAGCAACCGTTGCTTTGTCGGCAGTAGCAATCACAGATGAGATGTTAGCGACTTTGAAACGTCTGCCAATCGGTTATACCAAAGAAGATTCTCCAACCTTTATCATTGATGAGGAAGGGAACAAATTGCCAAATGGAGAGCAAGGAGAAATCATCGTATCTGGTCCAGCCGTTTCAAAAGGTTATATGAATAATCCAGAGAAAACAGCAGAAGCCTTCTTCGAATTTGAAGGTCTTCCAGCCTACCATACGGGAGATGTCGGAACCATGACAGATGAAGGTCTCCTTCTCTACGGTGGACGGATGGACTTCCAAATCAAGTTTAATGGTTATCGTATTGAGCTAGAGGATGTTTCTCAAAACTTAAACAAATCGAAGTATATTGACTCAGCAGTCGCAGTACCGCGTTATAATAAAGATCACAAGGTCCAAAATCTCTTGGCCTATGTTATCTTAAAAGATGGGGTCAAAGAACAATTTGAGCGCGAAATTGATATCACGAAAGCCATCAAAGAAGACTTGGAGCATATCATGATGTCTTACATGATGCCGTCTAAGTTCCTTTATAGACAAGATTTGCCATTAACTCCAAATGGCAAGATTGATATTAAAGGATTGATTAACGAGGTGAATAATAGATGATGGATTTCCTAAAACAGCTACCTCATATTGAGCCGTATGGGAATCCGCAGTACTTTTTGTACGTGATTACTGCTACCTTGCCAATCTTTATCGGACTTTTTTTCAAAAAACGTTTTGCCTGGTATGAAATATTGGTTAGTTTGTTCTTTATCGTCACTATGTTGACGGGGGGCAAGACTAATCAGATAGCTGCCTTAGGTATTTATCTGATATGGCAAATATTACTGGTACTTTTGTACAAGCAGTATCGAAAAGTCCGAGATGGCAAATGGATTTTCTACTTGGTGAGTCTATTATCGTTACTTCCCATCATTTTTGTGAAAGTGCAACCGGCTATTAACGGCACACAGTCTTTATTAGGATTTATTGGTATTTCCTATTTGACTTTTCGTTCGGTGGGAATCATTATTGAACTCAGAGATGGAGTCATTAAGGAATTAAAGTTGTGGGAGTATTTACGTTTTCTCCTCTTCATGCCGACATTTTCAAGTGGTCCCATTGATCGATTCAAGCGTTTTAATGAAAATTATAAGACGATTCCAGAACGTGATGAGTTGATGGACATGCTAGCCGAGTCTGTTCGATATATCATGTTGGGGTTTCTGTATAAATTTATCTTGGCTCATATTTTAGGCGAAATTATGTTAACGCCCCTAAAAAATCTAGCTCTACAGGCAGGTGGATTCTTTAACTATTATGTAGTGGCAGTCATGTATACATTTGGTTTGGATCTTTTCTTTGATTTTGCGGGCTATTCTCTGTTTGCTTTAGCAATTTCAAATCTGATGGGAATTCGTAGTCCGATCAATTTCAACAAACCTTTCTTGTCGAGAGATTTGAAAGAGTTTTGGAATCGTTGGCACATGAGTTTATCTTTCTGGTTCCGTGACTTTGTCTTTATGCGCATGGTTCTGTTGATGACGAGAAAGAAATTGTTTAAGAATCGAAATATGACTTCAAGTGTCGCTTATATCTTGAACATGCTCCTTATGGGATTCTGGCATGGGATAACATGGTTTTATATCGCTTACGGACTCTTTCATGGGGTAGGCTTAGTGATGAATGATGCCTGGATTCGGAAGAAAAAAACGCTCAATAAGGAACGTAAGAAAGCAGGGCAACCTCCCTTGCTTGAGAATCGTTGGGCTCAGTTACTTGGCATGGTGCTAACCTTCCATGTCGTAATGGTTTCATTCTTAATCTTTTCTGGATTTTTGAATGATTTATGGTTTAAAAAATAGAAGGAATTAAAAAAATGGATATCAAATCAGAAGTTATTGAAATTATCGATGAATTGTTCATGGAAGATGTTTCTGACATGATGGATGAAGATCTTTTTGATGCAGGTGTCTTGGATAGTATGGGAACAGTTGAATTGATCGTGGAAATCGAAAATCGCTTTGATATTCGTGTCCCGGTTACAGAATTTGGTCGTGACGACTGGAATACAGCCAATAAAATCGTAGCAGGGATTACGGAGTTAAAGAATGCTTAAACGTCTGTGGTTAATTTTTGGGCCACTCCTTGTTGCTGCTTTATTGCTTCTTCTACTTATCCTTTTTTATCCTGGTAGCAAAAGTCACAATCTTATGGAGGAAAAATACTCTGCGGCCTCAATAAGTGCAGAAAGCTTTAAGGAGAGAAGTCAAAAAGTGAGAGCTCTCACAGACCCTGATATGCGTTTTATCTCTTTCTTTGGGTCCAGTGAGTGGAATCGCTTTGATAATATGCACCCGGCAGTACTAGCTGAAAAGTATAATCGTTCTTATCGACCTTACTTTCTGGGTCAGGCAGGAGCAGCGTCTCTTAGCCAGTATTTTGGAATGCAGCAAATCACATCTGAACTTGAGAATAAACAAGCGGTATTTGTAATCTCTCCACAATGGTTTACAAAAGAGGATCATGATCCGACTATTTTCCAAACTTACTTTAATAACGATCAGCTAACTGCTTTTTTGGAAAATCAATCTGGAGATGCTGCCTCTCAGTTTGCTGCCAACAGACTTTTGAAACAAAATCCAGGAATCTCTCTGAAAGGGATTGTTGAGAAGTTGGCTAAGAATGAACAACTATCAGAGTTTGACCAGACAATGATTAAGGCTTCTGCAGAATTCAACGAAAAACAATCTGCTCTTTTTGGCCAATTCTCGATTCGTGGGCGATTAAGTTACAAAGATCACGTTGAAAAATATTTGGGCAATCTCCCTGATCAATTCTCTTATGAAGAATTGGAAAATATTGCACGTAAGGATGCAGAAGAAAATACGACCAATAATGATTTGGGGATGGATAACCACTTTTACAATACTCAACTAAAGAAAGATTTAAAAAAGTGGGAAGGGTATCAAAAAAATTACAACTTTCTCCAGTCAAGTGAGTACAATGATTTGCAGTTAGTGCTCGATCAATTTGCAAAATCTAAGGTCAATGTGCTCTTTGTCTTTCAACCTGTCAATAAAAAATGGATGGATTATACAGGCTTGAGTGAAGAAATGTATCAACACTCTGTCGAAAAAATTCGTTACCAGTTGGAGAGTCAAGGTTTCACCAATATTGCTGATTTTTCAAAAAACGGTGATGAACCTTATTTTGTCAAGGATACGATTCATATTGGCTGGTTGGGCTGGTTAGCATTTGATAAGGTTGTAAATCCCTTTTTGAGCAGTCCAACAACAGCACCTATTTACCAAATGAATGACCGTTTCTTTAGCCAAGATTGGGCAAATTATGATGGGAATATTAAAGATTTTCAATAATATAGAAAAGGAGTTTGAACTTTTTGTTCAGACTTTTTTTATGAAATGTCAGATAGATTACCTTCAAAAAGGTTAAAATTTTTAAAATCATGATAAATAGCGTATAATGGTAGAAGAAAGAAGAGAAAGGGATTCCAAAATGAATAAACGTTTTTTGTTGCCTGTCCTATCGACAGCCCTATTAGCTCCAGCCTTTTTAGCTGGACAAGTCTATGCTGAAGAAAATACTAGTTCTTCAGAAGTTACAGAAGTTGTGAGCACTGCAGAAGCACCAGTAGTAGCAGCAGCGACTCCTGAGGTTGTTACAAGTACGGCAACACCAGCTGAAGAGGTTGCACCTCAAAAAGAAGAAGCAGATACTGTTATCTTGCATACCAATGACGTGCATGGTCGTATCGTAGAAGAAAAAGGAGTAATTGGAGATGCCAAACTCGCGACAGTTATTGAGAAGGAGCGAGAAAAGGGCAACCAAACGACTCTAGTAGTGGATGCAGGTGATGCCTTCCAAGGTCTGCCGATTTCAAACTCTACAAAGGGTGAAGCTCGTGCCAAAATCCTAAATGAGATGGGCTACGATGCTATGGCTGTAGGAAATCACGAGTTTGACTTTGGACTTGACGAAGCTAAAAAATACAAAGAAATTTTGAACTTCCCATTGCTCAGCTCAAACACTTATGTCAATGGTGCTCGTTTATTTGAAGCAGCAACAATTGTTGATAAGAACAAGGATGTTGCAGGTGATGAGTTTGTCGTCATCGGTGTGACAACACCTGAAACAGCTACTAAGACCCACCCTAAAAATGTTAAAGGCGTAACCTTTACAGAACCTATTGCAGAGGTTAACAAGGTTATCGAAGAAATTCAAGCTAAAGCCTTGGCAGAAGGCAAAGACTACAAACACTATGTTGTCCTTGCTCACTTGGGAGTTGATACAACAACACCTGTAGAATGGCGTGGTTCAACACTTGCAGAAGCACTTTCAAAAAATCCTCTTTTGAAAGGTAAACGCGTGACTGTTATCGATGGTCATTCACATACTGTAGAATCAACCACATATGGCGACAATGTAACCTATAACCAGACTGGAAGCTATCTCCATAATGTTGGTAAAATCACTTACAAATCTCGTCAATTATTAGGAAATCCAAGCCAGGTACCTGCTGCAGATGCTAAGAAATTAGAAGCCAATCCAAAGATTGCAGCCATGGTCAAAGAAATCAAAGAAAAATATGACGCTGAAAATGCTATAGAAGTTGTTTCAAATAGTCCAGTTGAGTTGAATGGTGACCGTGAAAATGTTCGTGTCCGTGAAACCAACCTTGGGAATGTCGTAGCAGATTCTCTCTACCAGTATGGTCAAACAGGATTTAGTCATCCAACAGATATCGCTGTGACAAATGGTGGTGGCTTGCGTGAAACGATTGCCAAGGGTAAACCAATTACAAAAGGAAATGTCATTGCGGTTCTACCATTTGGAAACACAATCTCACAAATCCAAGTAACTGGTCAGCAAGTTTTTGACATGTTTGAAAAATCACTCGGATCTATTTTGCAGGTTGATAAGGCAGGAAAAACTGTCTTGGATGAAAATGGTCAACCATTGCTAGAGCCAAGTGGTGGATTCTTACAGGTTTCAGGAGCCAAGGTCTATTACGATACAAACTTAACTGCAGGCAAACGTGTCTTGGCTATTCAAGTTAAGAATCGTGCGACTGGTCTTTATGAAAAACTAGATTTGGAAAAAATCTACTACCTAGCAACCAATGACTTCCTTGCGGCAGGTGGTGACGGTTATACCATGCTTGGTGGTGCCAGAGAAGAAGGTCCTTCAATGGATGCTGCCTTTGAAGACTATCTCAAAACGGTTGATTTGTCTCAGTATGAAAAGGTAAATCCAAATTCACGCACGATTTCTGTGGATTCAAAAACATTTAAACTGCCAGAAGAGCAAGGTCCAGCTAAACCAGGAAAAGATTCAGCAACAGATCCGGCTAAACCAGAAAAAGATCCAGCAATAACTCCTACTCAACCAGGAAAAAATCAGGGAACAACTCCGGCTAATTCAGGAAATGATGCAACTAAGCCAGGAAAAACTCAAGAGACAACTCCAGCTAAAACTGAGAAGGACTCAGCAACAAAAACAACTCCATCAGGGAAAAATCAAGGAACAACTCCTGCCCAAACATCTACTGTAAAAGTTGATTATAAGGTTGCAGATAAATTTGCCAACAAGACAGTCGTATCAGAAAAATTACTTCCTAATACAGGTAGTGAACAATCTATTTTCATGATGCTATTGGGTATGATTCTTGGAGCGACAGCCCTCTGGACTAGCCGTAAACAAGAAAAATAATTCTAAAAGATGAAAACATCTCAGGTGTTTTCATCTTTTTTCTTGACTCCTTACTTGGATGTGATATACTTAACTAGTAAAGGAATGGTGTGATACTCAATAAAACTCAAAGAGCAAACTAGGAAGCGAGACGCGGGCTGTACTTGAGTACGCCAAGACGAAGCTGACGTGGTTTGAATTTGATTTTTGAAGAGTATGAAAACCTTGTATTTATAGAAATTCCGTTCTAAGAAAGGAGCAAATCATGAGACAGTTGGCAAAAGATATCGATCAATTTTTAAACGAGATTATTTTAAAAGCTGAAAATCAGCATGAAATTTTGATTGGCCATTGCACGAGTGATGTGGCCTTGACCAATACCCAGGAGCATATTCTCATGCTTTTATCAGAGGAGTCGCTAACCAACTCTGAGTTGGCGCGTCGTCTCAATGTCAGTCAAGCTGCCGTTACCAAGGCTATCAAATCCTTGGTCAAGGAGGGGATGTTGGAGACATCTAAGGATCCCAAGGATGCTCGCGTTATCTTCTATCAATTGACAGACTTGGCACGACCAATTGCTGAGGAACACCACCATCATCATGAGCATACCCTCTCGACTTATGAGCAGGTTGCCACTCAGTTCACACCAAACGAACAAAAAATTATCCAGCGGTTTTTAACTGCTTTAGTAGGAGAAATCAAGTAATGAGATACATCACAGTAGAGGATTTGTCCTTCTATTATGACAAGGAACCTGTGCTTGAGCATATCAATTACAGTGTTGATAGTGGGGAATTTGTCACCCTTACTGGGGAAAATGGAGCAGCCAAGACAACGCTAATCAAGGCTAGTCTTGGAATTCTTCAACCACGAATTGGGAAAGTAACCATCTCAAAGACAAATATTCATGGGAAAAAGCTAAGAATTGCCTATCTTCCTCAACAGATCGCCAGTTTTAATGCAGGCTTTCCAAGTACTGTTTATGAGTTTGTCAAATCAGGTCGCTACCCGAGAAAGGGCTGGTTCCGTCGTTTGAATGCTCACGATGAAGAACACATCAAGGCTAGTTTAAACTCAGTTGGTATGTGGGAACATCGGGATAAACGCATTGGTTCTCTCTCTGGTGGGCAAAAGCAAAGAGCGGTCATTGCACGTATGTTTGCTTCAGATCCAGATATCTTTATCTTGGATGAGCCGACAACAGGGATGGATGCAGGTACCAAGAATGAATTTTATGAGCTCATGCACCATAGTGCCCACCATCATGGCAAGGCTGTTTTGATGATTACTCACGATCCCGAAGAAGTCAAGGACTATGCAGATCGTAACATCCACCTTGTTCGAGACCAAGATTCGCCATGGCGTTGTTTCAATGTCCATGAAAATGATCAGGAGGTGGACCATGTTTAATCTATTTTCTTATGATTTTATGCAGCGGGCCTTTTTGGCTGTTATTGCCATGAGTCTCTTTTCGCCAGTACTGGGAACCTTCCTCATCTTGCGTCGTCAAAGTCTCATGAGTGATACACTGAGTCACGTATCGCTATCAGGTGTGGCCTTTGGTTTGGTTTTAGGGATTTCTCCGACCATCTCGACTATTGCTATTGTCTTGATTGCGGCGGTCTTTCTTGAATATCTACGTACGGTTTACAAGAGCTTTATGGAGATTGGAACAGCCATCCTCATGTCAACAGGTCTTGCGGTTTCACTCATTGTTATGAGTAAGGGTAAGAGCTCTAGCTCGATGAGTTTGGACCAATACCTCTTTGGTTCTATTGTGACTATTAGTCAAGAGCAGGTAATTGGACTCTTTGTCATTGCAGCGGTTGTTTTAATCCTTACCTTCCTCTTTTTAAGACCTATGTACATCTTAACTTTTGACGAGGATACAGCTTTTGTAGATGGTCTTCCAGTGCGTACTATGTCTATCCTCTTTAACATGGTGACGGGTGTGGCCATTGCGCTTATGATTCCAGCTGCAGGAGCACTCTTGGTATCAACTATCATGGTCTTGCCAGCTAGTATCGCTTTGCGTTTAGGGAAGAACTTTAGTTCGGTGATGATTCTTGCCAGCGTTATTGGTTTTCTAGGTATGGTAGCAGGACTTTATATTTCCTACTATGCAGAGACACCACCGAGTGCAAGTATTACCATTATCTTTGTAGTTGTCTTTTTGTTAGTCAGCTTACTCAAACGTTTTATCAAATAGGAGAAGAAAATGAAAAAACTAGGCCTACTTTTGGCAAGTCTTGTGACACTATTCTTAGTCGCTTGTTCCAATCAAAAACAAGCAGACGGGAAATTAAATATTGTCACAACTTTCTATCCTGTCTACGAATTTACCAAGCAAGTAGCAGGGGACACAGCCAATGTCGAGCTCTTGATTGGGGCAGGGACAGAACCACATGATTATGAACCATCGCCTAAGGCAGTTGCTAAAATCCAAGACGCCGATGCCTTTGTTTATGAAAATGAGAACATGGAAACATGGGTTCCCAAGCTTTTAGATTCACTAGATGCGAAAAAAGTAAAAACAATCAAGGCTACTGGAGATATGTTGCTTCTTCCAGGTAGTGAAGAAGAGGAAGACCATGACCACGGCGAAGAGGGTCATCATCACGAGTATGACCCTCATGTATGGTTGTCTCCTGCGCGTGCCATTAAGCTTGTAGAGCATATCCGTGATAGTCTTTCAGCTGACTATCCAGATAAGAAGGCGACTTTTGAACAAAATGCAGCAGCCTATATTGAAAAACTACAAGCCTTGGACAAGGCCTATAGTGAAGGACTTTCTAGTGCTAAACAAAAGAGTTTTGTGACTCAACACGCGGCCTTCCGTTATCTAGCTTTAGATTACGGACTCAATCAAGTTTCTATCTCAGGTCTTTCCCCAGATGCGGAGCCTTCAGCAAGCCGCTTGGCAGAATTGACCGAATACATCAAGAAAAATAAGATTTCTTATATCTACTTTGAAGAAAATGCCTCACAAGCCCTAGCTAATACTCTCTCGAAAGAAACAGGAGTTAAGTTAGACGTTCTGAATCCTCTGGAAAGCTTGACCGAAGAGGACATGAAAGCTGGAGAAAACTATATCTCTGTCATGGAGAAAAATCTCAAGGCCCTCAAGCAAACAACTGACCAAGCAGGGGCAGAAATTGAGCCAGAAAAAGCAGAGGAAACTAAAACCGTTCAAAATGGTTACTTTGAAGATGCCGATGTCAAGGATCGTACCTTGAGTGACTATGCTGGTAACTGGCAGTCTGTTTATCCTTTCCTTGAAAATGGAACTCTAGATCAAGTCTTTGACTACAAGGCTAAATTGACTGGCAAAATGACCAAGGATGAATACAAAGCCTACTATCAAAAGGGCTATCAAACCGATGTATCTAAGATTAATATCACGGATAACACTATGGAATTCATCCAAGGTGACCAAAGTAAGAAATATACATACAAGTATGTCGGCAAGAAAATTTTGACTTATAAGAAAGGGAATCGAGGAGTTCGTTATCTCTTTGAAGCGACAGATGCGGATGCTGGACAATTTAAGTATGTTCAGTTTAGCGACCACAATATCGCTCCGGTCAAGGCAGAACATTTCCATATCTTCTTTGGAGGCACTAGCCAAGAAGCCCTCTTTGAAGAGATGGACAACTGGCCAACCTACTATCCAGATGGCTTATCAGGTCAAGAGATTGCTCAAGAAATGTTGGCTCATTAAGATACGAATCACATGATAAAAGCGGACAGGAAAGTTTTCTGGTTATCAGAATCCTCTCTTGTCCGCTTTTTTTGAGTTTTGTAAGTTAAAGAGCCATTGTCCCTATTTATGTGCTTATAAATTTATTCAGTTTCAAGCTTACTTTATTTGTCAAAGCCTTGTAAGGCTTTTTCGCGTTCGTCTACTTGTCCCTTGGCATCTAGTTTGTTACCACCGTAAACTGCTGTTTCCCATGATCCATACATTGGATTTGGGAAGATGATGAATTTTTCACCAAATTCTTTTTGCAATTCTTCAAGTTGTTTGTCACGATCAGCTTCAGAAGTTTTAGAAAAATCTGCAAAGTCTACAAGGTTATCACCAAATAGTAACACAAGATTTGTTTTTTCTTGAACAGCTTGGCGACGACCTTCTTTAGATTTTACACCACTCTCTAGGAACATGAGATGGTCACGTCCCTGTACAGGGATACCTTCGTTTTCTAGATTTTTAATGGTAGCATCTACTTGGTCAACTGAGCGGTCAGAAATATAGTAGATTTGGACACCATTTTGATCGGCAAACTGAAGAAAATCTTTAGCACCTGGGACGGCTTTAGCTGCAGCTTTTTGGACCCAAACATCCCAATTTTCAGGTGTGAATGCTGTTCCATCTTTGACATTTTGAACTTGGTAAGGACTGTTGTCTAAGACTGTTTCATCCAAGTCCAAAACAATCGAATAAGGCTTGTCTGATTCTGTTTTCAGTAATTCCTTTAGACGATCTGTAGCAACATTATAGCCTTGTAGATACAAAGCTTTTGTTTCAGCTGCTTTTTGATACCAGAGAGTTGACATGGTATTTTCTCTAGACCGTAACTGGTCATAAGTCATTGTAATCTGATTGTCAGATGAGTTATTAGCGGATGTTTGTGTTTCTGTGGATTTTGTAGCGCAGCTGGTCAATAAGATGACAGATGCAAGTGCAGAAACGACTGTAACAGTGGTTTTAGCTGTTTTCATAAAATGTCTCCTGTCTATTAATTTCAATAACAGTATAGCATGAGGAAATAGTTAAGGCAAGCGTTTTCCTAAATATGGACTTGGTTTTTCAAAGAAAGATGCTGATAATTAATGGATTTAAGGAAGAGAAAAATCTTTAAAAGACCTTGAAAAATCTAGCTAAATAGGGTATAATGTAAATAATCATTTGTCGTAGGTTTTGTCTGAAATATTGTCCGGACAAGGCTCACAGCAGTTAAATCTCCTGAAAAAGTCGGATTTAGCTGCTCTTTTTGTGCTTTTTTTCAGGTTTTTCGATCTTTGTAATAAAGATTTAAAGATTCTGAAAATTAGTCGAAGGGGATAAGTTGATAGGGTTTTTAGAACCCTCTAACGATAATTACTAGCTTAGATCACTAAGCTTGGAACTTTAATTAAAAAGGAGAATCATCTTGGCAGGACATGACGTTCAATACGGGAAACATCGTACCCGTCGTAGTTTTTCAAGAATCAAAGAAGTTCTTGACTTACCAAATTTGATTGAAATTCAAACTGATTCATTCAAAGATTTCCTAGACCATGGTCTGAAGGAAGTGTTTGAAGATGTATTGCCAATTTCAAACTTCACAGACACAATGGAGTTGGAATTTGTTGGCTACGAAATCAAAGAACCTAAATATACGCTTGAAGAAGCTCGTATCCATGATGCCAGCTACTCAGCACCTATCTTTGTAACCTTCCGCTTGATTAACAAAGAAACTGGCGAAATTAAAACCCAGGAAGTATTCTTTGGTGATTTCCCAATCATGACTGAGATGGGTACTTTCATCATCAACGGTGGTGAACGAATTATCGTATCACAGTTGGTGCGTTCTCCAGGTGTTTACTTTAATGACAAGGTAGACAAAAATGGTAAAGTGGGTTACGGTTCAACTGTTATCCCTAACCGTGGAGCTTGGTTGGAACTTGAAAGCGACTCAAAAGATATCGCCTATACTCGTATCGACCGTACTCGTAAGATTCCATTTACGACCTTAGTTCGTGCGCTTGGTTTCTCAGGCGATGATGAAATCTTTGATATCTTTGGTGACAGCGATCTTGTTCGTAACACTGTTGAAAAAGATATTCACAAGAACCCAATGGACTCTCGTACAGACGAAGCTTTGAAGGAAATCTACGAACGCCTTCGTCCAGGTGAGCCTAAGACTGCTGAAAGCTCACGTAGCTTACTTGTAGCTCGTTTCTTCGACCCACGTCGTTATGACTTGGCTGCAGTTGGTCGTTACAAGATCAATAAAAAACTCAATGTTAAAACACGTTTGCTCAACCAAACTATTGCTGAACCATTGGTAGATCCTGAAACTGGAGAAATCTTGGTAGAAGCTGGTACAATCATGACTCGTAGTGTGATTGAAAGCATTGAAAGCCATTTGGATGGCGACTTGAACAAGATTGTCTACATTCCAAATGATGCTGCTGTAGTAACAGAGCCAGTTGTTCTGCAAAAATTCAAGGTTGTTGCACCAACTGATCCAGACCGTGTTGTAACAATCATCGGTAATGCAAATCCAGATGATAAAGTTCGCATTGTAACACCTGCAGATATCTTGGCTGAGATGAGTTACTTCCTCAACTTAGCAGAAGGTATTGGTCGTGTGGACGATATCGACCACCTCGGAAATCGTCGTATCCGTGCTGTTGGTGAATTGCTTGCCAACCAAGTGCGTCTTGGACTTTCACGTATGGAACGTAACGTTCGTGAACGTATGTCTGTTCAAGATAACGAAGTACTAACACCACAACAAATTATCAATATCCGTCCAGTAACTGCAGCAATCAAAGAATTCTTTGGTTCTTCTCAATTGTCACAGTTCATGGACCAACACAACCCACTTTCTGAGTTGTCACACAAACGTCGTTTGTCTGCCTTAGGACCTGGTGGTTTGACACGTGACCGCGCTGGATATGAAGTGCGTGACGTGCACTACACTCACTATGGTCGTATGTGTCCGATTGAAACACCTGAAGGGCCAAACATCGGTTTGATCAACAACTTGTCTTCATACGGGCACCTCAACAAGTATGGTTTCATTCAAACACCATATCGTAAGGTTGACCGTGCAACTGGAAAAGTAACCAACGAAATCGTTTGGTTGACAGCCGATGAAGAAGATGAGTTCACAGTAGCTCAGGCTAACTCTAAATTGAACGCAGATGGCACTTTTGCTGAAAAAGTTGTTATGGGACGTCACCAAGGGGTTAACCAAGAATATCCAGCATCAAGTGTTGATTACATGGATGTTTCTCCTAAGCAGGTAGTTGCCGTTGCGACAGCATGTATTCCTTTCTTGGAAAACGACGACTCCAACCGTGCCCTTATGGGTGCCAACATGCAACGTCAGGCTGTGCCATTGATTGATCCCAAAGCACCTTACGTTGGTACTGGTATGGAATACCAAGCAGCTCATGATTCAGGAGCTGCAGTTATTGCACAACATGGTGGTAAGGTTACCTATGCGGATGCGGACAAGGTAGAAGTTCGTCGTGAAGATGGCTCATTGGATGTTTACCACATTCAAAAATTCCGTCGTTCAAACTCAGGTACTGCCTACAATCAACGTACTCTCGTAAAAGTTGGCGATATCGTTGAAAAAGGTGATTTCATTGCTGACGGACCTTCTATGGAAAATGGAGAAATGGCGCTTGGAAAAAACCCAATCGTTGCCTACATGACATGGGAAGGTTACAACTTCGAGGATGCCGTTATCATGAGCGAACGCTTGGTTAAAGATGATGTCTATACATCTGTCCACCTTGAAGAATACGAATCAGAAACACGCGATACAAAGCTTGGGCCTGAAGAAATCACTCGTGAAATTCCAAACGTTGGTGAAGATGCCCTTAAAGACCTTGACGAAATGGGTATTATCCGTATCGGTGCTGAGGTTAAAGAAGGGGATATCCTTGTAGGTAAAGTAACACCTAAGGGTGAAAAAGACCTTTCAGCTGAAGAACGTCTCTTGCACGCTATTTTCGGAGACAAATCTCGTGAAGTTCGCGATACTTCACTTCGCGTACCCCACGGTGCCGATGGTGTTGTTCGTGATGTTAAGATCTTTACACGTGCAAATGGTGATGAATTACAATCAGGTGTTAATATGCTGGTTCGTGTTTACATCGCTCAAAAACGTAAGATTAAGGTCGGAGACAAGATGGCCGGACGTCACGGAAACAAAGGGGTTGTCTCTCGTATCGTTCCTGTAGAAGATATGCCTTACCTTCCAGATGGAACTCCAGTCGATATCATGTTGAACCCACTTGGGGTGCCATCACGTATGAATATCGGTCAGGTTATGGAGCTTCACCTTGGTATGGCAGCTCGTACTCTTGGTATCCACATCGCAACACCAGTCTTTGACGGAGCAAGTTCTGAAGATCTTTGGTCAACTGTTAAAGAAGCAGGTATGGATAGCGATGCTAAGACTATCCTTTACGATGGACGTACTGGTGAACCATTTGATAACCGTGTGTCAGTTGGTGTCATGTACATGATCAAACTTCACCACATGGTTGATGATAAATTGCACGCTCGTTCAGTCGGACCATACTCAACCGTTACGCAACAACCACTCGGAGGTAAAGCTCAGTTTGGTGGACAACGTTTCGGTGAGATGGAGGTTTGGGCGCTTGAAGCCTATGGTGCATCAAATGTCCTTCAAGAAATCTTGACTTACAAGTCTGACGATATCAACGGACGTTTGAAAGCTTATGAAGCTATTACAAAAGGAAAACCAATTCCAAAACCAGGTGTTCCAGAATCCTTCCGAGTTCTTGTTAAAGAATTGCAATCACTTGGTCTTGACATGCGTGTCCTTGACGAAGATGATCAAGAAGTTGAACTTCGTGATCTTGATGAGGGCATGGACGAAGATGTCATCCACGTAGATGACCTTGAAAAAGCACGTAAAAAAGCTGCTGAAGAAGCAAAAGCTGCTTTTGAAGCTGAAGAAGGTGCAAAAGCGGAAGCAACAGAAGAAGCTACTGAACAAGAATAAGTAGCTCACTTAGAATAGAAAGGGAAGAAATAGTGGTTGACGTAAATCGTTTTAAAAGTATGCAAATCACACTAGCTTCTCCAAGTAAAGTCCGTTCATGGTCTTATGGAGAAGTCAAAAAACCTGAAACAATCAATTACCGTACGTTGAAACCAGAACGTGAAGGACTATTCGACGAAGTCATCTTTGGTCCTACAAAAGACTGGGAATGTGCTTGTGGTAAGTACAAACGCATTCGTTACAGAGGGATTGTTTGTGACCGTTGTGGTGTTGAAGTAACGCGTACAAAAGTTCGTCGTGAACGTATGGGACACATCGAGTTGAAAGCTCCTGTATCTCATATCTGGTATTTCAAGGGAATTCCAAGCCGTATGGGCTTGACCCTTGATATGAGTCCTCGTGCCCTCGAGGAAGTAATCTACTTTGCTGCTTACGTGGTGATTGATCCAAAGGATACACCACTTGAGCACAAATCTATCATGACAGAGCGTGAATATCGTGAGCGCTTGCGTGAATATGGCTACGGATCATTCGTTGCTAAAATGGGTGCCGAAGCTATCCAAGATCTCTTGAAACAAGTAGATCTTGAAAAAGAAATTGCTGAGCTTAAAGAAGAATTAAAGACAGCAACTGGACAAAAACGTATCAAAGCCATCCGTCGTTTGGATGTTTTGGATGCCTTTTACAAGTCTGGAAATAAACCTGAATGGATGATTCTTAACATCCTTCCGGTTATTCCACCAGATCTTCGTCCAATGTTGCAGTTGGATGGTGGCCGTTTTGCCTCATCTGACTTGAACGACCTTTACCGTCGTGTTATCAACCGTAACAACCGTTTGGCTCGTTTGCTTGAGTTGAACGCACCAGGTATCATCGTTCAAAATGAGAAGCGTATGCTTCAAGAAGCGGTTGACGCTTTGATTGACAATGGTCGTCGTGGTCGTCCAATTACAGGACCAGGTAGCCGTCCACTTAAATCATTGAGCCACATGCTCAAAGGTAAACAAGGACGCTTCCGTCAAAACTTGCTCGGTAAACGTGTTGACTTCTCAGGACGTTCCGTTATCGCCGTTGGTCCAACTCTTAAGATGTACCAATGTGGTGTGCCACGTGAAATGGCTATCGAGCTCTTTAAACCATTTGTGATGCGTGAAATCGTAGCGCGTGATATCGTGCAAAACGTTAAAGCCGCTAAACGCTTGGTGGAACGTGGAGATGAGCGTATCTGGGATATCCTCGAAGAAGTTATCAAGGAACACCCAGTGCTTTTGAACCGCGCACCGACCCTTCACCGTTTGGGTATCCAAGCCTTTGAACCTGTCTTGATTGACGGTAAAGCCCTTCGCTTACACCCACTTGTCTGTGAAGCCTACAATGCCGACTTTGACGGGGACCAAATGGCCATCCACGTACCGCTTTCAGAAGAAGCCCAAGCAGAAGCTCGTATCTTGATGTTGGCTGCTGAGCACATCTTGAACCCGAAAGATGGTAAACCAGTTGTTACTCCATCTCAGGATATGGTTTTGGGTAACTACTACTTGACCATGGAAGAAGCTGGTCGTGAAGGTGAAGGAATGGTCTTCAAAGACCGTGATGAAGCTGTTATGGCTTACCGCAATGGCTATGTTCACCTCCACTCACGTGTAGGTATTGCAACAGACAGCCTCAACAAACCATGGACAGAAGAGCAAAAACATAAAGTCTTGCTTACAACTGTTGGTAAGATTCTCTTCAACGATATCATGCCAGAAGGTCTACCTTACTTGCAAGAGCCAAACAATGCTAACTTGACAGAAGGTGTTCCAGATAAATACTTCTTGCCACTAGGAGGAGATATCAAGGAGGCTATCAGCAAACTTGAGCTTAACCCTCCATTCAAGAAGAAAAACCTTGGAAATATCATCGCTGAAATCTTCAAACGTTTCCGTACGACAGAAACTTCTGCCCTACTTGACCGTATGAAGAACCTCGGTTACCACCACTCAACTCTTGCAGGCTTGACAGTGGGTATTGCCGATATTCCAGTTGTTGAAGACAAGGCTGAAATCATCGAAGAATCACATAAACGTGTAGAACAAATCACTAAACAATTCCGTCGTGGTATGATCACAGACGACGAACGTTATAATGCTGTTACAGCTGAATGGCGTGCTGCCCGTGAAAAACTTGAGAAACGCTTGATTGCCAACCAAGATCCGAAGAACCCAATCGTTATGATGATGGACTCTGGAGCCCGTGGTAACATCTCAAACTTCTCACAGCTTGCCGGTATGCGTGGTCTGATGGCTGCTCCGAACGGACGTATCATGGAATTGCCAATCCTTTCAAACTTCCGTGAAGGTTTGTCAGTACTCGAAATGTTCTTCTCAACTCACGGTGCTCGTAAAGGTATGACCGATACGGCCCTTAAGACAGCCGACTCAGGTTACTTGACTCGTCGTTTGGTTGACGTTGCCCAAGACGTGATCATCCGTGAGGATGACTGTGGAACAGACCGTGGTCTCTTGATCCGTTCTATCACTGAAGGTAAAGAGATGATTGAGTCTCTTGAAGAACGTCTCAATGGTCGTTACACTAAGAAAACTGTTAAACACCCAGAAACTGGTTCAGTTATCATTGGTCCAAATGAATTGATCACAGAAGACAAGGCTCGTGAAATTGTTAATGCTGGTGTTGAAGAAGTAACCATCCGCTCAGTATTTACATGTAACACTCGTCATGGTGTTTGCCGTCACTGTTATGGTATCAACTTGGCGACTGGTGATGCGGTTGAAGTCGGTGAAGCAGTAGGTACAATCGCTGCCCAATCTATCGGGGAACCTGGTACACAGCTTACAATGCGTACCTTCCACACGGGTGGGGTTGCCTCAAATACCGATATCACTCAGGGTCTTCCTCGTGTCCAAGAAATCTTTGAAGCCCGCAATCCTAAAGGGGAAGCGGTTATCACAGAAGTTAAAGGACAAGTTACTGCTATCGAAGAAGATGCTTCAACTCGTACTAAGAAAGTCTTCGTTAAAGGTGAAACTGGAGAAGGCGAATATGTGGTACCATTTACAGCCCGTATGCGTGTCGAAGTTGGAGACCAAGTTTCTCGTGGTGCAGCATTGACAGAAGGTTCTATCCAACCAAAACGTCTCCTTGCTGTACGTGATGTCTTGTCAGTTGAAACCTACCTTCTCGGTGAAGTCCAAAAAGTTTACCGTAGCCAAGGGGTAGAAATCGGAGACAAACACATTGAGGTAATGGTTCGTCAAATGATCCGTAAAGTTCGTGTTATGGATCCAGGGGACACAGATCTTCTCATGGGAACTCTTATGGACATCAATGACTTTACAGATGCTAACAAGGACGTTCTCATCGCAGGTGGAGTGCCAGCGACAGGTCGTCCAGTCCTTATGGGAATCACCAAAGCCTCACTTGAAACAAATAGTTTCTTGTCAGCAGCTTCCTTCCAGGAAACAACTCGTGTCCTTACAGATGCGGCTATCCGCGGTAAGAAAGACCATCTCCTTGGTCTTAAGGAAAATGTTATCATCGGTAAGATTATCCCAGCTGGTACAGGTATGGCACGTTACCGTAACCTTGAACCACAAGCTATCAATGAAGAGTCTTACCTAGCATCTTCTCAAGAAGAAGCTTCAGTAGATACGACTGTAGAAGAAGTCGTTGAAACTGTTGAAGTAAGCGAATAAAATAATACTTAAACAAAAAGAGGGTTATCCCTCTTTTTTTGTATTAAATATATAGAAAAGGTATATTAATTTTTATATGATTTACTGAATAATTTGAACTATAAAAGTAGAAAATTTTTTCAGAAAAATTGAGCAAAATGCTTGGTATTCAACGGCTGACATGATAAAATATAACAGCGAGTAGTTTACGAAATATAATGGATAGTAAATACATATTTATTCTAAACTAAGTTAAATTTTATGCAACTCGGAGGTAATATTAGTGAAAAATGATCTGTTTAATGATCGTATTAGTCGATTTTCAATTCGTAAGTTAAATGTAGGAGTTTGTTCAGTTTTACTAGGAACTTTAGTTATGCTTGGAACTGCTACAGGAGTAGCAGCTGAAGAAGTCGCTGAGAATAAGCAAACTGACGAGGTTGCTGTGACAACTGAAAAGGAACAGCCAGAATCTCTTTCTACGTCTCAAGCTGAGAAAGAAGATGCTACAACTTATCAGGCAACTCCAGTTGTCCCAGTTGCAACTGAGACAAAGCTTGAACTAGATCAAACAAGATTACAAGCCTATATTGCTGAGATTGAAGCAAACTTGGCAAATGGTAAATATAGCAATAAGACTGATGAAAGTATTGATGCTTTAAAAGTAAGTCTTGTTAATGCTAAGAATGTTCTTGTCTCTGCTGAAAGTCAAGCTGAGTTGGATGCTGCTTATCAATCACTGGTAACAATGGTGAATGCAAAACTTAAAAATAAGGTAGTAGCAGAAGCAAAACCAGTTGTGGAAGCTAAGGCTGAAGTTACTGAAAAAACTGAAGAAAGTATCGGAAAACCAGCAGCAAATACTCAGCCAGCAGAAGGTACAAATGCAATCGCAAATACAGGTCAGAACGATCCTCGTAATGGTAAGGAGATTAATAAAAATACAGCATTTCGTGCGGATACAACAACCTCTGGGATTGGTGCAGATGTTGAAGACGCAACTTCAACTCCAAAAGTTGAAAAACCTGGCTTCACAACAGACCTTGACGCAAAATCTTTGACTAGCCAGATTACTTGGTTGGACTTTGGAGATGTAGCCAACTGGACAGGGGCAAAAACAGTCCTCGTTCCTAAAAATGACGCTTTTCCTGATAAAAATTTAGAAGAAAAATTAGCTCTTCAAGTTGGCGCTACTTATACCAAGGAAATCATGCCTGGCTATGTAGTCACTGTAAAAGTCAAATCCTTGAAGCCTTTCCAAGCAACTGAGATTTATAAGAAACGGATGGAAAATCAAGGAGCTACAGAAGCCGAAAAAGCAACCTATGATCCAAATGCAAAAAATGGCTATGTAAGTGGTGTAACTTCAACAGGCGCTAAAAAAGCTTTTAATGATGGTATGGAAGCCGATGTTGTCGCTGATGCTCAAAATAATTGGACTGAAATTAGATTTGAAAACGTTGATACGAAAACCAAGAAGACTACCATGGGTTCAGCTATGAATGGTGGAAATATTGGAGTTCAGTTTGAAATCTCTGCAACCTTCCGTGGCAAGACAGTTAAGCCAGCTATTGTTATGGCTGATGGGGAGTCTGCTAACCCAGGTGAATTTGTTATGTTTACTACCAATGGAGAAGGTTGGCAACACCTTGGAGAATGGAAAAAGTTTATCAGACCAACTACTTCTGTAACATATTCACCACAAGATACTGAAAATCTTTTTGGATCTACACCTAAATATAATAACATTAACCTAAGACAACTTCGTGATTCTAATCAAGTTGGACCTGATAAGAAACCAGTAGCTTGGAAGTATTTTGGAAATCCTGACCAAGTTACAGGTGGTCTAGGAACTGGTATCTTTGGACCAAACATTTCTGCAGGTAATTATACTGTTCCAATCGTTATGACGCGTGGTGCATCTGAAGTGGGGCTTTATATCGCTTCAGGTGGTAAACAGTCAGCAATGCTAGGATTCTTCCCAATTGATGAAGGAGACGCTCCTGAGTCATACGGCAAGGCTATGCATACCATTGCAACTGTAGATGGCGTAACTGGGGCTAAAGTAAATCAACCGTATATTGGTAATGTGAGCCCAGATATGGATGAGAATACGACTCTTGACTGGTTCGGTGATGATAAGGCAACCACGGCTGATGAAGGAATTAATCAATTGCTTCCAGATGAGCTTAAAGGTACAACCAATGAGATGATCAAGATGGACCGTACACGCCCAGGTAACTACAAACTGTCAATTCAAGCCCATACAGATGGAGCTTCAGAAGCTTATATCTATGGTTGGATAGACTTTAACCAAAATGGTATCTTTGATGAAGATGAACGCTCTGATCTTGCAAGAATCACAAATGACGGCACCGTTGAGTTGACCTTTGCAAAGAGCAAGACTTATATCGATCCTAGCGTTAAAGAACTAGGTGCTCGTGTTCGTATTGCCAAGAAAGCTACCGAGATTGAGAGCCCAACTGGTATGGCCTTCTCAGGGGAAGTGGAAGACTTCAGAACTCAAATTACGCACCCACCAAAAGGGGAATTCAAAGAAACAAGTGGTCTTCAAGGGGCGAAGCAAACTGCAACTGTAACCTTTACAGCACGTGGAGAACATAAGTATGAGCTTAATTCCAGTGCCGTTATTGACGAAACGGTAGAACCATACATCGTTGATAAAGATGGCAACCGTGCAACTCTTGATGCGGACGGTTACTATGTCGTTCCAGGACAAGGTAAGTACAAGATTACTGCCAACGGTAAAGATGTCGACGTTGAATTTATTCCTGAAGATAACTTCATTGGAACAGCTGATGGTATTTCTATCCGTCGTTCAGATAACAACGGTTATGATACTGGTTGGTCAACAAAATTCCCAGATCAAGAAGCAAACATTAATGGTCAGTTGAATACCATGGATGGTCAATACGTTCCAACAGTCACTCCAATTGAAATCGAAGGAGTTGACAAAACTTCGACTGATGTTCAAGGTGCGACTCAAATAGGTACACCAGAGTTTGAACTAGAGGGTACAAATAGTAATGGTGAGAAAGTTAAAATCACACCTGATTTTGATTATCCGGCTAAGTTTGTGAGTCCTACGACTGGCAAAGTTATCAATGATCCTGTTGTGACTGTAGAAGGGGAAGGAATTTACTACTTAGATGATTTGACTGGGAAAGTTACCTTTGTGCCGGAACCAGGATTTACTGGCACTGCTAAGGGAGTAACAGTTTCACTTACTGCACCAGTTGGACGAGATAAAAATAAACAAGTTCAGTCAGAGTTTATAAAAACAGCTACAGCTAAGTACATTCCAACTGTAACGCCAGTTACAATCGCACCTACTAATAAGGTTTCTGAGGATGTTCAAAACGTTCCTCAAACTCAAACACCTACATTTGAGTTAAGCAATGACAAGGCTACGAAGATAACTAGCAAGAAATTAGTAGATCCAGCTACTGGCCAACCAACTGATGAAACAAGTGTAACGGTAGCGGGCGAAGGTAGTTATACAATTGATCCTACTACAGGAGCGGTTACCTTCACACCTGAAAAAGACTTTGTTGGAACTGCAACAGGTGTAACAGTTCAAGCAACTGCGACTATTACAAATGCGAACGGTAAGATTTCAACTATTACTTCCGATGCAACTTACACTCCAACTGTTGTAGCAGCTGTTCCAACGGCAAGTCCTGCAACTTCAAAAGACATCCAAGGTGCCACTCAAACGGGTAGACCAAGCTTTGCAGGAACAACTGTTCAAGTGAACGGTGACGATAAAGCCATTACCATTAAAGATAATAGCTACACACTTTTGGACAAAGATGGTAATGAAGTGGCAACTATGCCAGCTTATGCGGCTGACGGTACAACTGAAATCGGTACTTTCACAATTAATCCAGCCACTGGCCAAGTGACTTTCACACCGACTGATAAATCATACACTGGTGCCGTAACACCAGCCAAGGTTCAAGCTGAAAGCTCAAACGGTATTAAGGTGGATACAACTTATAGACCTGAAATCGTTCCAGTAACCCCAACAGCGACACCAGCTGAAACAACTGATATTCAAGGTGCAACTCAGACTGGTAAACCTGAATTCAAGGGTGGAACAGTAACCGTTGATGGTGTTGAGAAAACAGTAGCTATCAATGAAGCTGTTCCAGCAACATTTGATAATGGTTTAACGACTAAGAAAGTAGATGGTGTTGGTACATACACAGTAGCCGCAGACGGAACTGTGACATTTGTTCCTGAGAAATCATTTACAGGAACTGCTCCGGCAGTGACGGTTGTTCGTGAAGATAAGAACGGAACTAAGGTTTCAGCAACATACACCCCAACTGTAACTCCTGTTACTCCAACTGCCTCACCAGCTGAAACAACTGATATCCAAGGTGCCACCCAAACAGGTAAGCCTGAATTCAAGGGTGGAACAGTAACCGTTGATGGTGTTGAGAAAACAGTAGCTATCAATGAAGATGTTCCAGCTACGTTTGATGATGGCTCAACTACTAAGACAGTGGATGGTGTTGGTACATACACAGTAGCAGCCGATGGAACAGTAACTTTTGTTCCAGAAAAATCATTCACAGGTAAGGCACAAGCTGTAACGATTATTCGTGAAGATAAGAACGGCACTAAGGCTTCAGCGACCTACACACCAACCGTAACCCCAGTAACACCAACAGCAGAAGATACAACATCAACAGGCATCCAAGGTGCAACGCAAACAGGTAAACCTGTATTTACTGAGGGTGATAGCCGAGTACCGATGAACGATGACGTTCCAGCAACCTTCGACGATGGTTCAACTACGAAGACAGTTGACGGCGTTGGTACTTACACGGTGGCTTCAGATGGTACGGTGACATTTGCACCAGAAAAATCATTTACAGGCACAGCACCAGCAGTCACAGTCGTTCGTGAAGACATGAATGGAACTAAGGCTTCAGCGACTTACACACCAACCGTAACCCCAGTAACACCAACAGCAACTCCAGCTGAAACAACAGGTGTTCAAGGTGCGACACAAACAGGTAAACCTGAATTCACTGAAGGCGACAGCCGTGTACCAATGAACGATGACGTTCCAGCAACCTTCGACGATGGTTCAACAACTAAGACTGTTGACGGCGTTGGTACCTATACAGTTGCAGCAGCTGGAACTGTGACATTTGTTCCAGAACCAAGCTTTACAGGCACAGCACCAGCAGTTACAGTCGTTCGTGAAGACATGAATGGTACTAAAGCTTCAGCGACCTACACACCAACAGTAACGCCTGTGACTCCAACAGCAAGTCCAGCAACTTCAAAAGACATCCAAGGTGCTACACAAACTGGTAAGCCTGTATTCACTGAAGGCGACAGCCGTGTGCCGATGAATGATGATGTTGCCGCAACATTTGACGATGGCTCATCAACTAAGACAGTTGATAGTGTCGGTACATACACAGTAGCAGCAGACGGAACTGTGACATTTGTTCCAGAACCAAGCTTTACAGGAACTGCACCAGCCGTAACCGTTGTTCGTGAAGATAAGAACGGAACCAAAGCCTCTGCGACTTATACACCAACTGTAAATCCGGTCACTCTTACTCCAACAAATAAAGTTTCTGAAGACATTCAAAATGTTCCTCAAACAGAGACTCCTACATTTGCCTTGAGTGATGATGAAACTGCTCAAATTACAAGTAAGAAATTGGTTGATCCTGCAACAGGTCAACCAACCGATGAAACAACTGTGACAGTAGCAGGCGAAGGAACATATACAATTGATCCTATTACAGGAGTAGTAACCTTCACTCCTGAAAAAGACTTTGTCGGAACTGCAACAGGTGTAACAGTTCAAGCAACTGCAACCATTACAAATGCCAATGGTAAGACTTCAACGATCACATCTGATGCGACTTATACACCAACTGTTGTAGCTGCTGTTCCAACAGCTCAACCAGCCACTTCAAAAGATATCCAAGGTGCGACACAAACTGGAACACCAACCTTTGCAGGAACAACTGTTCAAGTAAATGGTCAAGATAAAGCGATTACGATTAAAGAAGATAGCTACACACTTTTGGATAATGATGGTAATGAAGTGGCAACTATGCCAGCTTATGCGACTGACGGTACAACTGAAATCGGTACTTTCACAATTAATCCAGCCACTGGCCAAGTGACTTTCACACCGACTGATAAATCATACACTGGTGCTGTAACACCAGCAAAGGTTCAAGCTGAAAGCTCAAACGGCATCAAGGTGGATACAACCTACACACCTGAAATTGTTCCAGTAACTCCGACTGCAACACCAGCTGAAACAACGGATATCCAAGGTGCAACTCAGACTGGTAAACCTGCATTCACCGAAGGTGACAGCCGTGTGCCGATGAACGATGCTGTTCCAGCTACGTTTAATGATGGCTCAACTACTAAGACTGTAGATGGTGTTGGTACTTACACAGTAGCAGCCGATGGAACAGTAACCTTCGTACCTGAGAAATCATTTACAGGAACAGCTCCAGCAGTGACAGTCGTCCGTGAAGACATGAACGGTACTAAAGCTTCAGCGACTTACACACCAACAGTAACTCCTGTTACCCCAACTGCATCACCAGCTGAATCAACAGATGTTCAAGGTGCAACGCAAACAGGTAAACCTAAATTTACTGCAGGTAATAGCCGTGTGCCGATGAACGATGTTGTTCCAGCTAAATTTGATGATGGCTCAACTACGAAGACAGTTGATGGTGTTGGTACTTACACAGTGGCAGCAGACGGAACGGTGACATTTGTTCCAGAACCAAGCTTTACAGGTACTGCGTCAGCTGTTACCGTTGTTCGTGAAGACATGAATGGTACAAAAGCTTCAGCGACTTACACACCATTGGTAACACCAATTACAATTACTCCTACAGACAAGGTATCTGAGGATGTTCAAAATGTTCCTCAAACACAAACACCGACCTTTGATTTGAGCAACGATAAGACTGCTGAAATCACAAGTAAGAAATTGGTCGATCCAGCAACTGGTCAACCTACTGATGAAACTACTGTAACAGTAGCAGGTGAAGGTAGCTATACTATCGACCCTACAACTGGAGCAGTTACCTTCACACCTGAGAAAGACTTTGTTGGTACTGCAACTGGTGTAACAGTTCAGGCGACTGCGACTATTACCAACGCAGACGGTAAGACAGCAACCATTACATCAGATGCGACCTACACACCAACTGTTGTAGCAGCTGTTCCAACAGCTAAACCAGCTACATCTAAAGATATCCAAGGTGCCACTCAAACAGGTAGACCAACCTTTGCAGGAACAACTGTTCAAGTGAACGGTGAAGATAAGGCTATTATGATTAAAGATAATAGCTACATACTTTTGGACAAAGATGGTAATGAAGTGGCAACTACACCAGCCTATGCTGCAGATGGCACAACTGAAATTGGTACTTATTCAATTGATCCAGCAACTGGACAAGTAACCTTCACACCGACGGATAAATCATACACAGGTGTAGTAACACCAGCCAAGGTTCAAGCTGAAAGCTCAAACGGTATCAAGGTGGATACAACTTACACGCCTGAAATCGTTCCGGTCACACCAACAGCAATTCCAGCTGAAACAACTGATATCCAAGGTGCCACCCAAACAGGTAAGCCTGAATTCAAGGGTGGAACAGTAACTGTTGATGGCGTTGAGAAAACAGTAGCTATCAATGAAGCTGTTCCAGCTACGTTTGATGATGGCTCAACTACCAAGAAAGTTAACGGCGTTGGTACCTACACAGTAGCAGCCGATGGAACAGTAACTTTTGTTCCAGAAAAATCATTCACAGGTAAGGCACAAGCTGTAACGGTTATTCGTGAAGATAAGAACGGAACCAAAGCCTCTGCGACTTACACACCAACTGTGACACCAGTAACTCCGACTGCGAAAGATACAACATCAACAGGTAAGCAAGGTCAAACTCAAACAGGTAAGCCTGAATTTATTGAAGGCGACAGCCGTGTACCAATGAATGATGACGTTCCAGCTACGTTTGATGATGGTTCAACTACCAAGAAAGTTAACGGCGTTGGTACCTACACAGTAGCTCCAGATGGAACCGTAACATTTGTTCCAGAAAAATCATTCACTGGAGAAGGTACAGGCGTAACGGTGAAACGTGTTGATAAAAATGGCACACCAGTTACAGCTATGTACACACCAACTGTGACTCCAGTAACTCCAACAGCAGAAGATACAACATCAACTGGTAAACAAGGTCAAACTCAAACAGGTAAGCCTAAATTTACTGAAGGCGATAGCCGTGTGCCAATGAACGATGACGTTCCAGCAACCTTCGATGATGGTTCAACAACCAAGACCATTCCAGGTGAAGGAACTTACACTGTTGCTCCAGATGGAACCGTAACATTTGTTCCAGAAAAATCATTCACTGGAGAAGGTACAGGCGTATCGGTGAAACGTGCCGATAAGAACGGTACTCCAGTTACTGCTAAGTACACACCAACAGTTACACCAGTAACTCCAACAGCAACTCCAGCTGAATCTACTGGACCTCAAGGTCTTGTTCAAACTGGAACTGTAATCTTTACTGAGGGAGATTCAGTTGCTCCAATCGACAAAGATACCATTACCCTTCTTGATGAAAATGGTCAGCCAGCAGCCTCAGTAGAGGCGAAATCACCAGCAGGTGATGTGATCGGTACCTTCACTGTTGATAAAGAAACTAGTGTTGTGACCTTCACACCAACGGATAAATCTTACTCAGGTGATGTGGTTCCAGTTAAGGTTCAAGGTAAAGATACAAACGGAACTGTTGCTGAAACAACTTACACACCTAAGATAACTCCAGTTGTACCAACTGCTGATCCTGCAACATCTACAGACATCCAAGGTCAAACTCAAACTGGTACACCAAGCTTTACACCTGGTAACCCTGCAATCCCAATGGATGATGATGTACCAGCAACCTTTGAAGATGGCTCAACTACGAAGATAATTCCAGGAGAAGGAACTTACACAGTCGCTCCGAACGGAACTGTAACCTTCGTACCAGAAAAATCATTTACAGGAGAAGGTACAGGCGTAACGGTTAAACGTGTTGATAAGAACGGTACTCCAGTTACTGCTAAGTACACACCAACAGTTACACCAGTAACTCCAACAGCAACTCCAGCTGAATCTACTGGACCTCAAGGTCTTGTTCAAACTGGAACCGTAACCTTCACAGAAGGTGATGAAGTAGTACCAATTAACAAGGATTCAATTACTCTCCTTGATGAATCTGGTCAACCAGCAGCCTCAGTAGAGGCGAAATCACCAGCAGGTGATGTGATTGGTACTTACACAGTTGATAAAGATACAGGTGTAGTTACTTTCACACCAACAGATAAATCTTATTCAGGTGATGTTGTTCCAGTTAAGGTTCAAGCAGCTGATGCAAATGGAACTACAGTTGAAACAACTTATACACCGAAGATTACTCCTGTTGTACCAACTTCTGAAGATGCTACATCGACTGATATTCAAGGCCAAACACAATCTGGTAAACCAACCTTCACAGAAGGTGATCCAAATGTGCCAATGGATGATGATACACCTGCAACCTTTGAAGATGGCTCAACTACGAAGACAATTCCAGGAGAAGGAACTTACACAGCCGCTCCGAACGGAACTGTAACCTTCGTACCAGAAAAATCATTTACAGGAGAAGGTACAGGCGTAACGGTTAAACGTGTCGATAAGAACGGTACTCCAGTTACTGCAACATATACACCAACAGTAACCCCAGTTACACCAACTGCTGAACCAACAACATCAACTGGTAAACAAGGTCAAACTCAAACAGGTAGATCAATCTTCACTGAGGGCGATAGTCGTGTGCCAATGAACGATGACGTTCCAGCTACTTTCGACGATGGCTCAACAACAAAGACAATTCCAGGAGAAGGAACTTACACAGTAGCTCCAGATGGAACCGTAACATTTGTACCTGAGAAATCATTCACAGGAACAGGTACAGGCGTAACGGTGAAACGTGCCGATAAGAACGGAACTCCAGTTACTGCTAAGTACACACCAACAGTTACACCAGTAACTCCAACAGCAACACCAGCTGAATCAGAAGCACCTCAAGGTGTGGTTCAAACTGGAACTGTAACCTTCACAGAAGGTGACCCAGTTGCACCAATCGACAAGGATACCATTACTCTTCTTGATGAAAATGGTCAGCCAGCAGCCTCAGTAGAGGCGAAATCACCAGCAGGTGATGTGATTGGCACCTTCACTGTTGATAAAGAAACTAGTGTTGTGACCTTCACACCAACGGATAAATCTTACTCAGGTGATGTGGTTCCAGTTAAGGTTCAAGGTAAAGATACAAACGGAACTGTTGCTGAAACAACTTACACACCTAAGATAACTCCAGTTGTACCAACTGCTGATCCAGCAACATCTACAGACATTCAAGGTCAAACGCAAACAGGTACACCAAGCTTCACACCTGGTAACCCTGCAATCCCAATGGATGATGATACACCTGCAACCTTTGAAGATGGCTCAACTACGAAGACAATTCCAGGAGAAGGAACTTACACAGTCGCTCCGAACGGAACTGTAACCTTCGTACCAGAAAAATCATTTACAGGAGAAGGTACAGGCGTAACGGTTAAACGTGTCGATAAGAACGGTACTCCAGTTACTGCAACATATACACCAACAGTAACCCCAGTTACACCAACTGCTGAACCAACAACATCAACTGGTAAACAAGGTCAAACTCAAACAGGTAAACCTGAATTTACTGAAGGCGATAGCCGTGTACCAATGAACGATGACGTTCCAGCTACTTTCGACGATGGTTCAACGACTAAGACAGTTGACGGCGTAGGTACGTACACAGTAGCTTCAGATGGTACAGTAACCTTTGTTCCAGAACCAAGCTTTACAGGTACTGCTCCAGCAGTGACGGTTGTTCGTGAAGATAAGAACGGAACTAAGGCTTCAGCAACATACACACCAACCGTAACTCCAGTAACTCCGACTGCAACACCAGTGGAAACAACAGACATCCAAGGTGCGACTCAGACCGGTAAACCTGAATTTACTGAGGGTGATAGCCGTGTGCCGATGAACGATGCTGTTCCAGCAACATTTGACGATGGCTCAACGACTAAGACAGTTGACGGCGTAGGTACGTACACAGTAGCTTCAGATGGTACAGTAACCTTTGTCCCAGAAA
This sequence comes from Streptococcus oralis, assembly GCF_964238205.1. Lineage (GTDB taxonomy): Bacteria > Bacillota > Bacilli > Lactobacillales > Streptococcaceae > Streptococcus > Streptococcus oralis_CZ. The sequence goes on from NZ_CAXSLF010000008.1 coordinate 52,448, forward strand.
AATCATTCACAGGTGAAGCACCAGCCGTAACAGTTGTTCGTGAAGATAAGAATGGAACAAAAGCTTCTGCAACATACACACCAACCGTAACCCCAGTCACACCAACTGCTGAACCAACAACATCAACAGGTAAACAAGGTCAAACTCAAACAGGTAAGCCTGAATTTACTGAAGGCGACAGTCGTGTACCAATGAACGATGATGTTCCAGCAACCTTCGACGATGGTTCAACAACTAAGACAGTTGACGGCGTTGGTACCTATACAGTTGCAGCAGACGGAACAGTAACATTTGTACCAGAAAAATCATTCACAGGTGAAGCACCAGCCGTAACAGTTGTTCGTGAAGATAAGAATGGCACTAAGGCTTCTGCAACTTATACACCAACCGTAACTCCTGTAACACCAACAGCGGAACCAGCTACAACTATTGGATCAAAAGGTCAAGAACAGTCTGGTAAACCAGCATTCAAGGAAGGCGATAGTCGTGTTCCAATGAATGATAATGTACCAGCAACCTTCGAAGATGGTTCAACAACGAAGACTATCCCAGGTGTTGGTACTTATACGGTAGCAGCAGACGGAACAGTAACCTTTAAACCAGAATCTGAATTCACAGGCACAGCTCCATCTGTAACAGTTGTTCGTGAAGATATGAACGGAACAAAAGCTTCTGCAACATACACCCCAACCGTAACACCAGTTACTACATTTGTAGATAAAGCTGGCAATTCAATTCCAGGATATCCAAGTGAAGATGGCGAACAACCGAAGAAAGAAATTCCAGGTTACCGCTTCGTAGAGACTAAGAAACTTCCGAACGGAGATACAGAGCACGTCTACGAATCGGTTACGACATCATTCAAGGATAAAGCTGGCAATTCAATTCCAGGATATCCAAGTGAAGATGGCGAACAACCGAAGAAAGCTATCCCAGGTTATCGCTTCGTAGAGACTAAGAAACTTCCGAATGGAGATACAGAGCACGTCTACGAACAAGTTAAGACATCATTCAAGGATAAAGAAGGCAATTCAATTCCAGGCAATCCAAGTGAAGATGGCGAACAACCGAAGAAAGAAATTCCAGGTTACCGCTTCGTAGAGACTAAGAAACTTCCAAACGGAGATACCGAGCACGTCTACGAACCAGTTAAAACATCATTCAAGGATAAAGAAGGAAAAGAAATCCCAGGATATCCAAGTGAAGATGGTGAACAACCGAAGAAAGCTATCCCAGGTTACCGCTTCGTAGAGACTAAGAAATTTCCGAACGGAGATACCGAGCACGTCTACGAACAAGTTAAGACATTATTCAAGGATAAAGAAGGTAAAGCAATTCCAGGCTACCCAAGTGAAGATGGCGAACAACCGAAGAAAGAAATCCCAGGTTACCGCTTCGTAGAAACGAAGAAACTTCCAAACGGAGATACCGAGCACATCTACGAACAAGTTAAGACATCATTTAAGGATAAAGAAGGAAAAGAAATCCCAGGATATCCTACAGTTGATGGTGAACAAGAAAAAGCAGAAATCCCAGGCTACCGCTTCGTAGAGACTAAGAAACTTCCGAACGGAGATACCGAGCACGTCTACGAACAAGTTAAGACATCATTCAAGGATAAAGAAGGTAATTCAATTCCAGGATATCCAAGTGAAGATGGCGAACAACCGAAGAAAGCTATCCCAGGTTACCGCTTCGTAGAAACGAAGAAACTTCCGAATGGAGATACCGAGCACGTCTACGAAAAGATTACGACCTCTTATGTTGATGAAAATGGAAATCCAATTCCAGGATATCCGACTGAGAACGGTGAACAACCTGAGAAAGAAATTTCAGGTTACGAGTTTGTGAAGACGGTTGTAGATAAAGACGGTAATATCCAACACATCTACAAGAAGGTGGTAACACCGAATCCGGTACCGACACCAGATTCGAAATTAACGCCAGAACCAAAACCAATCCAAGTTCCAGAAACACCAAGGGAATCAACTCCAGTAACTGAAGCAGTAGCTAAGACAACTACTCCTCAGTTGCCAAATACTGGTACTGAAGATCATGCTAGTCTTGCTGCGCTTGGCTTGTTAGGTGTCTTAAGTGGATTCGGACTTATGGCTCGTAAAAAGAAAGAAGACTAATCAAGTCTGTAAAGTAGTGAGAAAGTCAACTTTCTAATAAGAAACTAGTGCATCGTGCGATGCACTAGTTTTTTTGATGCTTGTACTAAAGATAGAACTATGCTACAATCATCTAAAAAAGCAAGGAAATTAAAACATGAAAACAGAATATCAAAAAATGATCGCGGGAGAACCCTATCACCCATTCGACCCAGAACTCCGTTCTCTCGCACAAACAGCGCGACAAAAGCAAGCTGCTTTTAATGAAGAGGTAGATCCAGTAAAAGGTATGGAAATCATCAAAGGATGGTTTGGTTCTACTGGTGAAAATCTCTACATCAACACTCGCTTGATGGTAGATTACGGGGTCAATATTCATCTGGGAGAAAATTTTTATTCCAATTGGAATTTAACTATGCTAGATGTTTGTTCTATAACCATCGGTGACAATGCTATGATTGGTCCCAACTGTCAATTTTTAACACCCCTTCACCCACTGGACCCTGACGAACGAAACTCAGGGCTAGAATTTGGCAAACCCATCACGATTGGTAAGAACTTTTGGGCAGGTGGTGGTGTCATTGTCCTTCCAGGTGTTACTTTAGGGGATAATGTCGTTGCGGGAGCAGGAGCGGTCATTACAAAATCCTTTGGTGACAACGTGGTTCTAGCAGGAAATCCAGCACGAGTTATCAAAGAGATTCCAGTTAAAGGAACTTAAAGGTTGTAGAAAGAGAAAGTGAAGTCTTTTTCACAAGAACTCTTTGGAATCGAAAAGCCTAACCAGTCCCAGTATCAAAAACTTATTGCTAGCAAAAAACGAGGTGGGAATTTTTATCCCAGCCTCGTTTTTCGTCTTTAGAGATTTTTTCTCTTTTTAGCTTTTTTAGTCAATGCCACATCGCACTGATCAATATTTTGTGTGAGGTAGCTAGTCACTTGGAAATCGTCTGCCTCTGTTTTTAGCTCGACTTCATAGACAATGCTAAGGTTGTCCCCTGCATTTGTGCTATTGATCGTAATCATGTCAATTTCTGAGCAGAATTGGTCAAGAGCTGATTGTATAGCTCCCTGTACCTTGTCTTGATTGGCTACCGTGATTGTCAAAAGTCTACGGCGTTGATTGTCAGTTTTGACCTGTTGATTTTCCAAAAGGAACCAAACGCCCAAGATAAAGAGCGTGAAGAGAATTGCCAGGAAGAGATAGCCTGTTCCACAAGCTAGACCGATAATCATGGCTAGGAAAATAGCAATCAGTTCTCTTGATCCACTCGTTGCGGAACGAAAACGAATTAAACTAAAGGTTCCGGCTACAGCAATTGAGGTGCCCAAGCTTCCATTGACTAGAAAAATAACCAAGGTCATGAGGCAGGGAAGCAGACTCAAGCTGATAGCAAATTCTCTGGTGTAGAGGGTCCTATACTTGTAAGTCCAAGAGAGGGCTAAGCCTAGGGCTAGACTTACTAGCAGTGTCAGTATTAGTTGAAGGGGATTTGCGCTTGCAGTGGTGTTATTGAAAATTGAATTAAAAAGATTAAGCATAAGCGGTACCTGCACTTTCTATACTGGGACGAGGGGCATAAGAGAGTCCTTGAGATTTGTGGTATGCACAACTGTATTTTGAAAATTTGTGCTCCATCAAACCATACTTGTCTAGGATGTCCTGCAACCACTGGGGCTTGTTTCCAGGGGCCTTGATTTCCATAATCACAGTGTTGTTATCTAAGAGAGGAGTCCCGTGATTTCCCGCGAAGAGACTGACAGTTTCATCTCTATAGACTAGATTTTGGTCAATTGTGATACGGATTTTGTTATAGTGGCAGCCCTCAATAGATTTCTTTTCCTTTAATGAATAACGATCGTAGTAGATGTACATACGAGGCTTGATAGCGAGTTTGTAATCATGCTGAAGTTTTTTCACTTTTTCAATGACGACTGTATCAGTAATGCTAGCATCCAAGTGCCCTTTGGTCATGAAATTGATGATGGAACTAGGAGTTGAGAGCAGTCGGTACTTGCGACCAATCCCTTCTTGGTCCTTAGTTTTGATTTCTAAAAAAACTTGACTATCTATTTTAGGTTGGCTGAGATAGGTCCGCATCCGTACCTTTTCTTTTCGTTTGACTCCAAGATGCTCATCTTGGAGAATATCAAAGTCTTCTGTGTCAAAGTAGATGTTTGATATTGTTGAAATTGGATAGTCGTCTTCTACTAAATATTCCTTTAAATCTTGAATCAGTTTATCTAATATTTCTTTGGAGACAACATATTTGGTTTCAATCCGTTTAAAAGTTGTTTCGATTGGTTTCATAAGTCCTTCTCCTCTAATCTTGGGTTATACTATTTTTAAACAAGGACGAGCTTGTTTGTCTAGGATTTTAAAGAGTTTATCTAAAACTTTTGTTAAATTTAACTTAATTGAAACTAAACTTAAGAAAACTTTCAGAAAAAGTTTAGGCTTATTTTAGGAAAGTCACGTAGACTAAGAGCATGTAAAATGAAAGTCGAGGAAACGAGCATGAAAGCAAAAAAATGGACATTCTTATTAACGAGTATAGCAACTCTAGCACTAGTAACAGCTTGTACCCAGTCAACTTCAAATACAACAGCTAGCAATACTGCGACAACGAAAACGACATCAACTACAGAAGCTAAGAAAACTAGCTATTTTACAGACAAGGACTATGATACTTCTTATGATGAAAAGACAGCAGCAACTGTAACCTTGTCAGGATCAACAGCGAAGGTATCAGGTGACGGAGTTGCCGTATCAGGATCTACCGTTACAATCTCCAAGGCAGGAACCTATGTCATATCTGGTCAATCCGACGGAGTTCAAATCAAGATTGAAGCCGAAAAGACTGATGATGTACATATTGTTCTAAAGGGTGTGACCATGACTAATACCAATGCTGCTATTTCTGCAACATCGTCTGGTCATGTTTACCTAACTCTAGCAGATGGCACAACCAATAGCCTCTCAGATTCAGCTTCTAATAGCGATGAAAAAGCTGATGCAGCCCTCTTCTCTAAAGTGGACTTGACCATCAATGGTAAAGGAACTCTCAATGTAGATGGCAAGAAAAATAATGGTATCAAGGCAAATGATACACTTCACATCACAGGCGGTACCTACAATATCACAGCAGTCGGAGATGCCTTTAATGTCAATGATGAACTCAACATTACCGGCACAACCATGACTATCGATGCCAAGGAAGACGGAGTTAAGGTCGACAATGATGAGGACACATCTGTAGGAACCATGTATCTTTCTGATAATACCATCACTGTTACTGCAGGGGACGATGGTATCCACGCATCAGGTGATTTGGTTATTGATAGTGGTACCTATACCGTTAAGAATTCTACAGAAGGGCTTGAAGGGAAGTCAATCACTATCAACGGTGGAGACATCACCATATACTCAACAGATGATGGTGTCAATGCAGCCAACAAAAATGCCCAACAAAGTGAAATCTTCTTTACTATGAATGGTGGGAACTTGACGGTTGAAGTTGGTCAAGGGGACACAGATCCAATTGACTCAAATGGTAACATTACTGTTACGGGAGGAACCATCAAAATGACTGGTCAAACTGGTTTTGACTTTGATGGAACAGCGAGCTACACAGGCGGAGACATCTATTTCAATGGTGAAAAACAAACTGAGATTGTCAATTCGATGCCTGGTGGAGGTGGACCTCAAGGGAATGGTGGCCCTGGCGGACAACCATAAAAGAAAATCTCCTTTCTCGAAAGAGAAGGAGATTTTCTTATGTTATTAGGACGAAAAAGAATTATTCTCCGTCTTTTTTAAAGATGTTTTTTACGCCAGATACTGCACCTTCGACAGCTTCTTTAGCATCTTCAGCAACTTCTTTAGCTTTTGAAGCAACTTTTTCTGCAGCTCCTTCCGCTTGAGTTTTAGTATCGCCAGTAAGTTTACCAAAACCTTCTTTGACAGAACCTTTAGCTTGGTTGAATTTTTCTTCGATTGACATGGGGGTTACCTCCGTTAATTTATTCTATCATCTAAAATCCATCAGATAATAACTTAATTATATACCCATTATTGTCAAAAAGCAAAAAACTGATACGAAAAGCATCAGTTTATTTTTTTAATAGGTTACAACATTCAATTGACCTTTATCATATTCAGCAATAAAGATATTTGAGACTTCTTCGAAACCTTCTTCTTTCAATTTCTCAGTTAGCCACTCCTCGGATTTGCCAATGGTTTCTAAGATTTCAATTTGGACAACACCGTCTGTAATGACTGGGTACTTAGGATTCTCGTCACCTATTCTTACGACAATCAGCTGTCCATTTTGCTCAATCACAGCTCTCTTGACTTCTTTCAATTGGAAAATCCCTTGAGAGCGCAACTTAAGAGCTACATCTGCCGCTGCAAGACCTTTTGAGCGACAGGCTTCTGGATCTAACTTACCATTTTTAATGATAATAGTTGGTTTTCCGTCAATCAGATGTTTGATGAAGGAAACATTGGTATTCAACCATTTAAGGAGTAAAATGAGAATAGTCCAAATAATGAGGATAACAATGTATTGGATGATGGTAATAGAACTATTGTAGATAACCCCACCGATAATACCCCCGAGAACAAAGTTCTGGATTTGGTCCACTGCAGAACTTGGTGCTAGATTTCCTTTACCTGTTACGTTAATAACAAAAACAAGAGAAAGAAGCCCCAAGGCCAATTTAATTGCAATTGTAGCAAAAAAGCTTATCATTTTTCAACCTCCACGAGTTCAACATCTGATTTATAGAGTTCCATTTTTTCTAATAAATAGCTATCTTGGTCAGTCCCGCTAATGGCACGATAAAAATGTTCGCCAACCTTAATAATAGCTCCATCAGTTACTGCTGAGGTATTGACATAGACCTCTTTTTTATCTACACCTAATTCTTTTGAAACGACTTCGATAAAGTTTAGGGAAGAGCGGAATTGATTATCATTGGATTGACTGTTTTGAAGATTCGTAATGCTTATCAAAACGAATGCGATTAAGGTCAAAATAGAAATGAGCGATAATTCACGGAACTTGCTCCCTTTTTTATCTTTGAAAGCTTTAAATGCAAAAAATCCAGTCACGATAAGCAGTAAAGCTGATACGATAATCATGACCCAATTCTGTTGACTAATCTGACTGAGCACATAGTCATAGGAATAGAATTTCATAAAACTCCCTCACTTTTTTAAATTCAATCTATTATAAAATAATTCCTAAGCTATAGCAAGTTTATTATGACGAAAAAAGCATTTAATTGTTGTTTCCTACTTAAGGTAGGTTTTTTCTGATTTGACTTAGGCTTCCGTCTTGACTTTCGTTTTGCTTTTGTTATAATAGTACAAATTTAGAGGAGGTACTCTATGATTCAAAAACATGCCATTCCTATTTTAGAGTTTGATGATAATCCTCAGGCAGTCCTTATGCCAACACATGAGGGGTTAGACTTGAAGTTGCCAAAGAAGTGTATCTATGCATTTTTGGAGGAGGAGATTGACCGTTATGCTCAGGAAGTAGGGGCGGATTGTGTTGGCGAGTTCGTTTCTGCCACCAAAACCTATCCAGTATATGTCATCAACTACAAGGACGAGGAGATTTGTCTTGCCCAAGCGCCTGTGGGTTCTGCCCCAGCAGCCCAGTTTATGGATTGGTTGATTGGCTATGGTGTGGAGCAAATCATTTCCACTGGTACTTGTGGAGTCCTAGCCGATATAGAGGAAAATGCCTTTCTCGTTCCTGTTCGCGCTCTGCGAGATGAGGGGACGAGCTACCACTATGTAGCGCCTTCTCGTTATATGGATGTGCATGTTCAAGCTATTTCTGCTATCGAGCAAGTTTTGGAACAACTAGGTGTCCCTTACGAAGAAGTTATGACTTGGTCGACAGACGGATTTTACCGAGAAACAGCTGAAAAAGTTGCCTATCGCAAGGAAGAAGGCTGTGCAGTTGTAGAGATGGAGTGTGCAACTCTTGCAGCAGTTGCCCAGCTTCGCGGAGCAGTTTGGGGTGAGTTGTTGTTTACGGCAGATTCTTTGGCAGACCTTGATAACTATGACCAACGCGATTGGGGTGCAGAAGCTTTTGATAAGGCGCTAGGTCTTTGCCTTGAGATCGTTAGTTATATGTGAGTATTCTCAGATTTTTGTGGTACAATGTAGCTATGTTATTAAAATCAATTGTTGAAAAAATAAATACCATTCTAGGACGTTTATCACCCGCTCGGAGAATCTTTTTAAGTTTTGCTTTGGTTATTCTCTTGGGGTCTCTCCTTTTGAGTCTGCCATTTGCACAATCTCCAACATCTCATGCCGGTTACTTTGATCATTTATTTACAGCCGTATCTATGGTCTGTGTGACAGGACTTTTTACCTTACCTGTCGCTTCGACCTACAATGTCTGGGGGCAGCTGATCTGTATGTTCTTGATTCAGATTGGTGGTTTGGGTCTCATGACCTTTATCGGAATTTTCTATATCCAGGGCAAGCAAAAACTCAGTCTTCGAGGTCGTGAAACGATTCTGGAGAGTTTTAGTTTTGAAGAAACTCAGTCTTTGAAGGATTTTCTACGTTCCATCTTTTTGACGACTTTTTTAGTAGAAGGTTTAGGAGCCTTTCTGCTGAGTTTTCGTTTTATCCCCGAATTTGGCTGGGGGCGAGGTATTTTAACGTCTATCTTTTTGGCGATTTCAGCTTTCTGTAATGCTGGATTTGATAATTTTGGAAGTACGAGTTTGCTAGCCTTTCAGACAGATCCTTTGGTTAATCTAGTGATTGCTGGCTTGATTATTACAGGCGGTCTAGGTTTCATGGTTTGGTTTGATCTAGCAACCCAGTTAGGAAAGAAGAAAAAACGACGTCTTCGTTTTCATACCAAATTGGTTCTTTTTTTAACAGTGGGGATTTTATTTACTGGAACAGTTTCAACTCTCTTGATTGAGTGGAACAATCCAGGGACCATTGGCAATCTTAGCGTACCTGATAAATTGCTGGTCAGTTTCTTCCAAACTGTCAGCATGAGAACAGCAGGTTTTGCTTCTATTGATTACACTCAAGCTAGACCTGTCACATTGCTGATTTATATCTTACAAATGTTTCTCGGTGGAGCACCTGGAGGAACAGCAGGAGGACTAAAAATCACGACCTTCTTTGTTTTGTTGGTATTCGCACGCAGTGAGTTTTTAGGGTTACCTCATGCCAATGTAGCACAGAGAACGATTGAACCTCGGACAGTCCAAAAATCATTCAGTGTCTTCATTATTTTTTTATTGACTTTTCTGGTTGGCTTGATTTTACTAGGAATAACAGCAGAAGGGAATCCGAAATTTATCTACCTGATGTTTGAAACTATTTCAGCACTTGCTACGGTTGGAGTAACTGCTAATTTGACACCAGAATTAGGCAAATTAGCTCTCAGCATTGTCATGCTACTGATGTTTATCGGACGAATTGGGCCACTGACGCTATTAGTCAGTTTAGCTGAGTATCGGCCAGATAAGAAAGATATGATTCACTATATGAAAGCAGATATAACCATAGGATAAGAAAGGATAAGCTATGTCAGATCGGACAATCGGAATTTTAGGTTTGGGTATTTTTGGGAGTAGTGTTCTCGCCGCTCTCGCTAAGCATGATGTAAATATCATAGCCATTGATGACCATGAGGAACGAATCAATCAATTTGAACCAGTCTTGGCGCGTGGCGTTGTTGGTGACATCACAGATGAGGACCTCTTGCTATCAGCTGGAATTGATACCTGCGATACCGTAGTCGTCGCAACTGGTGAAAACTTGGAGTCTAGTGTTCTTGCGGTTATGCATTGCAAGGATTTGGGAGTACCAACTGTTATTGCTAAGGTCAAAAGTCATACAGCAAAAAAAGTACTTGAAAAAATCGGTGCAGACTCTGTTATTTCACCAGAGTATGAAATGGGTCGTTCGTTGGCACAAACGATTCTATTTAATAACAGTGTAGATGTCTTTCAGTTAGACAAGAATGTCTCCATTGTCGAAATGAAAGTTCCTGTATCATGGGTAGGAAAGAGCCTTAGCCAATTAAATCTTAGAGGACGATACAATCTCAATATCCTCGGTTTTCGTGACTACGAAAATGCTCCCTTAGATGTACAGTTTGGACCGAATGATCTATTGAAAGCTGACTCCTATATCATGGCAGTGATCAATAACCAATATTTGGATACTCTAGCAAGCCTCAGTGAGTAGAAGAGGAGTGACTATTCTTTTTTCAACGACTATTGAGTCAATATAAGTATTTTATAAGAGGGATTTAAGAAAAATTTTAACTTTTTCTTAATCCTTTTTAATTTTAGGAGATTATACTAGAGTCATCAAATAAAGAAAAACTCTAAGGAGAATCCTATGAAATTCAATCCAAATCAAAGATATACTCGTTGGTCTATTCGCCGTCTCAGTGTCGGTGTCGCCTCAGTTGTTGTTGCCAGTGGCTTCTTTGTTCTAGTCAGTCAACCAAGTTCTGTACGTGCCGATGTGGTCAATCCGACCCCTGTTCAAGTCGTGCCAGATGCAGATTCGGTGAGTGCAAAGAGCGATTTACCAGTAGAGCTACTAAAAGAAGCAGTGGATACTACTCTTCCTTTAGAACAGGCAGACTCAACATCTAAAGCAAGCTTGGATACTACAAGCTCTCCAGAAAAAGCGGATGTAGCTGCTAAAGACCAAGTGGTAGCGCCAAAAGAAGAAGTGCAAGCAAAACCAGAATCTAAGAAACAAACAGAAGATACGGTTAAACCTGTGGAAGGTCCTGCGTCTACAGTTTCTGGACAAGACCGTGAGGCAAGTGAAGCTCAACCAGCAACCACCCCAGCTGAAGTTCAAAAAGGTGTGGCTGACAACACCAAAGATACAGTAGATGTTCCAGCTTCTTACTTGGACAAGGCTAATTTCCCAGGCCCATTCACAGCTGGTGTTAATCAAGTTATTCCATACGAATTCTTCGCTGGCGACGGCATGTTGACTCGCCTCATCTTAAAAGCATCCGATAAGGCCCCATGGTCAGACAACGGTTCAGCCAAAAATCCGGCCCTCCCACCAGTAGAAAAATTGGGCAAAGGCCTCTACTTCTATGAAGTGGATTTGGCCGGTACTCAAGGCAAATCAGATAAAGAGCTTCTTGACCTCTTGAAACAAAACGGCACTCAAAGCTATAAAGCTACTATTAAAGTGTATGGTGCGAAAGATGGCAAAGCAGATTTGAGCAACCTCGTAGCGACTAAGGATTTGGATGTCAACTTGAACGGCTTGACCACTCCAGCCGAAGTGCAAAAAGGTGTAGCCGACAACACTAAAGACACAGTAGATGTCCCAGCTACTTACTTGGACAAGGCTAATTTCCCAGGCCCATTCACAGCAGGTGTTAACCAAGTCATTCCATACGAATTCTTCGCAGGTGATGGTATGTTGACTCGCCTTATCTTGAAAGCATCTGACAAGGCTCCATGGTCACACAATGGCTCAGCCAAAAATCCTGCTCTCCCACCAGTAGAGAAGTTGGGCAAAGGTCTTTACTTCTATGAAGTGGATTTGGCAGGTACTCAAGGAAAATCAGATAAAGAGCTTCTTGACCTCTTGAAACAAAATGGCACTCAAAGCTATAAAGCTACTATTAAAGTGTACGGTGCGAAAGATGGCAAGGCAGATTTGACTAACCTCGTAGCGACTAAGGATTTGGATGTCAACTTGAATGGCTTGACCACTCCAGCTGAAGTACAAAAAGGTGTGGCTGACAATACCAAAGACACAGTAGATGTCCCAGCTACTTACTTGGACAAAGCCAATTTCCCTGGCCCATTCACAGCCGGAGTTAACCAAGTCATTCCATACGAATTCTTCGCCGGCGACGGCATGTTGACTCGCCTTATCTTGAAAGCCTCAGACAAAGCCCCATGGTCCGACAACGGCTCAGCCAAAAATTCTGCTATCCCACCAGTAGAAAAATTGGGCAAAGGTCTTTACTTCTATGAAGTGGACTTAGCAGGTACTCAAGGCAAATCTGACAAAGACCTTCTTGACCTCTTGAAACAAAACGGTACGCAAAGTTATAAAGCTACCATCAAAGTGTACGGTGCAAAAGATGGCAAGGCCGATTTGACAAATCTGGTAGCGACTAAGGATTTGACAGTGAACTTGAACGGCTTGACCACTCCAGATGAAGTTCAAAAAGGTGTGGCTGGTAACACCAAAGACACAGTAGACGTCCCAGCTACTTACTTGGATAGAGCCAATTTCCCAGGTCCATTCACAGCCGGTGTTAACCAAGTTATTCCATATGAATTCTTCGCTGGTGATGGTATGTTGACCCGCCTCATCTTAAAAGCATCCGATAAGGCCCCATGGTCAGACAACGGTTCAGCTAAAAATCCCGCTCTCCCACCAGTAGAGAAATTGGGCAAAGGCCTTTACTTCTATGAAGTGGATTTGGCAGGTACTCAAGGAAAATCAGATAAAGAGCTGCTTGACTTGTTAAAACAAAACGGCACTCAAAGCTATAAAGCTACTATTAAAGTGTACGGTGCAAAAGATGGCAAGGCAGACTTGAGCAACCTCGTAGCGACTAAAGATTTGACAGTGAACTTGAATGGACATCAGTCTCTTGTTCCGATGCAGTCAGGTTCCGTCCCATCTTCTAATGGTTCAGCTATGCCGGCTCCAATGATGAATAGTCATCAAGATGCGTCTAATATGAACGCTCAAATGCCAAGTGCTCATCAAGATGAGATGAAATCTAAAATGCCAGCTGCTAGCCAGGATAAGATGATGCCTAGCAAAGAGCAAGACAAAACCATGAATGCTAGCCAGCTTATGGCAACACCAAGCATGAAACAAGATCAAGCTCCAGCAACCTCAAGCAAAATGTCTGATGAAGGCAAGATGGCATCCAATAACAAGATGTCAAGTCCAATGATGGCTGCTCAAATGAAAGAGCAAAAAGACATGCTTCCATATACTGGTGAAGCCCAAACATCAATGGCTACTCTTGGATTCTTTGGACTCGCCTTGGCTGGACTGTTAGGTGGACTCGGTTTGAAAGCTAAAAAAGAGGAAAATGACTAGTCTAGCTACAGACTTTCTATCTAGGATATGAAAAATCCAGATATCGTTTAGAATGTTCGTAAAGAGATTAAAATAGTGTTATACTATTGTAGTATAGCACTGTTTTTTTCAAAGGAGAGACAGATGGGAAAGACTATTTTACTCGTTGACGACGAGGTAGAAATCACAGATATTCATCAACGCTATCTGGTTCAGGCAGGGTATCAGGTTTTGGTGGCTCATGATGGAATAGAGGCCTTGGAAATCTTCAAGCGAAAACCGATTGATTTGATTATTACAGATATCATGATGCCTCGGATGGATGGTTATGATTTGATTAGTGAGGTTCAGTATCAATCTCCAGATCAGCCTTTTCTATTTATTACGGCTAAGACAAGCGAGCAGGACAAGATTTACGGCCTAAGCCTGGGGGCAGATGACTTTATTGCCAAGCCATTTAGTCCTCGTGAGCTTGTTTTACGTGTCCACAATATCTTGCGTCGCCTTCATCGTGGGGGTGAGATAGAGCTTGTCAGTCTCGGGGATTTACGAATGAATCACGGTAGTCATGAGGCTCAAGTAGGAGATATAGCACTTGATTTGACAGTCAAATCCTTCGAGCTTTTATGGATTTTAGCCAGCAATCCAAAGCGAGTTTTCTCTAAGACAGATCTTTATGAAAAGGTCTGGCAAGAAGACTATGTGGATGATACCAATACCTTAAATGTTCATATTCATGCTCTTCGACAGGAGTTGGCTAAATATGCTAGTGCAGAAACGCCCACCATAAAAACAGTTTGGGGCTTGGGCTACAAAATTGAGAAAGCACGAGGTAGTCAATGAAATTAAAAAGTTATATTCTAGCAGGTTATATCATTTCAACACTCCTAACGATTATCGTAGTTTTTTGGGCAGTACAGCGAATGTTAATTGACGAAAGAGAGATTTATTTCCTGATTGGCATGACTCTAATCGCAAGTTTTGTCGGTGCTGGGATTAGTCTTTTTCTCCTATCACCAGTCTTTACTTCATTGGGTAAACTTAAGGAACATGCCAAGCGAGTAGCGGACAAGGACTTTTCTTCAAATCTGGAGGTTCAAGGGCCTGTGGAATTTCAGCAATTAGGCCAAGCTTTCAATGAAATGTCCCATGACTTGCAGGCGACCTTTGATTCCTTGGAAGAAAGCGAACGAGAAAAGGGCTTGATGATTGCCCAGCTATCGCACGATATCAAGACCCCAATCACTTCAATCCAAGCGACGGTAGAAGGGATTTTGGATGGGGTTATCAAGGAAGGAGAACAAGCACATTATCTAGCAACCATTGGGCGCCAGACAGAACGGCTTAATAAACTGGTTGAAGAGTTGAATTTTTTGACCCTAAATACAGCTAGAAATCAGGTGGAAACGACCAGCAAGGACAGTATTTTTCTGGACCAGCTCTTGATTGAGTGCATGAGTGAATTTCAGTTCTTGATTGAGCAGGAGGAACGAGATGTCCATTTGCAGGTAATCCCAGAGTCTGCTCGAATTGAAGGAGATTATGCCAAACTTTCTCGTATCTTGGTGAATCTGGTCAATAACGCTTTTAAATACTCAGCTCCAGGAACCAAGCTGGAAGTGGTGGCTAAGCTGGAGAAGAATCAGCTTTCAATCAGTGTGACCGATGAGGGACAGGGGATTGCCCCAGAGGATTTAAAGAATATTTTCAAACGCCTTTATCGTGTCGAGACTTCGCGCAATATGAAAACAGGTGGTCATGGCTTAGGTCTTGCGATTGCGCGTGAATTGGCCCATCAATTGGGTGGGGAAATCACAGTCAGCAGCCAGTACGGCCTAGGAAGCACCTTTACCCTCCTTCTTAACCTCTCTGGCAATGAAAATAAAGCTTAAAACCCCTTTACAAATCTAGCCATTCATGGTAGAATAAAGTTTGTGTGAAATATCAGCAGGAAAGCATGAAGCTCGTCAACAGATGTCTTATAATAAGTAACCTTGGCTGTTTAGGCGAAGGGCATCTGCACGAATCAGGGCTTTCTAAGTGACTATTTCCACCGAAATATTATTTATATCAGGAGGACATTCACATGTCACGTTATACAGGACCATCTTGGAAACAAGCTCGTCGCCTTGGTCTTTCACTTACAGGTACAGGTAAAGAATTGGCACGTCGTAACTACGTACCAGGACAACACGGACCAAACAACCGTTCTAAATTGTCAGAATACGGTTTGCAATTGGCTGAAAAACAAAAACTTCGCTTCACTTACGGTGTAGGTGAAAAACAATTCCGTAACTTGTTCGTACAAGCTACAAAAATCAAAGGCGGAATCCTAGGTTTCAACTTCATGCTTCTTTTGGAACGCCGTTTGGATAACGTTGTTTACCGTCTTGGTCTTGCGACTACTCGTCGTCAAGCTCGTCAATTCGTAAACCACGGTCACATCCTTGTTGACGGAAAACGCGTTGATATCCCATCATACCGCGTAACTCCAGGTCAAGTGATTTCAGTTCGTGAAAAATCATTGAAAGTTCCAGCTATCCTTGAAGCAGTAGAAGCTACTCTTGGACGTCCAGCATTCGTATCATTCGATGCTGAAAAATTGGAAGGTTCATTGACTCGCTTGCCAGAACGCGATGAAATCAACCCAGAAATCAACGAAGCACTTGTCGTTGAATTCTACAACAAAATGCTTTAATTTTAAGATTTGTTTTACGAAAAGCCTACAACAGTAGGCTTTTTGCTTTGTCTGAAATTAAGAATATGGTTATCTAGCCAGATTTATGTGAATTACAAACTCATAATCAATACCACCACGGCCCTTCTTTCCCCCTTTCTCTGCTATACTACAAGCAGAGAAAGGGGGAAAGCAAATGTTTGAAAAGTATTATGAGAAGGTAAAAGGAATTGTTCATAAATGCCGAAAAGATTATTATCTCCACCTGTGGGAAAAAGAGGATTGGGATCAAGAAGGACTGATCTGTCTCTATGAACTCCTCGAGGCCCATCCAGAATTAGTGGAAGAGGAAAAGAAACTCTACGTCTACTTCAAAACAAAATTCCGCAATCGAATCCTAGATAGCGTCAGAAAACAAGAGAGTCAAAAACGTCGCCTAGACCGGATGGCCTATGAAGAAGTAGGGGAAATTAGCCATCGACTACCAGAAGGAGGATTGTGGCTGGATGATTACTACGCCCTCCATGAATTGTTGGATAGTTATAGAAGAAAATTACCACAAGATAAGCAAGAAGCCTATGAACGGCTATGGGCAGATGAGCGTTTCAAGGGGCGCAAAGCTATGCTGAAAGAGTTACAGGAAGTAATTCAGTAGAATTGAAAAAAAATTAAAAAAAGGTGTTGACAAAGCAAAAAAAGTCGGTATAATAGTAAGAGTTGAAAATAACAACTCCGGT
>NZ_CAXSLF010000009.1:0-5104 GCF_964238205.1 Streptococcus oralis
TTTTAGAAGTCTTGTAATGTTTCCTTCAGCTCTCTGAGAAGGGCTTTGCGGCCTTTAAATCGTTCGTCTGCCCAGAGGCGTTCATAAGCTTCTTGCTTATCTTCTGGTAATTTTCTTCTATAAGTATCCAACAATTCATGAAGGGCGTAGTAATCATCCAACCACAATCCTCCTTCTGGTAGGCGATGGCTAATCTCCCCTACTTCTTCATAGGCCATCCGGTCTAGACGACGTTTTTGACTCTCTTGTTTTCTGACACTATCAAGGATTCGATTGCGAAATTTTGTTTTGAAGTAGACGTAGAGCTTCTTTTCCTCTTCCACTAATTCTGGATGGACCTCAAGCAGTTCATAAAGACAGATCATGCCCTCTTGGTCCCAATCCTCTTTCTCCCACAGGTGGAGATAATAATCTTTTCTACATTTATGAACAATTCCTTTTACCTTTGCATAATATTTCTCAAGCATTTGCTTTCCCCCTTTCTCTGCTATACTACAAGCAGAGAAAGGGGGAAAGAGGGGTTTTGGTTTCTGTCTTGTGCTGTTTTTACTCTCTAATGTTATGGCAGTTGTGAATACTGACAAGTGAGGGTAAAAAAAGACAACTGTTTTCTATACGGTTGTCTTTACTTTGTAATTTTAATTGATGAAATGTCCGATTAAAGTTCAGCAATCTGGTTAAGATTTACTTCTGCAACTGTATCATTACCAAACATTGAGATAATCATCTTAACTTTATTGTTATCAATTTCTGTGATCTTACCTGTGTAATCTGCGAAAGCACCGTCAATAATACGAACAGTTTGACCAACTTCAACATCAATATCAAATCCTTGGACAGTTTGACCCATAGAAACTAAAATATCGCGAATTTCTTGTTCCAAAAGTGGAGTTGGTTTTGATCTATTTCCGTGTGAACCTACGAATCCTGTTACGTTTGGTGTGTTACGCACAACAAACCATGCTTCGTCGGTCATAACCATTTCTACAAGAACATACCCTGGAAAGCGATTTTCTTCGATTTCTTTTTTCTTTCCATTTTTTTCTACTTGCACTGTTTGTGTAGGAATTTCAACACGTAGAATATTTTCTAGCATATTGTATGTTTGTGCACGTTGCAATAGATTTTCTTTTACTTTATTTTCGTAGCCAGAATAAGTTTGTAGCACAAACCATCCTTTATCAAAACTATCCATGTTTTTTCCTTTCCTAACTGAAGAATTTCAGCGACTAGATCTTTTTCTTAGCTTATTTTAAAAAATATTAATAAAACGAATCAATCCGCTAACAATCAATTGGTCAAAAATATAAATCATCACTACAAAGAAAGCAGTGTATTCCATGATAGATTTAAAATCTAACCAACTTTCCTTGCGAGTCGGCCAAGTTGTTTCTTTAAGAAGTTTAAAAATGTCCTTAATAAAACGCATCGTTTTCTCCTATCTCGTTTCTCGGTGTGTGGTGTACTTGCCACAGTGTTTACAAAATTTATTTACTTCTAAGCGTGTTGGTTTTGGATTTCCACTAATTTTGATTGAATAGTTTCTAGAACCACAAACCGCACAGGCTAGACTTGCTTTTTTAAGTGCCATAACGCCTCCATCTTACCTATTATAACAAGAATCCTCTGCTTTGACAAGTTAAATTCTTTTTTGAATTCTTAAATTTTTCACTTTAAAATCATCAAATATGGCTTTCTTTCAAGATCGTACCGAATTATTTAGAAATTGAAAAAACCTAGGAATCATCCTAGGCTTTTTGTTTCTTATTTACCAAGGTAGTATTCAGAAACTACGTTCAATTTTTCGTCAAATTCGAATACCAATGGTGGGAAGTTAGGGATTTCTACATCCATGATTTCGTCGTCTGACAAACCTTTGATGTGTTTTACAAGAGCACGGATTGAGTTACCGTGTGCTCCTACGAATACGTTTTTACCATCTTTAAGAGCTGGAGCGATTTTATCTTCCCAGAATGGAAGGGCACGTTCCAAAGTCACTTTCAAGTTTTCAGCATCTGGGATAACTGAGTCGTCAAGTGAAGCGTAACGACGATCAGTGTGAGCTGAGTGCTCATCGTCGCGATCCATTGCTGGAGGCAATACATCGTATGAACGACGCCAGATGTGAACTTGTTCATCACCAAATTGTTCAGCTGCTTCAGCTTTGTTTTTACCAGTCAAACCACCGTAGTGACGTTCGTTCAAGCGCCATGATTTTTCAACTGGAACCCACAATTGGTCAGATGCTTCAAGAGCCAAGTTAGTTGTTTTGATTGCACGTTTCAATACTGAAGTGTAAGCTTGGTCAAATTCGATACCAGCTTCTTTGATCAATTTACCAGCGTCAATCGCTTGTTGTGTTCCTTTTTCAGACAAATCAACATCAGCCCAACCAGTGAAGAGGTTAGCTTTGTTCCATTCAGACTCACCGTGGCGAGCAAAAACCAATTTTACCATTTGATGGATACTCCTTTTATTTTCCGAGGTTTCCCTCGTTTATCTATTCTATTTTACACAATTTTTCACAAAAAAGCTAGTCAAAATCAATCAAAAAAGAGAAGCGACTTCTTGTCTCTTCTCTTTTAGTATAGAATTATCCTTCGATTTGGAAATGTTTTAAGCTTGACAAGTATAGCGCTCCACCAATGATGAGAATAATTCCACCAATCCATCCCAAGAATGGAATCAATGCTACTCCCGATCCAACGATTAGCAAGATAGACGGAGCAAGTGAGATACGCTTGTCATCCTTATAGTAGACAAGAGTGAGAATTCCTAGGATAAGAGTTGCAATTTTTACTAAAGTAAAAACAAGGAAAACAACTCCCAAAACAAATCCCGCAAAATCTTCATTTTCAGAAATAGCCGCAATCATAACGATAACGACTGGTAAGATTGCCAAAAGAGCTCCTGCAATGATCCCAATAATTCCATCAACTTGTGCAAGTGTTTTTGTCTTCATAAATGTCTCCTAAAAACTTTATTTAATCGTTATTTTACCATATTTTAGTTTTTATTTAAAATTTTTACCAGTCTGGTATGGAATTGATGATTCCTTTACTGGAACTCTATATGAAGCAAACTAGTGATATTTTAAGTGTAATAGTTCTATTTTTTTACTTGTTATTTTACATTATGTCCAGTCGTTCAAGTAATCCATTTATTTTTTCATAGCCTCGTGAAATATACCCACTCAAATCAGAATCTATATATAACTTACTTCTAATTAGTAGAGAAGTATTTATCATTAGATTTGTTGCTAATCGTTAGTATTCCCCATTTATTAGTTTAGATTATACTCATCATTTATTTTTTTGATTATCCTATTATTTTAGAGGTTGACTTTAGTTACAAGTCAGTTTCATTCTCAATCTCGATTATCTTCTAGATTTTCTAACTGTTTATATTTTCTATTTTGGCGGTTTACACTCTTATGTAAGACTATCTGAGTTAAATATCCGTTTTCTTGTTCTATGCCTTACTCAGATTTAATTTAGTGCTTTTGATCGTTTCTGATAGAACTATACAACTACAGTGGATTGAACCTAGAATAGTACGACAAGGATTCTAAAGCGTTTTTAGAAATTAATTTGACTTTCCTAATCTCTTTGTTCACATCTTATTTCAATCCACTATAGTATTAATAAATTGTTGACTAATCTTCATTCTGCAATTTTTCTGAGATATCGTTATCAGAAAAAAATTTAATTTATCTGACTTCAAATAGTAAAACGAGTATTTGAAATCATAACCACCATACCAGGTCTATAAGCCCAAATTACCAGCCAGCGTCTAAAGACGCTGGCTTTCACGTTGTTCAACCTCTATTGCTCTTGACTCGTCACTTGCCTCTTAAAGAGGCGTGAGTATTACTTACCACTATCCCTAAAGGGATCCTCATATTCTTTTACACTCAATTTATCTAGAGCTATATCATGCTGTACTCGTTCTCAAATTTTCATACTCGTGAAGAAATCATCCACTGGATAATTTCTTTAATCTTGAATATATTTCCTTATTGTGACTTCATTAAACCCTACTGTACTCAAATAATAACCTTCCGCCCAGAAATGTCGATTACCAAACTTGTACTTGAGGTTGGCGTGTTTGTCAAACATCATGAGTGCACTTTTAGCCTTTAAATAACCCATGAAACTAGAAACACTTATCCTTGGTGGAATACTTACCAACATATGTACATGATCTGCCATCAAGTGTCCTTCAATAATTTCAACACCTTTATAACTACACAAGCGATGAAATATTTCACCTAAACTACTCCAATATTGATTATAGATGACTTTTCGTCTATACTTAGGGGTGAACACAATGTGATACTTATAGTGCCACTTTGTGTGTGATAAACTATGAGACTTTTGTGCCATGGTTTTCTCCTTTCGCTTTACAATTGGCTTGAACACCTTTATTGTATCGCGTTTGGAGTTTTTTGGGTATAACCTTCGACGCGCACTCGCATAGCGGGTGGTTTATTTGTCTCGCACCTCACGGAGCGAGACGGACTAATAGTCACATAATCAAAAAACCGTAAGAAGAAATTCTTACGGTTTTTCTAGCAGTCTGAAAGAATAATCATTCTCAGTTTTGCTTTATTTGAGCTTTTTATTTACTTTTCTTCCTTGCGTTTTTTTGCGAAGAGAAGTCCACCTGTCGCTGCTGCAAGTAGTGCTAGACCAACTGAAGCGTTAGATTGCTCTGTACCAGTATTTGGCAATTCTTTCGCTCCAGCTTTCTTAGATGCTGGGTTAGCAGATGACTCTTTAGTTGCTTTTTTCACTGTCTTCTCTGGTGTCAAGACTGCTACTGAACCATCTGGGAAGGTTACTGTCGCTGTACCATCGTTGCCTACTTCTACCTTGCTTGCTGTTGGGTTAGCTTTCTTAACTTCGTCAGCTACCTTAGCTTTTTCTGCATCTGTAAGAGCTGATGGATTCACTACTGGGGTGATTGCTGGGTTCTTAACGCCATTTGAATCAGCTTCTTTCACTGTCTTCTCTGGTGTCAAGACCGCTACTGAACCATCTGGGAAGGTTACTGTCGCTGTACCATCGTTGCCTACTTCTACCTTGCTTGCTGTTGGGTTAGC
>NZ_CAXSLF010000010.1:0-5093 GCF_964238205.1 Streptococcus oralis
TAAAAAAAGTTTCAAAAAAGTGTTGACAAGCGAAAGCTGCTGTGATATACTAATATAGTTGTCACTTGAGAGAAGAGAGTGACAAAGACCTTTGAAAACTGAACAAGACGAACCAATGTGCAGGGCACTACAACTGAAGTTGTAGTACTGAACAATGAAAAAACAATAAATCTGTCAGTGACAGAAATGAGTGAGAACTCAAACTTTTAATGAGAGTTTGATCCTGGCTCAGGACGAACGCTGGCGGCGTGCCTAATACATGCAAGTAGAACGCTGAAGGAGGAGCTTGCTTCTCTGGATGAGTTGCGAACGGGTGAGTAACGCGTAGGTAACCTGCCTGGTAGTGGGGGATAACTATTGGAAACGATAGCTAATACCGCATAACAGTAGATATTGCATGATATCTGCTTGAAAGGTGCAATTGCATCACTACCAGATGGACCTGCGTTGTATTAGCTAGTTGGTGAGGTAACGGCTCACCAAGGCGACGATACATAGCCGACCTGAGAGGGTGATCGGCCACACTGGGACTGAGACACGGCCCAGACTCCTACGGGAGGCAGCAGTAGGGAATCTTCGGCAATGGACGGAAGTCTGACCGAGCAACGCCGCGTGAGTGAAGAAGGTTTTCGGATCGTAAAGCTCTGTTGTAAGAGAAGAACGAGTGTGAGAGTGGAAAGTTCACACTGTGACGGTATCTTACCAGAAAGGGACGGCTAACTACGTGCCAGCAGCCGCGGTAATACGTAGGTCCCGAGCGTTGTCCGGATTTATTGGGCGTAAAGCGAGCGCAGGCGGTTAGATAAGTCTGAAGTTAAAGGCTGTGGCTTAACCATAGTACGCTTTGGAAACTGTTTAACTTGAGTACAAGAGGGGAGAGTGGAATTCCATGTGTAGCGGTGAAATGCGTAGATATATGGAGGAACACCGGTGGCGAAAGCGGCTCTCTGGCTTGTAACTGACGCTGAGGCTCGAAAGCGTGGGGAGCAAACAGGATTAGATACCCTGGTAGTCCACGCCGTAAACGATGAGTGCTAGGTGTTAGACCCTTTCCGGGGTTTAGTGCCGCAGCTAACGCATTAAGCACTCCGCCTGGGGAGTACGACCGCAAGGTTGAAACTCAAAGGAATTGACGGGGGCCCGCACAAGCGGTGGAGCATGTGGTTTAATTCGAAGCAACGCGAAGAACCTTACCAGGTCTTGACATCCCTCTGACTACTCTAGAGATAGAGTTTTCCTTCGGGACAGAGGTGACAGGTGGTGCATGGTTGTCGTCAGCTCGTGTCGTGAGATGTTGGGTTAAGTCCCGCAACGAGCGCAACCCCTATTGTTAGTTGCCATCATTCAGTTGGGCACTCTAGCGAGACTGCCGGTAATAAACCGGAGGAAGGTGGGGATGACGTCAAATCATCATGCCCCTTATGACCTGGGCTACACACGTGCTACAATGGCTGGTACAACGAGTCGCAAGTCGGTGACGGCAAGCTAATCTCTTAAAGCCAGTCTCAGTTCGGATTGTAGGCTGCAACTCGCCTACATGAAGTCGGAATCGCTAGTAATCGCGGATCAGCACGCCGCGGTGAATACGTTCCCGGGCCTTGTACACACCGCCCGTCACACCACGAGAGTTTGTAACACCCGAAGTCGGTGAGGTAACCTTTTAGGAGCCAGCCGCCTAAGGTGGGATAGATGATTGGGGTGAAGTCGTAACAAGGTAGCCGTATCGGAAGGTGCGGCTGGATCACCTCCTTTCTAAGGATAAGGAATGCACATTGGTCTTGTTTAGTCTTGAGAGGTCTTGTGGGGCCTTAGCTCAGCTGGGAGAGCGCCTGCTTTGCACGCAGGAGGTCAGCGGTTCGATCCCGCTAGGCTCCATTGGTGAGAGATCACCAAGTAATGCACATTGAAAATTGAATATCTATATCAAATAGTAACAAGAAAATAAACCGAAACGCTGTAGTATTAAAAGAGTTTATGACTGAAAGGTCAAAAATAAGGTTAAGTTAATAAGGGCGCACGGTGGATGCCTTGGCACTAGGAGCCGAAGAAGGACGTGACAAACGACGATATGCCTTGGGTAGCTGTAAGTAAGCGATGATCCAGGGATTTCCGAATGGGGGAACCCAACAGGTACTACCTGTTACCCATATCTGTTAAGGATATGAGGAGGAAGACGCAGTGAACTGAAACATCTAAGTAGCTGCAGGAAGAGAAAGCAAAAGCGATTGCCTTAGTAGCGGCGAGCGAAACGGCAGAAGGGCAAACCGAAGAGTTTACTCTTCGGGGTTGTAGGACTGCAATGTGGACTCAAAGACTATAGAAGAATGATTTGGGAAGATCAGCCAAAGAGAGTGATAGCCTCGTATTTAAAATAGTCTTTGTACCTAGCAGTATCCTGAGTACGGCGGGACACGTGAAATCCCGTCGGAATCTGGGAGGACCATCTCCCAACCCTAAATACTCCCTAGTGACCGATAGTGAACCAGTACCGTGAGGGAAAGGTGAAAAGCACCCCGGGAGGGGAGTGAAATAGAACCTGAAACCGTGTGCCTACAACAAGTTCGAGCCCGTTAATGGGTGAGAGCGTGCCTTTTGTAGAATGAACCGGCGAGTTACGATATGATGCGAGGTTAAGTTGAAGAGACGGAGCCGTAGGGAAACCGAGTCTGAAAAGGGCGCTTTAGTATTATGTCGTAGACCCGAAACCATGTGACCTACCCATGAGCAGGTTGAAGGTGCGGTAAGACGCACTGGAGGACCGAACCAGGGCACGTTGAAAAGTGCTTGGATGACTTGTGGGTAGCGGAGAAATTCCAAACGAACTTGGAGATAGCTGGTTCTCTCCGAAATAGCTTTAGGGCTAGCGTCGACATTAGAGATTCTTGGAGGTAGAGCACTGTTTGGGTGAGGGGTCCATCCCGGATTACCAATCTCAGATAAACTCCGAATGCCAATGAATTATGGTCGGCAGTCAGACTGCGAGTGCTAAGATCCGTAGTCGAAAGGGAAACAGCCCAGACCACCAGCTAAGGTCCCAAAATAATTGTTAAGTGGAAAAGGATGTGGGGTTGCACAGACAACTAGGATGTTAGCTTAGAAGCAGCTATTCATTCAAAGAGTGCGTAATAGCTCACTAGTCGAGTGACCCTGCGCCGAAAATGTACCGGGGCTAAAACAATTTACCGAAGCTGTGGATACCTTTATAGGTATGGTAGGAGAGCGTTCTATGTGTGAAGAAGGTGTACCGTGAGGAGTGCTGGAACGCATAGAAGTGAGAATGCCGGTATGAGTAGCGAAAGACAGGTGAGAATCCTGTCCACCGTAAGACTAAGGTTTCCAGGGGAAGGCTCGTCCGCCCTGGGTTAGTCGGGACCTAAGGAGAGACCGAAAGGTGTATCCGATGGACAACAGGTTGATATTCCTGTACTAGAGTATGTAGTGATGGAGGGACGCAGTAGGCTAACTAAAGCAGACGATTGGAAGTGTCTGTCTAAGCAGTGAGGTGTGAATTGAGTTAAATGCTTAGTTCTATAACATTGAGCTGTGATGGGGAGCGAAGTTTAGTAGCGAAGTTAGTGACGTCACACTGCCAAGAAAAGCTTCTAGCGTTTAAACATACTCTACCCGTACCGCAAACCGACACAGGTAGTCGAGGCGAGTAGCCTCAGGTGAGCGAGAGAACTCTCGTTAAGGAACTCGGCAAAATGACCCCGTAACTTCGGGAGAAGGGGTGCTGACTTTAAGTCAGCCGCAGTGAATAGGCCCAAGCAACTGTTTATCAAAAACACAGCTCTCTGCTAAATCGTAAGATGATGTATAGGGGGTGACGCCTGCCCGGTGCTGGAAGGTTAAGAGGAGTGCTTAGCGTAAGCGAAGGTATGAATTGAAGCCCCAGTAAACGGCGGCCGTAACTATAACGGTCCTAAGGTAGCGAAATTCCTTGTCGGGTAAGTTCCGACCCGCACGAAAGGCGTAATGATTTGGGCACTGTCTCAACGAGAGACTCGGTGAAATTTTAGTACCTGTGAAGATGCAGGTTACCCGCGACAGGACGGAAAGACCCCATGGAGCTTTACTGCAGTTTGATATTGAGTGTCTGTACCACATGTACAGGATAGGTAGGAGTCTAAGAGATCGGGACGCCAGTTTCGAAGGAGACGTTGTTGGGATACTACCCTTGTGTTATGGCCACTCTAACCCAGATAGGTGATCCCTATCGGAGACAGTGTCTGACGGGCAGTTTGACTGGGGCGGTCGCCTCCTAAAAGGTAACGGAGGCGCCCAAAGGTTCCCTCAGAATGGTTGGAAATCATTCGCAGAGTGTAAAGGTATAAGGGAGCTTGACTGCGAGAGCTACAACTCGAGCAGGGACGAAAGTCGGGCTTAGTGATCCGGTGGTTCCGTATGGAAGGGCCATCGCTCAACGGATAAAAGCTACCCTGGGGATAACAGGCTTATCTCCCCCAAGAGTTCACATCGACGGGGAGGTTTGGCACCTCGATGTCGGCTCGTCGCATCCTGGGGCTGTAGTCGGTCCCAAGGGTTGGGCTGTTCGCCCATTAAAGCGGCACGCGAGCTGGGTTCAGAACGTCGTGAGACAGTTCGGTCCCTATCCGTCGCGGGCGTAGGAAATTTGAGAGGATCTGCTCCTAGTACGAGAGGACCAGAGTGGACTTACCGCTGGTGTACCAGTTGTCTTGCCAAAGGCATCGCTGGGTAGCTATGTAGGGAAGGGATAAACGCTGAAAGCATCTAAGTGTGAAACCCACCTCAAGATGAGATTTCCCATGATTTTATATCAGTAAGAGCCCTGAGAGATGATCAGGTAGATAGGTTAGAAGTGGAAGTGTGGCGACACATGTAGCGGACTAATACTAATAGCTCGAGGACTTATCCAAAGTAACTGAGAATACGAAGTGTGAAGGCTTTTCTTGGAATTTGATAGATATTCAATTTTGAGTAGGTATTACTCAAAGTTAAGTGACGATAGCCTAGGAGATACACCTGTACCCATGCCGAACACAGAAGTTAAGCCCTAGAACGCCGGAAGTAGTTGGGGGTTGCCCCCTGTGAGATAAGGAAGTCGCTTAGCT
>NZ_CAXSLF010000011.1:0-1985 GCF_964238205.1 Streptococcus oralis
GCTGATTCTGAAGCTGATGTGCTTGCTGATTCTGATGCACTTGTTGATGCAGACTCAGATGCTGATGTGCTTGCTGATTCTGAAGCTGATGTTGACGCTGACTCAGATGCTGATGTGCTTGCTGACTCTGATGCGCTTGTGCTTGCTGACTCTGATGCACTTGTGCTTGCTGATTCAGAAGCCGATGTGCTTGCTGATTCAGAAGCCGATGTGCTTGCTGATTCTGAAGCCGATGTGCTTGCTGACTCAGAAGCACTTGTTGACGCTGATTCTGACGCACTTGTTGATGCTGACTCAGAGGCACTTGTTGATGCTGATTCAGATGCTGATGTGCTTGCTGATTCTGAAGCTGATGTTGACGCTGACTCAGATGCGCTTGTGCTTGCTGATTCTGATGCTGACGTTGATGCAGACTCAGAAGCTGATGTGCTTGCTGATTCTGAAGCTGATGTTGATGCAGACTCAGAAGCTGATGTGCTTGCTGATTCTGATGCTGATGTTGACGCTGATTCAGATGCGCTTGTGCTTGCTGATTGGCTTGCACTTGTTGATGCTGATTCTGATGCTGATGTGCTTGCTGATTGGCTTGCACTTGTTGATGCTGATTCAGAAGCTGATGTGCTTGCTGATTGGCTTGCACTTGTTGATGCTGATTCAGAAGCTGATGTGCTTGCTGATTCTGACGCTGATGTGCTTGCTGATTCAGATGCACTTGTTGACGCTGATTCTGACGCTGATGTGCTTGCTGATTCAGAAGCTGATGTTGATGCAGACTCAGAAGCTGATGTGCTTGCTGATTCTGACGCACTTGTGCTTGCTGATTCTGACGCTGATGTTGACGCTGACTCAGATGCACTTGTTGACGCTGATTCTGACGCTGATGTGCTTGCTGATTCTGACGCTGATGTTGACGCTGACTCAGATGCTGATGTGCTTGCTGATTGGCTCGCACTTGTTGACGCTGACTCAGATGCTGATGTACTTGCTGACTGGCTTGCACTTGTTGACGCTGACTCAGACGCTGATGTACTTGCTGATTGGCTCGCACTTGTTGACGCTGACTCAGATGCTGATGTGCTTGCTGATTGGCTTGCACTTGTACTTGCTGATTCTGAAGCTGATGTGCTTGCTGACTGGCTTGCACTTGTTGACGCTGATTCAGAAGCCGACGTTGATGCTGATTCTGACGCACTTGTTGACGCTGACTCTGATGCGCTTGTGCTTGCTGACTGACTTGCACTTGTTGATGCTGACTCAGATGCTGATGTGCTTGCTGATTGGCTCGCACTTGTTGATGCTGACTCAGATGCCGATGTGCTTGCTGATTGACTAGCGCTTGTTGACACTGACTCAGACGCTGATGTACTTGCTGATTGGCTCGCACTTGTTGATGCTGACTCAGATGCTGATGTACTTGCTGACTGGCTTGCACTTGTACTTGCTGATTCTGAAGCTGATGTGCTTGCTGACTGGCTTGCACTTGTTGACGCTGATTCAGAAGCCGACGTTGATGCTGATTCTGACGCACTTGTTGACGCTGACTCTGATGCGCTTGTGCTTGCTGACTGACTTGCACTTGTTGATGCTGACTCAGATGCTGATGTGCTTGCTGATTGGCTCGCACTTGTTGATGCTGACTCAGATGCTGACTCAGATGCGCTTGTGCTTGCTGATTGGCTCGCACTTGTTGATGCTGACTCAGATGCTGATGTGCTTGCTGATTGGCTCGCACTTGTTGATGCTGATTCTGACGCTGATGTTGACGCTGACTCAGATGCGCTTGTGCTTGCTGATTCAGAAGCTGATGTGCTTGCTGATTGGCTCGCACTTGTTGATGCTGACTCAGATGCTGATGTGCTTGCTGATTCTGATGCAGACGTTGATGCAGACTCAGAAGCTGATGTGCTTGCTGACTCAGAGGCACTTGTTGATGCTGATTCAGAAGCTGATGTGCTTGCTGACTCAGATGCGCTTGTGCTTGCTGA
>NZ_CAXSLF010000012.1:0-1051 GCF_964238205.1 Streptococcus oralis
CAGCAAGCACATCAGCATCTGAATCAGCATCAACAAGTGCATCTGAGTCAGCGTCAACATCAGCTTCTGAATCAGCATCAACAAGTGCGTCAGAATCAACAAGCACATCACCTTCTGAGTCAGCGTCAACATCAGCTTCTGAATCAGCAAGCACATCAGCTTCTGAGTCTGCAAGCACGTCAGCATCTGAATCAGCGTCAACAAGCGCATCTGAGTCAGCAAGCACATCAGCTTCAGAATCAGCAAGCACAAGCGCATCAGAATCAACAAGCACATCACCTTCTGAGTCTGCATCAACGTCAGCATCAGAATCAGCAAGCACAAGCGCATCTGAGTCAGCGTCAACATCAGCATCAGAATCAGCAAGCACATCAGCGTCTGAATCAGCGTCAACATCAGCTTCAGAATCAGCAAGCACATCAGCATCAGAATCAGCAAGCACAAGCGCATCAGAATCAGCAAGCACATCAGCATCAGAATCAGCAAGCACATCAGCTTCTGAGTCTGCATCAACATCAGCTTCAGAATCAGCAAGTACATCAGCTTCAGAATCAGCATCAACAAGTGCATCTGAGTCAGCAAGCACAAGCGCATCTGAGTCAGCAAGCACATCAGCATCTGAGTCTGCATCAACAAGTGCGTCAGAATCAGCAAGCACAAGCGCATCAGAATCAGCAAGCACATCAGCTTCAGAATCAGCAAGTACATCAGCTTCTGAATCAGCATCAACAAGTGCATCTGAGTCTGCAAGCACATCAGCTTCAGAATCAGCGTCAACAAGCGCATCTGAGTCAGCAAGCACATCAGCATCTGAGTCTGCATCAACAAGTGCGTCAGAATCAGCAAACACATCAGCTTCTGAGTCTGCATCAACATCAGCTTCTGAATCAGCAAGTACATCAGCTTCTGAATCAGCATCAACAAGCGCATCTGAGTCTGCATCAACAAGTGCGTCAGAATCAGCAAGCACATCAGCATCTGAGTCAGCGTCAACATCAGCTTCTGAATCAGCAAGCACATCAGCTTCTGAATCAGCATCAACAAGTGCATC
>NZ_CAXSLF010000013.1:0-572 GCF_964238205.1 Streptococcus oralis
TCGATAGCTGAGAACTTAACGTTTCCAGATGCATCGTTCGTTACAGTTTCAACAACTTTACCTGTTGAATCTTTAAGGACGAAGCTGAATTCGTTCGCTTTCAATTCACGACCTTCCAAGCGTTTAGTGAAGTTGAATTCTACTTGTACTGGTACGCTGTTCACACGTTTCTCGGTTGGTTTGCTTGGTTTTTCAACTGTCTTAGAGGTTGGGTTGTAGTAGTTGACTACTTGAGCCGCAGTATTTTCGATATCTACTCCGCCAGGAACATCAGCTTTCACTGTTGTTGGGATGTCAAACTTGTAGTAACGTCCGAAGGCGAACTTAGTTGTATCGATCACTTGAGTGTTTTCTGCATCGCCAAGTGACTTCGTGAAGCCAGCTTTAAGGGTTGCAGTAATCACACCATTGTTCACAGCGATATCGAATTTAGCTGTTACATCGTCACCTGTTACTGAATCGTAAGCTTTGATCTTAGTAGAATCAAGATCCAACTTAGTTTCATCGTAGTCATCTGAGATTCCTACTGATTGGATGTTGTCCTTGTTAGCTGCGTCAAATTTAGTTGTATC
>NZ_CAXSLF010000014.1:0-569 GCF_964238205.1 Streptococcus oralis
TAGTTGACTACTTGAGCCGCAGTATTTTCAATATCTACACCACCAGGTACATCAGCTTTCACTGTTGTTGGGATGTCGAACTTGTAGTAACGTCCGAAGGCGAACTTAGTTGTATCGATGATTTGAGTATCTTCTGCGTCTCCAAGTGACTTAGTGAAGCCAGCTTTAAGAGTTGCAGTGATTACACCGTTGTTCACAGTGATGTCAAATTTAGCTGTAACATCATCACCTGTTACTGAATCGTAAGCTTTGATCTTAGTAGCATCAAGCTCCAATTTAGATTCATCGTAGTCATCTGAGATTCCTACTGATTGGATGTTGTCCTTGTTAGCTGCGTCAAATTTAGTTGTATCCAACCATACTTGGTAAACCAACTTGTCGCCACGTTTCACAGTCTTGGTGTTCAAGTTTTGAGCTTCGTTGTTTGATGCATCGTCCGCATATGGGTTCGCATTGGTATCTGCGTACTTGTCTGCCAACTCTTTATCATCATCAACGAGCTTGTCGCCTGTGATATCGAATTTCTCTTCAGAAACAACGTATTTCTCTGGTTGGAACTTAGGTTCTTC
>NZ_CAXSLF010000015.1:0-541 GCF_964238205.1 Streptococcus oralis
CTGGTGTTGATGGGAAGTTTGGATCATTTGGTTTCTCTGGTTTTGGAACCAAGTTTCCAAGTGGTTTGTAGGTTACTTTATCTGTAGCTTCTGGGTGTTCTGGAGTAACTGTCTTACCACCTGCTTCAGCTTTATTCGCATAATAGTGTTCAACTACTGGGACTTTTACTTTGCCATAGTCATGACTCTTTTCAGTCCATGTTGTTGTACCATCAGCTTGATTCTTCTTACCTGTGAAAGTATAGTCGCTTTGAACATCATCTTTTGGTGTAGTTGAACCTGCTCCTTCAAACGTTACTGTTTGTTTAGTTGGTTGCGTTACATCATTTGTTTTTGGTACATAGATGATTGGCGTATCTTCCCCTGGTTTGTCAGGTGTTACAGGTGTTCCTGGTTCTACTGGTTTACCTGGTTTGCTTGGATCTTTTGGATCTGGAAGATGTGGTTCATAACCTGGTACATTAGGAACAACTGGTTGACCTGGTTTAGTTGGATCTGTTGGATCATTTGGATACTTCACTTCTGGTGTTGATGGGAAGTT
>NZ_CAXSLF010000016.1:0-520 GCF_964238205.1 Streptococcus oralis
TCTTCAGAAACAACGTATTTCTCTGGTTGGAACTTAGGTTCTTCTGGAGGAGTGACGACGTTGTTAAATTCTTTAT
Source organism: Streptococcus oralis (assembly GCF_964238205.1). Taxonomy (GTDB): domain Bacteria; phylum Bacillota; class Bacilli; order Lactobacillales; family Streptococcaceae; genus Streptococcus; species Streptococcus oralis_CZ. The sequence continues at coordinate 77 of NZ_CAXSLF010000016.1, forward strand.
CAGCGATGTCGCCTACAGTTGCGATAAGAACTTTAGCTGTTCCATCGTGTTTCACTGTAACTGTTACATTCGCTTTCATTGTGTCGTATGTAACGGTTGCGTCTGTTCCTTTAACTTCTTCTACTGTGTAGTTGTGTACGCCTTCTTGACCTTTCTTGAATTCAAGAGCTTTGAACTTAACATTACCAGCCGCATCGCTGCTTACAGTTTCAACAACTTTACCTGTTGAATCTTTAAGAACGAAGCTGAATTCGTTTTCTTTAAGCTCACGGCCTTCCAAGCGTTTAGTGAAGTTGAATTCCACTTCAACTGGAACGTTGTTTACACGTTTTTCAGTTGGTTTTTCAGGTTTTTCAACTTTCTTAGTAGTTGGGTTGTAGTAGTTGACTACTTGAGCCGCAGTATTTTCAATATCTACACCACCAGGTACATCAGCTTTCACTG
>NZ_CAXSLF010000017.1:0-515 GCF_964238205.1 Streptococcus oralis
TCAGAATCAGCAAGCACATCAGCTTCTGAGTCTGCATCAACGTCAGCATCAGAATCAGCATCAACAAGTGCATCTGAGTCAGCGTCAACATCAGCTTCTGAATCAGCAAGCACAAGCGCATCTGAGTCAGCAAGCACATCAGCTTCTGAATCAGCATCAACGTCTGCATCAGAATCAGCAAGCACATCAGCTTCTGAATCAGCAAGCACAAGCGCATCTGAGTCTGCATCAACAAGCGCATCTGAGTCAGCGTCAACATCAGCTTCTGAGTCTGCATCAACGTCAGCATCAGAATCAGCAAGCACAAGCGCATCAGAATCAGCAAGTACATCAGCTTCTGAATCAGCATCAACAAGTGCAAGCCAATCAGCAAGCACATCAGCTTCTGAATCAGCAAGCACAAGCGCATCAGAATCAGCGTCAACGTCTACATCTGAGTCAGCAAGCACAAGCGCATCTGAGTCAGCAAGCACATCAGCATCTGAGTCTGCATCAACAAGTGCATCAGAATCAGC